>JADJPV010000001.1:1385000-1985000 GCA_016713085.1 Chitinophagaceae bacterium | reverse complement strand
GAACCTGAGTTGTATAGCAGCTTACTCTCTTTAAAAGCAGTAGTGATGATCTGGTTAAATACCTTTATCCCTTTATATTGTTGCTGTATATAAATATATGTCAACCCGCTTGACTGATCTTTATATGCATTACTGATCATATAATTAGTTTCATCAGCAGGGAGTTCTAACTGCTTTGCATACTTCTTAATTAACTGAAACTCTTCGCCCTTTTGCTGGGCCATAGATGAAAATGAATAACAGATCAATATGAATATGGAAAGAAAAAATCTGACAGGTCCGGAATACTTCATTTAAGGTTGGTTTAAACAACAAAATAAGATAAAATCTTAAAAGAATTACCTTGCCCGACGATAAGAAGGTCATTTCTACCGCTGTATCATCTGATGAATCATATGAAACTATAACAGCTTTGGTCGAGTAACATGAGCAAAGGAAAAGAAGATTATAGCCGCAAAAAATGGATCTGTGAGGAAAGATTGGTTGAAAACGAGTGTAGTCCCGACAGGAATCGAACCTGTATCTAAAGTTTAGGAAACTTCTATTCTATCCATTGAACTACGGGACCAAGACTGCCATTCCGGAATCCTTTTGCCGGCAGGGCGGCAAAAATAGTTATTTCAGGTGTTTGTGCGGCGTAAATTTCAAAACTTCAAATGCAACTTCATCCATATCCCTACCTTTGCTGCCCGAATAATTCTATTTAAAAGAGCTGAAAATAAGTATACATGAAGTTTCTGAACATCTACATCCGCTACAGGCTGATCCTTGGAATTGTTTTCTTAATTGCAGCCATTGCTGTTAACTATTATACAGGTTTCTGGCCTTCATTTATTATCTACTTAGTGGCCGTTATAAGCATTTTCGGACATTTCTTTTTCGGTCCTCTGCGCCTCATCCAGGAATATATGGAAGCAGGTGATATGGAAGGTGCAGAAAATATCCTTAATTCAGTTAAGTTTCCTGCCTTACTTTTCAAACCAATCCGTTCGGTGTATTACACACTCAAAGGCAATATTGCCATGATGAAACAGGATTTCGATGGTGCAGAAAAAATGATGAAGAAAGGAATTGATCTGGGTGCAGGTTCTTCTATGATGCAGGGATCAGAAGGAGCAAGTTTATTACAGATGGGTATGCTGGCCATGCAGAAAAACAACTTTAAACAGGCTGAAAGTTATATCCGCCAGGCTCTCCGCAAAGGCTTACCTGATAAAGAAAACCAGGCAGCTGCCAACCTGCAGATGTGCAGTATTATGATGAATAAACGGGAATTCAGGGCGGCTAAAGACTTTTTCAAAAAAGCCAAAGCTTTGAAACCAAGTACTGCTCAGCTGGCCGATCAGATTAAACAAATGGAAAAATACATTTCCCGGCTTCCGGGGTAAAATAAAAAAAGGAGCAGAAATGGTGTTTTTTATAGGTTAGCTATAAAATTTTCTGCTCCTTAGGAGTTATTTTCATAAAGCTGATAGATCAGCGGGTGTTAGGAAAAACAACGGCTAAAACCTTTGACTCCGTAAAATTAAGTGCATACACCTATACAAAAAATACCACAAACAGGGTATACGGTCAGGTAATTACAAGAAAAACCGCCTCCTTTGGGGAGACGGTCAAATTAAGTACGGCTGTTGTTGATGGATTTTAAAAACGGGTTGTAAGTTTTACAACTGGAAAATAAGATTAAAATTAATATCTCCCCGCTTTCCCCCTGATTATTATTTGTTTTTTCTACAATTATTCTTCTCAGATAACTGTTATTAAAAAATTATCTGCTCCCTTTGAGAGAATTATCTTTGAGTTATGTCGCTCAACAAAGAAAAACTGGAACAGAAATTTATTGAGGAATACAACAGGCTCAACGAAAAACAAAAGCTGTCAGTAGATACCATTGAAGGGCCCGTGATGGTCATTGCCGGACCGGGCACTGGTAAAACACAGATCCTTGCCAGCCGTATTGGAAAAATTTTATTGGAAACTGATACGCTTCCGCAGAATATTTTATGTCTAACCTATACAGATGCTGGTGTGGTGGCCATGCGCAAAAGATTGTTGAGCTTCATTGGTCCTGATGCATACAAAGTAAATATCTATACTTACCATGCGTTTTGTAATGATGTAATCCAGGAGAATCTTTCACAGTTTGAAAAAACAGCGCTTGATCCTGTTTCTGACCTGGAAAAGATTGAACTCTTCAAAGAACTGATTGATTCCTTTCCAAAAAATCATCCACTGAAACGCTACCGTGGCGACGTGTATTTCGAGATCAACAATCTTGACCGGCTTTTCAGCACCATGAAAAAAGAAGGATGGACTCCTGCATTCATCCTTGAAAAAATTGAAGCATATTTAAAAGAACTCCCGACAAAGGATGAGTTTGTGTACAAGCGCAAATACAAACAGTTCAATGCAGGTGATTTGAAAAAGGAAAAGCTCGAAGAAGAAGCGGAACGCATGGAAAAACTCCGTGCGGCAGTAAATGAGTTTGATTGTTTTCAGCAACTGATGCGTAAAAGAAACCGTTATGATTTTGATGACATGATTACCTGGGTCATCAAAGCTTTTGAAGAAAATAAAAATCTACTCGCCAATTACCAGGAACAATTTCAATATGTGCTGGTAGATGAGTTCCAGGATTCAAGCGGCACACAAAACCGGATTGTTGAGTTATTGATCAGCTATTGGGATAAACCAAATGTATTTGTGGTTGGTGATGATGACCAGAGCATCTTCCGTTTCCAGGGTGCAAACGTGGAGAACATGATCCAGTTTGCATCAGGTTATAAGGATGATCTGTTTACGGTTGTATTAACCAACAACTACCGTTCTACACAACCAATACTTGATATTTCAAAATCAGTCATCAGTCGTAATGAAGAACGGTTGATCAAAAAAATTGACGGACTCAGTAAGGATTTGCTTGCCTCCAATAAAAAAATCAATCATCTTACACATACTCCTGTAATCAAAGAATATGAAACGCAACGGCAGGAAATGATTGACATTACCCTGCAAGTGCAGAAATTAATTGCTGAAGGAACTCCTCCCGGCAAGATTGCTGTTATTTATAAAGAGAATAAATATGGTGAAGAGTTAACACATTATTTCAATCATCTCGGGATTCCTTTTTACAGCAAACGCAACCTCAACATTTTTGAAATACCGCTGGCACAGAAAATTATTCTTATACTGAAATACCTGGCTGCCGAACACGATAAGCCTTATGGCGGCGATGAAATGTTTTTTGAAATTCTGCATTTCAACTGGTTCCATATCCCTCCTCTTGAAATTGCCAAGCTGAGTATTGAAGTGGCTTCTGCCATGTTCAGCGAAAACAAAACTTCCATGCGCAGGTTATTGCACGAAAAAGCACATGCTCCTGCAAAAGATCTGTTTTCACAGGGCATTCATCATGGATTAAAAAATGCAACGCTTGTTTTTGAAAAACTGATTGCTGATGTACCAAATATTACGCTGCAGCATTTGTTTGAAAATATTATCCGTGAAGCTGGTATTTTAAAATACATCATGCAAAGTGAAAACAAACACTGGCTGCTGAAAGTATTAACGGGATTGTTTGATTTTGTAAAAGAAGAAACCAGACGCAATCCGTTTCTTTCATTAAAAGAGTTAGTTAGTATTATTGAACTAATGGAGAGAGAAGAAATTACTTTACCATTAGTACAGGTAAGCGGAAGTGATAAAGGAGTAAACCTGCTCACTGTTCATGGATCAAAAGGTTTGGAGTTTGAACAGGTGTTTTTCCCCGGCTGTAATTCCAGTTTCTGGGAAAAGAAACGCAAGCCTGCAGGCGGGTATAAATTACCTGATAATCTTTTTGCAACTTCCACCGATTCAAAAGATACAAATGTTGAAGAGCTGCGCAGGTTATTTTATGTTGCCCTCACAAGAGCAGAAACACATCTCAGTATTTCCTACAGCAAATTCAAGAACGATGGTAAAGAACTGGAGCCTTCCATGTTCCTTGCAGAAATCCAGGATGAGCAGGACATCAAAACACAAACCGTAATCGTTTCAACTGAAGTGATGAGTGAATTTGCTGCACTTTTATTTGGTGAAGCACAGGCACCAGAGATTGATAAAATTGAAGAAGCATTCATTCAGCCTATTCTTGAAAAGTTTGTTATGAATGTAACGGCGTTGAACAACTATCTCAAATGTCCATTGGAATTTTATTTTAAGAATCTTATCCGCATCCCATCTCCTAAAAATGAAGCAACCGAATTTGGTTCTTCTGTTCACTATGCACTGGAACAGTTGTTCCGCAAGATGCAGGATGGCAAAGCAGATACCTTTCATTCCAAAGATCAGTTCATTGCCGACTTTGAATGGTACATGCACCGCCACCGTGAAAGTTTTACCAAAGAACAATTTGAACGCAGGCTGGAATACGGGCAGGAAGTGCTGAGCAATTATTATGATAAATACATCAACAGCTTTAATAAGATCGTTGCCATTGAACGCAATATCCGTAACGTGATGGTTAAAGGAGTTCCCATTAAAGGAAAGTTAGACAAGCTGGAATTTGATGGTAAGTCAGTGAATGTGGTAGATTATAAAACAGGTGATATTGACAAAGCTAAAGACAAATTAAAAGGTCCCGGCGATAAACAACCCGATGGTGGTGATTACTGGCGGCAGGCAGTCTTTATAAAATTCTTGTTGACAATTACGAACAGAAAGACTGGAAAGTAACCAGCACTGAATTCGATTTCGTAGAACCTGATAAAAAGAAAGAATACCATAAAGAGAAGATTGTAATTACTCCTGCTGATATTGAAACAGTGAGTCAGCAGATATCATCTGTATGGAATAAAATTCAGAATCGTGAATTCTACATCGGCTGCGGCAAAGAAGATTGTCACTGGTGCAATTTTGTTAAGAGCAATGAAATGGCGGTTGCTTTGCATGAGTTAGAAGACGAAGAGCCTGAACCTTAATTTGAGAGATTTGAAGGATAAAAAAACATTTGTAAAAAATCGCAATATGAAAAACATTGTCTTTTTGCTTTGCTTATTTTTTGTACATGCTTATAGTTATGCACAAATTGTAGTTTCAAATGATCTTTTCAGAAACTTGTATGTTGGTGTTGAGAACCCAATATCGATTTCTGTAAAAAATATTCCTGAACAGAACTTGATTTTATCTGTAAGTATGGGAGAAATAAAGAAAGTTGCGTCAGGAAAGTATATATGGAAAGTCTGTGAAAAAAATTCACTTTTTGGAGAATTGAGGGTGTATAATAAGTCAGCATTAATAAAAAGTATTCGATTTAAATTAGTCCAGATACCTGATCCCAAAATTCTAACAACCACTCAGGATGGCGAGATTCTATTTAAAGGAATCAAAGCATGGTGGGTTAGGGCAGAAGTTGATAGCCCTGAAATTTACGGCCTTAGCTGTAGAGTTGATAAATTTACAATTACAATCTTAAAAAACGATGGCACTTTGGTTAGCTTGGAAAATATTGGCCCTGAATATCAGAAGCCTGTTATAGATGTATTCACAGCTCTGGCTGTAGGCGAAAAGGTCACGTTATCTGACTTCATTGTAACAGTTGGATGTGAAACTACAAAACGAAGACTAAATACAATTTTAACTCAAGTCCACTCTGGCAAGCTCTATCAATACAGACATTAACAGCTTTGTATCAATTCAAATCCTGTTAATCCCATCTATCCTAAAAATCATGGTTCACACAATTAGATTAAGTTTGCAGCTTCTATGACAATCGGCAAATTCATTTCTTTTCTTCTTATCAGCGGAATACTTTTTTTCAGCATACTCAGCGGACCGGGCTGTGCCAATATTGTTCCTCCCAGTGGCGGCTTGAGAGATAGTCTTCCTCCTGTACCTGTCCGTGCAACTCCCAAAGATTCTGCACTGAATGCAAATGAGCAAAAAATCACCATCACGTTTGATGAATATATTGAACTGAAAAATGCCTATGAGAAAGTATTGATCTCACCCTACCCTACAAAGGATCCTGGTTTTGATTCAAAACTCCGCACACTAACTATACGATTGAAAGATTCCTTACTGCCCAATACAACCTACAGTATTGATTTTGGTGATGCCATTGTTGACCTGAATGAAGGCAATCCGCTGAAAAACTTCCGCTATACTTTTTCAACCGGTTCAACCATTGACAGCAGCGAATTAACCGGCCGTATAGTTCTTGCAGAAACCGGTAAAACAGACAGCACCATGTTTGCCGTTTTGTATACAAAGCAACAGGACTCAACGGTTGCAAAAGAAAAACCAAAATATGTTGCAAGAGTTGATGGCAAAGGTAATTTCCGTTTTACCAATTTGCCCGAAGGAACATTTTATATCTATGCACTGAAGGATGAAGATGGAGATAAAAAATACAGTCAGCCAATAGAACAGTTTGCATTTCTTGATTCTCCCATACTGATTAATTCAAACGCGAAGCCTATTAAACTCTATGCATTTGCAGCGGAGAAAGAAAAGAAAAGAGCTGGCTCATCAGGAACAGGAGCAAAAGTTGATAAAGCAAAAACGCTTCTTTCATCGAATAACCTCGAAGCAGGAGCACAGGATTTTTTAGACAGTTTCAAACTCAGTTACCAGAAACCAATCAGGCATTTCGACAGCAGCAAAATCATTCTCTTTGTTGATTCAACCAAACAGGTAACCGATCTGCTGATCAAAAATGATTCGCTGAATAAACAACTGGTACTGTACACTGCATGGAAAGAAGGCGGAACATACAGACTTTTTCTGAATAAGGATTATGCAACCGATACATCCGGTTTATCTGCAACAAAGAATGACACCATTTCATTCAGGGTTAAAACAGAAAAAGAATACGGCTCCGTGAGAATCACTTTTAAAAACCTCGATACCTCTTTACACCCTGTACTGATCTTTTATACAAGCGACCAGATTTTTGCAAGCTACCCGGTAACTGATCTTAAATGGTACCGTAAGTTGTTTAAACCGGGGAACTACCAGTTAGGTATTTTGTATGATGCCAATCAAAATGGCGTATGGGATGCAGGCGATTTTTTTGCAAAACCCAAACGGCAGCCGGAAATTGTTCAGCAACTTGTAAACACCATAACAGTAAAAGACAACTGGGACAATGAACTGGTGATTGATTTAAATAATCAGCAGCCGCCGGTTGATAAAAATCAAAAACCTGCAGGGCCTCCCGGCAGAAATTTTTAATCCTTCATCCTTCGTACTTTCGCCGTATGTCTTTTTCTTCTTCCTTACTTGAGCATGCTGTTAATGAATTTTCCAAACTCCCAGGTATTGGTAAAAAAACAGCTTTGCGGCTGGTACTGCATCTCATTAAGCAGCCGGAAGAAGATGTTCAATTCTTTTCTGATACCATTTCACGGATGCGGAAAGAAATCAAGTTCTGCAGTAAGTGCTGCAATGTATCTGATACGGAGATCTGTAATATCTGCAGCAATTTCTCCCGTAAAAAACAAATCATTTGCGTGGTTGAAAACATCAGGGATGTGATAGCCATTGAAAGCACGCAGCAATTCAACGGATTGTATCATGTACTCGGTGGCATTATTTCCCCATTAGATGGAGTTGGTCCTGATCAACTGACCATTGAACCTTTAATAAGCCGTTTAAAAACGGATGAAGTGGAAGAGCTCATCTTTGCACTGAGCCCCAACATTCAGGGCGACACCACACTCTTTTATATCAGCAAAAAAATAAAGGACCTGCCTGTTAAAATCACCACCATTTCAAGAGGCATTGCCTTTGGTGGTGAACTGGAATATGCCGATGAACTCACCCTGGCAAGAAGTCTGCAAAACCGCCAGCCGGTTGCAAACTATGTTTCAATGAAGTAAAACAGCTCCTGCACCTGTTTTTGTTTACTCTTTCATTTTTCCGGTTCAATCATTGATTTTACCTGTTCGGCTGCTTACAGTGCCCATCAAGCAATTTGAAACTTACCTTGGAGTAATTATACTTCCCATGTTATGAAGAAGATCCGGCTTATTATCATTCTCATTATTATTTTTTCCATTGTTGGAAGTGCGTATGCCTGGCTTTTCATCTGGAACAAGCCAAAACAGGATGTAAAAGATGCGAAAGCTATTCCGGTACAGGCAACTGCAATTTTTACCGAATACAATACCAATGAAAAAACAGCCAACTCAAAATATATTGATAAGATTGTAGAAGTAACCGGGCAGGTAAGCAGTGTTTCAAAAAACAGCGAAGGGAAAACGGTGGTGCTGCTGAAAACAGATGACTTAATGTTTGGTGTAAATTGTACAATGGAAGAAGACGCAAACATCAACACCGGCGACCAGGTTTCAATTAAAGGTATTTGTACCGGCTATTTAACCGATGTTGTATTGATCAGGTGTTATAAAATTTAGTAATGAAGAAAATCCGTTTCACAGGTTTCCTGTTAATTGTTTTTATTGCTGCCTGTGAGCATGAATCACTCATTCCCGGCGGCACGCCTCCTCCCGGCATTACACCTCCTGCCGTTGGTGCTTCAACCATTTGTTTTGAAACAGATGTACTTCCCGTTTTTGTAAGCAACTGTGCAAAGATCGGGTGCCATGATGTTATAACACATGCCAAGGGATTACGCTATGATAGCTATGCGGAAATCATGAAAACGATTAAGGTAAATGAACCTGCCAGCAGTGAAGCATGGAAAACGATCATGGAAGACAAGCTCGACAAAAGAATGCCGCCACCTCCTGCAGCTGCAATCGATAAATCAAAAAAAGATTCTATTTATAAATGGATTGTACAGGGAGCCTTAAATACAACCAATTGCAATACCGGTTGCGATACTACTTTCTTTACTTATTCTTTAACTATTCTGCCTCTGCTTCAATCAAGCTGTATCGGTTGCCATAGTGGTGGCGTGCCGGCAGGCAATATTGATCTTACAACTTATTCAAATGTATATACCCTTGCCATGAGTGGAAAACTGCTTGGTGCTGTTTCTCATTCGGCCGGCTTTATACCAATGCCGAACGGCGGAAACAAATTACCCGACTGCAAGATTACACAGATCAGGAAATGGATACAGGTTGGTGCACCCAATAATTGATATTGTAAATATGAAACTGAAAAATTGCTTACTCATTCTTTCTGCAACTGCTTTTTTCTCTTCCTGTTATTATGATAAAGAAGAAAAAATTTACGGCATCGCCCCCTGCGATACATCCAATATCAAATACAGTGTGCAGATCGTCAGTACCATTTCAACCAACTGCCTGCGTTGTCATGGTGGAACAGCAACATCGGGCGGCGGTATTCAGCTCAGCGATTATAACATCGTAAAAGGTCTTGCGTTGAACGGAAAGCTTGTTGGTGCATTAACACACTCTGCCGGCTTTTCACCCATGCCTAAAGATGCTCCGCAATTATCTGAGTGCCGAATTGCAGAAATCAGAACATGGATCAGAAACGGAGCCTTGGCTAATTAATTGATCTTACAATAAACAAATGATGAAGAAACAATTCATACTGATCACCTTTGTCACCCTGCTTTCATTTCATGTTAGCATGGCTCAGGATATGTATATCACCCGCAACGGGCAAGTTACTTTTTTTTCCACTACACCTGTTGAAGATATCAGGGCCGTCAATAATGAAGGATCCAGTGTAATCAATACAAAAACCGGTGCTATGCAATTCGTTGTCCTTATCAAAAGTTTTCAGTTTAAGAAAACAGCCATGCAGGAACACTTCAACCGGAAAGACTATATGGATTCGGATAATTATCCCAAATCAGAATTCAAAGGAACAATTATTGATTTGAGTAAAGTTGATTTTAAGAAAGATGGAAACTACCCTGTAACCGTTGAAGGAAATTTGACGATGCATGGAGTAACCAATAAATTAAAAACATCAGGAGTTATTTCATTAAAAGAAGGCAGGATCAGTTCTTCTTCCAAATTCAAAATCAAACTGGCTGACTATAAAATTTCTGTTCCTGCAATTGTAGCATCGAAGGTTGCTGATGCAGTAGAAGTAACCGTTACTTGCAGTTACGATCCTTATCAGCCAAAGTCCTGATTCCTAAACCCAAAATCATGCTGCAGAGAAAATTATTCTTTCTTGTTTTTCTTACCTGTTCAGTCCTGTTGATCAAGGCGCAGGATGTTGATTTGAACCAGATGCTGGAAGATGAACAGAAAAAAGAGGAAAAAGATAAGGTGAAGTACACCGAAGCCACATTTAAAACAACAAGGCTTATCAATGGTCATTCCATAGAAAATACACAGAAAGGTATTATGGATTTCAAAATTTCACACCGTTTTGGAACAATTAATGGCGGAGCATATGAAATGTTTGGGCTCGACAATGCAAGTATGCGGATGGGTTTTGATTTTGGAATTACGCCCCGTTTAATGCTGGGTTTTGGAAGAAGCACTTACCAGAAACAATATGATGCTTTTGCAAAATATAAACTTCTGCGGCAAAGTACAGGCAAACGGAATATGCCGGTAAGCCTTGCGGTAATGACTTCAGCAATGGTAACTACAATGAAGTGGACCGATCCTGACCGTCCCAATTATTTTTCATCCCGTTTACAATATGCACACCAGATAATTGTAGCCCGTAAGTTTTCGGAAAGCACTTCTATTCAAATAATGCCCACACTGGTTCATTACAATATTGTAAAATTTATCGCTGATCCAAACGATATCATTGCCATAGGAATTGGAGGCAGACAAAAAATTTCGCCCCGTGTTTCAATTAATGTTGAATACTATTACCAGTTACCAGGTTATAAAATGCCTGATACTGAAAATTCCCTTTCTTTTGGTTTTGATATTGAAACAGGCGGTCATGTGTTTCAGCTGCACATTACCAATTCAAGAGGTATGACTGAACGCACTTTTATCAGTGAAACAGCCGGCAAATGGAGCAAGGGCGACATTATGTTTGGCTTTAATATCTCAAGAGTGTTTACCTTAAAGAAACAAAAGAAAAAATAAGAGTTGCTCAACAACAGCATCTTGGTTAATTTACCAGTCCTAATTTATTCCGATGAAAATCAGTTGGCTTGCCATAACAGCATGGATTCTGTGTGCATCATTTGTACAACCGGTTATTTATACTTCCAATAATGGTGTTGTCAATTTCCGTTCAGATGCTCCTTTTGAACTGATCAATGCTTCCAGCAAAGAAATGAAAGGAGCCATCGATCTGTCTAAAAATAATTTTGCCTTCCGCATCCGCATCCGCTCCTTTGAAGGATTTAACAGCCCTTTGCAGAAAGAACATTTTAATGAAAACTATATGCAGAGCGAACAGTTTCCCGAAGCAAGCTTCAGCGGCAAAATCATTGAAACAATTGATTACAGTGTGAAGGGAAAATATACCATCAGGGCTAAAGGAACTGATGGTGCATGGTGTTGAACAGGAAAGAATCATTAAAAGTGAAATTGAAGTAACCGGTAACAGCATCCGCATCAGCAGTGAGTTCAGTGTTCTGCTGTCGGATCATAACATACCTATTCCAAGAGTTGTAAAAGAAAAACTGGCCAATGAAATTCATGTCAGTATCAATACTGAACTCTTTGCAAAATAAGATCACTGCATGAAGATTTACCTGTTCATATTTGTTTTCGCAATTTACACTTCCCTTACTGCACAGGTGAAAAATGAACAGACCTTTGACTTTTGGCAAACACAAATTGCAGAGCAAAAGATCCAGGGCAGGTTGCAGTGTATCCTGTTTGCAAAAGATCATTTTATGTACATCGGTACATCATCAGGTCTTTTTCTTTATAACGGAATTAAAACAACACGTGTTTCTTTTGATACAATCCTGCAGGCAAACATTACCGCTTTGTATGAAGATAAACAGCAAACACTCTGGATTGGTTTTCAGAATGGAAATATTGCACAGTTACAAAACAAACAGCTTACACTTTTTCAACCGGAAGAAGGATTACCCAAAACTGCCATCAGTAAAATACTGACAGATGCAGAAGGCCGGCTCTGGTTTGCCACACAGGGCGAAGGAATTTATGTGCTGCACAATAAAAAATTGTACAACATTAATACTGATGATGGGCTGGGCGATAATTATATCTACGATCTTGAGTTGTTGCCCAACAATTCCATTGCAGCATCAACCGATAAAGGTCTCAGTCTTTGCAGGTTTAACGGAACAAAGAAAACAATTGAAAATTTCAGCACAGACAATGGTTTACCTGATAATATCATCCGTTGTGTAAGCCTCGACAGAACCGATAAAAATATCATCTGGCTGGGATTTCAACAGGGAGGCATTTGCCGTTTTTCATTCACTACAAAACAAGTAACTGTTTTCCCTGCACCTGAAATTAAAGACAAGCAGGTAAACGATATTCTTGTACTTGATAAGCAGGTATGGGTAACAACAGAAAATAGTTTTGTACAACTGCACAGAAACAGTAAACTCATCAGCACACAGGTATTTAACAACCCAACACAGTTATCGGTTGATGAAGAAGCAAATGGCTGGCTGATCAGCAAAACGGGCTTATATAAAAATGCCGGTGAAAAATTACAGCTGATTGTAAAAACTTCTGACCAGGCACTGAACGAAATACATGATATGTGGCAGGATGAGGAGGATAATGCCTGGTACACAACAAGCGGCGGTATTATTAAGCAGGAAGCCAACTCTGCCATTAAAACAATTATCCGTTTGCCGGGCCTTGACAATAAAACAGACATTACCTGTCTTTACCAGGATGCTGATCAAAATTTATGGATCGGCACTATGGGCAATGGTATTTACCTGCTGAATACAAAAACAAATGCTGTTACTCACCTCAACAATTTACCCGGTAACGAAAGCATGAGCATCTTATCCATTACAGGCAGAAACAGTAATATCTGGATATCGTCGCTGCAGGGAATTTTTCATACTACCACCAATACTTCACGGGCATTTCAAAACCTTACAGAGCTGTCAGGCATTGGCATCAACTATATTTATCATATTTATGAAGACAGTAAAGGAAGGGTTTGGTTTGCAACAGATGGCAAAGGTTTAGCCATGATGCAAAACAACCGATTTACACACTTTAGTGAAAAAGAAGGGTTAACTGGCAAGGTTATTTATTCTGTTTCAGAAGATAAGAAAGGTGTTATCTGGTGTGCAGCATTACAAAAAGGATTGTTTCAGTTTAACGGAAAAGCATTTACCAACTTCGGAACAGATAAAGGTATTCCTGATCTTGATATTTCATCGCTCGACACAGACAATAAAGGCAACCTGTTTTGCATCAGCCGTTCAGGTTATTTTTTAATTGATGCTGAAACACAGGTTGTCATTATACCGGGCAACGAAAAACAGCTGGGCATATTCAATACTGATCTCAACAGTACAGATCATACAAAAGTTGGAGTGGTGTTTCATACAAGCAACGGCATCTTCCGTTATGTATCTCCTTCTTATCAGCAAATGAATCAGCCGCAAACAGCTATTACATCTGTCTCCCTTTTCCTGAAAGAAATCAACAAGGAACTTGAACATCAGTTTAAGCATGACGAAAACAATCTTTCTTTTTCTTTTTCAGGCATTTATTTTTCTGATCCGGCACTGGTACAATACCAGTATAAACTGGAAGGCTATAATAATGAATGGCAGGCAAGCAGGAACGATGAAGTGAATTTTCCCAAACTGCAACCCGCCAGTTACACATTCCGTGTTCGCTCTTCTGTAACAGGAAACTTTGATCATGCAAGTGAAGCTGTTTATACATTTACCATCAGCAAACCATTCTGGAAACAATGGTGGTTTATCATTCTTTCAATTCTGGGCTTTACAGGTTTTCTTGTTTACATCATAAAAGAGCGGGAGAAAAACGTTAAACGCTGGCAGCAACTGCAAACAGAAAAATTAAAATCGCAATATGAAACACTGAAAAACCAGGTAAATCCGCATTTCCTGTTCAACAGTTTTAATACACTGCTCAGTATCATTGAAGAAGATCCAAAAAAAGCAGAAGCTTATGTAGAACATCTCAGTGATTTTTACCGAAGGATTGTGAACATGCGTGAAAAAGATTTGATTTCACTGGGCGATGAACTGAGCATTATTGACGATTACTTCTTTATTCAAAAAAAACGTTTCGGTAATGCATTGATGTTTGATAACAGAATAACAGAAGAACAAAAAACGATCTACAGTATTCCGCCACTGGCCTTACAGCTGCTTGCAGAAAATGCGGTGAAGCACAATATCGTTTCAAAAGACAAACCTCTGACTTTGGAATTGTTTGTTGAAGACGAAATGCTGATTGTACAGAATAATATCAATGAAAAAGCAACAAAAGAAAAAAGTGAAGGATTGGGATTGCAGAATATTAAAAACAGGTTTTTATTAATTGCAGATAAAGAAGTAAAGATCGAAACAACAACCTCCCGCTTTATTGTTAAACTCCCTTTAATTAAACGATCATGATCCATGTACTGATTCTCGAAGATGAAGAACCGGCAGCAAAACGTCTCCGGAAACTATTAACCGAAACAACGGAAGAAGTGGAAGTATTAGCGGTACTCGACAGTATCAGCGCTGCCAAAGAATGGCTGGCAACCAACAAACATCCGCAACTGATGCTGGTAGATATTCACCTCGCCGATGGTATCAGTTTTGAACTGTTTAAACAGGCAGACATCAGCTGCCCTATCATTTTTACAACAGCTTACGATGAATATGCTTTGCAGGCATTCAAACTTAACAGTATTGATTACCTGCTCAAGCCCATCAAAAAAGATGAGCTGCAGCAGGCATTAAAAAAATATGCCAACCTCAGCACAAAACAGCAGATGAATATTGATCAGCTGCTGGTAGCGATGACGCAAAATCCTGCTGATAAATACCGCCAGCGTTTTGTGATCCGTTATGGTGAACACATTAAAACCATTGAAACAAAAGATGCAGCTTATTTTTATACGGAAGCAAGGGCTAATTTTTTAGTAACGCAGGATGCAAAACGGTATGTAGTTGATTTTAATCTTGATCAGTTGGAACAGATGCTGAACCCGGCACAGTTCTACCGCATCAACAGGCAGTTTATCATTTCTATTAATTCAATTGATGAAATGGCAACATGGACCAAAGGGAGGGTAATGATAAAACTGAAACCGGCTACAAAGCTTGAAACAATTGTGAGTACAGAACGTTCTGCCGATTTTAAAAAGTGGCTGGCAGGTGAATAATTTCCCTGTTCAAACAACAGAACATCCGGCTCATACAGGTATGCTTGCCCATCAGGAATGATTCAGGCAACTTTACTTCATTAAACAGATAAGTTATGAAATCGAGTATTGCGGCGGTGCTTTTCTTAACAGTGAGTTTGTTTTCCTGCACAAAGAAAACAGACAATAATCCGGCTGATCCTGCAATTACAACAGGAACCTGGCGCATCAGTTATTACTGGGACAAAACAGACCAGACCAGCAATTACAACGCATACATTTTCATGTTTAATACCGACGGCTCTTTTATGGGGCATACAAGCAGCAACATGATAACGGGTACCTGGAGTGAAACCAGCACAAGGCTTACAATTAATTTTGCATCAGACCCAATATTATCCAAAATCAATGGAAACTGGCTCAAAACCGAAAAAACCGCCACAAGTATTAAGTTAAAAGATGATAACCCTGCCCAGGACGATCAATTATTTTTTGTGAAAAACTAACCCGTCTTAAAACCATATCCTTCCAATCAAGCCATTAGGGCCGCATCTCTTTGTTGGTGCGGCTTTTTCAGTTACATTTGCATTACATCAGGCGGATTTGTTTATTGTTCGGCCATTACAGAACTAATAAACGTCAACGAAACTCTCCCAGTTTTTTACAACGTTTATAGTTCAAATTATTTTAATGGTCCCGGCAATAGCAATTCAATGGTACATCCGTTGCTTCGCACACTTGTACGTAAAGTAATTCTGTTCATCAATTACTCTTCGTCATTTCGCAGCTGCGGTTAAAATTATACAACTATGGATATCAAACAGGAACTTCAAAAAAGAGTCCTCATTATTGATGGGGCAATGGGCACCATGATTCAGCGTCATAAACTTACTGAAGCTGATTACCGTGGCGAACGGTTTAAAGACTGGCCTACCGATGTAAAGGGGAATAATGATCTCTTATCAATTACACGTCCCGACATTATCAAAGACATACACAAACAATATTTAACAGCAGGTGCTGATATTATTGAAACCAATACATTCAACAGCCAGGCAGTTTCATTAGCCGATTATGAAATGCAGAGCCTTGCTTATGAATTAAATGTTGCTTCAGCAAAAGTGGCGAAGGAAGCAGTGGCTGAATTTCTTGCTTCACCCGAAGGAAAAGACCGGAAAGGTGCATGGGTTGCAGGAGCAATCGGGCCCATGAGTAAAACATTATCTCTTTCACCCGATGTAAATAATCCCGGTTACCGTGCAGTTACTTTTGATGAAGTAGCCAATGCTTATTACGAACAGGTAAAAGGTTTGGTTGACGGTGGTGTTGATCTGCTGCTCATTGAAACTATCTTCGATACACTCAATGCCAAAGCAGCCATCTTCGCTATTAAGAAATTTTATCATGATACAAAACTGGCTGAGCTTCCTATTATGATCAGCGGAACCATTACTGATGCAAGCGGCAGAACATTAAGCGGACAAACACTGGAAGCTTTTTATATTTCCATGATGCATGCCAAGCCATTAAGTATTGGCTTGAACTGTGCGTTGGGTGCACATGAAATGCGTCCGCATATTGAAGAGCTTTCACAAATTTCTTCCTGTTATGTATCTGCTTATCCAAACGCAGGTTTACCCAATGCAATGGGTGAGTATGATGAACATCCGGAAGATACCGGTCATTATTTAGAAGAGTGGGCCAAAGAAGGTTTTGTAAATATCGTTGGCGGGTGTTGCGGTACTACACCGGAACATATCAAACATATTGCAGATCATGTGAAAACAATTAAGCCAAGAGCATTACCAACAGTAGAATTAGAATTAACTGCAGAATAAAGAATAACAAATGAGTGTCATTAAACCATATTCAAGATTCAGCGGATTAGAGCCCCTGATCGTTCGTCCTGAAACCAACTTCATTAATGTTGGCGAACGCACCAATGTTACCGGTTCAAAGAAATTTGCACGTCTCATCAGGGATAATAAATATGAAGAGGCTTTGAGTGTTGCCCGTCAACAGGTAGAAAGCGGTGCACAGATCATTGATGTAAACATGGACGATGCATTACTGGAAGGTGTACAGGCCATGACTACGTTCATCAACCTTGTGCAAAGTGAACCGGACATTGCAAAGATTCCGGTGATGATTGATTCATCGAAATTCGACATCATTGTAGCAGGCTTGAAATGTGTGCAGGGAAAAAGTATTGTGAACTCCATCTCCATGAAAGAAGGAGAAGCCAAGTTTATTGAACAGGCTGAGATCTGCCGCATGTTTGGCGCATCCGTTGTGGTAATGGCCTTTGATGAAAAAGGACAGGCGGATACTAAACAACGTAAAGTAGAAATTTGTCACAGAGCTTATAAAATTCTCACTGAACAGGTTGGCTTCGATCCGCAGGATATTATTTTCGATCCGAATATTTTCGCCATTGCCACCGGCATGGAAGAACATAATAATTATGGTGTTGATTTTATTGAAGCAACCAAGGAAATCAAACAATTAATGCCGTTGGCAAAGATCAGCGGCGGTGTAAGTAATTTATCTTTCTCTTTCCGTGGCAATGAACATGTACGTGAAGCGATGCACAGCATCTTCCTGTACTACGCCATTAAAGCGGGTATGGATATGGGCATTGTAAATGCAGGTCAACTGGTAGTGTATGATGAAATAGAACCGAAACTGAGAGAGTTATGTGAAGATGTAATTCTCAATCGTAACAATGATAATAACGAAGCAACAGAAAAACTCATTGCTTTTGCAGAAACAGTAAAAGCAAAAGGTAAGGTTGAAGTAAAAGATGAAGCTTGGAGAAACAATTCAGTTGAAGAAAGATTAAAACATGCATTGGTAAATGGAATTACCGATTATATTGATGCAGATACAGAAGAAGCAAGATTAAAATATGCAAGACCGCTTGATGTAATTGAAGGGCCACTCATGGCAGGAATGGATGTAGTGGGTGATTTGTTTGGCGCAGGTAAAATGTTTTTACCGCAGGTAGTAAAGAGTGCAAGGGTGATGAAGAAAAGTGTGGCAATCCTTACTCCTTACATTGAACAGGAAAAAGAAGATCGCAAGAATGCACATTTGGCAGCAGGAACAGTAAATGAAGAAAGTGCAGGTGCTGCCAAAATTTTACTGGCAACAGTAAAAGGTGACGTGCATGATATCGGTAAAAATATTGTTGGCGTTGTACTCGGTTGTAATGGTTACGATGTAATTGATCTTGGTGTAATGGTTTCAACCGATAAAATTCTTGATACAGCTGTAAAAGAAAATGTTGACATCATTGGCCTGAGCGGTCTCATCACTCCTTCTCTCGATGAAATGGTGCATGTGGCACATGAAATGAAACGTCGTGGAATGAAGCAGCCTTTGCTGATTGGTGGTGCCACCACTTCACGCATGCACACAGCAGTGAAAATTAATCCGCAGTATAACGAAGGAGTTATTCATGTACTGGATGCAAGCCGTAGTGTAACTGTTGCAGGAAGTTTACTGAGCCAGGAACAGAAACCTGCTTTCCTGCGGGGCATACAAGCCGAGTATGAAAAATTAAGAGACGATTTCAATAATAAGAAAACAGTTAAACAGTATTTGACGCTGGTTGATGCACAGAAGAACAAAACAAAAATCAACTGGACGAACTTCACTCCGGTTACACCGACATTTACCGGCGTAAAACAGTTTGATAACTATGATCTTTCTGAGATCAGAACATATATTGACTGGCAACCATTTTTTATTGCATGGGAGCTGCACGGAAAATTCCCTGCTATCTTAACAGATGCAGTGATCGGTATTGAAGCAACCAAACTGTACAACGACGCCAATGCATTACTTGATCAGATTGTAAATGAAAAATGGTTAGCCGCAAAAGGAACCATTGGTTTCTGGCCAGCTAACAGTGACGGTAAAGATGCTGTTGCAGTATTCAATCAGCAGGAAGGGCCAGATGAAGTTGTGCATTTACAATTCCTTCGTCAGCAGATAAAAAAAGCAGAAGGACAACCAAACATCTCGTTAGCCGACTTTATTCAACCTGCAGCCACTGACGACTCACAACTCACGACTCAGGATTATATCGGCGCCTTTTCAGTAACCATCCGGGGAATTGAAGAACACATCAAAGCTTTTGAAGCAGCACATGATGATTATAATAAAATTATGCTGCAGGCATTAGCCGATCGTTTGGCCGAAGCATTTGCAGAAGTACTGCATCAGCGTACAAGAAAAGAATTCTGGGGTTATGCAAAAGATGAAACACTCAGCAATGAAGACCTCATCAAAGAACAATACATGGGCATCCGTCCTGCACCGGGTTACCCTGCCTGTCCTGATCATACAGAAAAATACAAACTGTTTGATTTATTGGGCGGCGAAGAAGGAACCGGTATTCATTTAACTGAATCTCTGGCCATGTATCCAGCGTCATCTGTATGCGGCTGGTACTTTGCACATCCTGAAAGTAAATATTTCGGTGTTGGTAAAATTGAAAAAGACCAGCTTACTGATTATGCTGAACGTAAAGGCATGAGTATGGAAGATGCAACAAGATGGTTAAGACCGATTTTGGAGTAACTTCAACTCATGAAACGCATTTACTTTCTTTTATTATTTGTTGTTTCCCTGACATCTTCAGCCCAGAAAACGCAGATAGTTGATACAAGTTTTGTCAATAACTCTTCAAAAGATTTTTTTACCAGGAACCCGATTATTGAAAAGGTTCAGTTTGCTATTTATTCTGAAAGCACGAAGTATGTAAGTGTATACTCAAGAACTGTTTGGGAAGACACGACGTTCAGAAAAGCATCAAGCTTTAAAAACTATGAATCTTACAACCTCAGCTTTATAGGCGACAGCTACTTTTTTGAAAAACAATATGGCAAATTCACTTTACCTGATAAAGAACTTGCGGCTGCATCATTAAATAGATGCGGTCAGGTATATTTTATTAAATGTACTGCTGATACTGACTCCATTAAATGCAGGCTTGAGTTTAACTGCCCGGTAACGAAAGAAGAGACAGATGAAGATGAAATGATTTTTACTAAAGTAGAGGTCTTATGGGGATATAAAAACGGCATTAAAGAGCTGCAAAAGAAAATTGAAAACTCTTACAGAAACAACAGCCTGTTTAAACAAAACAGACCTGTTGAAACTGCACTCCTTTTTGACATAATAGTTGATAACAAAGACAGTTGTCTTAAGCGAATTGAACTGAAGCGTGGCAGCTATTCTCCCTTTGCTCAATTTATAATGGATGAATTAAAAACTGCCTGTTCATGGACGCCGTCCGAACAGGGTGGCCGGCCGGTGAAATCTTATACCAAAATTTTTATACGGCTTCATAAAGACAACAGTATAACCGTAGCAATGCCCCGGTAACAAACATAGCTCCCGAAAAGAATCCAGGCTCTGTAAACACGGGCCTTTATATTTCCAGAAATATTTCCCTCTCTTAAATCCAGTCTTCTTCTGCTTCCGTAAGTGTATCTGTTCCCGTTCAAAAAAAATATTTGCTGACCGGAAACCGAAGTTTATTCCGCTTCGTACATCAATCATCACTCAATAAAATTAAACAAAATGAAAAAAGTAAAAATGATGGCACTGGCCATCGCAGCAATCGTATGTGCCAACACAATCAGCGCACAAACAATGGCTCCTAAAAAGATGAACGAAAAAACAGTGGAAGTGGGCGGTGCAGCAATGTATCCTTCTAAAAACATTGTTGAAAATGCCGTGAACTCAAAAGATCATACCACATTGGTTGCTGCTGTAAAAGCGGCAGGTCTTGTTGAAACATTAATGAGCGCTGGTCCGTTTACTGTATTTGCTCCTACCAATGCAGCATTTGAAAAATTACCTGCCGGCACCGTTGAAACATTACTGAAACCTGAAAACAAAAACACACTTACTGCTATACTTACTTATCATGTAGTAGCAGGGAAATGGGATTCAAAAGAAATTGCACGCCTGATTAAAGAAGGAAACGGAAAGGCAGAAGTGGCAACTGTGCAGGGTGGAAAATTATGGCTCTGGATGAAAGGAAATAAACTGATGATCAAAGACGAAAAAGGTGGCATGAGCACTGTAACCATCAAAGATGTATATCAAAGCAATGGGGTTATTCATGTTGTTGATGCCGTTGTATTACCTAAGTAAGAACGCTGTTTTGATTTTAAAGACGAAAGGCCGGTAATTACCGGCCTTTTTTTTAAGTTCAACAGTGAAAGAAATTCAGCTTATCAGCAAACCAAAAACAGTTTGCGTTTTTCTGAAATTAGTTTTATTTTTCTGTTTGCTTATTCTCCTCCACAGATAGAAAGCCTGTAAAATTCACTGCCATATTTGGTTCGTTCCCCGTGCTATTAATCAACCAAAACCAACCATCATGTTTAAAAAAATTCTAAAATGGACTGGGCTTATTCTCCTGTTTCTGATCATTGGTGTTTCTATCATCACACTATTACGCCAAAACAAAAAGTACGACGCTCCCTATCCTGCAATTAAAGCATCAACCGACAGTAATGTAATTGCACGTGGCAAATACCTGGTATACGGTCCTGCACATTGCGCCGATTGCCATGCCAAACAGGGAACAGAAGAAATTGTAAACAGCGGTGCAGAAGTTAATCTGCCCGGAGGAAGGGATTTTGTATTACCAATCGGTCATGTATATTCAAGAAATATTACACCTGATAAAGAAACCGGGATCGGCAATATTCCGGATGAAACCATTGCCCGGTCGCTGCGTTATGGTGTAGGACATGATGGGAGAGCCTTATTCGACTTTATGCCGTTTCATGATATGAGCGATGAAGATCTTACTGCAGTTGTTTCTTACATCCGCACTTTAAAACCTGTCAGTAACAAAGTGCCCGATAATAAAATGAATATGCTGGGCAAAGTTATCAAAGCATTTATGTTGAAACCTGTTGGTCCAACAGGTACACCTGCTAAATCAGTTAAACCTGATTCAACCGTTGAATACGGACGCTACCTTGCAATGAGTGTAGCCAATTGCAACGGTTGCCATACCGATCGGGATCTGATGACAGGCGCATTCATCGGCGAACCATTTGCCGGTGGTTTTAAAATGGAATCTATTATCGATCCGGAAAATTATATGTGCGAAAGCCCCAACCTTACCCCCGATAAAGAAACAGGCCGCATTTTTGGCTGGACCCAGGAAATGTTCCGTAACCGCATCCGCCAGGGAAAACTCATCAAACACAGTGCAATGGCCTGGGGACCCTTCAGCAGAATGAGTGACCTGGAAATAGCCGCTATCTATAAATTTCTGCAAACAGTAAAACCTGTTCATAAAAAAATTGAACAGACGTTTTACGAAAAGAAAAAATAATGCTGAAAAGCGCTGATTTTTTTATCAGCGCTTTTTTACTTCTTCTGCAATTGAAACTCTATTCTTCTGTATTTTTAAGCCCTCAAATACCAACTATGCGTATCATCTCTTATAATGTCAACGGTATCCGTGCTGCAATAAAAAAGGTTTTATCGATTGGTTGAAAACTGATCCTGCTGATATCATCTGTGTACAGGAAACAAAAGCAACCAAAGAAGATGTTGATCATGAAGCGTTTCATGCGCTTGGTTATTACAACTACTGGTTCAGTGCACAAAAGAAAGGATACAGTGGCGTGGCGGTGTTTACCAAAATAAAACCCGACAATGTTGAATACGGCAATGGTCATGGCCCAAGCGATGATGAAGGAAGGGTTATTCAACTGGACTTTGGAGATCTCCGTTTAATCAATACTTATTTCCCAAGCGGCACCAGTGGTGATGAGCGCCAGACTTTTAAATACAAATGGCTGGATGAATATTTTAAATGGCTGAACCAGTTAAAAAAAGAAACATCCAAAGCTGATTCTTTGCGGCGATTATAATATTGCCCATAATGAAATTGATATACATGATCCGAAAGGGAATAAAAAATCAAGTGGATTTTTACCCGAAGAAAGAGAATGGATGACGAAGTTCCTCGGCAGTGGGTGGATCGATACTTTCCGTGAATTTCATCCTGAGCCTCACCGCTACAGCTGGTGGAGCCAGCGTTTTCCAAGTGTTCGCTTAAACAACAAAGGTTGGCGTATTGATTATATCGCTGTAACAGAGCCATTGAAAAAGAATCTGAAAGATGCAGAAATATATCCTGATGTAAAACACAGTGATCATTGTCCTGTTTACCTTGAATTAAAATTGAAATAGAATGATCATTTATAATGTTACTTCAAAATTGACTGGTCCATTCACGATGAGTGGATAAAATGGATGCAGGAAGAACATATGCCTGAAGTAATTGCAACAGGTTGTTTTACTCATTACCAACTTTTGCGGATACTGGAAACAGATGAAGAAGAAGGCCCAACTTATGCAGCACAATATTTTGCAGAAAATAAACTGCTCCAGGAATTATATATTGATCAATTTGCTCCCGAACTCAGAGAAAAAGTATTTGACAGGTGGGCAAACCACGTACTTTCCTTCCGGAGTGTTATGCAAGTTATTAACTGATTGTGGAAAATAACCGGGTGGTTTTTTGTTTTGAATTTCTGCTCAACACCTCTTAAACCCTTTGCAGGTAAGGATTTCAAAAGAACAAGGCTGAAACCCTTTGTGATAAAGGCTTTCAGCTGTTTTTGATTTTTTTACTTACCGTCACCTTTTTTTACAACCTCATTGCAACCCTTACCCCATAAGGTTTTTAGCTGATTTCACCATATAATACCGTATCTAAAAAATATTTTGTTGCAATGTAAAAGCGTCTATATTTGTCCCACTTAAAAAATTCTCACTATGAACAAAGCTGAATTAGTTGCAAAGATTGCCGATGATGCCGGCGTGTCAAAAACACAAGCGAATGCTGCATTAGATTCTTTTATTGAAGCTGTTACCAAAACATTGAAAGGTGGCGGTAAAGTTACACTCGTAGGTTTCGGAACATTTTCTGTTACCAAACGTGCTGCCCGTACAGGTCGTAACCCTCAAACAGGTGCAACAATAAAAATTAAAGCTAAAAAAGTTGCTAAGTTTAAAGCTGGTAAAGAATTGGCTGGAAAACTCTAATTTCTGACATTCTTCAAAAGGAGCAGGAAGCAGTACGTTTCTTGCTCCTTTTTTTACAGGTTTTTGAAGAACGCAGTAATTCTGTTACCTTCATTTTAAATTAAACATCAAATAATCATTATTATGGGTAGAGGTGATAAAAAAACAGCAAAAGGAAAGCGTTTTAAGGGATCATTCGGCAAAAGCCGTCCTGCAAATGCTGTGAAGAAAGCGGCTCCGAAAAAAGAAGAGAAAAAAGCGTAAGTACACACAGATAAAAGACGAAGTATTTCTTTACAGGAATGCTTCGTCTTTTTTATTTTATGAAGTCAAAGCTTCTGACGTAAATATTAAAAGTGCTGGTAGTTTATTGATTGCCCCCGCTGGAGATACGGGCCAGCATCGTTTCAATTTCACTGAGGCGTGATAACTGCGATTCCAGTTTCTTGTTATGATCAGAAACATGCTGTAGATCCTTGTTCAGTTCTTCCAGGAATTCATTTCGCTTGCTGAGTTGTTGCCGTTGCAGGTTTGCTTCCTTGAGTTTATTTTCTATTTCGGTTACCAGCTGGCTCAGTTTTGAATTCTCATCCACCAAATCTTTTTGCTTTGTACGCAGGTCTTTTACTTCAGCCGATAATAAATGATTGGCTTCTTCCAGTTCATCATTCTTAAATACATTTCCCTGCGGTACTGTCAGCTGCTGTTCCACCTTCTGTAGCTTCGACTGTATTTCATTGAACTCATCGTAAGCCGTATTTAAACGGCTCTTCATTTCCTGTGTAAGTTCTGTTTGCTGGCGGATATTATTCAGCTCCTGTTCTTTTTCTGTAAGTGATCTGCGGAGCTGCTGCATCTGTTCACTTAAATCAACATTCTGTCTCAGGGTTGTTTGGTGTTGCTGCTCCACTTTCTCCAGCAGTTCCACCTGGTTTAACAGTTTGGAGATATCCTGGTTATGCTTTAATAAATGATCCTGCGCTTCTTTCAATTGAGCAAGATAAGCGCCGGTTGATACTTCAGCTGCAGGTGGCGGGGTAAAAGCAACCGGTGTTTCTTTTTGCTTCTGCATCAGTTCCCGGTTCAATGCCTTTGTTTCTTCCAGTTCTTCTATCAGGATCTTTTCATTCTCCTTTATTTCGTCCAGTTCCTTTTGTAAATGATCGCCTGTTTCTTTCTGATGCTCCAGGATATTGTAATATTTCATCCTCCAGTCATGCGCCTCTTTCTCATATTTTTCTACATCCACTTCATGATCAAACTGACTGCCATGCCTCATATTCCAGAAATAATGAATCACAAACCCCAGCACCAATGCGCCAATCTGGAACATGATGATTTCAGGAAGTGAAATCTGGATAGCAAGTAAAGTGGTGGGCATGTGAACGTGTTTAATGCAAAATAGCAGAAAAAAACTGCATTTTGAAGTTAGCATCAAAAGAAGAACCGCAAAAACTGATTCTGGAAATAATTTTCCCCAACGGGCAGAAACCTGTGTATAGTTAACCGGTAACGAGTGTTCCAACCTTTTCGCCAGTTACTACACGTTTCAGGTTATTGGGTCTGTTCATATCAAAAACAATGATGGGAAGATTATTTTCCATGCAAAGTGTAAACGCCGTCATATCCATTACCCGCAGATTTTTTCCAAGGCATTCCTGGAAAGTAATGGTTTCATATTTTGTAGCTGTTGGATCTTTTTCAGGGTCAGCAGTATAAACTCCATCAACCCTCGTTCCTTTCAGAATTACATCGGCATTGATTTCAATGGCTCTTAATGATCCTGCTGTATCTGTTGTGAAATAAGGATTACCTGTACCTGCACCAAAGATCACGACACGGCCTTTTTCCAAATGACGAATGGCACGGCGGCGGATATAAGGTTCAGCTATCTGTTCCATTTTGATGGCACTCTGCAAACGGGTGTACACACCTGCTTTTTCCAAACCGGCCTGTAAAGCCATTCCATTGATCACTGTTGCCAGCATACCCATATAATCACCATGTGCCCGTTCAATGCCTGTTTCTGCTTCGTTCATACCACGGTAAATATTACCGCCGCCAATTACAATGGCTACCTGTACGCCCAGTTCAATAATGCTTTTGATGTCTTTGGCGTATTGTGTAATTACTTTGGAATCCATCCCGAAGTTCTTATCGCCCATTAATGATTCGCCGGAAAGCTTGAGGAGGATGCGTTTAAATTTTGGAAGCATGCTGCGAAGATAGAATGATTTGAGTTTGTGAAAAAAGGTTTATCTCTAAAAAAAATCCTCCCGTAAACGGGAGGATTCTGTTAATCATAAATGCGTTCAATCGCATCTTTATATTTTTCCGTGATCACTTTCCGTTTCAGTTTAAGTGTTGGTGTTAATTCACCGCCGTCAACTGTCCATTCAGTTGGACAGAGTTCAAATTTTTTGATCTGCTCCACATGATTAAACTGCTGGTTAAATTCTTCCACCACATGTTTGTACATTTCAAGCACTGCCGGATGACGTACCAAATCATGAATGGTTCCAAAGCTGATCTTGTTTTGCTTGGCCCATTCTTTCAAATTTTCGAATGAAGGAACAATTAAGGCACCGGCAAATTTCCTTTCGGGACCAACAACAATCATCTGCTCAATGAAAGGGCTTTCCTTCATTTTATTTTCAATGGGCTGTGGTGCCACATATTTACCGCCACTCGTTTTAAAGATTTCTTTCTTACGGTCGGTGATCTTTAAAAATTTCTGATCTACCATAATACCAATATCACCTGTATGGAAATAACCGTCCTTATCAATTACTTCAGCAGTAAGATCAGGACGTTTGTAGTAACCCATCATCACATTATCACCTTTGCAGCAGATCTCTCCATCTTCAGCAATTTTTACTTCCACACCTTTAATCACCGTACCAACAGTTCCAAACTTCCTGTTCTTTTCATTGAAACGGTTTACAGAAATTACAGGTGAGGTTTCTGTTAATCCATAACCTTCCATGATTGGCATTTTCCCTGCAGAAAATATTCTCAATAACCTTACCTGGCAGGCAGCTGCACCGGTAACAATTGCTTTTACTTTTCCACCTAAACCTTCACGCCACTTATTAAAGATGAGTTTATTGGCAATGCCGAGTTTTGTGTTGTATAGAAAGCCCTGATGTTTACCAACTTCATATTTTCCTGCTACATCAACGGCCCAGAAAAATAATTTTCGTTTCAACCCTGTTAACTCCTGTCCACGGCCCATGATGCGTTCATACACTTTCTCCAGCAATCTTGGTACAGTTGTAAAAACAGCAGGCTGCACTTCTTTCAAATTATCTCCAATTGTATCGAGGCTTTGTGCGTAGTAAACAGATACCCCATTAAAGAGATAGATATAAGTTACCATCCGTTCAAAAATATGATTGAGCGGAAGAAAGCTCAATGCTTTATCTGCAGGTGTGCAGAACTCTGCAAACACTTCGCTGCTGGACAGTACATTACTCAGCAGGTTTTTATGACTCAGCATTACACCTTTTGGAGTACCGGTTGTACCCGATGTGTAAATGATTGTTACCAAATCCTCATAACCTACTTTATCAGCAATGGATGCTAATGCAGCAAGACTTTCTGCAGTTGCTTTACTCATGATCTCTCGGCAGTTTAATGCAGGTTGCAGGTTATTGAATGTGTACACTGCCTGTACCGTTGGAGTTTTACTGCGGATGCTCTGTACTTTGTCGTAGAGTTCCTGATCGCTCACAAACACTAATTTTATTTCTGCATCATTCAGTACAAATTCCAGTTCAGCAACCGCAAGTGTTGGATAAATGGGAACAAGAACAGCTCCTGCTTTTTGCACGGCCAGATCAAGAAACATCCACTCAGGACGGTTATTGCTGATGATGGCAATTTTATCCCTGCGTTCAATAGTCATATCATGGCCGCTGATGCCGAGATGAACCAGGCCAGCTGCCAGTTTATCAACAATTTCTTTTACATCGGCTGTACTGTACTTGTGCCAGATGCCGCCTTCTTCTTTGGCGGCAAACATATCTTCTTTGTGAAATTTTTCCAATTGCAGATCAATGCAATCAAATAATCGTTTTGGGTTCATATAGCATGCAATTAAGTAGAAAATAAAAAACAGGTGGCGCCTGTTCCGGCAATCAAGTTAAGGAGATTTAAGCAATGCAATTCATAAAAAAATCCCGCTTTTCAGCAGGACTTCTTCCGTTAATTCGCAATTCTGTAATACTGGCCCGCAGGCACTTTAAATAATTTCGATTTCTGAAAACGGGTGAACTCGTTATACTGATCGGCATTCAGCTTTGTCCAGCTTTGATATTTTGCCAAATCACCTGCCGCTTCAAAGATCCATTGATTGTAAGCATCAAACATTCCTTCCTGCAGCAACTGTTTCTGATGATCGAATAAACGGAAAGGAAATTTAGCTGCATATTGTTTGTTCCAGTCTAACAAAAATCTTGTACGCAGCATCGTTAATGATTCAGTAGTAATGCCACTGTTGGTCACAGCACTATTCTGATTCATTACTGCTGTAAATGCTTCGGTAAATTCATTCTTTACTTTGGATGGCTTTGCTTTGGGATCAACAACAAAGAATTTTTTATAGCCATCGAGCAGCATGTTCTTAATCTCTGCTGTATTGCTGCGGTAACTTTCCATGTTCACAAAAATTTCACCGTATACCAACGCCCAAACTTTATCGGCAGTAAAAGAATAATAACGGGAAGCATAATAATAGTTACCTGGATAACCCGGATCATTTTTAATTCCCAGTTCCCACTGTTCAATACAACTTACATTTTCATTCATCATCCACAGCAGTTCACCATACTCTGCATACAATGCTCCGCTGTTGGGATATTTTTTCAATGCCTTCTTAAACATCTTATCTCCATCCTTTGCTTCCTGTAAGGCTTTGTAAATATTACCGGCAATCTGGTACACCTGTATATCTGCATCTTCACGTTCAACTAACGGCTTGATGGTTTCTTTTGCTTTTGCAAAATCCCGTTGATAATAATAAGTGAGTGCAAGATCTTTTTGAATGGATATATTTCCGGGATCTTTTGCCAGTGCTTTATTCAACACCAGTACAGCATTGGTCCAGTCGCCACCACGCATAAATTGTTTACCGGTTTCCTGCAATTGCGCAGCATCAGGTTCCTGTGCCATTGCAGCAATGGAAACAAAGAAAATGCTGAGAGTAAATAGTAGTTTTTTCATATCTGCTTCAAAAGTAAACGAAAAGAGGCGTCTGTAAGAACGCCCCGATTATATTTTGATTTAATTATGATTCCTGGTAAATCAGGTGCGTAAGCAATCCATCCCTCAATTTAGGCTCAAACCAGGTGCTTTTGGGAGGCATTACATTACCGCTGTCGGCAATATCAAATAGTTGATCCATGGTTACAGGGTAAAGACTGAATGCAATTTTCATTTCACCGCTGTCAACTCTTTTCTGCAATTCACCCAATCCACGGATGCCGCCAACAAAATCAATGCGTTTATCTGTACGCTGATCTTTAATACCAAGATGTTTATCTAATAAATTATTAGCGAGAATGGTTACATCCAATACACCAATCGGGTCTTTGCTGTAAGTGCCTTCTTTCGCAGTGAGTTGATACCAGTTTCCTTCAGCATACATACCAAATACATGTAACTGATCGGGTTTAAATGGATCTTTTCCAATCAACCTGCAATCAAAATCGGCTGAAAGTTTTTCAATCAACTCATCAAGCGTTAAGCCGTTCAAATCTTTTACCAAACGGTTGTAATCGAGAATTTTTAATTCATTCGCAGGAAACAGCGTTGTTAAAAAATAAGTGCTTTCTTCTGTTGCCTTTTCGCCCAATGCTGCATGCACTTTTGCTGCCGATGCTGCACGGTGATGCCCGTCAGCAATATAAGTATGCGGAACCTGTGTTTCGAAAATTGTTGAAATCGTTTTGATCGTTGCCGTATCATTTACAATCCAGATCGTATGCTGAATACCATCATCGGCTGTAAAATTGCAAATGGGACTTTTATCAGCTTTCCATTTGGCAATGAGTTCATTCATTTCAGCAACATCACGGTAAGCAAGAAATACATTGCCTGTTTGTGCACCGCTGATCTTGATATGATTGATCCGGTCATTCTCTTTTTCAGGACGGGTAAACTCATGTTTCTTGATCACATCATTGTTATAATCTTCAACCGTACTGCCGCAAACCAAGCCTGTTTGACTGCGGCCATCCATGATGAGCTGGTAGATATAATAACATGATTTGTTTTCACGAAACAATACATCACGCTGAATAAATGCCAGCAGATTTTCTTTTGCTTTTAGATATACCTGGTCGGCATAAGGATTTACATCATCAGCCAAATCAATTTCAGGTTTGGTGATATGTAAAAAAGAATACGGGTTGCCCTGTGCTTCTTCTTTTGCCTCTTTGCTGTTTAATACATCGTAAGGGCGTGCTGCGACCTGTTTTGCAAACTGAGCCTGCGGGCGCAGAGCCTTGAAAGGAACTATTGTAGACATAATGTTTTACTTACTAACCGGCTGCAAAGAAAAGGATTTTTTGGGTGATGGAGGGAAGGATGTTCGCCGATATGACCGAAAACAGCCGTATTTAACGCCTGTTAGCCCCATTTAGCCTGATATTAAGTTTATTAAGGATATAGGTAAAAATTAAAACCTAAAAACTAACTTTGAAAAAAGGCTTTTATGACTTCTTCTGAACGCAGAAAAAAATTGCATACTTATGTGGCCGATATCGACGATAAAAAGGTATTGGCGATGCTGACTTTGCTGGAGAGTGAAGTAAAGTATGAAACAAGAGCTGCCTACACTGAAAAAGAAAAAGAAGAGATCAGGCGCCGTGAAAAGAACCGTCTTTCAGGCAAAAGCAAAACCTACACGCTGACAGAAGCAAAGAAATTATTCAGGAATAAAAAAGAAAAATAATTTGGCTTTTCAAATCATTTTTCAGAACGAAGCATTGATTGATGTTCAGGAAGCTTATCAATGGTATGAAGATCAATTGCCGGATCTGGGAGAAGATTTTCTAAACGAACTGAATGAAATTCTTGAAAAGCTGAAACAGAATCCGCAATATTTTGGATATGCCTTTGATGATTTCAGGGATGCTCGCCTGAAACGGTTTCCTTACTTAGTTGTGTTTACAATTTCCAGCCGGTTTGTTTATATCAACTCAGTGAAACATACAAAACGGAAACCCGGGAAATAAAAAAAGTCTTTGAGCACATCATCAACCATTTTTTTGAGCAAAGTCTTTAATCAGTGAAACAACCGCTTCCACGCTGCTCAGCGGCAGAGCATTGTATAGGCTGATACGGAAACCGCCCACACTTCTGTGCCCTTTTACCCCATACATTCCATTATCCTTGCAGAGCTGTGAAAATTCTTTCTCTAATTTTTCGTCTTTCATGGTAAACACCACATTCATCTTGCTTCTGTCTTCTTTGGCAACAGGTAAGTTGATGAATGGAACTGCTTCCAGAGTTGAATAAAGCAGGTTTGCTTTCTGATCATTAATTTTCTCAATAGCAGCAACCCCACCCTGCCCCTTTAACCAGCGAAGCGTCAGCATCGCCACATAAACGGCAAATACGGGAGGAGTGTTGAGCATACTTTCTTCCTTGATATGATTGCGGTAATCAAGAACCGTTGGAATGATGCGTTGAACCTTACCGGTAATATTTTTATTAATCACAACCAGGTTTACGCCTGCTGCGCCCATATTTTTTTGTGCACCTGCATAAATCAAATCGAACTTGTTGAAATCAAGTGTGCGGCTTAAAATATCACTACTCATATCGGCAACAATTGGCACGCCACAATCATAAGGCAGTTGGTGCCATTGTGTACCGGCGATGGTTTCGTTGGTAGTAATATGCAGATAAGCTGCTGTTGGCGGTACAGCAATATTCTTCGGCATGGTGGTGTAGTTGGTATCTTTTGATGAACCAACAATTTCTACATGACCAAACAGCTTTGCTTCCTTAATGGCTTTACCTGCCCAGGTTCCTGTTTCAGTATATGCTGCCACATCCTGCTCATTCAAAAGGTTCATGGGCACCTGCATAAACTGTGTGGTGGCGCCGCCATGTAAGAACAAAACTTCATGATCAGCATCTAACTGCATCAGTTCTTTTACCAGGCTTCTTGCTTCATTCATCACTCCTTCAAATAAAGGCGTGCGGTGACCGATCTCTAAAATGGATAAGCCACTGTTATTGAAGTTGAGGATGGCCTCACTTGCCTGCTGAAATACTTCCTTTGGTAAAATGGATGGACCTGCGTTGAAATTGTGCATCATGCGGCAAATTTAAAACATTCAGGAAGAACATGTGTCAGGAGTTGTTTACCCCGTCGGACGCCCTCGTCTGACGGGATTCATAACTACAGTATGATTTTAACTATTTAAGACTAAAATCTTCCTCTACTTTTGAATGAGCAACAGTCAGCATGAAACCTATTCTCTTACTTTTTGCAGCATTTACGTTTCTTTCACTTACCTGTAGGAAAGTTTCCAACTTTTCATTGACTAAAAACAAGAACCAGTTAATTGCAATTCAGCCATTAAACAATTACAATACATCAGGGATTAAAACAATACAAAAAGAAATCGCTTGTTTTTACAACAGACAGGTAATTGTATTAGAACCCAAAACAACTTCCTGAACATTTTCTTACAAAAGAAACGGGTTTATATTTTGCCGATTCGATACTGAAATTTTTATCAGGAATAAAAACAGATCGGTTTGCAGAAATCGTTGGTATGATTGATCAACCGCTTTTCACTATCAAAGAAGAAAGCAGCATGCCTTATTTTGATGAAAAAATATTCGGCATGGGTTATCAACCCGGTAATGCATGTATTGTTTCAAGCGCAAGATTACAAACAAATGATACAGCAGTTTATAACCACAGGCTCCGAAATGTAATCATTCATGAAATTGGTCATAACCTTGGCCTGGGTCATTGTACGAATGAACAATGTATTATGTCAAAAGGGAACGGGTATTTTACAAAACTTGACCTGGGTAAAGCTGATTATTGTGGGGAATGCAGAAAAAAGATAAAGTTGTAGATTTTCATAAGTTGGTCAGGCGATAAACAAAGGCATCAGTTGGTTGGAGAATTTGAAGTTTAGAGTAGTTGCGTATATTTAAGCGTTAGGCACAATTATAACTACAGCCTTTAACTATGAATATTGCATTTAAGACAAGACAATTATATCTAGATGAACTGCGACTCTTAAAAACCTTGAAAACCCAAAAAGAAAAAGAAGGCGGTAGTAAAATCAAATTCTATCATTTTCTTATAGCAGGGCTTTTAGGAGCAGGCTTCACCTATTTAGCGACACTAACTCAAGCCAGTTTTTGGGTTTTTCCGTTTGGGACCCTTGCTATTTTTTCATTTGCATTTATTGTTTTCACCCCTTATGAAATGTATAAAATGCAGAGAAAGGGAAAGAACTTTTTAAAACATCTTAATGCTGTTATTGACAAAGGGACAGTTGACACTTGTCTCATAAATGCAAAGAGAATTGCGGTTGCCAAAGAATATGAAGACGAAGGAGATTTGTTCATAATTGAATATGATACGGACAAAGTTCTCTATCTGTGGGACTATGACTATAGCCTTCGAAAGAAATTTCCATGTCTTCACTTTGAAATCTACGAAGACAATTTCTTTAAACTTTTCGGCAGACAAGTTTATCCACTAAGCGACCGCATCAAACCACTGAACATTGACAAAAAAGCCAAATGGAATTATATGAGCAAGTTTGGAGCAGCAGAACATTTAGAGACAGAGCATGTTAACTTCGACAAACTGATTGAAGAATATAATAACTTTACCTAACATTCAGTTTGCTGCATTAAATGACTCCATACTTATTAAAAATATCACTCTTAGTAATCTTGATTTTTAATTATTCATTCCTTAAAAAACCAACCTCAAAGATTGACTATACAATTTATCGAATATATTGTGGAGAGTGCAAAGGGCATTGTTCAACAATGTTTAAAGTTGAAAAAAATCAATTGCTTATTGACACCACAGATTCTTTTTCAAAAATGAATATAAACTTGCCAGAGTAGAATTTAAGGGCGACACTTTAGATAGAGACAGATTTAAAGAGGCCCAAATTCTAAAAATTAAAGTACCAAAGCTCTTACTGCAATCAAAAGACAAACGATTTGGCATTCCCGATGAATACGACCAATGTGGTATTTATCTTCAAATTAAAGTTGACAACCAGCTTAAGACATTTTATATTGATACGGAACTAAAAAATATTCCTATCGAAATTCGTGACTATTCCAAATTAATAATGAAATTATCCAGATTCAGACCATTGTAATTACTGCCGCTATCTTGAACTGTTTATGAAACCCACCTCACTCATGCTCTCTCCCAACAACCTTCCCTTTCTTCCAGTTGCTGTTCAATTCATCAAACTCTTTTAGTTCTTCAGCCGTAAATTCTTTGTTGGTCAGCTGTTTTAAATCGGGCTGCCCCGCATTGATCCATGCTGTGTACCAGAAAGAAGCCACTCCATAAATACTCTGCCGCATTCTCCGCTCCACCATACCCAGCAGTTTGTTGTTGTACGCAACCGTAAAAGAAGTGGAATACACTCTTGTGGTAATTCCATTGCGGGTTTCGAATGCATATTTCTGATCGCTTGGAAATTTTTCAGTGAGCTCTTTTTCATAACGCAAAACGGTATCAGCTGCTGCTGAACTTTCCAGCACTCTTGCCCAGATGAATTGGCCCGGGTTTTTAATGTATTCAGCTTTACCAATCCAGAAATCAAATTCTTTATCAGCCAGTAATTCAGGTACACGGCTTTCCCAAAAACCATGTATGCCGTTTTGATTTGTGTATTGCCCGTTATGATTATGACTTGCATGCAATGGCACATGTGCATCAGCTATATAATGCCCGATCTCTGCACTCAGTTTTAAAATCTTTGCCTGGTTTTTTTCCTTGAATGCTTTGGTTAAACGCTGCAGCATGGTTTGCACCCACCACGGAACAATACCGTAAGCATTGATGGAATCAGCACCAAACTTTGCAACAGCACTGTCGTAATTGTGTGGTAATTCTTTGTAGGGATAGGTTCCGTACTGATCAATGTCTATATAATGTCTTGGTCCTTCTTCAGGAACTGCATAACGGCGTTTATCAGGATCAACTGAATGCTCACTTATAAAATCAATATTGCTTTTATACAGCAGCAGCATTTCAGGCGGCAATAAAAACACAGCGAGGTAATTGATTTTACGGTGCCCATAAAATCCCCAGCAAAAACATTGCTGGCAAAAGATGAGTAATAAAAAAGTTAGAAACAGCTTTTTTATCTGTTGCATATTGTTAGCTGACTGATATCCTGTAAGATCAATGCTTATCTGCTGCCGCCTCTGCTTCCAGTTCTTCTTCAAGCTTTGTTACACCCCCGCTGATGGCAAACTTCATGGCTTCCGATCCGGTTACATGTCCTTCCAGCGATTTAATTCTGTTAGAAGGAATTAAATACACATTGCCTGAAATAGAATAACTCATGGGAACATACACAGCAACATAATCTTTCAAACCAAAATCTTCCATATCATCTCTTGTTAAAAAAGCAACACGCCACACATCGTTATCATCCACATTTGCCAGTACCGGTTTGTTGAATTTCTTTTTTTCACCTGCAAAGGCTTCAAAAAAATCTTTTACGGTGGTATACACAAACTTGATCCCCGGTACTTTTTCCAGCCAGTGATCGAACAAATTAAATATTCTGCTCTGAATAAAAAAGGTACTCAGGTAACCAACAATACTAATGGCTACAATGATGATTACAAAGCCCAAACCGAAGTTGCGCACTTTCACTTTTCCCTGGTCATCAATGATAGTAAAGATGGGCAGCAGCTCATCAATACTTGTTACAACCCAGTAAAGCGCATAGCCTGTTACCAGAACGGGTGCTAACACCAGTAAGCCTTGTAAAAAATACTGGAATAACTGTCTGTAATTGAATCTTTTGAACATGTTGATTGTATTTACAGTTCAAAAGTACATCATTAAAAAAGCAGGAGGGCAGGTTATTTTTTTGTTACGAATGGAAAAAAAACATGATGGAAACTTTGGCAACGAAATAAGTTTCCATAGTTTTGCTCTCCGAATTTGTGAATATGGAACCCAAAGAAAGAATACAGAAAAAGGCTCACGAAATGTTTTTTGCGTTACGGCATCCGCTCCGTTTCCATGGACGATATTGCCACGCAGCTGGGCATCAGTAAAAAAACCATTTACCAGTTCTTTTCAGAAAAAGACGAGCTGGTAGAGGCTGCCATGGATGACGAAGTTACAAGAACAAGACACGATTGTGAACTCTGTAAGAAAAATGCAAAAGACGCCATCGATGAAATCTTTTTGACGATGGAGCAGATATTTGACCAGTTTTCTCAATTGAACCCCATGGTACTCTATGATGCTGAAAAGTTTCATCCCCGTGCATTTGAAACATTCAGGAAAATGAAGGAAGAATATTTGCTCCAGGTAATTGCACACAATATTAAACGTGGAATAAAAGAAGAATTATACAGGGAAGACATTAATGTGGACATGATGAGCCGCTACAGGGTTGAAACCATGATGGTTCCCTTTGCGATGGCAGCTTCTTCGCCCACAAAATTCAACCTGGTTGATGTAACAAGAGAAACGATGGAACATTTCCTGTTCGGGCTTTCCACATTAAAAGGATATAAACTGATTATGAAATATAAAGAGGAACTGCAGAAAAAGAAAACGCATGAAACGAGATTAAAAAAGTAGTTGCCTTTTTTTCAAACCACAAACAATAACTGATATAAAAATTAAAATTAAGATCACAGATGAAAATACACGTAAAAAGTAAATGGCTGCTGCTTGCTGTAATGGCAGTAAGCATCGGCAGTGTGCAGGCGCAGAAAGAATACAGAATGTCTGTAAGCGATGCAGTTGCACTCGCATTGAAAAACACAGTAGAAATTAAAAACCTTCGCATCGATTCACTGAAACAAAAAGCGCAGAACATGGAAGTAACCGGTGCTGCTTTACCACAGGTAACAGGATCGGCACAGGTGGCACATTATCTTACACTTCCAAAAATTCTGTTCCCCAGTAATGGTGAAACAAGTATTTATGATGTATTAAACAGGGAAGGTGTAAAAGATGGAAATGGCAATCCTATTGCACCAAAACAAGAATTTACTGTACAGGAGTTTTCCTTTGTACAACCCTGGAGTGTTACTGCCGGTGTAAGTTTAAATCAGTTGTTATTTCAACCGGAAGTATTTGTTGGATTGATGGCACGTAATACGCTTCTTGAATTTGCCGGCAACAATATTAAAGTAGCCGAAGACAAAACAAGAGAACAGGTACACAAAGCGTATTACCAGGTGTTGATTGCTCAGCAGCAGCTCGATGTTTTGCAGAAAACCATTCAGCGTCTCCAAAAATTATTAAATGATCAGGGTCAGCTGTACAAAAACGGCTTTATTGAAAGATTGGACATTGATAAAACAACTGTTTCGCTCAACAATATCAAATCAACCGAAACACAGTTGAAAAATATTATTGACCTTGGATTTGCTGCATTAAAATTTGCAACAGGCCTTAACCAGACTGATACAATTGTACTCACCGATCAATTAAATGAAACACTGATTAAACAGGATGTACTGGATGACGGCACGGTGAATTATAATAACCGCAACGAAATGACTTTGCTTAAATCGGCAAAGAAGCTGGGAGAACTGGATGTAAAAAGATATAAGCTTGGTTATATTCCAACGCTTGCTTTCTTTTACCAGTTTCAGCAGCAGGGACAGTTAAACAAAAACTATTCAGCATTTACCGGCAGCAACTGGTTCTGGTTTAATTCCAACCTTGTTGGACTGAACTTGAGCATCCCGATTTTTGATGGTTTCCAGCGCAAGTACAAAATTAAACAGGCACAATACACAGTAGAAAAAACCAACAACAGTATTGAGCAGTTTAAACAGGCAGTTGACCTGGAGCATACTGTTTCAAAAAACAATCTGAAGAATGCCATCCTGAACATGGATGCACAGAAAGAAAATCTTGAACTGGCTGAAAGAGTGTACAACACTACCAAGAAGAAATATGAGCAGGGTCTTGGCAGTACGTTTGAAGTATTACAGGCCGATACAGAATGGCAGCGGGCGCAGGGTAATTACTTTGATGCGTTGTATAATGCTGTAGTAGCAAAAATCAATTATTACAAAGCAACCGGAACACTGAAATAATTAACCAAACACTAAACGAATAAATAAAAAATATGAAACGACTATTTCAATACAGCATCATTGTACTTACAGCAGTTGTTATTGCTTCATGCGGTGATGGCAGAAAACAAAAGCTTGGTTCACTGGGCGAAAAGAAAGCCAAACTGGAAGAACTGAAAAAGCAGCAGATTGCTGCCGCAACAGAAATCAAAACACTGGAAGAAGAAATTGAAAAACTTGATACTTCTGCAGCCAGCCAGGAAAAATCAAAACTGATTTCTGTTACAGCAGTTGGCACAGAAGACTTCTCACACTACATTGATCTGCAGGGAAAGATTGATGCAGATGATATCTCCTACATTGCTCCTCCCAACGGACAGGGTGGTATTGTAACTGCTTTGTATGTGAAGGAAGGCGACTATGTAAAAAAAGGTCAGCTGTTATTAAAAATGGATGACAAAGTTTTACGTCAGCAAATACAGATTTCACAAACACAATTGGTTCTTGCAAAAGACGTATACCAGCGTACAAAAATCTGTGGGATCAAAATATCGGTTCTGAGCTTCAGTTACTGCAGGCGAAGAATAATGTAGAAACCCTTGAGAAATCAATTGCAACTGCCAATGAACAGATTAGATTATACACCGTGTATTCTCCCGTTAGCGGCATTGCCGATGATGTGAATGTACGTGTAGGTGAAGCATTTGTTGGCGCAACACAACTTGGTCCGCAGATCAGGATTGTAAACACCAGTACATTAAAAGCTGTGATTGAAGTTCCGGAAAATTATATGAACCGTGTTCGTGTAGGAAGCCCGGTGATTATTACACTTCCCGATATGAATAAAACATTCAACTCAACAGTAAAGCTTTCTTCACAAACGATCAATGCAAGTACAAGAACATTTACCATTGAAGCGGCAATACCCGGTGGCGGTGTTCGTCCGAATTCAATTGCAGCAGTTCGTATTAAAGATTACAGTGCACCGAATGCAGTAGTGATCCCGGTGAATATTGTGCAGACTGATGACAAAGGAAAATATGTGTACGTGGTTGAGAAAGATGGCAAAGGAAGAAACATCGCAGTAAAGAAACCTGTTGTTGTTGGTGAATCGTATGGTGATAAGATTGAGATCAAAGGCGGTTTACAAAGTGGTATGCAGTTAATTACTGAAGGATACCAGACTGTATATGACAAGCAGGTGGTGGCGATTGTTTAAAAAGGCAAGCCCCCTCCCGACCTCCCCCTGAAAGGGGAGGCCATCAAAGCACAGGGCCAGCTTTTATAATCAGTGTAACGATTTGTGACGATTGAAAAATAAAAGTTGAAATGCTTACTTAAAGAAGTTGAAATTTAAAAATAGTCGGGCCTCCCTCTCTACCGGAGAGGGAATGAGGGAGAGGCCTGAATGATGACTACATAATAAAATACTATGCAATCAAATTTTTTAGAAGGGCTCAGTAAAAAATTTAAAGAATTTAAACCTACCAGCTGGAGTGTTGATAACCGTACAGCGATCTATATCGTTACGATCATCATTACTGCTTATGGTTTATTTAAATTCAATACGCTGCCTAAAGAACAGTTTCCCGATATCGTAGTTCCTACCATATCGATAGCAACTATTTATGTTGGTAATTCACCAACAGATATTGAAAACCTTGTAACAAGACCCATTGAAAAGCAGATAAAAAGTATCAGTGGTGCAAGGGTTATAAAAGTGCAGTCAACTTCACAACAGGACTTTTCACTCATCGTTGTGGAATTTGACACGGATGTAAAAGTTGACCTCGCCAAACAGAAAGTAAAAGATGCGGTTGATAAATCAAAAACAGATTTACCGCAGGATTTAACGGCTCAACCCGATGTACAGGAATTTGCATTCAGTGAAATGCCCATCATGTATGTTAACATCAGTGGTGATTTCGACGGTATTAAACTGAAACAGTATGCCGATCAGCTGCAGGATCGTTTTGAAGAGCTGAAAGAAATTACAAGAGCTGATATAGTTGGCGCACCTGAACGTGAAATACAGGTGAACGTTGATCCTTACCGTATGGCCAGCTCACGGATTACTTTCAGCGATATTGAAAATGCCATTGCAAGAGAAAACAATGATATCAGCGGCGGACAGATTGAAATAGGAACTATGAGAAGAACCGTCCGTGTTCGTGGACAGTTCAATACCGCTTTTGACCTCAACAATATTATTGTAAAAGGCGTAAGCGGTGCACCCGTTTACCTGAGAGATATTGCAACGATTATTGATACCGTTAAAGAGAAAGAAAGTTATGCCAAGCTCGATGGGAAAAATGTAATTACACTCAACATTGTAAAACGTAGTGGTGAAAACCTCATCAATGCAGCAGATAAGATCAAAGCAACGGTTGAAGAAATGAAGAAGAATGATATTCTTCCAAAAGATCTGATCGTAACTATCACCGGCGATCAGAGTAAAGCAACCAAAACATCGTTCAATGAACTGGTAAATACAATCGTTATTGGATTTGTATTGGTACTGCTCATCCTCATGTTCTTTATGGGTGTAACCAATGCCTTCTTTGTGGCATTGAGTGTACCGTTGAGTGTGTTTGTTGCCTTCCTGTTTTTACCTGTTGCCGATTATATTATTGGTTCGGGTGTAACGCTCAACTTCATTGTACTGTTTGCCTTACTGTTTGGTTTGGGTATTATTGTGGATGATGCCATTGTAGTAATAGAAAATACACATCGTATTTATCATAATGGAAAAGTACCGATCATAAGAAGTGCAAAAGAAGCTGCAGGCGAAGTGTTCATTCCTGTATTAGCAGGTACAGCAACTACACTTGCTCCTTTCTTCCCGCTGCTGTTCTGGAAAGGGATCATTGGTAAGTTCATGATCTATTTACCGGTGATGCTGATTCTTACACTGGCCGCTTCATTGATTGTTGCCTTCATCTTTAACCCGGTGTTTGCAGTAAGCTTTATGAAGCCCGAAGGAAAAGATCATGATGAAAAGAAAAGTGATCTGTTCCGTAAATGGTACTGGTGGGCATTCTGGATCATTGGTATCATCAATCATGTAATCGGAAATCATGGCACAGGAAACTTTCTGTTCTTCATGGCCATCATGGGTGTTATCAACCGTTACTTCCTGAGAGATGCGATTTATTACTTCCAGGAAAAAGTATTGCCGAAACTTATGAACAGTTATGAAAGACTGCTGCGTTGGGTGTTGAAAGGATGGAGACCTGTATGGGCCTTTGCGGGGTTATTTGGGCTTTTTATACTTTCATACGCTCTTCTATACTTAAGCGTTATTTCAGGAAGAACAAAATCTACATTTTTCCCAAGTGGTGATCCGAATATTATTTATGTGTACATGAAATTACCTGTTGGTACCGATGTGAAGTACACCGATTCGATTACTACTTTACTGGAAAAGAAAGTATATAAAATATTAGAGAAAGAAAAACCGGGCGAACCTGGTTCCATTGTAGAAAGTATTATTACAAACGTTGCGGTAAGTGCCAACAACCCAAGAGATAATAACAGGAGCACACAACCAAATCTGGGGCGTATACAGGTATCGTTTGTAGAGTATGAAAAACGTCATGGCAAATCAACCGGCGTGTATATTGATGAAATGCGGAAGTCCATCAAAGGAATTCCCGGTGCAGCCATCAGTGTCGAACAGGAAGATGGCGGGCCTCCCACTGATCCTCCCGTAAACATTGAAGTAGTAGGTGACAACTTCGGCAATATTGCAAAAGTGGCAACAGAACTGTTCAACTATCTTGATACAAACAAGGTAGCAGGTATTGACAACCTGCAATTAGATGTGGATTTAAACAATCCTGAAATCACTATATCCGTTGACCGTGAACGTGCACTCATTGAAGGCGTAAGCACTGCACAGGTTGGGATGGAAATCCGTACAGCATTGTTTGGTAAAGAAGTAAGTAAACTGAAAGATGATGAAGATGAATATAAAATTCAGTTACGTTACAGCGATCTGCAAAGGAACAATATCACTGACCTGATGAATATGAAAATCACGTTCCGTGATTTCAACACAGGGCAGATCAAACAAGTGCCGATCAATGCGATTGCAAAATTTGATTATACCAGTACAAGTGGTGGTGTAAAACGTAAGAACCTGCGACGCACTATTCAGCTGCAGTCGAATATTGCTGATCCTACGCAGGCAGCACCAATTAATGCAGCATTGAAACTGAAAATTCACGACTTTAAAAACAAAGTGAAGATCCCTGAAGATGTAACCATCCGTCAAACAGGGCAAAGCGAACAGGAAGCTGAAACAAATGCATTCCTTGGCACAGCATTGATTATTGCCATTGGATTGATCTTCTTAATTCTTGTATTGCAGTTCAACAGTTTGAGTAAACCGTTCATTGTAATTACGGAAATTTTCTTCAGTATCATTGGTGTGTTGCTTGGTTATGCCATTACAGGTAAAGTAATTGCAACCATCATGCTTGGCGTAGGTATTATCGGTTTGGCAGGGATTGTAATTAAGAATGGTATCTTGTTAATTGAATTTACTGATGAGCTACGTGGCAGGGGTTATAAAACAAGAGAAGCAGCCATCCAGGCAGGAAAGATCCGTATCATTCCGGTATTGTTAACAGCAATTGCAACCATACTTGGTCTGCTACCACTGGCCATTGGGTTTAATATTGATTTCATTTCCATGTTCCAGCATCTCAATCCAAAGATTTTCTTAGGTGGTGACAGTGTTGTGTTCTGGGGACCTTTAAGCTGGACAATCATTTATGGTTTGATCTTCGCTTTCTTCTTAACATTGGTAATGGTACCGAGCATGTACATTATTTCAGAACGTTTGAGAAGACCAATGGAACAGTTCTATGGTACGAAATATATTGCGCTGCTTGGTTTCCTCGGACCGCTCTTCTTCATCTTTGTAGGCTTCATGTATCTCGGCAGAAGAATACAGGGCAAAAAAGTATGGATGGGTCAACCGGCTAAGAAAAAAGCCTGATAAGTAAAGACTGCGATAAACACTTTGACAAAGTTGATTAAGACGAAAGCCCTCTCCGGAAATGGAGGGGGTTTTTCTTTCCGTTTAACAAAATATTCATCTGATATTCCACGCAGAAAATTAATTTCACATAAAAATTACAACCATGTCACAGGCACACGAAATTGATTACCGCATTGTAGGTGAAGAAATGCAGTATGTAGAAATTGAACTCGATCCCAATGAAACCGCCATTGCAGAAGCAGGAAGTTTTATGCTGATGGATGATGGCGTACAGATGGAAACTATATTTGGCGATGGCAGCGCCAACCAGGGCACGGGTGTGCTGGGTAAATTATTTTCTGCCGGTAAACGTTTACTCACCGGTGAAAGTTTATTTATGACGGCTTACACGAATGTTGGCCAGGGAAAAAAGAGAGTGAGTTTTGCATCACCCTATCCCGGAAAAATTATTCCTCTTGATTTGATGCGTTTGGGTGGACCGGTAGTTTGTCAGAAAGATGCATTCCTCTGCGCTGCAAAAGGTGTAAGTGTTGGTATTGCATTGCAGCGTAAACTCGGCACCGGTTTATTTGGCGGTGAAGGTTTTATTATGCAGAAATTAGAAGGCGATGGACTTGCCTTTGTACATGCAGGCGGTCATGTATTTGAACGTGAACTGCAGCCCGGCGAATTATTAAAGATCGATACCGGCTGTGTGGTTGCCTACACTCACCAGGTAAGTTTTGATATTCAGTTTGTAGGCGGTATCAAGAATACCATTTTTGGTGGCGAAGGTTTATTCTTTGCCGGTAATTTGCTGGATGGTGATGGCAGATAAAAAGAAGTCTGCATACTTACAATCTAACGAATACTTATCGTCTGATATTACAGGGATGTCTCCTTCGTCGACATGACGAAAACGAAAGCCGGAAAAAATTTTTCCGGCTTTTTATTTGGAATTCTGAAAAGCCTTATCGTATATTTGCGATATATAATCATAAAGACGATTCAACCCGTTTTTTTCTTTCAGCATAATCATCGTATAAAAACGATAAATAAAAATGGCAGTACACAAAAAAGAAGAGTTCAGTACAAAAGAACAAAACCTTGCGGCTTTTGCCAAAGCAATCAGTCACCCGGCAAGGATTGCTATTCTGAGTGTTTTATCCAAACGGAACCAATGCATTTGCGGTGAAATTGTTGAAGTACTGCCTTTAGCACAGAGCACCGTAAGTCAGCACCTGAAAGAATTAAAAAAAGCCGGACTGATTGATGGTGAAACAGACGGACCAAGAAGCTGCTACTGCATCAACTGGAAAGCCTTTGAAAAATTTAATGCCGATTTTAATTCGCTGTTTGAAAAACTGAAAGAAGCGAATGCAAAATGCTGTTAAGATTAAACAAACTCTATTTATCATACTAAACGAAACGACATGTCAAACGAAACTGAATTAAAAGAACTCGTAAAACAGAAGTACAGCGAAATTGCTTTACAGGATAAAGAAACCAATCAATCCAGTTGCTGCGGGGCTGGTGGTTGCAGCACTGAAGTGTATAATATCATGAGTGATGATTATACAAATCTTGAAGGATATAACCCGGATGCTGATCTTGGTCTTGGCTGCGGATTACCTACAGAGTTTGCGCAGATCAAGCCCGGCGATACAGTGATTGATCTTGGCAGCGGTGCAGGCAACGATGCCTTTATTGCCAGGAGAATTGTTGGTGAAAAAGGAAAAGTAATCGGTATTGATTTTACAGAAACCATGATCAACCGTGCAAGAGATAATGCTGAGAAAGTGGGTTACAACAATGTGGAGTTTCGTTTTGGCGATATTGATAACATGCCTGTTACCAGTAATAAGGCAGATGTAATTGTAAGCAACTGCGTGCTGAATTTAGTTCCCAATAAACATAAAGTATTCAGTGAAGTGTACCGTGTGTTAAAACCCGGTGGACATTTCTCCATCTCTGATATTGTGCTGAAAGGAGAACTTCCTGAAAAATGGAAAAAGATCGCAGAACTCTATGCTGGTTGTGTAAGCGGGGCCATTCAAAAAGAAGAATATCTCGGTATTATAAAAGAGGCAGGGTTTGAAAACATTTCCCTGCAAAAGGAAAAAGGAATTATTATCCCTGACGATATTCTGCAACAGTATTTATCAGCAGAAGAAATAACATCGTATAAAAACGGGCTTACAAGAATTGAGAGCATTACAGTTTATGCAGATAAACCTGCAAAGGATGAACGTAACTGCTGTGAACCCGGAAGCGGCTGTTGTTAATCATAAACATTTTTTATTCACCTCTTCATTCACTGAATGAAGGCAAACCTTAGCATCATGAACACAAATCAAAATGATCCCGGTTGCTGTGCAACCGGAAGCGATTGTTGCGGCAACATTACCGACATGGGTTGCTGCTAAAACAAAAGGAGCGCCAAGGCGCTCCTTTTCAATTTCTTCTCAGTGTTTCTCTGCAACTCTTTTTCTCTGTGTTAAAAACTCAAAATATTCCTTTCACCGTTCCCCCATCAACCAAAATTGTTTGCCCGGTAATATAACGGCTGCTCTTACTCAATAACCAAACAGCCAGTGATGCAAAATCATCAGCCTCTCCCAATGCGCCCACAGGAATTTGCTGTATCGCATTTTTCTTTACATCATCAAATGGCAAACCGGTCTGCTCACTTTTTTTCACATACAATCTATCAATAGCAGGAGTGTTATGACTTCCCGGACCAAGTATATTTAAGGTAACACCGCTCTTTGCAATTTCCTGGCTCAATGTTTTTACCATACCAACAACTGCTAACCGTAATGATGTACTTAATACTAAGTTTTCAATGGGTTGTTTTACACTTGAACTTTCTACATATACCAATCTTCCATAACCTGCTTTGATCATAGATGGAACAAACGCCTGTGTCAATTCCACTTTCCATCGCAGAATCTTTTGATAAGCATCATCCCAATCTTCCAGTGTTGTTTCTAAAACAGTTTTTGCCGGCGGGCCTCCTGCATTAACAAGAATACCATGCAGCTGGCGATCAGCAACAACTTTTTTCAACTGTTCAATGGTTGCATGCTGTGTTATATCGCCTTCAACAATTTCTACTAATGGCTTATTTGCATATTGTTCCTGCAGCTTTTCTTTTCCTCTTGCTACAACAATAACTTTTGCTGACTCTCTGATCAATGCTTCAGTAACAGCTTTACCAAAACCGCTTGTAGCACCGCCAATTAAAAAAAGCTGGTCTTTTAATTCAAGATTCATAAAATAGATTTAGCTTATGGATTAATCCGGTTGGCATGACGGCTTACCAGCAACCATCCTTTCTCCCGTTTTACATATACTTCTGTGTATAATAACTGCAGATCAACGGCATTGCCATTCAAAACTACACTGAATATTCCTTTACCATTTACAATTACCGCCCTTTTATACCCTTGCTGATGCTTCCGTAACAGTAACATTATTCATTATAAGTTTGCCTGATCGCAGATCTTCAATGATCTCTTTTTTGTTTTCTGTCCAGCCATTTGAATGAACATACACAACACGTTCGTCTAAAATTGCATTCAATGAATCAAGTTTCTTATTCACCATCCAGCGGAATTTATTTTCGTGGAGGCGAAGCACATATTTTTCTGTTGCGGATTCTTCCTTCGTCTTTTGTGCAAAAATGGCAAGCGGAAGTGAAAGTACAAATGCAATCAGCAGGCAGGTCTGTTTCATGTTATTTCGTTTGATGATAAAAGCCCATCAGTTTTGATGGGCTTTAAAAATATATTCAGTTCAACTGTAAGATAAATGATCAGGCTTCGAGATGTGTTTCAATCTGTGCACTCAATTCATTGAAGATATCATCAATGCTTCCTTCTCCTTTTATTTCTGCCAGCTTATCAAATTGTTTATAATAGTCAGCCACAACAGAAGTTTTGTTACGGTACTCGGTAATTCTTGCACGGATCACTTCTTCATTGGTATCATCGCTGCGGCCGCTGGTCAATCCACGGTTGAGCAAACGCTTCACCAGTTCTTCTTCAGTAACCAGTAAAGAAATCATGGCGTTGATCTGCGTTCCTTTCAGCTTTAATAATTTATCCAGTGCTTCGGCCTGGGCAACTGTACGTGGAAAACCATCAAACAAAAAACCCTTTGCCTGCGGGTTTGTTTCCAGTGCAGAGCTGATCATACCAATCACCACTTCATCCGGAACCAGCTGTCCCTTATCCATGATTTTTTTGGCTTCCATGCCCAACGGAGTTTTTGCTGCTATTTCACTTCTGAGAAGATCACCTGTACTCAGGTGTTTGAGGCCATACTTTGCAATGAGTCGTTCGCTTTGGGTACCTTTTCCGCTTCCGGGGGGGCCAAATAAGATCAGATTAAACATAATCGATTACTTAGCTTGATTCACTGTAAATATAAGACAGCATCATTAAATAATTTACAAACTGAACCGAATTTGATTGAAACTTGTTTACTTAAAGAAGAATTTGTTAAGATGTAAGCTTTGTCGTGCAACAGACATCCGTTAGCATAGCTTCTGTCGTAACTTTAGGAAACAAATCAGATTATGAAGAAAGTAGTGATGATCATTGCAATTGCCCAACTTACGCTTGTTAGCTGTGGAGCACAAACAACCCAATCAAAAGAAAAAAAATACTATGAGTGAAGCAAAGAAAGGCCCGGTTTACTCTAAAACCGATTCATCCAAAGTAACCATGACGGATGAAGAATGGAAAAAAGTGCTGCCCTCCGACGTGTATTATATTGCCCGTCAAAAGGAACAGAACGTCCATGGACCAGCAAGTTTGAAAAATTTAATGAAGTGGGAACTTATTATTGCGCCGCTTGTGGCAATGCTTTGTTTAAAAGCGATACCAAATTTGAAAGTGGCTGCGGATGGCCCAGCTTTTACGATCCCATCAGCAAAGGTTCGATCATCTATACACCCGACAATACATTGGGTATGTCAAGAACAGAAGTGCAATGCGGAAGATGCAAAGCACATTTGGGTCATGTGTTTGATGACGGCCCTCCGCCAACAGGTTTACGCTATTGCATCAACGGTGTGATCCTTGATTTTGAAAAGGCAAAAGCAACAGAGAAGAAATTCAACGAAAAGAAAGGCGGAGAATAATATAAATTGATTTTCTGAAAGGCGGCAACTAAACGTTGCCGCCTTTTTTATTTCAGTTCAACTACGTCTTTATCGGGTATAATAAAATAGATATCATAATTCCATGCATCAATATCAATGATGCTGCTGTTTTCTTTCCATGGAATACGGATGATTGCATCCCTTCCAAAATTCTGACCGTTACGGATATTATCGAAGCTCGCAATTTTATACTTGATCAGTTTATTAAATACCAATTCCTGCTGTTTACTTTTTTCTTCATCTCCTTCATAGCCAAAAAAAGAAGGCCATCCTCTTTCCTGGCAATGCAACATGATATCCTGAAATAATGAATCACTCAGTTGACCCTTCAATTGATCTTTTACCGGTTCCCAGTAATCCTTAACAATCATTAAGGCCCGCCCGCCCCAATATGTAACATCCACTTTTGTTTTCTGCTGAGCATTTGCAGTAAGTATTGAACTAATCAAAATGAAAACCAACAGGAACTGTTTCATAAATTTCTTTTCATCAAAACTATATCTTCAACAGTACTGAGATAATACCCGCATTTGGGTAGAAGCTTCGTTTTAACATTTCCTCAAAAAACTGCCATCCATCAAATTCTTCCCACTCATTTCCTTTTCCATTTATCTTTAAGCTCCTTAACCAAATTAAACATGAGACGTTCATTAACCTGCTTTTGTTTGCTTTTAGCATTCAGTTTTACTTCTTTTGCACAAACTCCTTCCTGGCTTCGTTATCCTTCTATTTCACCCGATGGAAAAACAATTGTGTTTACTTACAAAGGCGATTTGTATAAAGTTGCTGCTGCTGGCGGAACAGCAATTCCATTAACCATGCACGAAGCACACGATTTTATGCCTGTGTGGAGCAAGGATGGAAAGAGTATTGCTTTGCAAGTGACCGTTACGGCAACTTTGATGTGTTTGTGATTCCGGCTGAAGGTGGCGAAGCCAAACGTATCACCTTTCATTCTGCAGCTGAATATCCTTACAGCTTTAGCAACGATAATAAGAATGTAATCTTTGGTGCAGCAAGAATGGATCTGCCAGCCAACCGCCAGTACCCTGCCGCTTATATGAGCGAATTATACAGTGTTTCAGTAAATGGCGGAAGAGTAACACAGGTATTCACTACTCCTGCAGAAGATATCAAGTTCAGCAAAGACGGCAGCAAAATTATTTATCATGATAAAAGGGACAGGAGAATCAATGGCGCAAGCATCATACTTCTTCTGTAACAAGAGATATTTATGTGTATGATTTTAAAGCCAACACACATAAACAGATCACAACATTTAATGGTGAAGACCGTAACCCGGTTTACAATACAGATGAATCAGCCTTTTTCTATTTAAGTGAAGAAAGCGGATCGTTCAATGTACACAAGATGAATGTGGTCGGCGGCAAATCAGAAAAGCTCACTTCTTTCAAAAAACATCCTGTTCGTTTTCTCAGCGGCAGTAATGATGGTGTACTCTGTTTCAGTTATGATGGCGATCTCTATACCATGCGTGGCGGATCAGCAGCACAAAAAGTAAATATCAGTATCCTGGCTGACGCAAGAAATAATAAAGAACAGGTGTACCGTATTACAAGCGGCAGCGGAATGAGTATTGCATCAAACGGAAAAGAAATTGCCTTTGTTTACCGTGGTGAAGTATTTGTAACAAGTGTGGAAGGAGGCGTAACTAAACGAATCACCAATACACCCGAAGCAGAAACAGGTGTAAATTTTGCGCCAGATGGAAAAAAGTATTTTGTATTGCAGTGAGCGTGATGGCAAATGGAGCATTTACGAAACAAAGATGGAACGTAAAGAAGAACCTTATTTCTATGCTTCCACACTATTAAAGGAAACAGCTGTTATTGAAAATAAAAATACCAATACACAGCCGCTGTATTCACCCGATGGAAAAGAAATTGCTTTTATTGAAAACAGGAACCAGTTACGCATTTATAATCTGGCAACAAAACAAAGTCGTACTATTTTAACCGGTGATCAATTGTTTGCCTTTGTTGAAAATGATCAGTATTATCAGTGGAGCCCCGACAGCAAATGGCTGTTGTTTGACTATGCTATTACGGGCAGTTCAGTTGGCGAAACAGGTTTAGTTAGTGCTGATGGCAAGAAGATCATCAACTTAACAGAAAGTGGTTTCAATGATTACAATGCCAAATGGATCATGGGTGGTAAAGCCATGCTCTGGTTCAGCAACCGTGATGGTTTACGTGGAGCAGCCATGAGTGGTGGCGCACAGGCTGATGTGTACGCTATGTTCTTTACACAGGATGCATTTGATAAATTTAAACTGAGCAAAGAAGATGCAGCACTGGTAAAAGAAATTGAAGAGAATAAAACAAAAGCAGATACAACGAAAAAGAAAACTCCGGTTAAAGATTCAGTTGTTATTGACTGGGATGGTTTAACACAACGTAAAACAAAACTCACCATTCATTCTTCTTCGCTGGGCGATGCACTGGTAAGCAAAGATGGTGAAACATTATACTACCTCGCAAGATTTGAAAGAGGAATGAATTTATGGACAACCAACCTCCGTACCAAAGAAACAAAAATGCTGGTACCGTTGAATGCAAATTTTGCAAGTATGGTTTGGGATAAAGAACTGAAAACAATTTTCCTCAACAGCGATGCAGGAATGATGAAGATTGATCCGGCAAGTGGTAAACAGGATCGTATCAGCATCAACGGTGAAATGATTGTTGATGGACTGAAAGAACGCCAGTTTATGTTTGAACATGTGTGGCGCCGTACAAAAAACACTTTCTACACAACATCGTTTCATGGAATTGACTGGGACAGTTACAAACCTGATTATGAAAAATATTTACCGCATATCGGCAACAACTATGAAATGAGTGAATTGCTGAGCGAATTGCTGGGTGAATTGAATGTGAGCCACAGCAGCAGCAGTTATGCCGCATCTAATCCGAATGCTGATGTTACAGCAGCATTGGGTATTTTCTATGATTATACTTATAAAGGCAATGGTGTAAAAATTACAGAAGTCATTAAAGATGGTCCGCTGGCAAAAGCAGGCATGAACATCAAAGCAGGAATGATCATTGAAAGCATTGATGGCGAGCTCATCACTCCTGATAAAGATCTGGCACAGTATTTAAACCGTAAAACAGGAAAAAACACATTGCTTGTTATTGTTGACGGAACCACAAAAAAAGAGTTCAGTATTAAACCAATTACTATTGGTGAAGAAAACGGGTTACTGTATAAACGCTGGGTAAAACGCAATGCAGAAGAAGTGGATAAGATGAGTAATGGCCAGCTGGGTTATGTACATATTCCCGGTATGAATGACGGAGCTTACAGAACAACCTATGAAGAAATTATGGGTAAGCATTTTCTGAAGAAAGCCATTGTTGTTGATACAAGAAATAATGGTGGTGGCGACCTGGTTGCAGACCTCGCTATGTTCTTAAGCGGTAAGAAGTTTATGGACTATGCTAATGATACAAGAAGCAATGGCTTTGAACCTAACTTCCGCTGGACCAAGCCAAGTATTTCCATGGCTAATGAAGCCAACTACAGTGATGGACATTGTTATGCATACATGGTGAAACAGGTTGGCATTGGTAAACTGGTTGGTATGCCTGTGCCAGGCACCTGCAGTTTTGCCGCATGGGAATCGCTGATGGATACAGGTATTCGCTGGGGTGCACCAACAGTGGGCTGTAAAGATGTTAATGGAAAATATTTAGAGAACTCACCAACAGAGCCCGATGTGAAAATGAAAAATGAAAATGAAAAAAGTAAGTGTGGGTATTGATCAGCAATTGGAAATTGCGGTGAAAGAAGTGTTGAAGGGAAATAAAATAACCGTGTCTGACGCCTCGAAGAGCCTCCTGACACATTCAAAAGGCAAAGCCTCTGCTTAATTGCAGCGGCTTTGCTGCTATAAAATATTTTTAAACCTCATTTAACAGCTTAACTTTATAAAAAACATCATCATGCTCCTCACAACAACTCCCACCATAGAAGGCAAACCTATTCAGCAATACATTGGTATTGTAACAGCCGAAACAATTATTGGCGCAAACATTTTTAAAGACATTTTTGCCGGCATCCGTGATATTGTTGGCGGACGCAGCGGCACGTATGAACGTGTAATTGAGGAAGCCAGAAGCAGCGCCTTAAAAGAGCTGGAACAAAAAGCACAGCAGATGGGGGCCAACGCAGTAGTTGCTGTTGATCTTGATTTTGAAACTGTAGGCAGCGGCGGAAGTATGCTCATGGTAATTGCAACAGGTACTGCTGTGAAAGTTTAACTGCTGCACTTGATTTAACAAACCAAAACTGAACAGATATTTTTGCCTGATGAAAAAAAATAAACTGACTGGAAACAAGTTCTTTGTTCCGGTAATAATAAGCATCGTTGTTATTATTATCACAGCACAGAGCCTTTTGCTGAATTCGAAAACATTTATACCGGGCGAGCCTTCCTACACACATTACAACAACTATGTAATTTTTAAGCAGTCCTTTTTTTCATTTAATTGAAAATAAAAACCTCTATGAGTTGTATCCCGCTGAACATTTTGATTATTACAAATACAGTCCAACATTTTCTTTGTTCATGGCTCCACTGGCTAATCTGCCCGATTCCGTTGGACTTTTTCTCTGGAACCTGTTAAATGTTCTTGTACTGTATTTTGCTTTGCGGCGATTGCCATTGTCTTCAAACAAAACCCATTTACTGATGCTTGGGTTTGTTTTTCTTGAACTGCTTACTTCTACCCAAAACTCACAAAGCAATGCTTTAATAGCAGGGCTGATCATCTTTGCTTTTACCTCTCTTGAAAGGAAAAAATTGTACTGGCATCGCTGTTTATTGTGCTGACTGTGTTCATTAAAATTTTCGGTCTGGTTGCATTTGCTCTTTTTTTATGTTTTATCCAAACAAACTAAGAGCGGCTGTTTATACAATTGGGTGGACAGTATTACTCGCAGCTTTTCCTTTATTGGTTATTTCAGTATCGCAATTATCTTTTCTGTATCAAAGCTGGCTGCATTTACTTCAAAACGATCACAGTGCATCCGTCGGGTTTTCTGTTGCCGGATGGCTTTACACCTGGTTTCATATTGATGCAAAAAATGCAACTGTACTTATTGGTGCTCTTGTATTTTGCTTACCCTTTTTGAAATGGAAATATTATAATGATGTGCAGTTTAAATTATTTTTTCTTTCCTCCATTCTGCTTTGGATTGTGATCTTTAATCATAAAGCAGAATCTGCCACCTTTATTATTGCAGTTACAGGAATTGCCATTTGGTTTTTTTCACAAAAAAGAACCCTGCTGAATACGATCCTTTTTGCAACAGCATTCATTTTCACCATCCTGTCGCCAACAGATTTATTTCCGAAAAGCATCCGGGAAAATTTTGTTATTCCTTATGTTTTGAAGGCTGTGCCCTGCATCCTGATCTGGTTTAAAATTATGTATGATTTACTTTTCTTTAAACCAGGCAGTAATAATTTAACTCCAGCCGGCAAAGCTGTATGATTTCAATTGAATGAACGTCACTCTTGAGTGAGATTGTTTTACAGGTGTGAACATAAATAAGACAGAGTATCATCACCCTGCTCAAAAAGCAAGGCCGCTGATAAAAATCAGCGGCCTTTTATTTAACTATCAATCAACATGAGAAAGCAATGTTAACTTATGATTCTGATGCAAGCTGATGAATTTCAGGTGAGCGCCATAATGCACTCAGCAACAGTTCACGCATATACAAAAACTCTTTTGGAATCCGATCATATAATTTTTCAAACAATTCTTCATGCCCTAATAATTCCTGCTTCCACAATTCTTTATCAACCATCATCAGATCATTGAATTCTTCTTTCGTAAACTTATCAGTTCCAAGGCCTGTCCAGTCCATATCACTGTAACGTGGTCTCCAGCCAATAGGGCACTCAACAGAACTTGCATTTCCTTTACAACGTTCAACAATCCATTTCAGCACACGCATGTTTTCACCAAAGCCAGGCCACATGAATTCGCCTTTTTCATCTTTGCGGAACCAGTTTACGCCAAATATTCTTGGTGCATTGGGCAGGTCACGGCCAAACTGCAACCAATGGTTTACATAATCACCAATATGATAACCCATAAATGGCAACATAGCAAACGGATCTCTTCTTACTTTTCCTAATTCACCAAATGCAGCAGCAGTCATTTCGCTGCCCATTGTTGCTGCGAGGTATACACCAAAGTTCCAGTTGAATGACTGATACACTAACGGAACAGCACTTCCTCTTCTTCCACCAAAAATAAAGGCCGTAATATGAACACCTTCTGCATTATCCCATTCAGAATCGATTGCAGGATTTTGAAATGCAGGTGCAGTAAAACGGGAGTTAGGATGTGCAGCAGGTTTACCACTTGCTTTATCATAAGGTTCACCATGCCAGTCAATCATTCCATCGGGAACTTCTTTCGTTAAACCTTCCCACCATACATCGCCATCTTTTGTAACGGCCACGTTGGTAAAAATAGTATTTGATTTAATTGATTCAATTGCATTAGGATTTGTTTTTGCATTTGTACCCGGTGCAACACCAAAGTATCCTGCTTCAGGATTGATGGCATACAAACCTCCATCTTCTCCTTTATGAATCCATGCAATATCATCACCTACTGTTGTAATTTTCCATCCTTCCATTTCATCGGGAGGAATCATCATGGCGAAGTTTGTTTTACCACATGCACTTGGGAATGCAGCTGCCACATATGTTTTTTCTTTTTCAGGATTTTCAACACCCAGCAATAACATATGTTCTGCCAGCCATCCTTCATCACGGCCCATTACTGATGCAATACGTAATGCAAAACATTTTTACCTAGCAATGCATTACCGCCATATCCACTGCCGTAAGAAATCACCAGACGTTCTTCAGGAAAATGAGAAATATATTTTACAGTTGGATTACAAGGCCATTTTACATCCTGTTGTCCTTTTTCTAAAGGAGCACCAAGTGTGTGAATACATTTAACCCAATCACCATTTAGATGATCCATTACCTGCTCACCCATACGTGTCATAATGCGCATATTCACCACTACATATTCACTATCGGTTAACTGTACACCATAACGTGAAAGTTTTGAACCAACAGGACCCATACAAAATGGAATCACATACATGGTTCTTCCTTTCATACTTCCTTTGGTTAAATCATCCAGTACATCTTTCATTTTTGATGGCTCCATCCAGTTGTTGGTTGGGCCTGCATCCTGCTTACGTGCACTGCATATATAAGTACGGTCTTCTACACGGGCAACATCACTTGGATCGCTGAAACATGCAAAACTGCCCGGACGTTTTTCTTGATTTAATTTAATAAAGGTTCCCTTATCTACTAACTGTTGACAAAGCAGGTCATACTCTCCCTGTGAACCATCACACCAGTGTACTGAATCGGGTTGAAAATGTTTTTCCATTTTTTCCACCCACTCTTTCAAATCTGTTTTAATTGTTGCTATCATATAAATAAATGTTAGTTTATGCCTCAAACATAAGGCGCTAATAATTGATATACAAGTGTTATTAGTGCAAGATTACTGCATGTAAAAAATATGGAGAATGAGCAATATCAGTTTTCAGACTAATTACAAGTAGCATTTCTTTAAAAGCCCCGCTGGCACTGCATTACAGAAATTATTGGTGCGCAAAAAAAATCAACTTATCTTTTCGCCTAATACTAACGCATGATAGGATTTCTCTTGTCCAACTGGATGAAATTGACTGGCTGGAAAGTAAAAGGAATATTCCCGAACCACATTCCAAAAATGGTTTTGGCTGTTGGCCCGCATACAAGTGCCTGGGATGTTGTAATTGGATTTGGTGCACGCAGACTGATTCCTATTGACCACGCTTACTTTTTAGGAAAGAAAGAATTATTTGAAGGAACTTTTGGGTGGTTCTTTAAAGCAATGGGTGGTACTCCTGTTGACCGTTCTTCTTCACAGGGCATGGTGGCGCAGGTAGCTGATAAATTTGCTCAGCATGATATATTCCGTTTGGGCATGAGCCCTGAAGGAACAAGAAAAAAAGTTGAGAAACTCAAAACCGGCTTTTATCATATTGCCAGGCAGGCAAATGTTCCCATACTGTTAGTTGGTTTTGACTTCGGAAAAAAAGAAGTGATCCTTGGTGATTTAATTTATCCTGCAGATGAAGCAGAAGATTTCAAAAAGATCCTTTCTTTTTTTGCCGGAGTTGAAGGAAAAATTCCTGAGCTTGGTGTAAAGCATTTAGCTTAATTGTTATCTTCCACTAACTTCTTAATTTCAACGAGAACCGGATTCCAGCCTTCGCCATTGTTATAGGAATCCCGGTATCGCTTTTCGCCTTCAGCAACTGTTGAATAATCGCCCTGGGTTACAGTGAAATGAGTTGTACCATTCTCTTCCTTTAATGTATATGTTACTGTAAGATAATTTTCAGGCACATCGGGAATAGATGGATTGTTAGGATCAATAACCGTGTATGCTAAAAATTTTCCCGGTTCCATGTTTACAATATGCCCTTTTACAAAGTCCATTTTCCTTCCCTCATATTCACCACGCCACAAAAGTTCGCTGCCAATCTTCCAGTCAGAAACTGTTTCGCATCCAAACATATATTGCTTTGTTTTTTCGGGATTGATTAATGCATCCCATACTTTAAGGGCGTGCGCATTGATAAGAATCTGATTGGTTATAATTAATTCCTGTTTCATGTGTTTATATTTATTGGTTCTTTGGTCACATAGTATATCCATAAAAATTATCATCGTTGTTTGTATAAATTAGTCAATAATTTTTATGGATATTTCATACTGATTGCTTCATTTTTTAAGTTACAATTAAAAATTCATATCGTCTGCACTTGGCCCATAACTGCCGGGAATAGGAATATTCAGCAACCGTAAATAAACACCAAGCTGTGCACGGTGATGCACAATCTGGCAATAAGCCATTCGTATTACGTCAGCTTTCGGTTCAACACTGTACACAGTTTCTCCGTTTCTCAGTGTCCACAATGGCAGTAATTCTTCTTCTGTTGCTTTTTGGTTGGCTGCAAAATCCAGTTCAGTTGTTGCCAGGGTCATTGTTACCCAGGCAGGCAACTCAGCAATATGTGTGGCAAGGCTTTGAACAGTCATACTTTTTTCGTGTGGCTTCCAGTTGTATTTGTCATCAGGAATAATTGATAACATTTTACGGGTTGTAACAGCTTCCCTTTCCATTTCTTTTAAGAGCGTTTCAATGATTGTCATGGTTGATTATTTTTTATTGTAATGCAAATAAAAAACCGGCCGCTGACAACCCTATGGCAGTGTGTTAAAAATATTTTTAATAACTCACTGGAAGTTTCTTCATGTAGTCGTTAAGAGCGATATGCTCCTTTATTTTAAAAGGCTCAGCAGTATTTTTCAGATCAAGAATAGATGATACCCTGAAATCTCTGTATTCCTTTCTTGTGTAGCACCAGGCAATCAGGTGCCAGTTGTACGCATAAAAAATTAATCCAAGCGGCTCTGCTTTGCGTTTGTTTGTAATTTCTGCCTTGTTTTTATAGGTAAACTCAATTACAGATTGTGAAGAAATGGCCGTTTGCAGGGAAGAAAGATAATCTGCGCCTTCCAGTACAGGATAACAGGATTGAAATTTTATTTGCTGCTGCAGGAAATCAATTTTTTCTTTTTCGCAATAACGCATCACTGATTTTACTTTATCCAGTGCAGCAGAATAATATTTCAGTGTTGATTTATCTGCAAAGCGCATGACCACTGATTGCATCAGCAACATTGCATTGGCTTCTTCCGGCGAAAAAGATACGGGAGGCAGAAAATATCCCTGCACTAAAAAATATCCTTTATTCTGTTCAAAACTTACAGGTATTCCCTGTTCAGCAATTGCTTTAATATCCCTGTACACAGTACGTACACTTATTTGAAATTTGTCAGCAATTTTTTCAGCGGTGATATACTTTTTTGATTGCAGTGTGGTAATGATACCCAGCAGGCGGTCGATGCGGTTCATGAACGTACAAGCTGTTTAAAGTAAAAAATGGTTTCACTCAGAGATGGAGATTTATCTCACTTCTTCAAACATTCCTGTTTGTTTGTTCTTACGTACGTTATCCCAGGTAAAGTATCTTCCGTTCATGGCTACATAAACACCGGCAGGTAATGATTGAGCAAATGCCAATGCACTGCCCAGGTTAAATAAACCATCGCTGCTGCCAAATTTAATGGGGATCATGGCACCGGTGAGCACCACTGTTTTATTGTTTATTTTCTGTGCCAGCACTTTTGCTGTTTCAGACATTGTATCGGTTCCGTGTGTAATAACGATCTTATCTTCATCACACTGTATACACTGATGAACAATGAGGTCACGGTCTTCAGCCGTCATTTCCAGACTGTCAACCATCATCAATGTGCGTATTTCAACCGGCACACGGCAACGACCCATTTCGAGCAGGTCGTGCATGTGCGTATCATTAAAATACAGTTGCCCTGTAATTTCATTGTACTCTTTGTCAAAGGTTCCGCCGGTAATAAATACACGAACTGCCATCGGTAAAAAATTTATACCGGTGAAATTAGTAAAAGCATTCAATACAAAACATTGTTTTTAACCATCATCAGATAGCCAGCCCTGCTTCATTAATATAGTTCACTAAAGAAGCGCTGTTCTTCAGGTTCAGTTTCTTCAGAATATTGTGCCTGTGTACTTCCACCGTTTTCAATGAAATATTTAATGCAGTAGAAATTTCTTTTGAAGAAAGCCCCTGCTTGATATGTTTAATCACATCGAGTTCACGGTTCGACAGAGTGTTGGCACCGGTTGCATTTTCTTCATCAAACATTTGCTCTGATAAAATAGTTTTCACTTCGCTGCAGATAAACCGCTTGCCTTCGTTCACAGCAACAATCGCTTCAAACATTTCATGCTGCGGTGAATTCTTGGTTACATAACCCATGGCTCCAAGCTTCAGTAATTTTTTTACATATGCCGGCTGAGAGTGCATGGATACTGCTATGATCTTTGTTGCCGGCGAAAACTTACGGATTTGTTCGGTTGCTTCAATCCCGTTCATAGGCTCCATATTGATGTCGAGCAAAGCAATTTTTGGTCTCATTTTCTGCGCTTTTTCAACTGCTTCCTGTCCATTACTGCACTCTGCTACAACTGTAAAGCGTGGATCACTGTTCAGAATAAAGCTCCATGTTTCACGAATCAGTTTGTGATCATCGGCAATTAACACTGTAATCTTTTCCATAATTGAAGTTTTAATAATTAATAGGAATTTGTATTATGATTTTACATCCCTCATCGGGATTACTGACAATATTTACTGTACCATTCTGCAGTTCAGCCCTGCTTGTAATATTTTTTAACCCCAGCCCCATTTTCACCGTTTCAACTTCAAACCCTTTGCCATCATCTGTAATAATGAGTTTAATAAAACCGTCTTCTTCAAAAAGTTCTATGGTTACCCTGGTGGCATATGCATGCTTAATGATGTTATTCAGCTGCTCCTGAATAATTCTGTAAAGTGTGAGCTTTAAACTTTTTCCGATTTTAACTTCCAGGTCGGGCGGAGAAACATAGTTAATATCAATCTTTTCCAGTACCTGAACATTTTCAATGAGATCATTAACCGATGCAATTAAACCAAGATCATTAATACTGGCGGGCACCAGTGAGTGTGAAAGATTCCTGATGGTATGAATGACCATATTGATATGCCTGGTACCACGTTCAATCAGTTCCAGCGGATCATCCAGTTTATGCTTGAGCATTTCCAGGTAAAGTTTGGTGGTAGTTAAAAGCTGCCCCACATTATCATGCAGTTCTTTTCCTATTTCAGCCCTTTCTGTTTCCTGCGCAAATACAACCGCCTGTGCTATCTGGTTTTGTTTGTTACGTTCTCTTACCAGCAGCTCCTGTTCAAGCTTCTTTCTTTCGGTGATATCCTGCATTGCACCAACCATTCTTAAAGGTGTGTTATCTTTATTGAAAATCAAATACCCTTTATCGAGTACATGGGCGTAGGTACCATCGCTTTTCCTGAAACGGTATTCACATTCCCAATAAGGGGTGTTGCGCTGTTTTAAAAACCGATTAAAGCCCTCGATAACAGTTTCCTTCTCATCAGGATGAATATTAGCTTCCCAGAAATCCAGGTCATTTTCATTGTCATCAAAACCATGCCCAAAAAGAATTTTATACCCTTCGCTCCAGGCCATCCGGTTTGTAACCAGGTCAAGATCCCAGATTGCTTCATTTGTAGCCTTGGTTACAAGTTCATAGCGTTCATTAAAGATTCTTAATTCTTCAGCTGCTTCTTTCTGAGCTGTAATATCTCTGTGCGATGCAATGACAATTCCTTCGGTGATGATCGGTGTTGCCGTCCATGCAACCCATTTTGTTGCACGCTCTTTTGTAATAACCCTGTTTTCAAAATAAGGAACCGGTGTTCCGTTGCTCAGCTCTTTTAATTTTTCCAGCACAGCTTCCTTGTCAAAATCATGCACATAACTGAGCGGATGAATTTTTTTGGCTTCTTCGTTTGTGTAGCCAATAAATTTTTCAAAAGCAGGGTTCACTCTCTTGTATCTTCCGTCAAGTCCTGCAATGGTGAGTATATCATTACTGATCTGGAAAAATGTATCAAGCATCAGGCTGTTCTTGCGCTTTTCAATTTCTGCCCCAAACAATTTTCCCAGAATACTGAGAAGATTGGTTTCACTTTTACTGTAATGCTTAAGCGCAAAACTGAAAAAAGAAAAAACACAAATCAATTGCTTATCATTGAAGACAGGAACAATAAGACAGGATTGAAACCCTGTACTTTCAGCAATTTTCTTTCGCTTAAATTCAAATTTATTCTCAGATAAGTTTTCAATCCAGTAAGGTTTATAGGATGTAGCAATAGAAGGATCGTAATCTTTAACGGGATATTCAAAAGAAGATGTTAACTGCAAAAAATGACGGATTTGCTGATGATAGATTCCTTCATCTGCATCAAACGCAATTTTTTTAATGGATAAGCCTTCCTGGCCCGGAACCCATAATTCTGCCAGATCCCAGCTGGTAAATAAACGGATACTTTTTAATGCGGTTTCAAGATTTTCTCTCAACGACCTTGGCTGAATGAGTATTTCAGAAACTTCATAGCTCAATTCATTTTCCTGCTGAATATTGTTGGATTCAGTAATATCATTTACCAGCAGAACATTACCATTGGTTTCAGAAAATTCTACTTTTCTTTTTTCAATTGTAACGAGGATATTTTTGCCGGCTTTTGTTTTATGAGCAACAACCTTCCCTTTTGAGTATACTTCCCCCGCTTCTGCATCGGTTAACTGATCTTTAAACAACCGGGAAAATGAAAACTCCGAAAATTCTTTTTTCGAATAGCCGTATTTCTCAACCGCACTGTCATTTACATCAAGAATCTGTTCATGATCATCGCTCACAATAAAAAGCGGAACCGGCAGCTGATTAAAAAAAGATTTGTACCGGAGTTCGCTTTCAGCCAATGCTTCTTCCGATCGCTTTCGCATTGAAATATCATTCAGGCTGAGCATCATTGATTGAACCCTGGGGTTATTGAAAAGGTTTCTTCCTTTTGCTTCAGCCCATTTCCAGCTGCCATCTTTATGTCTGAAACGGATATCTTCTGAATGATTAACACCCGGATTGACTATTTCTTCTTCAAATGCTTTTAATGCAATGGGAAGGTCATCAGGATGAACAAAAGAAAACCCATTCTTGCCAATGAGTTCAGAAACCTCATACCCAAACATTTTTGTAACATTGGGAGAACAATAAGTAATCTGCCTTTTTTCATTTGTGAGCAAAAAAACATCAATGCTGTTCGATAAGAGCTCTTCATGCATTTCATCCCGGGCGGTAATTTCTTTCCTTACAGCTTCAATGGTTTCCTGTGAAATATCATATCCAATACACTGTATATAATCGCTCTTATTGTTTTGAAGACTGGTAAATTCCCAACGGGTAAATACAACCCCTCCATTCACATCAGGTTTCTTTAAATCAACTTTAATTGATCTTCCCGGGTGACTGATGCAGAATTCAACTGCTTTTGAACAGGCAGGGCGATCTTCGGGAAAAATTGTTTCAAAGGAATGAACAGATGTAACAGCAGCTTCCGACAGGCCAAACTTCTTTAAAAAGTAAGGGTTGGCAACTGAATAATACCCTTCTGCATTAATCAATACAAAGTACAGACTATCAGTATGGATAAAGGGCTCGGGTATCAGGGTTTCACTTATCATAAATAAAACAGGCAGTACAAAATTAGATTAAAGCACCTAAGCAGTTTGTAGCATAAACTACAGTTTTGTCACTGATATTTACTCTTATTTCCTGTAATGCTTTTTCTTCTTTCCCCTAAAAACACCCTGAAGGAAATCAGTTGACTTATAAACAGAACGAAAATATTGAAGCCCGGGGTGAATACTGTTGCTTCATTAAGCCAGTAACAATTGCCCATTTCCGCTCATCCAATCTTCTTTTCCTGCTCTGGATTTTCACTTACCTTAAGCCCATATTTTCAAAAAAAACCAACCGCAACATGAGAAGATTAGTCTTATTCTCCTGGTTATTGCTTTGTACAGCTTTATCCAGGGCACAGGAAACCTTTCCTGTAAATGGTGTGGCCGATAATCGCAGCGGCACATATGCATTCACCAATGCAACAATTGTAAAAGATGGTAGCACCACCATCAGTAATGCAACACTGTTAATTAAAGATGGAAAAATTACTGCAGTTGGCACCGGCATTTCGGTTCCTGCAGATGCTGTAGTGGTAGATTGCAAAGGCAAGTACATCTACCCTTCTTTCATTGACATTTATGCTGATTATGGCATGCCTGTTATTCAGCGTACACAGGGTGGCTTCAACTTTAATGCACCCGCCCAGCTTACATCCAATCAAAAGGGAGCCTTTGGCTGGAACCAGGCTATCCGCACTGATGTAAATGCAGCACAACTTTTTGCTGCAGATGATACAAAAGGAAAAGCCCTGCGTGAAAGTGGTTTTGGTTCAGTGCTTACTCACCAGCGTGATGGTGTTGCAAGGGGAACCGGCGTTTTTGTAACACTTGCCAATGAAAAAGAAAACAAAGTGGTGCTGAAAGAAAAAGCATCTGCTCATTATTCATTCAGCAAAGGAACCTCCACTCAGTCTTATCCCGGTTCTTTAATGGGTACCATTTCATTACTCCGTCAAACATTTTTAGACGCACAATGGTATAAATCAAACCCATTGGCTGAAGGAGTGAATCTTACACTGAAGTTCTGGAACGAAGAGCAAAACCTTCCCCAGGTATTTGAAGCCAATGATAAATGGAATGTACTCCGATCTGATAAAATAGGTGATGAATTCGGCGTTCAGTATATCATTAAAGCAGGAGGTAACGAATACCAGCGCATCAATGAAATGGCTGGAACCAAAGCATGGTTTATTCTGCCGTTGAATTATCCTGCCGCAATGGATATTGAAGATCCGCATGATGCGAGGTTTGTTTCCCTTGCAGATATGAAGCACTGGGAAATGGCTCCTTCAAATGCAGGTATGTTTGAAAAAGCAGGAATCAGCTTTTGTTTAACCAGTTCTGATCTTCGTGATGTAAAACAGTTCATGGCCAACCTCCGCAAAGCAATTGAATATGGCTTAAGCGAAGGCAAAGCGTTTGACGCTTTAACCAAAAATCCCGCAACTGTTTTAGGCGTGTATGATATGGTTGGAAGTTTGGAAACCGGCAAAGTGGCTAACTTCTTAATTACATCGGGCCCCATCTTTTCCGAAAAAACAATCATCTATCAAAACTGGGTACAGGGCGAAAAGTATGCTGTGAAAGATGAATTGTGGAACGAAGTAAAAGGCGTTTACAATTTAATTGTGAACACACCCGGTGGAGCAAAGAATTATACATTAGATGTAAAGAGCAGTTCAGTTGCCAATGTAATTGCAAAAGATACGGTTACCGGCCGTTTTACATTTGATGGCAAGCAGGTGAAATTAAATTTTCCTGAAGCAAAAGGAAGCCGCAACAATATTCGCCTCAGCGGTATTGCCAATGATAAAATATGGAGCGGTGTGGGTGATGATGTGAACGGAAACCGTTTTACCTGGACTGCAACTTTCAGCAAAGAAGCAGAAACAAAAGCTGACACCAGCAAATCAAAGATGGCTCCAAAAACAGGAAAGCTTTCATATCCTTTTGGAAGCTACGGATTTGAGGAATCTCCCAAACAGGAAACAATCCTCATTAAAAATGCAACTGTTTGGACCAATGAAAAAGAAGGCATCTTACAAAACACAGATGTATTACTGAAGAACGGGAAGATTGCAGCAATTGGAAAAAACTTAAGTGATGTAACCGCAAAAATAATTGACGGCACAGGCAAGCATTTAACTGCCGGCATCATTGATGAACACTCACATATTGCAGCTGCTTCCATTAACGAAGGCGGACAAAGTGTAACATCTGAAGTACGCATTGCTGACAACCTGAATCCTGATGATATTAATATTTACCGCCAGTTAAGCGGTGGTGTTACTTCTTCACATATTCTGCACGGTTCTGCAAATACCATTGGCGGGCAAACACAGCTCATCAAATTACGCTGGGGTGCAAATGCTGAAGAGTTGAAGTTCCAGGGATGGACAGGCTTTATCAAATTTGCATTGGGTGAAAATGTAAAACGCACCAGTGCAACACAAAACAACCGCTTTCCCGATTCAAGAATGGGTGTAAGCCAGGTATTGATTGATGCCTTTACCCGTGCAAAAGAATATGAAGCTTCGTATAAAAAATATGATGAGGAAAAGAAGAAAAACCCAAAAGCAGTAGCACCACGCCGTGATCTTGAACTGGACGCACTGGTGGAGATCATGAATAAAAAACGTTTCATCACCTGTCACTCTTATGTACAGAGTGAAATCGCAGATATGATTCGTGTGGCAGACAGGTTCAGGGTTTACATTGAATACGTTTACACATATTCTGGAAGGCTACAAGGTTGCAGATAAAATGAAACAGCATGGTGCAAATGCATCAACCTTCAGCGACTGGTGGAATTATAAAATGGAAGTGCTCGATGCCATTCCTTACAATGCTTCTATTATGCAGAAAGTTGGTTTGAATGTAGCTATCAATTCAGATGATGCTGAAATGGCCCGTCACTTAAACTTTGAAGCGGCCAAGAGCATTAAGTATGGCGGCATGAGTGAAGAAGATGCGCTGAAGATGGTTACTCTTAACCCTGCAAAAATGTTACATGTGGATGATAAGGTAGGAAGCATCCGTATTGGCAAAGATGCAGATGTGGTTTTATGGAGCGATCATCCATTAAGCATTTATGCTAAAGCAGAAAAAACAATTGTTGATGGTATCATTTACTTCGACAGGGAAAAAGACAAGCAATTGAGAATTGATATTGCTAAAGAACGTGCAAGATTAATGGCAAAAATGATCGGTGAAAAAAGAGCAGGTATGCCAACTGTTCCATTTGCACCAAGCATGGAATTAATGCAAACCTGTACAGATCATTATCACAGTCATGGCCTGCTGGTAATTGATGCACAGGAAAATGATCAAAATGGTAACCAATAAAATTTAAGACAATGAAGAAGATATTATTAATCATACATATTCTGTTTTTGTCGGCCGCTGTCTTTGCACAGGATGATGTGTACCCGGCAAAACCGAAAACAGAAAAAATAACACTGGCGAATGCTACTGTTCATGTTGGTAACGGAACGGTGATTGCAAACGGATTTGTAACATTTGAAAATGGTAAGATCATTGCGGTTGGAGAAACTGCTCCTTCTGCTCCCGGCAAATTGGTTGACGTTAAAGGGAAACATGTTTATCCCGGACTTATCTTATCCAACTCACAATTAGGTTTGGTGGAAGTGAACAGTGTACGGGCAACTATTGATCATACAGAGATCGGTGTATTAAACCCATCCATCCGTTCGATTGTTGCTTACAATACAGATTCAAGAGTGATCAACACATTAAAAAGCAATGGTATTTTATTTGCCAATGTTGTACCGCAGGGTGGAACCATCAGTGGCTCCTCTACTGTTGTTCAACTTGATGCATGGAACTGGGAAGATGCGATTTACAAAGCTGATGGACAAATGCACATGAACATGCCATCATTATTTTTTCGACCCAATCCATTCGCAGCTTTTCGTGGTGTTCTGGAAACACGTACTGCTGCTGATGTAATCAAAGAAGGATTGAACCAGATTGAAGGAATTAAAAGTTTTTTCCGTGAAGCAGCAGCATATCACAAAGAAACTGTTCACAGTAAAATCAATCTGAAATTTGAAGCAGTAAAAGCTTTGCTGGAAAAGAAACAAAAACTCTTTGTTCATTGCGACATCGTAAAAGAAATGCTGGTAGCCATTGATTTTGCGAAAGAGTTTGGTTTTGATGTAGTGATTGTTGGTGCAAGTGAAAGCTGGCAGATTGCAGATTTGCTGAAACAAAACAATATTGCAGTCATTCTTGGTCAGCAGCATAGTTTGCCAACCATGGCAGATGATGATGTGGATCAGCCATACAAAGCAGCAACCTATTTACAAAATGCAGGTGTACTTTATGCCATCAATGATGAAGATGGACAAACACGTGGCCGCAACCTTCCTTTCAATGCAGGCACTGCGGTTACTTATGGCATTACAAAAGAACAGGCTTTGTCAGCCATTACTCTCAATGCCGCAAAAATTCTGGGTATTGATGGAAAAACAGGTTCCATTGAAAACGGTAAGGATGCAAATATTGTAATCAGTGAAGGAGACATCCTTGACATGAAAACAAGCATCATTACACTTGCGTTTATACAAGGCCGGCAGGTGAGCCTGGAAGACAAGCACAAACAACTGAACGAACGTTACAAACAGAAATACGGAATTAAATAAAATTCAGTTCATAAAAGAAAAGGCAGCCTGTTGCAGGCTGCCTTTTCTTTTTCAGGTTATTACTCAATAAAGCAATGAATTAAACGTTTTATCTTAGTCTAACCAACAACCTTCTGCTATGAAAAAAATACTACCTCTTTTGCTGATCGTTGCAATAGCTGCTTTTTCCTGCCGTAAACCTGCAGAAGTACCTTCTCTTACAAGTATCATCGTTCAGGGAAAATGGTATGTAAATCTGATGAAAGATTATGGAGTTAACAACACAGCCGCTTTTACAGGCTGGCAGTTTACCTTTCAGCCTGATAAGGTTGTAACCGTTACCGACGGGGTTAATAATTACAGTGGATCATGGAAGGAAGACAGCACCCGTCAAAAATTTATACTTTCTATCAACTCTTCTGAAATTGAACTCATTTACATCAGCAAGGAATGGGATATCAGCCTTAAAACTTATGGCAGGGTTATTTTTAAAGATGATAAACTGAACCCGTCGCAGGAGCTTCAGTTCACAAAATTCTAATCTTCATTCTATTTAGTATCTGAAAGTTTGGGATAATCAAAAAACCAGAGTTCCTTTTCAGCCTTTTCAAAATCGGCCGAGCTTTTTGCTTTAATCTTTATTGCAAATACCGAACAGGTGGGCATATCATCAATTCTTGCAGCTGTAAGTTGATTCGCAAAGTCGGTAATGCCATTGTTATGAGAAAAGATAATTGTATGATCAATGGCCCCATCAATTTCCCGAATTACATCAATAAAAGCATCAGGCTCAGCCAGGTATAGCTTGGGTTGAAGAATCATTTTATCCGGATCTGCACCAAATTCTTTCATAAACAACTCACATGTTTTTCTTGCCCGTTTGGCTGTGCTGCTGATGAAAGCATCCACTTTTACCTTTCTGGCAAGCAGACGCTTCGCCATCATGGGTGCATCTTTTAACCCCCTTTCGTTTAAAGGACGGTCAAAATCTTTTCGCCCCGGCTCTTCCCAACTGCTCTTTGCATGTCTTACAAGAAATAATGTCTTCATGATTGCTGTAAAATAAAGCTTTCGGCCAATAAAAAAAAGCCACCTGCTTACGCAGTGGCTTTTTTAAAGCATTTTCGAGGTGTTTAAAAAATTGATTTTAAAGACGGGTATTAATACGTAGCAAATATTCGGCCAAACAGTTGCGTATTACACTTTATTTTAATATCCTCTTACATTTTTTCCATCCAGATAATTGAGGAGGGCTTTGTTACAAACCCTATTACCCCCGGTGTCGGATAATTGCCCGTAAAATACCAGTCGCCGGTGTTTGTCGGGCAACTTGCATGCAGATCTTCAATGTTCTGATAAATAACCTGTACCGGTGTTGAAAAACCAGATGGGGTAATCAACTGGGCAATCTTATCGCTGATTTCCTCTGTTGTAAATGGCTTGTACAAACGGCGCACTACATTTTCGGTATGCAGCTGATTATTACGCTGAAGTTCTTTAATGGTTGTATGCGCTTCTTCAATAATACCTTCCATATTCCGCTCTTTCAGCAGTTCAATTACTGCACGGAAAGCAACAAAATCGCCCAGCTTGCTCATATCAATTCCATAACAATCAGGGTATCTTATTTGCGGAGCGCTGGAAACAACAATGATCTTTTTTGGATTCAACCGGCCAAGCATACGTACAATACTTTCCTTGAGAGTGGTACCACGTACAATGCTGTCATCAATTACCACCAATGTATCTTCCCCTTTCCGAACAGTGCCATAGGTAATATCGTACACGTGCTGCACCATTTCATTCCTGCTGCTGTCTTCTGTAATAAAGGTCCGCAGCTTCACATCCTTAATTGCAATTTTTTCCTGACGAATTTTACGGTTCACCATTTCACTCAGTTTCTCCTCGTTGAAATCATTGCCCCAGCTCATAATACGCTGCACTTTGATCTGATTGAGATATTCTTCCATCCCTTTCACCAAACCATAAAAGGCAACCTCAGCGGTATTAGGAATATAAGAGAAGATGGTGTTTTTTAAATCGTAATTAATATGTTCAAGAATTCGTTTGCTCAGTTTATGACCGAGTGTAATACGTTCCCTGTAAATTTTTTCATCACTGCCACGGCTGAAATAGATCCGTTCAAATGAGCAGGCTCTTCTTTCTTTAGGTTCCAGTATCTGTTCTATATGACAATGACCATCTGCTTCTACAATCAAGGCTTGTCCAGGCATCAGTTCAAGTACTTCATTTTCGCCTACATTGAAGGTTGTTCTGATAGCAGCTCTTTCGCTGGCAGCAACAATCACTTCATCATCCATATAATAATATGCTGGGCGAATACCATGGGCATCACGAATTACGAATCCTGCTCAATTACCCGTCATGCCGCCAACTGTAAAACCACCATCAAACAATGGCGCTGCTTTTTTTAATACTTTACATAAGGAGGGGCTGTTAGGATTGAGTTCGTCTTCTTTTACAAGGAAATGATGAACCACTTCCATCATGGCAGCCAAATCGCTCTGCTTTTGAAATTCGCCCGGATCAATATTCACCAGTCCAAAAAGTTCATCTGTATTTACAAGGTTGAAGTTCCCGGCAAGGGCCAGGTTTCTTGAAGAATTTGTATTTCGTTTGATAAAGGGATGGCAAAATTCAACGTTGTTTTTGCCCTGTGTTCCGTAACGTAAATGACCCAGCATTAATTCACCCAAAAAAGGCAAATGACCTTTCATGAGCCCGGGATGTTGCTTGATATCGGGTTGATATTTTTCAAGCTCCGCAACTTCCTGTCCAACTTTAAAGAACAAGTCTGCAATGGGCTGATTGGCACTGCTGCGTAAACGGTGCAGAAAAGGATAACCAGGTTCCACATTTAATTTTACGGCTGCAATACCGGCACCATCCTGTCCACGGTTGTGCTGTTTTTCCATGAGCAGGTACAGCTTATTAAGGCCATACAGCACGGAGCCATATTGTTTCTGGTAATGAGAGAAAGGCTTACGTAAACGAATAAAGGCTAAGCCGCATTCGTGTTTTATTTCATCGCTCATGATTCGTGTAAGAAGGCGCAAAGGTAAGATTCCTCTGCCAGATGAACTGCATTAATTGGACACTGTTTCGGGATGCAGGCTCTCGGCAAGCCATAAAAACTCCCGTACAAATAGATCAATTGTTTTCTGATAAGTTTCGTCAACCAGGTTGCCCCCAGCATCAAATTTCTTATCCACACCACCTACCACCAGCATGTGAGGACTGGCAATGCCGAATAACGCATTGATCAGCAGCTGCATTTGTTGTGTTGCCCTCATTCCACCCATCATGCCGGGACTGGCCGTTACAATTCCAAATGCTTTACGACTTTGCTTGGGATAATGATCCAGCACATTTTTCATTGCTGAAGTATAACTTCCGTTAAACTCAGGGGTAACCAGGATAAAAGCATTTGCTTCAAACATCCGTTTGCTCAATGGTTTAAACTGATCAGGTGTTGCATCAACGGATACAAATACATTTTGTAAGAATGGCAAATCCCAATCTTTTACATCAATAATATCTACACGATGTTTTGTTTTCTCTGTTAAAATTTTTCTCAGAAATAATGCCACCCTGTGTGTAACGCTGTTTTCTCTCGGACTGCCTGATATAATTTCAATATTCATTTTAATTTTTTTGCGCTCATTACTGGTTTATTTCAACAATCAGTTCAGCATCACCTGATATTGTTTTTGAAACAGGACATGCTTTTGCTACCTGTATCAACCGTTGCTTTTGTTCTTCAGTAATTTGTTTTTCGAATTCCAACACTCTTGTAATGATTGATTTTCCTGCTTCCCGCTGTAAAGAAACGGAAATATTAATTATCCCTATATCCCACTTTTTATGATCAGTGTACATTCTTAATGTTACCAATGTGCAACTGGCTAAAGCCGCTTCCAGTAATTCATCAGGGGTTGGTGCTGTATCTTTTCCTCCTTTCTCTGCTGGTTCATCAGCAAAAAACTCATGTCTTCCATTACTATGGGTTACTCTGTATTGCTCCTGGCCGATAGATGATGAAATCATAATAATTAATTCAAGTGTCCAAATTTCCCTGCATTGAAATCATTGATTGCTTCCATAATTTCCTGTTGCGTATTCATTACAAAGGGTCCATATGCTGCAACGGGTTCTGTAATGGGCTCACCACTGAGTAATAACAGATGTACTTCATTATTTGTTTGAATATGAATATTGTCTCCTTCGTTTTCAAACACCAGCATTTCGCCTTCTCTTGCTGTTTTATCATCTTTGATCATCACAGTTCCTTTCAGCACCAGCATGGCTGTATTGTCACCCTCTGTTACTTTCAGATTAAAAGATGCATCGGCATTAACATGCGCATCAAAAATATTAATCCGTGTAAATGTATTAGCCGGGCTTTTTACTCCATCCAGTTCACCTGCTATAATTCTAATTTTTCCTTTATTATTTTTTATTAACACTTCAGGAATATTTGCCGAACGGATATCCTGGTAAGCAGGAGGAGTGGACTTGTTTTTAGCAGGGAGATTTACCCATAACTGTGCGCCATGCAATACACCACCTTTCTTGCTGAACTCTTTTTCATGAAATTCTTTGTGTAAAATACCTGCACCTGCCGTCATCCATTGTACATCGCCTGCATACAGATTGCCTTTACCACCGCTGCTGTCTTCATGTGCTAATGCACCTTCCCATAAAATGCTCACCGTTTCAAATCCTTTATGCGGATGCACATCCACACCACGTGGATGATCAGTTGGCAAATAGTTGACAGGCTCAATATAATCAAGCATCAGAAAAGGGCTCAGATCCTGCCACATTTGCGACGAAATAAATGTTTTTACTTTAAAGCCATCTCCTACCATATGAGAGGGAGCCGCTTTCCTGATTGACTTGATTTGTTTCATAATTATTTTTTTATTGCTTGATGAACTGGATATTCAATTGCAGCTTTACATCATCACTTACTACAATACCACCTGCTTCGGTTACTGCATCCCAGCCTAAGCCAAATTCTTTTCTTTTAATGGTTCCTTCTGCTTCAAAACCCACTTTTGCCTGTCCCCATGGATCAACCATCGCACCATTGTAATCTGCCTTCAGCTCAATTGTTTTTGTTACATCACGAATCGTAAGATCGCCTTTGAGTTTGTAGCCTTCGCCATTCTTAGTAAATGAAGTTGATACAAATTTAAGCTCGGGATATTTCTCTGCATTAAAGAAATCATCGCTCTTCAGGTGACCATCTCTCTGTTCGTTGCGTGTATCAACACTGTTGATATCTGCAGTAAAAGTTACAACTGCATCACTGAAGTCATCCTTATTAGATGTAAGTGTTGCATCAAACGCTTTAAACTGTCCTGTTACATTCGTAATCATCAGGTGTTTTACTTTGAAAATAATGTCACTGTGTGCCGCATCAATTTTGTACGTTGCCATTGTGTTTAGATTTTGCTTTTATTAAAATTAATGTTTAAACTATTTTTAAAGAACCATCGGAACTTCCATCAGCAGAAGTTTAGCATCTGCAGTTGAAGTAATTTGCAACGCCTCTGTTTCTGTAATTTCCAATCCATCTCTTCTGTTCAATACTTCCCCATTGATCGTAACTGATCCTTCCAGAACAAATGCATAAACACCGTTGCTGCTGTTTTTCAATTTGTATTCAGTTGAAAAATCTTTGTCGAGGTTTCCCAGGCTGAACCATGCATCCTGGTGAATCCATACACCTTCATCATTTTCATTTGGACTTACAACCTGCAGTAAATTGTTGTTCATTTTGCTTACATCAAGTGTAATCTGTCCGTATCGGGGTTGTACATTTTTTTGTTCGGAAATACCCAGATCTGCAGGAACTTCACCTCTTTGTCTTTGTTGGCATTCATTTCGCTGTGGGCAATGCCGGTTCCTGCACTCATCACCTGTATATCGCCCTGCTTAATAACGGTTTCATTTCCCATACTGTCTTTATGCTTCAGATCACCGCTTAAGGGAATGGAAATGATTTCCATATTATCATGCGGATGAGTACCAAAGCCCATACCTGCTGCAACGGTATCATCATTCAAAACCCTTAAGGCTCCAAAGTGAATTCTGCTGGGTTCATAATAACCCCCAAAACTGAAGCTGTGGTAACTGTTGAGCCAACCATGATTGGCATGCCCTCTTGTTTCTGCTTTATGTAATACTGTTTTCATGACTGTGTTTTAATTACGTGTATGTACACCTATTTGTTTAAAAAAATATCAACTTTCGTTTTCTCTGATCAATTCAAGCAGGTTGTTCAACTCTGCTGCTGATCCTTCATTCATCAAAATTGTTTTCTCAAAAACCTGGTTGATCTTTTTTGTGCTCAGATCAAGAATATTTAAACCTGCTTCCGTAAGCGACATCACCGTATGCCTTTTATCGTTTGCATCATTAGAACGTCTTACCAGCTTTTTTATGACCAGCCTGTCTATAATCCTTGGTACATTTGAGCTTTTCTCAATCATGCGGCAGGCAATATCCTTCACACACATTTCTTCCGGCGACTTTCCTTTCAGGATCCTGAGCACATTGTATTGTTCATGGGTTAATCCAAAGCTCTTCAGCTCTTTGCTCATCAATGTCTTGAGCCACCAGGCTGTATATAAAATATTCAGCCCCGCCTTATGGGTTTCGTTTTTAAAATTCACACTTTGTATTGCTTGTTCCAGTTTCACAATACAAATGTATGTACATACATGCAATATTCCAAACAAAAGAAAGTCCCGCCGCTGGCGGGACCAATATTTTCACATTCTCTTTACTTTTTACTGTTTCTCCGAGGATGGCTTTAATGGCTTCGCAGCTTTTATACTCATCATCAATATCTACATAGAAAGTCTGAGAATTCTTTATAAACCATTTCTCCAGTTCCCTTTCTTTTTTCAATTCTAAAGCACGGTCTGAAAGTTTACTGTAATCATCTTTCAGATTTTCCCTGTGCGGTGCTGTGCGGCTGATGAGGTGAACCATGCGTACACCTTTCTTACCGCTTTCGTCAGTAAATGCCACTGGCTGAGAATACTCACCTGGTTTTAATTTTTCCAGTAAGGGAATAATATCTTTATCCAATTGATCAATGGTAATTACAGATGACCCATCCTGAGCGGTTTTACGTCCACCAGTGAATTTTGAATTGGGTTCATCAGAATATTTATTCACTGCTTCACCAAATTTAATTGTACCGGCAATAATCTTTGAACGTACAGTATCGAGCTTGCTAATAGCCAAACTAATGTCTTCCTGATTGATTCGTGGAATTTTCAAAATGTGGCGGACTGTTACTTCTTCTCCATTCCTTGAAAGACACTGAATAATATGATACCCAAACTTTGATTTAATTACTCTTGAAATCTGTCCTTCCTTTAAACTCATCGCTGTATTGAAAAAAGTAGGATCCCACTGTTTATCATTTCTGTTCAATACATATAATCCTCCATTTTCTTTAACGCCTGGATCTTCACTGTACTGGGCTGCCAGGAATTCAAATTTCTTTGATCCGCTTTCAACCATCTTCTTATACTCTTTCAATTCATCCTGTGCATATTCTTCCATTTCTCTTCCGGCCTTTGGATAAATAACAATCTCGCCAATCTCCAGTTCCATTTCATAAAAACGTAAGCTGTCTTTGGGTATCTTGTCAAAATATGCCTTTACTTCATTGGGAGTGATCTTTACATTCTCTACAATTTTATTGCGCATTGCACCCGCCAGCTTTCCTTCTTTAATTGGCTCACGCATTTCCTCACGGAACTGGTAAATGGTTTTACCGGTGATCTGTTCAATTACTTCTCTTGAACCATACTGCTGAATAAAATAACGGATACGGTTGTCAACATCTGCTTCCACCTCTTCATCACTAACCGGCAATGAATCTTTTTCTGCCTGGATGGCCAGCATTTTATTGATGATGAGCTGCTGCATTAAATAACAATGTGCATCAGGAGGCAGATCATATTCCTTGCTTTTTGCATCGTTGAGCTGATTGTCAATATCAGATTTCAATACAATACGATCACCTACAACTCCAATGATCTTGTCTGCTGTGATCTTTTTTGTTTGTGCCTGTACTGCCAGTGCAGCAAACAAAACAATTACGGTAACTAATTTTTTCATTCTGTATTAATGATAAGCATCAAAAGTAATAGAGATGGCCGTCTTTCAAGCACGGCCATCTCTGTTTTAACATTCCCTTGTTTGAGCAATGTTTTATAATGTACGTTTCACTTCTTCTTCTTCAAAGGCAACAACTGTATCGCCTACGTTCACATCTGCAAAGTTCTTAATGGTTAAACCGCACTCCATGTTGGAAGCAACTTCTTTTGCATCGTCTTTGAAGCGTTTTAAACTTCCAAGTTCTGCAAAACCACCTTCCTGTCTTGGATAAACCAGGATACCATCACGGAACAACCGAACCTTCGCATCACGTTTGATCTTTCCTTCCAGTACATAACAACCGGCAACGGTTGCTTTATCAAACTTGTACACTTCACGGATTTCAACAGTTGCAACTTCTTTTTCTGTGATCTTCGGTTCAAGTAAACCTTCCATCGCACTTTTCACCTCTTCAATTGCATTATAGATAATAGAGTAGTTTTTAATTTCCACTCCTTCCTGATCTGCTAATCTTGAAGCCTGCATGGATGGACGAACGTTGAAACCAATCAGGATCGCATCTGATGCACTTGCAAGTGTAACATCCGCTTCTGAAATTTGCCCTACCGCTTTATGAACCACATTCACCGCAATTTCTTCAGTAGAAAGTTTCTGTAATGAATCCGTTAAGGCTTCTACGGAACCATCCACATCACCTTTAATGATCAGGTTCAGTTCCTTAAAGTTACCGAGTGCCAAACGACGACCGATTTCATCGAGTGTAATATGTTTCTTGGTTCTGATACCCTGCTCACGGAGAATCTGTGCACGACGTCCAGCCACTTCTTTTGCTTCGGCTTCATCTTCATACACTTTAAATTTCTCACCCGCCTGCGGTGCGCCATTTAAACCAAGTATCTGAACAGGTGTTGAGGGACCGGCTTTTTCAATACGCTGATTTCTTTCATTGAACATGGCTTTGATACGTCCGTAATGCTGACCCGATACAATCAGATCACCCTGTTCAAGTGTTCCGTTTTGTACCAGGATGGTTGCTACGTATCCACGGCCCTTATCCAGTGATGCTTCAATAATAGAACCAGTACCTTCTCTTTCAGGATTTGCCTTCAGATCAAGCAACTCAGCTTCCAGTAATATTTTCTCCAGCAACTTATCAATGTTCAATCCCTTCTTGGCCGATAATTCCTGGCTTTGGAATTTACCACCCCACTCTTCAACAAGGATATTCATTTGTGATAACTGCTCATATATCTTCTGCGGATTAGCTCCGTCTTTATCCATTTTATTAACCGCAAAAATCATTGGCACATTTGCTGCCTGCGCATGACTGATGGCTTCCTTTGTTTGCGGCATTACTGCATCATCAGCAGCTACAACTATGATGGCAATATCCGTCACTTTCGCACCACGTGCACGCATCGCTGTAAACGCTTCGTGACCAGGAGTATCGAGGAAGGTGATCTTTTTACCTTCTGCATTGGTTACTTCGTATGCACCAATGTGCTGAGTAATACCTCCGGCTTCGCCAGATACAACATTTGCATTACGGATATAATCAAGCAATGAAGTTTTACCATGATCTACGTGTCCCATAATGGTAACAATCGGAGCTCTTGGCTTCAGATCATCTCCATCATCCACCTCATCATCTTCCTCCATTTCTGCCTGCTTCTCCATATCAATGAACTCAACTTCAAAGCCAAATTCACTGGCAACCAGTTCAATTACTTCAGCATCCAGACGCTGATTGATGGATACCATTAAACCAAGTCCGAAACATTTTGCGACAACATCAGTTGCTGAAACATCCATTAAACTGGCTAACTCTGCTGCACTTACAAATTCAGTTACCTGCAGCTTATTATCTTCAGTGCCGTCATTCATATGATCGGCCATTTCGTCACGCTTCTGTTTACGGTATTTTGCCTTTAAGCTCTTACCACGACCGCCGCCGCCAGCAAGCTTGGCCTGCGTTTCACGGAGTTTTTCCTGAATTTCTTTTGCATCAATAACTTTATCTTCTCTGCGGGGAGCTGCACCACCTTTGCTGCGGTCAGTTCTGCTGACAATTGTTTTTCTTTCACCGGTACGTTGAGGAGCTGCACCTTGTTGATTATTCCTATTTTGGAAGCCACCCTGCTGCTGTCCGCCACCCTGCTGATGACCACCGCCGGGTTGTGAACCGCTTTTCTTATCAATCGGGATACGTTTACGTTTCCTTTTTTCTTTATCAGAAACAGGTTTGGGTCTTGTTTCAGGATTAACAGGTAAATCAATTTTACCAAGAATCTTCGGCCCTTCTAAAATATCGGCTTTGATGTTTTCAATAACCGGTTCTTCTTCCTCTTCCGGAATTTCTTCAACCGATGGTTCAATTTTTTTCTCAACAGGTTTTTCCTTCTTAGTGGCAGGCTTATCTTCCTGCTTCTGTACTTTCTTTTTTTCTACTTTCTTCGGACGTGTAGAAGAATCTATTTTATCGAGATCAATTTTATTGATAACCTTAGGCCCTTCAACTTCAGGAGCTTCAATTTTTGTGATCTCCGGTTCTGCAACAATTTTTGGTTCTTCCGGAACAACTACTTCAACAACAGGAACCGATTCAACAACTTCTGCTACCGGCTCAACCACCTTCACCTCTTCAACCTTCGGCTCTTCTTTTGCAACAACCTTTTTGATTTCTTTTTTGATAGAGATATCCTCTTCTTCTTTCTTCTTCTTCAGATCGGCCATGCCGCCTTTCGGGATCTCAATCTGATCACTTTTTGCTTTGGCTAATTTGTCAGATGAAAATTCTGCCTGCAGAGAACGATACATCGCATCTGTAAGCTTTGCTGTTGGTTTCAGATCATCTTTGTTAAATCCCTTTGCCGCCAAAAAATCAATAAGAGTGTCTTTACCGATATTGAACTCTTTGGCTGCTGCCATTAACCGTGGTGTATTACTTTCTGACATAATATCCTTCCTTGCTCCTGCTGAGAGAACCAGGGAAAATCTTGTTTAAATGTTTAAATAAATCTTATCGTCGATAACCCTTGCAGATTATTCGCTTTCAAATTCTTCTTTCAACACACGCTGTACTTCAATGATGGTTTCTTTTTCCAGATCAGTACGGCGTTCCAGCTCTTCTGTTGTCAACTCCATTACGCTGCGGGCTGTATCACAACCAACACGTTTCAACTCATCAATCACCCATCCTTCAATCTCATCTGTAAATTCATCCAGATCAATATCAAATTCATCCTGCTCACCTTCTGCATCACGGTAAACATCAATTTCAAACCCGGTTAATTCACAGGCAAGTTTAATGTTCACACCTCTTTTACCAATTGCCAGTGAAACCTGGTCGGGTTTCAGGTATACTTCTGCATGCTTTCTGTCCTGGTCAATATTCATGCTGGTGATCTTTGACGGTGTAAGTGCACGCTGGATCAGCAGGTTAATATTGTTAGTGAAGTTGATGACATCTATATTTTCATTTTTCAATTCACGCACAATACCATGAATACGGCTGCCCTTCATACCCACACAGGCACCAACCGGATCGATACGATCATCGAAGCTTTCAACTGCAACTTTCGCTCTTTCTCCCGGTTCACGCACAATCTTTTTTATCACAATTAATCCGTCGAAAATTTCAGGCACTTCAATTTCCAGCAATTTAGCCAGGAATAAAGGACTTGTTCTCGAAAGAATGATTACCGGTGCATTATTTTTCAGCTCTACTTTTTTAATGACTGCACGGATGTTTTCACCTTTTTTGAAATAATCCTGTGGAATCTGTTCGCTCTTTGGCAACAAAAGTTCATTTCCTTCTTCATCCAACAGCAATACTTCTTTTTTCCAAACCTGGTATACTTCAGCGCTGATGATTTCTCCAACCCTGTCAGTATATTTTTTAACGAGTCCGTTTTTCTTTAAATCACCAATACGGCTGGCAAGTGTTTGTTTGGCAGCAAGGATGGCACGTCTTCCGAAATCATGAATATCCACATCTTCATACAACTCTTCACCCACTTCATAATCAGGTTCAATCTTTACTGCATCGCTGTAAGCAATCTGTGCCAGTGGATCTTCCACCTGTCCGTCATCAACAATTGTACGACGGCGCATGATTTCCAAATCACCTTTTTCTGTATTTACGATTACATCAAAGTTGTCATCAGCTCCGTATTTTTTACGCAGCAATGTTTTAAACACATCTTCCAGCACTTTCATCATAGTGGGGCGGTCAATATTTTCCGCATCTTTAAACTCCTGGAAACTTTCTATAAGATTGATACTTGCCATAACACGTTTTTTTAACTCCCGGCTGTTTAGTTTTTGCAGCCGTACTTAATTAAATACAATTTGAATTTTTGTTGATTTTATGTCGTCAAACAAAAGGCTGTGTTGCAACACCTCCTGTTTTTTGCCTTTGCCCTTTGTTTCTTCTACCACCACATCCGTTCCTGCTGACAGCAGTTTTCCTTCTACTTTCCGGCCATCTTTCAGCACCACTTCAACCAACCGGCCGATATTTTTCAGGTATTGCCTGTTCAGTTTCAGCGGTTCTTCCAACCCGGGAGAGGAAACTTCTAACTCAAAATCGCCTTCATTAAACATGGCAGCTTCTTCAATTTGCTTGTACAAAGCCTTATTGTAGGCAATACACCTGCCGAGTGATAATCCTGCATCTGCATCTGCAAACACCTGGATAATATTTCCGGGTTTCAGTTTTACGTCTACCAGGAAGCTATCCGGGTCTTTGGTGATGATTTCTTCAGCGAATTGCTTAATCCTTGCTGTTTTTTGTTCTATGTTCATGTAGGTGAAATAAAGAAGGGAACGTTATCGTTCCCTTCCACTGTTTCTTTATCCGGTGCAAACTTAAGACAATACAGGGTAATGGAAAAATTTTTTTACCTGTTGTACCGCCTGTAAAGCTTTAGAGGATTCTTCACAAATAATGCTTCAGGTTTGATTTATCTTTACTGCATGATACGTGTATTAGTAATTGCACTGCTTCTTTATTTTCTTTATCAGTTTATTTTTCGTTTCCTGATACCCGTAAGCAGGGCTGCCCGTGAAATGAAAAGCAAGATGAACGAGTTTCAAACACAAATGCAGCAGCAACAGGGTTTTGGCCCTCAGCAACAGCAACGTCCTGAGCCTGCTAAACAAAACACTCCACAGCCAAAAGGGGGCGATTATATTGAGTTTGAAGAAGTAAAATAATTGGGTCTATAACCCAAGTTCTTCTATTTTCATGCCCGGCAGTAAATGAACAGTTTGAATGCCCAGTTTTTGAGCGGCTTCAATATTATTGATACTGTCATCAATAAACAGGGTTTCTTCTGCAATAAGTGCATGTTTTTTCAACACAAATTCAAAAGCACCTGCATTGGGTTTTCTATGACCAATGCGATGGGAATAATAAGCTGCATGAAATAAATCGTCGAAAGATGATTCTGCAAACAGAGTTCTGTATATCCGGTGAAATTCCTGCATATGAATTTCATTGGTATTACTGAGCAGGTAAAGATTATACCTGCTTTTCAGTTCGGGCAATGCGGCAATACTTTCCATTCTGAAATCGAGGAGTAAAGCGTTCCATGCATCTCTGATCTGGTCGTTACTAAGCTGCAAACCCGTAGCTGTTCTGAAATCTTCGTAAAAAAGATCCTCATCTACTCCTGTTTCCAGTTTTACAAACAAATCATTGCTGTGAAATTGAGTAAAGAAAGAAGAAAAGTCCTTTACACCGAGTTCAGTAAATGCTTTTTCAGTCAGGCTGAAATTAATATTGAACAGCACTCCTCCAAGATCAAAAATGACATTCCGAATATTTTTCATGCTGCAAAGAAACAACGTGGAATGAAAACTTGTATGCCCTGAACTGAATATTTAATCAAAGCAATAAACAGCTTCAAAAAGCAGCAGAAAATAAACACTTGAAATTAAATGAAACGGAAACACGTATTTTTCTATCTTTGCCCCCGCCCAAAAGGCTTTGGATCCTTAGCTCAGATGGTTAGAGCATCTGACTCATAATCAGAGGGTCGTAGGTTCAAATCCTACAGGATCCACAAATCAGCCCCGTCCTTTAGCGTCGGGGTATTTTCTAAAAGGCTTTAACCTTTGCTTAACCGATAAGCAAATACATTTGTCCCATAATTATTATGAAATATTCATAAATAAGTAGCAAAGCTGAACTAACTGGTAAAGAACACATTTATGAATATACTATGTGGCTGAACCACAATTAAAATGCACACATGAAAAAAGCAATACTGTTTTTATTTCTCGCAACAACAGGCATCTCCTTATTTGCGCAGGAAACTGAAAAGAAGAAAAAGAAAGACTGGTCAAAAGTAAATTTAGCCGGCAGACCAAAAGATCATTTAATGCTTCAGGTTGGGTATCTGCAATGGTTAAACAAACCTGATACGATTGCCACCAAAGGCTTTGCCAGATCGGTGAATGTCTATTTCTCATTTGACTTTCCGTTTAAAGTAGATCCACGATTCAGTGTTGGTCTGGGTGCAGGTGTTGGTGCAGATAATATGTTCTTTGATAAGGGAGCAGACAGAAACCTGAACATCATTAACGGTTCTGCATTCTCTTTTGCGAAAGAAACCGGAAAGGATACAGCTAATAAATACAAATCGATGAAACTTGCTACCACCTACCTCGAAGCTCCGGTAGAATTGCGTTTCATGGTTGATCCCGAGCATCCAAACAAGAGCTTAAAATTTGCACTGGGAGTAAAGGTTGGTACAATCATCAGTGCAACTGACAAAACAAAGTTCACTTCCGATGGTAATGGCAATGGTGCTTACGTTCTGAAAGAAAAATCCCGTGTACATTTTAATAACCTCCGGCTTGCAGGAACGGCCAGAATTGGTTTTGGAAACTTTGCCATCTTTGGTCAATACCAGCTTAACGATTTTATTAAGGAAGGTCGTGGACCCAACCAGATAAGACCGTTTACTTTTGGACTGACCTTAACCGGGTTATAATATTCAATAGAAAAAATTTGCAGCGGATGGTTATTGAACCATCCGCTTTTCTTTTTTATATAGCCAGCGAACTTATTCTACATTTGCAGTTGAATTTTTTATACAGTGATTGAACGTAAACAGGTAATACAACAGGAAGAAAGGGCCATCATCGTTGGCGTGGTGCAAAAAGGACAAACAGAATTGCAGGTGCAGGAATACCTCGAAGAATTATCCTTTCTCGCAGAAACAGCCGGTGCCGTAACAATAAAACGGTTTATTCAAAGATTGTCGCATCCCGACAGTAAAACCTTTGTTGGAAAAGGAAAGCTGCAGGAAATAAAAAAATACGTTGCGGAAAAAGACATTTCACTGATCATATTTGATGATGAACTCACTGGTGCCCAAATCATGAACATTGAAAAGGAACTGGGCATTTATACCATTGACAGAAGTGATCTTATTCTCGACATCTTCGCCCGTCGTGCAAAAACAGCACAGGCAAAAACACAGGTTGAGCTTGCACAATATCAATACATCTTACCAAGGCTGAAAGGTATGTGGAAACACCTTGAACGGCAGGGAGGCGGTGTTGGTACAAGAGGACCGGGTGAAACGGAGATTGAAACAGATCGACGTATTGTAAAAGATAAGATTTCTGTTTTACGTAAGCGATTGGCCGAAATTGATAAGCAGGCGTTCACACAACGTAAAGACAGGGGCGAATTTATTCGTGTTGCACTGGTTGGTTATACAAATGTTGGCAAAAGCACACTGATGAATATTCTCAGCAAACGTGAAGTATTTGCCGAAAACAAATTATTTGCAACCCTTGACACAACAACCAGTAAGGTTGTGTATGAAAACACACCTTTTCTGTTAAGCGATACAGTTGGGTTCATCCGTAAACTTCCTCATCACCTCGTTGAAAGCTTTAAAAGTACTTTAGATGAAGTAAGGGAAAGTGATGTCTTGCTTCATGTAGTTGACATTTCACATCCGCAGTACGAAGAACAAATCAATGTAGTAAACAAAACACTGCAGGATTTAAAGTGTCATGATAAGCCTGTTATCACCATCTTCAATAAAATGGATTTGTATGAAACACTGCATTTTGATGAATGGCTGGAAGATGATGTAAAAGCAACCATTTTACAGGAAATGAAAGAACGCTGGGAAAATGAAACAAGGGGAAACTGTGTGTTTATTTCTGCAACAGAGAAAAGAAATATTCCCGAACTGCGTGCAAGAATATTAGAAAGTGTAAAACAAATTTACCAGATTCGCTATCCCTATAAAACAGAGTATCTCTATTAATGTCTGCTGAAAAAAAATACAGCTGGTATAAAATAGCTGAAACGGTTGCTGACTTTAGTTGGAAAGAAAACGATCTCTGCGAAATAGAAGTGAAAGGCAAAACAATCTGCATAGGCAAAAAAAGCAATGAAGTATTTGCCTGTACACATAAATGCCCGCATGCAGGAGGACATCTATCCGATGGTTTTATAGATGCAGCAGCCAATATCGTTTGTCCATTACACAGGTATAAATTCAGTTTACAAAACGGTCACAATACAAGTGGAGAAGGATACTATTTAAAAACATATCCGTTACAGAAAAGAGATGATGGAATTTATATAGGTATAGAAGAAACTGGATTTTTTAGTTTATTTAAATAAAAAAATTGCATTTAAATAGGACCGAAAAAACGAAAATCCCCTATTTTTGCCGCCCATTCCTCCCTAGCTCAGTTGGTTAGAGCATCTGACTGTTAATCAGAGGGTCGCTGGTTCAAGTCCAGCGGGGGGAGCTTAAAACAGAGATAAGCCTTGTAAATCGTTGATTTGCGGGGCTTTTTTCATTCAGAAACCGCCAGAAAAGGTAGCAAAACTACCCACTGCATACCTCCTTCCATTTTCCCGCCCATTTCAACACTTCAAAATAAAACGAAATGGTAAACACAATCAACGTGCTTTTCTGGCTCTACAAATCAAAAATCAACAGTGATGAAGATGCGCCCCTTATGCTCAGATTGAGTTTTCAAATCAAACGACAGTACAAATCGTTGATCAGGAGTCAGCATTTATGACATGCCGGGTTAGAGATTTGAGAAGCTGGCCCCGGAGTGACGAAAAGAATTGGGTGAATCCGAAAATAACAAGCAGCTGAAGCAGTAAAACAATAATGCTCACTCAGAACTTTGGTTTTCGGTTTTCCTGAGGAGAAAACAGAACCATTGTTAATCACATATCTTCTATATTATTATAAAAAAGCATTTTTCTTTCTGCTCCATTTGGCACTCACAAAAAACAATAAAAACCCACTGAATACAGTCACCAAACCAAAAATGGAAAAGAAACGAAGAAGAATATTGCCAAAATTATCCCTCCCTTTATAATCCATTGTGTGCATCATCCAGAGAAAATCAAATATTCTCCATTTATTATTCCTGAATTTTTCAACCGTACCTAATTCACTTGCTACATATACAGTTGTTCGGGAAGGATGTTCAAAAGTTACAGCATAAGCCGGCAGAGGGTTTTCCCTGTATTCATGATGTCCATCTGCACTGGTTAAATATTCTACTGATTTCAGCTCAGGTTTATCATTGAATCGGGATTTAGCAAGTTCAATAGCTTCCTCTCTGCTTAATGCTTCACGAAGCTCACCTGTTTCAGCATTAGCCAAATGATTCATTGTATGCATATCATGCTCATGATTTGCTTCGTTATGAATAGCGCTGATGCACCTGATCTGGTAAAATGGTTTTCCCATCAGTTCAATCAACTGAATAGAAACAACGGAATCAATGCGGTGAACCTTCTTAATCGTATCTAATACCGCTGAAGGAGAAACCAATGAAATACCTGAAGATAATAATGGAGTATTCCTTTTCTCAAAATCTCCATGAACCTCGTCCATATTACTCCAGCTGAAATACAGACCACCGATCGTCCAAAACATAAATTGAATTCCAAGTATAACACCGAGCCATCGGTGTGTTTTACGGATGTAGTAGTGTTTACTTTTTGCCATAAACAGTTAATTGATTATTTGGTTTGGTTTATTTTACTTTTAACAGGCTTGCATTGATGGCAACAATCACCGTACTCAATGTCATTAATACAGCACCGGCAGCCGGACTTAACAAAACACCCTGTTTGTATAAAACACCTGCCGCTAACGGCAGGGCAATAACATTATATCCTGTTGCCCAGATCAAATTTTGAATCATCTTCCGGTACGTGGCTTTTCCAAATAAAACCAAACTCACTATATCTTTCGGATTGCTGTTGACCAAAACGATACCTGCTGTTTCTGCAGCAATATCACTTCCACTTCCAACAGCAATGCCAACATCAGCAACGGCTAAAGCAGGTGCATCATTTACACCATCACCTGTCATAGCTACAAACTCGCCTTTGCTTTGAAGTTCTTTTATCTTCTCTGATTTTTGATGAGGTAATACTTCAGCAATATAACTATCCATCACTAAAGTTTCACTTACACTTTTTGCAACTTTATTGTTGTCGCCTGTAAGTAATATTGATTTGATATTATTTTCCTTTAGTGTTTTGATTGCTTCTGCTGATTCAGGTCTTATTTCATCCGACAGTGCAATATATCCTGCCAACTCTTGATTGATGATTACAAACACAACCGTTTCCGTATCATTGGCAGAAAAGCCATCAGGAAGAGGCATATTATTTTCTTTTAAATAACCCGGGCTAACTACCAATACCTTTTTGCCTTCAACAGTAGCTTCTACTCCTTTACCGGTGATGGCATTAAAATTTTCAGTTGCCGGAATAGCGATTGAAAGTTCTTTTACTTTTTGCAGAATACCTGTTGCAATAGGATGTTCTGATTGCTGTTCCAGTGCAGACGCAAGACGAAGGATTTCATTTTCGGCAATCCCACTTTTTACTGATACAATTTTTGATACTTCAAATTTGCCCACAGTAAGTGTGCCCGTTTTATCAAATACAATAGTGGTAATTTTTCTTGCATTTTCAAAAGCAGTTCTGTTCTTAATCAGTAACCCATTCTTAGCAGATAAAGCAGTTGATTTTGCTACAACTAAGGGAACGGCCAATCCTAAAGCATGAGGACAGCAAATGACGATGACTGTTACCATTCTTTCCATAGCAAAAGCTAAAGATTGCCCGGTTAAGTACCAAACTAAAAAAGTTGATGTCCCTGCAACCAATGCAATAATCGTTAACCATTTTGCTGCCCTGTCAGCCAGCAGTTGTGTTTTTGATTTGGATTTCTGTGCATCATCCACCAGTTTTATCACCTGAGCCAGGTACGAATCTTTTGCTGTATGCGATACAGTAACTTTAATCGAACCGTTCCCATTGATTGCACCGGCTATTACCTTATCGCCTTTTCCTTTTTGCACCGGTTTTGATTCTCCGGTAAGCATTGATTCATTCAAATAACTTTCACCTTCCAGTATAATTCCATCGGCTGCAACCTTCTCTCCCGGCTTTATAAGAATGATATCATTCTCTTTCAGAGTATCGGTCTTTACATCATGAACCATATCCGGCATTACCATATGTGCATCATCCGGCATTAACTGCACCAGTAATTCCAATTCTTTCGATGCGCCAGCAATTGATTTCATTTCAATCCAGTGACCCAGCAGCATGATAAGAATCAGGGTTGTGAGTTCCCAGAAAAAATCCATTCCTTCTAATCCAAATACGATTGCAACGCTGTAAATAAAAGCAACTGTAATAGCAAAGCCAATTAAAAACATCATGCCCGGATTCTTTGCTTTCACTTCATCCACCAACCCTTTCAAAAATGGAAAACCACCGTAAACAAATACGATGGTTGATAAAGTAAATAAAATATATTTTGATCCTGTAAATTGCCAGTCAACACCCATAAAATGCTGTATCATTTCTGATAAAAGCATGATAGGAACCGTCAATACAAGCACCACATAAAACCGCTTTCGGAAATCAGCGATCATACTATTATGGTTATGCCCTTCATGACCCATCGGTGGATTACTTCCGTGCTTGTGTTCAGAATGAACATCAGTTTTATTTTCAGTTTTAGCCAACACTAATGTCATTCCGCAAATGGGGCAATTGCCCGGCTTATCCTGCACGATCTGCAGGTGCATGGGACATGTGTATTTTTGTGCCTGGTGTTGATGTTCCATACCTTAGTTTTTAAGTATAAAAGGAAATTCAATTCTTATCTTCTCCCAGGCCACTGTAATCTTTCCATTCTTACCAGCAGAGCTTTCTACAAAATATTGGAGTCGCTCAGTAAATGGATTTTTTAGAGGTCTCACTTTTATTCTTACGATATCTTCTTTTTCATCGTATTCCGTTGCCAGATGCTGCTTCCAGTTTTTATTGATAATAACAATCCATTCTTTTTTACCGGGGATGGTAAAGAATGCATACTTACCGGCAGGAATTTCTTTTTCTCCAATAATAAAAGTTTTCTTCAGTTCAATTGTTGTGGCATCATGTGCACCTGTAACCCATACTTCATCAAAAGGAACAAGTCCGCCCCAGATAATTCTCTTACGTACACCGGGTGAATGATAACTGATTTTTATACTGTCGCCCTTAATTACTGCAACTGCCATTGAGTTGATACTTTTCTTAGAAGTATCTTTTACAAGATTCGGGTTATAGCAAATTTCTTCTGCTTTCTGCGCAGATGCACTTAGAGAAATAAATAAAACAACTGATGATAAAAATGATTTTAAGAAACGATACATATGGTTGATTTAAGAAATGATTAGTGATTATGTGCTGCCATTGGGTCAGCTCCTTTTTTAAAAACATATTCGCTGTGCAACAGATAAGCACCGCTGATAACTACAACATCACCTGCTTGCAGACCTGACAATATTTCTATTCTGTCATCACTTTCCAATCCTGTACGCACCATCAAACTTTTAAATGTATTAACTCCTGTTTTGATCCATACAGTTGCTCCTTTTCCGTCCCTGATTACAGCATCTATTGGAAGCGTTAATGTTTTACGTTCCGGGCTTTTAAGCAGAACATAAGCAGGCATACCCGGTTTTAACAGGTTGCCGGGATTAGGTATTGATACACGGATCAGGTTGATTCTTGTATCAGGATTGATTTCAGGATTTACAAATTCAATTCTTCCTTTTATTTGTTTGCCGTCAAAATCAGGAAGCTGTACAGTGGCCATACTGTTTCTGTCAATGGTTGCTAACTGTGAAGTATAAACCTGTGCTTCAGCCCAGAGACTGGATAAATCAGCCAGCTTCACAATTGTGCCGCCTTCCATAACATAATCTCCTTCCCGGATATCCAATGCTGTAATAAACCCGGCAGCAGTACTGTAAAAGGTTGTAGTTGGGGAAGGTTTCTTTGTTCTTGCCAATTCCTGTACCTTGCCTTCAGTCATTCCCCACAGGAGTAATTTGTTTTTAGCGCTTTGTAATAACTGGTCAAAGTCAATGATGGTTTCGTCAGAAAATACTTTTTTCTTTTCTAAGACCAGCAGATATTCCTGTTTGGTATTATTCAGGTCCTCGCTGTACAAATCGTACAGGGGAGATCCTTTTTTTACATAGTCGCCCAGGTTCTTAAAATATAATTTTTCAATTCTTCCCATCACCCTTGAACTTACTGATGATGTTTTCATCTGGTCGAAATTCAAAGTAGCAGTTAATACCAGTTGGTCGCCAATTGAACCATTGCGGATTGTATCGGCAAAAATATTTCCCAGCTGTATTTGCTGTTCACTCAACTGCAGTTCATCTTTCTTTTCTCCGTTCTTTTTCTTCACTGCTGTCAGCTCCATTTTACAAATAGGGCATTTTCCCGGTTTGTATTCTACTACCTGCGGGTCCATTGAACAGGTATAATAAGTGTCTGGATCTTTCACTGCAACATTCTTGTTTTTACAGGATGTAAAAAACAAGAATGTAATAGCTGTTATGATGATGTATCGCATAATCAGTTGTTTATTTTAATAAAACTTTCACTGTCCATTAAATACTGTGCATTCACTGCAACAGAATCTGTTTCGTTGATTCCACTTAATACCTGGATATGATTGCTATTTGTAATGCCGGTATTTATTTTATGAGCCTTAAATCCTCCATCTGTTTTTTGAAATACTATTTTGTCAAGTCCCAATGATACAACAGCTTCTTTGGGTAACCAGTAGGCATTCCTGGTATTTCCAAAAACAGTGGCCCTTACCTGGCTGCCAATCGGAATTTTTAAACCACTGTTATTAAAATACACCCTTGCCGTTAATGTTTTACTGTCTTTTCGGTAAAATGGTTCAATAAAATCAATCATTGCTCTGAAATTCTTATCAGGTGATGTTTCAGGAACAACCCTGACGGTGTTCCCTTTTTTTACCAATTCCTGGTTTTCTCCATAGATATTAATAACTGCCCATGCCCTGTCTGGATTAAATACAGTAAAAATGGATTGCCCCTTCTGCAAATACATTCCTTCTTTTAGCGAAAGCTCTTCTGTAAGCAATGCAATATCTTTCATTCCTCCTGTTGAAGTATTCATATTGGCCGCACTGACTGACTCATGAATATGACCGCTGTAATTACTGTACACAGCAATCGTTAAGGATGGTTTACCTGATTGTAACACCTGCTGCAATTGCTGATTACTCATACCCAGTAACAGTAATTTTTCTTTGGCCGATTGTATAAAGCCTGTGTTATCTGCATCGTTCTTTAAAAGGAACAACAGGTTCTGTTGTGCTGTAAGCAACTCCGGACTGTAGATATCAAGGATATGCTGTCCCTTATTTATTTTCTGATAGCGGTAACGTACATAGAGTTTTTCAATTCTGCCTGATACCCTGGATGAAATACTGCCTGTCTGCCTTGTATCATATCCAATTGTACCTAATGCTTCAATTTCTATTTGTTCTTCTTTTTTTTGAATGGTTGTAACAGGGATGGAGGAAATAACAAATTCATTGGTAGGTTTCAGCAGCGCTTCCAGCGTTACATCAGCCGTTTTCTTTCCTCCTGTTTCTTTTTTTACTAAATCCATTCCGCAGATGGAACATTTACCCGGCTGATCTTTCAGTATCTGGGGATGCATTGGGCAAGTGTATTCTGCCGCCGCATGATCATGTTCAGCAGTTTCCATTTTCACTAATTGCATTCCACATTTTGGGCATGTCCCTGGTTTGTCGCTGAAAATCGAATCCTGCGGCATAGGACAGGTATACATGATCTTTGTTTCAACAGATTTGAGTTCAGTTGAGCGATCTGTACTGTTGTTACATCCCATCGTCAGCAGAAGCAGTAAACAGGAAGAAAGAAGAAACAAAAAGAAATTGCTCTTTGTCCTTCGCTTAAATGAATGTTGTGTTGCCATATAATTATTTCTTTTCCATTAATCTTTCTAAGGTTACCTGTAACCGCAATGCCTGGTTCAGTAACTCTGTATACTCCAGTTGTGTCATATAAAGTGTTTCCCATGCATCATACAGCATAAATAGTTCTTCTGTATTCTGCTCATACCCCAGCTGCATCGTTTTGTAATTATTTTTCAAAGCCGGAATAATATTTTCGTCGTACAGCTTTACCTGTTTCTTTTTCAACTCCAGTTCATTGCGCATTCCATAGGCCATGCCGCTGTATTCATTGGTCATCATTTCTTTTTGCGACTGCAATGCATTCGCTTTCCATTTCAGACTTTCAATATTTGCCTTATTCATTTTTGACGACCATTTGGTAAGCGGCAGCTTCATCATGCCCATCAATGAAAATTGCATGGGCAAACCACCAAATCCAAACATATGCTCATAGCGGATACCAAACTGTGGTCTCAGACTTTGCCTTTCTGTTTCCTGTTTCAGCCAAGTTAAATTGATGTCTTTGTCAATAGCCTTTAAATCACTGCGGTTACTGTAAAAAAGTGTGCTGTCGAAAACAACGGATGTGTAATCATTAAAACGGTATACAGTATCAATGTCAAACTGAACCATTGCATTTCTTCCCATTAATGCATTGATACGGATACGCTTTTCGTTGATATCATTTTCAAACATCAACTGCATATTTTTTACTCTTCCTAATGCTGCTTTTGCTTTATAATAGGCACTGATTTTTTCTAACCCGTTTTTATAACGGATCTCTGCATTCTTAATCATGAAATCGAGCAGCTTTTCATTCTGTTCAAGGATGGTCAGTTTCTTTTTCAGAATGATCCATTCATAGTAATACTGTTTGGCATCATTGATCAGTTCGTTCAGTGTGGCATTCTTCTTTTCTTTTTCAACTGATGACATGGTTTGCATATAATTTGCATCTGCATTCTGTTTCTTTTTATTCGGAAACATCTGCTGACCTCCGATCATATACTGCCCCATTCCATCTGTGAAGCCACCCATCCCATCATCCATTTTTTTCCAGAGAGATGGATTGTAAGGAGTCATCCACAAACCGGTACTGAACTCAGGTGGCATCCAGCTTTTTGCACCATTCGCTGCTTCATCCATCGAACGGATTTCATTGTTATACATTTTCACAACTGGATGTAAAGTGCTGATACTGTCAATAATCGCATCAAGATTTAATGTTTGTGCTGATAAGTATTTTCCCGAAAGAAAAACAGTCAATATAAAAATGAGTCGCTTCATAATTTTACTATTTAAGAACAACAGTTTTTACCGTTTTGAATGGGTGGACATGGAACTGAACCATAAGAACAAAACACACAGCAGTCGCCCTGCTTTGGTTTTAATATCGTGTTACATTTTTTGCAGGTATAAAAATACTGGCAGGCATCTGTTGGCATTTCTTCCAGCTTCTGATGTCCGCAATGAGGACATGTAATGATTGAAGTAAGTAGTATTTCCATTTTTTTATTTATTCTTTCACATCTATCAGTTCAACCCTGCCCTTGCGTTTTAACTCCCGTTCTTTTATCATTTCAAATATCACCGGAGTAATCAGCAAAACATAAATGGTTGATGAAATCGTACCTCCAATCAAAGGAATGGTAATGGGCCGCATAATATCACTTCCAACACCTGTTGCCCACAGAATCGGAATCAAACCAAACAGACCAACGGACACAGTCATCAGTTTTGGACGTAACCGTTTTGCAGATCCTTCAATTACAAATTCCCGGATGATAGCAGGTGTTAAGGTTTCTTTTGAGTTGCCATGTTTCGCAACCATATTCTCCATGGCTTCATTCAGGTAAATCGTCATGAGCATGGCTGTTTCAATAGCCATTCCGAATAATGCAATAAATCCTACTGCCACCGCAACCGATAAATTTACACCATAGAAATAAACCATGAATACACCACCGATCAATGCAAAAGGAACGGTAATCATTGTTACAAACGATTCTTTGAAGGAATGATAGGTGAAATACAAAACCATAAATATGATGACGAGAACAATGGGCATAATCATCGTCAGCGTTTTATTGGCCCTGATCTGGTTTTCCCATTGGCCGCTCCATTCTAAAAAATAACCTTTGGGTAATTTCGTAATCATTTGATTTAATTTTTTCTGCGCTTCTTCTACCGTACTTCCCAAGTCTCTTTCCCGCACATTAAATAAAACGGTTCCTCTAAGCATCGCATTTTCAGAGTTGATCATCGGAGGGCCATCACTTAATTGAATATCAGCAACAGCTTCCAATGGCACCGGACCAAAGCTCATTGTCTGCACCTGCAGTCGTTTCAGCGCCTGCAGATTATTCCTGAAATCCTGGCCATACCTTGCATTTACTGAAAAACGCTGACGGCCTTCAACTGTAGTTGTCAGTTTCATTCCTCCGAGTGCAATCTCAATAACAGCATTTACATCATCCACACTTAAACCATACCTGCCAATCTCATCTCTTTTAATCGTGATGTCAATGTATTTACCGCCGGTAATCGGTTCCACATACAAATCTTTTACGCCTTCAATTCCTTCCAGTTGTTTTTTGATGGTTTGTGCAAATGCATAAATCGTATCCAGGTTTTGTCCATACACTTTCAATCCAACATCGGTTCGTATTCCTGTTGACAGCATATTGATACGATTGATGATCGGCTGTGTCCAGCCGTTAGTAATTCCGGGAATCTGAAGTTTTGCATTGAGCTCATTGATGATGGCATCCTTGGTCATTCCTTTGCGCCATTCATGTTTAGGTTTCAGCAATATGATGGTTTCAATCATGCTGATGGGTGAATTATCCGTTGCTGTATTTGCCCTTCCCGCCTTACCCAGCACATGCGACACTTCAGGTACTGACCGGATTAATTTATCCTGTACCTGCAATAAACGTTTTGCTTCCGAATTAGATACATCAGGCAATGTAACAGGCATAAATAAAAGCGATCCTTCATCAAGCGGAGGCATAAATTCAGAACCCAGCTTTGTCATCATAAGAATGCCCACAGCTAAAGCAATCAAATTAATTCCGATGGTTGTTTTTCTCCACCGCAAACAAAATTTCAAAATAGGAGTATAAATTTTTTCCAATGTTCGTGTAATGGGGTTTGCACTTTCAGGCTTCAGTCTTCCTTTTAATAAAAAAGAGATTAATACAGGGGTTAATGTAATAGCCAGGAAAGCATCTATTAACAGGATAAATGTTTTTGTCCATGCTAATGGATGAAAAAGTTTTCCTTCCATACCGGTTAACAGAAATACAGGAAGAAAAGAAGTAACAACAATGATCGTTGAATAAAATACTCCCGGCCCCACCTGCTTAGATGATTTTTCAATGATGGCATTCCTTTCTTCAGGAGTTAATGGATCTTTATTTCGTTTAAATAAGTTCACTGTAATTATTTTTTAATTAGATCAAACTGATTTGTCCTGTATTGCCTGTTGTCCATTGCTTTTTGCAGACTGTGCCTCACTGATATGCCTGTATGCATTTTCCACCATCACAATTCCGTCATCCACCACCACACCAATGGCCAGTGCAATACCTGTTAATGACATAATGTTGGAAGAAATACCAAAGATTTGCAGGAAGATGAAACCTGCTGCAACAGAGATCGGCAATTGAATTAAAATGATGACAGCACTGCGCCAGTGAAAAAGAAAAAGGAGTACAACAATCGATACGGCAATGATTTCCTCAATCAATGTTCCTTTTACCGATTCAATTGCTTCCTGTATTAAAGTACTTCTGTCGTAAGAGGTTTTAAAGGTTACACCTTCCGGCAAACCCTTTTCCACTTCTTTCATTTTTTCTTTGATGGCTGCAATAACATTGTTGGCATTTTCATTGTACCGCATCACCACAATGCCGCCTACTACTTCTCCTTTTCCATCCATATCAAAAATGCCCAAACGTAAATCGCCTCCCATCTGTACACTGCCAATATCTTTTACTCTTACAGGAATGCCATTATAATTACTTAACGCAATATTTTCAACATCCTCTTTGTTTTTGATATAACCCAGTCCACGGATGATATAAGCCATATCGGCCATTTCAAATTTCCGGCCGCCCACATCATTGTTATTGGCTTTCACTGTGCTCATCACATCCATCAGGGAAATATTGTAAAACTGAAGTTTCACCGGGTCAACTATCAGCTGATATTGTTTTTCAAATCCACCAAAAGAAGCAACTTCAGCAACACCCGGTACTGTTTGCAATGCAAACTTGATGTACCAGTCCTGCAATGCTCTCTGCTCACCTAAATCCATTTTAGGAGCATCCAGATGGTACCAGTAAATATGTCCAACCCCTGTTCCATCAGGGCCCAGTGTTGGTGTAATACCCTGCGGTAACAAACGCTGTGCATAGTTCAGCCGTTCCAGCACTCTTGTTCTTGCCCAGTAGATGTCAACATTATCTTCAAAAATCACATATACAAAACTCATCCCGAACATAGAAGAACCTCTGATATTCTTAATCTTTGGAATGCCCTGAAGATTGCTTACCAGCGGATAGGTCACCTGGTCTTCTATTACCTGCGGACTGCGTCCCATCCATTCTGTAAATACGATTACCTGGTTTTCACTTAAATCAGGGATGGCATCAATAGGATTTCGTTTGATTGAGTAAATGCCATACGCAAACAGGCCGCCTGCTATCAGCAGAACAATTAGCCTGTTGCGTAAAGCCAGTTCAATTAATTTCTGAACCATATGTTTTAGATTGCAATCAGCAATTGATAATTGGCAGGCTTCCGGTTTTACTTATTGCCAATTATCAATTGCCTGTTAGTTATTGAATGGCTTCTTCAACTGTTCCGCATGTAAGCATTTCCGCTCCGTAATAAGGATTCTTCACTTCCTTCAGTTCACTGATCCACATGGCTCCTTTGTTATCATTATACATCGGGCAATGATCATGATACAAAGCCCTGCCTCCGCCAAATGCTTTCACCAGTTCATACACATCTTCACTTAACGATGCAAAATGCGAACGCTGATGTTTGATCTTATCTCCATTCTTTCCGATATGCTCTGCATGTTCTTTCAGGTCTGCCTCCATTTCATCATACACTTGCTTCTGATCTGCAGTAAAGAATGATTTATCGAGCTTGCTGATAACAGCTTCCATTGCCTTTGCACCACCGGCAGCCTCACTTCCATTATCATTGACCAGTGCATTTTTGATGTGCAGGTAATGATCAACAATTTCTTTAATAGAAGCAGCAATCTTTACATCAACATTGGTGTAAGTTACAGCAACTGTTTTTACCTCTTTATCAACCGGGGCTGTTGCCTCTTGCATGTTGTCTTTACTCATAGTACCCATATCATGCTTTTCAGTTTCAGTTTTAGTGGAACTGTTATTACACGCCGTGAAGACGATCGTGCTGACAGCGATTAAACTGAAGAATAGTTTTTTCATGTTTTAATTAATTTGATGATTTAGACTTTGTTTTCACCTTTGTTAAATTCATTCCGCATTTGGGACACTTACCATCCTTATCTCTAACCACATCAGCATGCATCGGGCAGGTAAAATTATTCCGCATATTCACATTCATTTTTTCTTTTGGTGAGAGTTTCAAATCCATTCCGCATTCTGGACATTTGCCGGGATTTTTAGTTAATACAGCCGCATGTACAGGGCAGGTATAGTTGTTGGTTACTCCCCTTTTCATTTGCTCCTTTTTTGAAAGCTCCAGTTTCATACCGCAGGTAGGGCACTTACCTTCTTTGCTGCTGTTCACATCCGGGTGCATTGTGCAGCTATATAATACAGTATTTTTCATTGTGTCTGTTTTTCCGAGTTTACTCTGTGAAAAACAGTAATAGTCATGATGGAAAAAGCTGCCATCATCAGCATTTTAATTGTTTTCATTTTGTTTGTTTTTAAATGAAAGGAATAATTACAGGGCAATTCATACAGAAATGCCTAAAGCCCGACAAACACTTTGTCCGGCAATAAAAGAAGAGTAAAATTTAAATAAGGAAAACGCAGTTACGGATATAAACCGCTACAGTATAACTTCGGGGAGGTGCATTAGTTAAAGGGTTCTCTTATGTTACAGAAGTAAATCCTATAGCTGGAATTTCAATAAAAGAAACAGGTAATGATGTTGCCACAATCTGCATCAGCTGCAAACTGGCTTCAACCGTCTTTTGATCCGTAGTATTCTTAAAAAATTGATGTTCATCCTTGCAGCATCCATTATCTTTCTTATCAGTTTTCTCCATGCCGCATTCGCCGCAGGTCTTGGATTCATTATGTCCCAAACCCCAGCTGGCCAGCTTACCCATACAGTAATGCATATGAATCGTAGCGCCGGTTGAAGTGCCAAGATATATAAGGGCTAATATGGTTACAACGAACTTTTTCATCATGAATTAAAATACAAAAGTATAATTAAATTAATCAATATTGTTACAAAATTCTGTGAATCTTTTATAGTTTAATGATTTCTACCTTCTTATAACAATCCTTACTTTAACAAAAATGGGTATCAAAGATTCGCAAAACTTTACCCTGCTGCTTGTGTTTTTATCATTCCATAAAGATTGCCAGCAGCATTGCCACACTCATAACAATCATTAAGGCATCTTCAATGATAGTAACCGTACTCATCGGCAGGTTAAACACATCCCCTAAACAGGCACATTTAATTGTACGTTTATTCAATACACTTTGCAATACCCCGATGATGCTCACAGTCATAATAACAAATGTAATGCTGTTGGTAAGCAGGGGGTTAAACCCTGTAAGAAAAGCAATCCCCAAAGCAAGTTCAGTAAAAGCATAGATATAGCCCCAGCCGTTCCATTTCTTTGCAATGATATCATACATGCTGTAGCTCTCTGCAAAGCCCCTGAGATTAAGTAATTTAAAAAATGAAAAGACTAAGAAAAAGCCCGTCATGAAATGATTCATCCACCGCATGGGGGTAAATGCTCCGTTCATCCATTCAGCCAGCAAACTGGTTCCTGTTATGTAGGCAAAGATTAATACAATAGGCTTGTAGGTTTCAAACCATGTCTTTGACACATCTGCTTCTGGAAATGAAAGTTCAACTCTTTGCGGTTGAAGTATTTCATTTAACTGGTACTTTGGATAATTTTTTAGTGCTTGCTTAAATTCACTTGTGGCAATATGTTTGTCCATTTCAATAACAGCCTCTGCCTTTGCTAAATCAATAGATACATGTTGAACCCCGGTAACCTTTGATAATAAATCCTGCACTTTTGACTGGCAACTGCTGCAGGTCATTCCGCTTACAGAATAAGTATGTGTCATAATTAAAATATTAGAACACAAAGTTCTGCTCTGCATCACGGTACATTGTTACAGAATTATGGAAAAAATTTATACCTGTTTGTAATGTACTTTATCCAGTGCATGCCGGTTTGAACTGCCAAGTTTTTTAAAATGGCTTGCCGTTAACCCGGTAACTTTTTTAAATTGTGCCGATAAGTGAGCTACACTGCTGTATCCTAAACGGAATGAAATTTCACTGAGGTTCAGCTCTCCGTACACAAGCCACTCTTTTACCTTTTCTGTTTTCTGCAGAATAAAATACTGTTCAACAGTAATGCCTTCTACCTCAGAAAATAGGCGGGAAATATAACTGTAGTCTTTTTGTATGGCCTTGCTCAGGAAATCACTGATACTGAAATGTTCCTCCACTTCTCCTGACTGTATTTTTTTGATCAGTTTGTTTTTGATGGTTTCAATTTGCTTTTGTTTCTGGTTATCTAATATCTCAAATCCGGTTTCTTTTAATCTTTCATTCAAAATACTTAACTGTTTCTCTGTTGGGGTTTTAGCAAACTCTACTTCGCCCATACTTACCCGGGTTGTTGCCAACTTCAGTTTATCAAGTTCCTGTTTAACTACCAGTATACAACGGCTACAAACCATATTTTTTATAAATAATCTGTAAGTCATAAGTTTAAAATTAAAGAAAGAATGGAAACTTTCTCTGGGTTGTCCTGCCAACCCTTTTATTCTGTACTTGCTATATATCAAATAATTTCAAAATTCAGTGTAATTCTTGTTTCCCCGTTTTTTTTTATCTTACTTTCAGCATTGGCCTTAATTACACCATGACCAGCCGCCATGAAACACTGACTAATAAGGAACTTGTTTGGAACGAACTTCTGCCTGATTCATTTTCAGGCATCCGTCTTCCGGGCAGCACACTATTGTCTGTACAGGATAAATTTGGTGCACTAACAATTCAGGAATACAATGCTCCTGGCTTTTCACTTTTGTATGCTGTAGCTGAACTGCACGAACCTTTCGCATATAAAACAAAAACAGATTTCTCCGGTTGGTATCAGCACATTCTGTTAAAGGGAAACCAAACTGCATACTCATCTTCCGGTCTTCAATGGACATTATTCAAAAATCAATGCATTGTTTTGAAATCTGTCTCTCCTGAAATAATAACAACTTTCAACAAGCCGGGTATCTATACATCAATAACCATTCTTTTCTCTACATCATTATTGGAAGAACTGCTTCCTTTTTTTCCGCAGTTACATGAACAGTATCTGTCTGAAAAGCAGATTCATTATTCGGTCTCACCAGCCTTTTGGTCTGGCATTGAAATCCTCGATGCTGTACAATCAATTATAAACTGCACCTATGAAACGCAACTGAGACAATATTTCTATGATACCAGGATAAAAGATATTCTGTTCTACCTGATGCTGCAAGTAAGCAACACGAACAACTTTGAAAAACAGTTATCTCAAAAAGAAATCGAAGCAGTTACATTGGCAGAACAGATTATTACGAAAGACATCACTGCTCATATTCGCATTCCCGAACTGGCAAAGAAAATTGCTCTCAATGAAACCACGTTTAAACTTGCCTTCAAAAAAGTATATGGAATGGGGCCCTATGAATATCTCATACTCCTGCGGATGAAGAAAGCAGTTATCTGGTTACAGGAAGGAAAATCAGTAAAAGAAACAGCGGCTCTTACAGGTTATCGTCCATCCGATTTTACTGCAGCATTTATCAAACACTATGGATTTAAGCCCAGCTCTGTGAAAAAGAAATAATGTTTAATTCCGATTCCCATGTATTCATTTCCGTTTTCCATTGCAATCAATTTGGTTGCTGGCAAAACATTTTAGAAACTTAGTGGATTGAAAATCTGAACAAATTTTTTATTGCAATAAACAGGGCTAACCGAAAACCTGTAGAAAAGAGTAGGTACAGTAATCATTCAAAATTAAAATCACATGAAACGTTTATTATTGGGTTTATTCGCTCTTATGTTTGTGATTAGCCTCAGTGCTTTTCACCACATGAACAGCAAAAAAGAAAACAAGGCTGCCCTGTCATTCACCTGGCATAAGTACATGAATGATGGCAGTGCTGAATTGGTTCCGGCGGTTACATTTACCGGTACAGAAGCGCAGGCAAGAATTGAATTCGGTTGTCCGGAAGATGATGATATAATTTGTGCAAGAGCTTACGACGATGAGGGTACTCCTCAAAGTCTTTACATTTTGAAAGCGAACCCTTAAAAGCGAACGCCTGCTGTTTGAAACAGCAGGCGTTTTTAAATTTCGGCTATAAGTTCTTTTCTCTGATAACAAGTACATCCGTCATTCTTTCTTCCTGTACAAGCTCAAACCCATACCTCCGTAAATTGAGTTGTACTTTTTCTGTATTTAGTACAACACGGTTATTCTGAATAATTGCATCGATATCCAAATCCATATCAAATGATTTTAAAAAACCACTCTCATCTATAACAGCCATGTTCATATTCCAATTCAGGTAATCAACAAGCACTGCCATTGTTTGGTTGGTAAAATTTGTTATGTTTCCCTGTAGCCATTTTGTTTTTGGTGCAAACCCTTTAGTTCCTGGATTCATTTTGGGTTGCCGGTTAACCAGCACCCAGCACATCATTTTTCTTTTCTCAATATTTGCATTAAAGGGAAAGAGTTGATTCAGATCGTTCAACAATCCCTTATAAAAAACATCTTCGGTTACTTTTTGTGGAAGTATCCGTTCATAACAATATAGATAAGGAATTCTTTGCCTCCTTGTTCCATGTTGTAAATATTCATATGGATCTAATCCTGTTGAATCTTTAATGTGCAGTTCTACTCGCTCTTTTTTTATTAACCCTCTGCTTTGTGAAAAGGCTGCATAAAACATTTGCAGAATACTGCTGTTAAAGGCAGAAAACCTGCTTACTAAAATATGTTGTGTGTAAGCTGGACTAAAGCTTCCAATCGATGCTGAAATACCAGGCTTATAAGCTGTCAATACTGAACGGTACAGTATTTCTTTTGACTCAACTGGCAAAGGTTTGGACAGATCAAAATCAACAAGATCATTTTTTACAGGTAAATACAATACTTCATTCTTAACAAACGCATCTGTATTCTCTGTCGTCAACTCCTCTGCATAAGTAATTGCCTTAATCACTCCATCCTTCCCCACCCAAACCTCATGCGGCAGTTGTTTGAAGCTGATCATTCTTCCCATCAATATTGTATCCTCTGCTACATAAGAGAAGGGTAATTTTTGCATCACTTTATTTTTTTTGACAAATGCCCCCACTGTTTTCCGGTCTTCATAACTGATTGGTACTAATCCAAATCCATTACCTGATTTTTTTATAAGTGAATCTGCCTCTGCCATTGTCTTTACACAGGAGCCGCACCAGGTCGCCCAGAAATCGAGGATCACCGGTTTGTCCTTATAGAAACTGGCAAGTGGAATGTTTAATACTCCGTCACCGCTTAAAACAGTAACAGTAATGGCAGGTAATGTATCACCTATACGAAGTACTTTATTGTTTTGTGTATGGGCATAAAAACATACACTGCAAAAGCAGAGTGCAAAGAATAACCTTTTCATTGTTTGAATGAATTAAATGATCTGATAAATAAATTGTCTTAATACCCGGGGTTCTGCTGCAGATTGGGATTATTCAAAACCTCGTACTGTGGTATTGGAAGCAGTACTGAACCTGCTTTCCAGTTTGGCTTTATCGCCTGGTTAATAATTGTTAAACGTTCAGTTCGTTTCAAATCAAAAAAACGTTGCCCCCACTCTCCAAAAAATTCAACCTTCCGTTCCTGTTCTATTAAAAGCAGCAATGCATTCTTTGTAACTGCAATACTGTTTGGCAATCCCGCCCTTATTCTGATCACATCAAGATCAGCTTTGGCACCTGTCAGGTTATCCTGTTCAGCCCTTGCTTCTGCACGGTTCAGGTATTGTTCACTTAATCGTAGCAACATAACATATTCAGCATTGATCCCTGTAGTTGTACTTCTGTTTTTATATTTATAGGGATAAGTATAAGATTGCACTCCAATTACTGCTGTTTTCAGCCAGGCTGTTTTGCGTTGATCCCCAATTTCAAAACTGTTCAGTAGTCCATCAGGTAAAAAATAACCCGGAGTTGAGCTTCCGCTTGGTATAAATAAATTCCCTGTTTGTGTAAACCCGTTTTGCGTCCAGAACTGGAGAATGGTTTCCTTACTGTTCTTTAAAAAAATGCTGTTCAATGGAATAGAAGAATCATAAATACCGGAGGCAATTACTTCTGTTGCAGCTGCTTCAGCCTGCACCCATTTTTTCTGAAAAAGATAAACTCTTGATTGCAAAGCGGCAACTGCCCATTTATTTGCTCTTACTTTTTCCGCATTTACATAGGTTTCAGGTAACAGCATTTTTGCATCCTGTAAATCTTTTTCAATTTGCTGGTAGATTTCGGTAACAGTACTTCTGGGTGCAACAGAGGTTACACCTAAATCAGTTGTAACCAAAAGTGGAATATCGCCGTATATATTCACTGAATAAAACAAACAGAGTGCCCTTAGAAATAAACATTCTCCCTTTAATTGTTTTCTCACAGCATTTGTAATTGCCGGTACATCATCAATACGTTCCAGTAAAGCATTGCATTGATATATCACCGAATAAAAACCCCGCCATACCATAAGGTTTGTACTGTTGATAGCGGAAACCGATCCGTTGTAATATTCAAGAGTGGATGCATTAGAGCTGGTTGTATTCAATTCATCTGTATACAATCCAAAATGAGTGCTCACATTCCCTGAAATTCCTGTATTAAACTGTGCATAGATGGAAGAAACAACAGCTGTTGCAGACTGGTCATCGTTAAAAACATTTGCAGTTGTTAGCTGCGTTTTAGGTACGCCTGTTTCAACCAGTTTAGAACAGGAAATAAAACTGGTCAGAATAATAAACCCATAGAACCCTGTCAAATATTTTTTCATAACAGTAAATTAAAAGTTGAGTTGAATACCTGCGGCAATAGTCTTCATGGGAGCAATCCCCGTATTAGCTGTTTCAGGGTCATATAAATTTCCCTGCCTGCGCCATGTAAATAAATTCTGTGCTTCAAGATAAAAACGGATTTGCTGCAGTTTAAGCCTGGAAATGATTCTTGTCGGCAGTTGGTAGGCAGCAGATATATTTTTAAATCGTAAATAAGAGGCATTATAAAATACAGCATCCGATTGTGCAAGATTCGTATAAGCACTTGTTACAGTAACAGCGGCTTTTCCAATAGTTGTAATATCACCTGGCTTTTGCCACCTGCTCATTGCAATCGCAAACTTATTACTCCTTGTTCCTGCAATAGTTGAACTGCCTGTTGCAAATTGCTTACTGTATTGAAAAAACAGTGATAGTTCAAATTGCTTATAGCGGAACTCAGTTCCAAAACCACCATAATAATCAGGAGATGTTTTTCCCGCAATTACATAATCTCCTGGCAAACTGACAACTCCATCTTTATTTACATCTTCATATTCCGGCAAACCTGTTTGAGTATTGATACCTGTAAAATGAAGTGTCTTGCGGATGGAAAGGTCTTCTCCAATCACATAAGTATAGGCAAAACTGGAAGAAGCAAGGCCGGGATATTTCAGCAGTTCGTTCTTCGGTAAACTGATATTTCCTGTAACGGATAAACTGATTTTCTCATTACGTATAACAGTAGTGGTAAAATCAAACTCCCATCCCCTGTTCTCAATCAAAGCTGGCAGGTTGGCAAGATAACTTCCAAACGGACCGCTTGTATAAGGCAATGGATAATCAATTAATTGGTTACCGCTTCTATGCTGATAATACACAAGATTAAACAGTATCCTGTTTTTAAGAAACCCGGCTTCCAGGGCTGCTTCAAACTTTCGATTACTCTCCCATCCAAAATTTGCATTCGCAGTTCTCGTTGGCGCAAGCCCCGTTACTCCCTGGTAGTTTGTTCCGTTTGTACCATACGTACTCAGGTATTGATAACCCGGTATCAGATCATTTCCTGTAAGCCCAAAACTGGCTCTTAACTTACCATAACTCACAAAAGAAATGTCTTTGAAAAATACCTCCCTGTTAAACACCCATGCCGCACCAACCGAACCAAAATTGCCAAACCGCTTACCCGGTCCGAAACGGGAAGATCCATCCCTTCTGAAGTTTACATTCAGCAAATACTTTTCTTTATAATCATAATGCACCCTGCTAAATAGGGATGCATATTTATACTGACTGTAACTGTTCGTTGCTGATATAGTTCCCGCCGCCCCGGCAAATGCAAGTAAATTTTCATTACTGTAATTCTTTCCTGTTACCAGGCTTCCTTCACGCACGTTATTCTGAAATGCAGCTCCTGTTAACACACTGAATGTTGAATACTGAAACGAATGAGTATATTCTAATTGAGGCTCAATCGAAAAAACAGAATTCCTGTTATCACCATAATGAGCAGTACTCTCAGAACCAATAAGCGGATTAATAGTAGCCTTCGGGAATAACATCACCTGGTCAAGATCAATCGTTTGATAACCGATACTGGTTTTAAAACGAACCCCTTTTCCAAAATCATATTGAAGTAAAAGATTGGTCAGTAAATTTTTTGCTTTACTGTTTGAAGTCTGTTTTAAAACAGCAGCAGGATTTACATCATTAATCCCTGTCCAGTTATAATTTCCTGCCTGGTCATACATGGGCAGATTGGGAGGTAATGTTAAGATGCTGAACACAGAAGAAGCAAGCAGGTTGTTATCATCTGTACTGTAACTGCTTTTAAGGGTCACTTGAAATTTATGATCACTGGTTTGATGCTGCAGCACAAAATGTGCGCCACCACGCTGATATACCTCATGCCCGGGCAATACTGTTCCTTCTTTCCGGTAATTTCCTCCAATCCTGAAATTCGTTTGTTCATTCCCTCCCGAAACAGATAACTGAACATTGGTAACAGAAGCCCTTCCTCCTAAAATATAATCGGCCCAGTCAGTTCCTTTAGTTGTGTCCCATACTAATAAATCGTATGCATTGCTTGTAGTGGGCAGTACATTGTCATTTGTAAAACCTTCTCTGCGTAATCGTAAATAATCACTTAGTCCAAGCATGGCAGGGAAAGCAGAAACTTCATTGAACCCCGTATAAACAGAAACATCAAATCTTGTTTTTCCAGCTTTTCCTTTCTTGGTGGTAATCAGTACAACACCATTCGCAGCTCTTGAACCATAGATCGCAGTGGCATCTGCATCTTTTAAAATTTCAATGCTTTCAATATCAGAAGGATTAATACTGTTCAATGGGCTGATGGCTCCATTGATACCTGTACTGAGCACATTAAATCCATTGCTCAAAGGAGTACTGCCAAATGGTACACCATCTATTACATACAATGGATCTGTTCCTGCATTAATGGAACCCTTCCCTCTTATCTGAACACTTACATTGCCTCCCGGCATTCCGTTCTGTGTTGTTACAAACACACCGGCTGCCCTTCCCTGTAAGGCGGCTACTGGATTCGCTACAGGTTGCCGTTCAATAACAGAGCTGCTGATCTTGCTCACATTACCTGTATTCATTCGTTGTGTGGTACTTCCATAAGCAATCACCTGTACCTCATCCAGCTTCCCGATTTTTGTTTTCAATCGTATAATTAAATCCTTGTTGTCTGTAATCCGGAAAGTATAATCTTCAACATTTGTTCCGCTGAATAACAGCACAGACCCATCTTCAATCCCTTTGAATTGAAACATACCATCAGCATCAGTAGCAGTTGCAGTATTAGTATCTTTTATTTTTACAGTAACGCCGCTCACTGCATCTCCTCTTTCATCAACAACTCTTCCTCTGATATCAATCAGTTGTTTTTTGTCTGTTTCAATCTTCTCTTCTTTTAATGGTTGCACAATGATATATCTGTCTTCAATAACATAACGGAAAGGCTGTTGATAAAAACACAAATCAAGTACCTGCTTTAGCCCTGCCTTCTGTACATGAATACTTACCGGCTTTGTGGCACGCAGTTGTTCTTTCATATAAATAAATCGGTACCCTGTTTGTTTTTTGATTTCTTTAAAGACAGTTTCTAAGGAAACCTGATCGACAGACAAATCAATCGTTTGTGCAAAACCTCCTGCATGTGTTTTAAAGAAGGTGGCTATGAGCAGCAGGCATAGCAGTTTCATGGTTATAACAGTTTGTCGGTTCTGTTTCCGGTACCTGTAATACAGGAATGGAAAAGCATACAATTCCATACTTTTGTTTGGTTTGGGTTACTTAATCGCAGTTCATGTCACAATCAATTGTATTGGGTTAACCCAAACACCGCTTCGGCAGTTCGGGAAGTGTTCCACCACTTCCCGTTTTGTTTGGTACTAACCCTGCTTTCTATCCGTCAGGGTAATACATAAATCGTTTTGTTTTCAATCTTGAAATGAACAGCATCCGTAAGTTCAAGAAGCTTCAGCAGTTTTTCAATTGATTCACTGCGTAATACTTCTGCATTAAAATGCTGCTTGATTTTTATTTGGTAAACAACTTCTATATTATACCATCTTGCCGCCTGTTGCATTACAGTTTCTATCGAAGCATCTTTAAAATAAAACCATCCGTTTTTCCAGGCAATAATCTCTTCTGTATTGATTCCCTTATTCAATGTAATCACTCCGTTCATTCCTGCTACAGCCTGTTCCCCCGGTTGTAAAATCACTTCACCACTCACGCCTTCTTCCTCACGTCTCCCGACTGCCGACTCACGACCATCGCCTCCCGGCTTTCTTCTCACCTTCACCTTCCCTTCTAACAACGTAGTCTTCACAACCGCATCATCCTTATACGCATTGATATTAAAATGCGTTCCCACTACCTCAACTTCAATACCATTCACCTTTACAATAAATTGCATTTTTTCTTGTCCCCCTTTAGAGCCTGTCCCGCTCATGCGGGAGGCTAGGGTTTTACTTCAAAATATCCCTCTCCTGTTAATTCAACCACTCTTTCCTTTCCGTGAAAACTTACAGGATATTTCAAACTCGATGCTGCATTTAACCACACCCTGCTTCCGTCTGGTAATAAAACATTGTATTGTCCTCCAATAGGAGTTGTAAGCAAATGCTGTTCTTCATTGGTTTGTTCATTATCTACATAGCTTAATTGTCCATCAGCAACTTTCAATACCTCGCTGCCGTCTGTTGAATCAATCAAACCATTCTTCATATCCGCAAGCCTGATTTTTTTTCCGGTTCCCAAAGTGAACAGGGCGTAGTTCCCGCCTGGCTGTATGGCATTGGTCTGTACAGTTACCCGCTCAGGGTTTGGTTTTCGGTTCATCATTGTATAAATCAGGTAAGCCCCTGCAATCAGCACAACAGCCGCAGCTGCACGGTAAAACAGTTGAAATACTTTTCCTTTCTTTTCTTCCTGTGGTTGAAAACGAATTTGTTCTTTGATTTTTTGCAGGGCTGCTTCCGTATCAATCGCATTTCTTTCCTGCATACCTTTTGCAATTCCTTCCGGACTGATCAGTTCTTCAAACAATCGCTGATTTGCATCACTTGCAGTGATCCATGCATCCAGCTCATCATGCTCTGCATCATTAAGTGTACGCTTAATAAAACCGGCCGTTAAATAAGCGATCCGTTGCGCCTCCTCTTCCCTGTTATTGCCTTCAATGTCTTTCATGCTATTAAGATAAAATATTTTCCGGCCCCTGTATACAGTAAAAATCCACAAACCCTTTAAAAGGACTAAAGAATAAGAAAATAAATTTTGATTGAACTTGACATAAGTCAACTTTTCACTGCCTCACAAAATAAATAATCGAATAAACAAACCGATTGAAGAAAATCATACTGCCCAAGTCTGAGATGATGATAAGAAATTCCTCTGCTGTTAACCACAGTAGCATTACTGCTTAATCAGGGAACGATCCGCCATCGTGGGGTGTCCGATGGCGGGCTCTTTTTGTTTCTACTGAGCGATAGCCGAAGTATTGGAGAAGTGTTTACATACCGACCGAAGCGTCGGAACAAAAGAAAAAGAAACCTGGTTCATGCTTGCATGAACACATATCCAGCTACAAATAATAAATGAATCTTCAATCTCAGTAACTGCAAACCCCTTGCCTTCTGCGCCTTCACCGTACTGATAGAAACCGCAAGTTCCTCAGCCGCCTCCCTCACACTCTTCCATTCCACATACAGTAAATCAAAAACCTTTTTACATTCCTTCGGTAACGTATTCACCGCCGCATACAATTCCCGGATGGTTTCAGTACGTATAATGTTCACTAAATAATTCTCTTCCTCTGCCTTCTCCTCAACCTCATCCTCATCCTTTACCTCAACCTTCTCCCTCCTCTTCTCCTTCTCTAACCAACGCAAACAACCATGATACACCGTTCTGTACAAATAACTTCTCAGTGCTGTCGCATTCGTAAATCCCTCATGCTTCTCCCACACTTTTAAAAAGCTTTCACTCACCACATCTTCTGCAATAGCAATATCAGGAACATAACGTTGGGCAAACACACAAAGCTCTGGATAAACCTGCCGGAAGAAATAAGTAAATCCCTTTTCATCTCCGTTCTGGAATGCCTGTATAACAGACCCCTCTTCTGCCCTCACTCCTTTTAGCATAGCTATGGATTTAGCGGTGAGTAAAAAGAGTCCTTGTAAGAGAAGAAAAAAGCGTAGAACTCCACTTACCGGCTTGGAGGCCCTCGCAGAGCCCTTTGACACAATAAGGGAGCCCACGCCTTAACGTGAGCTCTTGCTTATCGTCTTGTGTCAAATGAAAAATTGCGAGGTTTCCAAGACAAGACTCAAAGCGAAAGCTTCAAATTCATTGAAGAATTCGCAAAAATAAATTCTACCCAATAGGAATCAACTTATTTTCCTTTGGATATGTAAATATACAAATTTGCCTATATTAATATAGGCATACAAAGTATTTAGTTTATCGTTCTTGCGCCTATCAATGGGCAGGAAAAATCTTAAAAATAAGATTGATTGGTATATCATTTGTCAAGTAAGGCAAATGAGAACAGATAATGATTTATCTCAGGACGATATTGCAATTCACTTAAACCTTTCAAAAGGCTATATCGGTCATATTGAAAGTCCCAACTTTATTGCTAAATACAACACTGGTCATCTCAATGAATTAGCCAAGCTATTCAAATGCTCCCCGAAAGATTTCATGCCAGAGAAGGCTCTGTAAAAATTTTCAAAAGAAATAGAACATGGCATATTTTAGCATATGCCTTCCCATAAAAATCACCACTACATCCCCCATTTTATAGTCCGCAGCCATTATTTTCTGCAAAGGATTGATTATAAAAAACTGTAAGTCAGTGTTTTAAAAACCAAGTTGCATTATATTGCAATTGTTGTTAATTCTGTGTATTTTTGTGTTAACAACACTCGTCAAGCCTCTTGTTCCAAAAGAATAAAGCGCAACTCTGGCGGGTTTTTTTTTATTTATAACCTATGCTGCCTTCTTCAAAAATACCATATACTGCTGCTCCATTAAGTATACAGGAACAAATCATTTCACTTCAGCAAAAAGGGCTTCTTATTCAGGACGAAGAAATGGCTGTGCAATGGCTCTCGCATATCAGTTATTTTCGTTTCAGGAATTATTCAATAACCTTTAAAGCTGGTGATGGCAAATATATTCCTGATACAACTTTTGAAATGATCCGTGATACTTATCTGTTCGACAGAAAGTTAAAAATGATTTTATTCGAAGCACTTGAAAATATAGAAATTTCTGTAAAAACCCAGTTGTCAAATATAATGTCACTAGCCCATGGGCCCCATTGGTATACAGATTCTTCTCATTTTATTTCAGAGGCAGAAAGAAAAACAATAATCAGAGATACAATAGTTGGAACAGATATTCCTAAACTCTTTAATCATTCAGATTTTCTGTCAACGATTGAAAAAGAACTTGAAGCTCCGGAAGAATTCTTTTTAAAACATTATAAAAAAACCTACGAACCTTTGCATCCTCCTTCCTGGATGATGATGGAAATGATAACATTTGGTACACTTTCACTGATGTTTGAAAACTTAAAACCCTCCCCTGAAAAAACACAAATTTTCGAAGCCTTTAATCTCACAAAAAAACACATGATTTCATGGCTCCATTGTTTTAGTTTCATTCGGAATAAATGTGCACATCATTCACGGCTGGTATATTCAAGAATTACAATTGCTCCATCACTTCCGCTAAAAAGAAGCCGTCAATTCTTAGCTGAAGCAGATCTTGTTCAAAACGATTCATTATATGCCGTATTAAGTTGTGTGCAATTTCTTTTAGGTATATGTAATAACAGTTCAACTTTTAAAGAAAACATCGTTAAACTCACGAAAGAATTCCCGTCAGTTGACTACACGAAATTGGGTTTTACACCCGATTGGCGTAATGAATCTCTTTGGAGTTAGTTTTTCAGTTAATTTATACTCTTAATTTCTCTGAAATTTAAACTTTAACTACTTTCATTTTAGAGTTTTCTTTATCCCTCTATAATTAAAGCAATGACAGAAATTGAACTAATACAACTCAGCCCAAATGATAAGTATACCTTTCATTTTGTATCACGGCGGGTTACTGATTGGTTACCCCGAGCAGGAAAACAATAAATGGTATATAGTTAATAGAAACCAGTCAAATAAAGAGAGTACAGCAGGCAGCATAGGTCATTTAATTTTACCTGAACAGATTGATAAAATTGAGCCAATTTATCCCCGAAATAAGCAACGAGTTACACCAAATCCTCCAAGCTATGTAATAGAGGGTTCTCCTAAAACAAAAATCATGGTGATTTTTGGAGCTGGTGCATCTTTGGATTACACATTTGATCAGGAAGATTCAGTCAGACCTCCGCTTGGTAACGATCTTTTCTCCGATACTTTCTCAAACTTAATTAGTCAATTCAAAGGTGTAGAAAGTTTATCATCTCAAATTTTACAGTCAAAAAATATTGAAATCTTTTTTCAGGAGCAATGGAATAATATAAAAAATACACATAACCCAAAACTCCTGAATAAACTGATCGATACTCAATATTATCTCCACTATCTATTCAGACACCTGTCAACTACATGCAGGAATAATAGAAAAAACAATTATTCAAGTTTCTTTCAGTCTTTAGAAAATTACTTAATCACAAAAGGCTGGGATGAAAAAGCAATGATTGTTTCATTTAACTATGACACACTTATAGAAAATGCCTTATCTCATTCACTTGATTATACATTCACTGATTTTGGAGATTATATAAATTATAAAAACAGCAGGTTTTTGTTATTTAAACCGCATGGGTCATGGAATTGGGTAAGGTATATTTCTGAGAAATTCTTGGACTCCATCAATTTCAATTACGTCGAGAAAAATCTTTAGAATTACGACAAACATTAATCCAAAAAGGAATTTCCCTTTCAAAAATCAATGAGCACCTAGACGAAGGAATGGCTATTATTAATAAAGACCTTCGTACAAACCAGGGATTTTATTACCCTATGCTGTTAATTCCTTATAAAAAAAAGGATTCATTTATTATGCCAGAGCTTCATTTTACTGCAATGCAGCATTTTATGAAAACGGTAGAAAAAATAATCATTATTGGATGGAAAGGTTCAGAAGAAAAGTTCAAGAGCTTATTAGCAAAAAATATTGGCTCAAAAAAAATTGAGATAATTTATGTCACAAAGAATGACAGTAGTATTGAGCAGGAGCTAAAAGAGTCTTTACCGAATGCAAGCTTTAGTAATTTTAGCCATCAAAAAGAAAGTAAGGGAACTTTTACTGAGTTAAACCAGTTCATACAGGAATTTCCTAATAGGATTTTTTAATGCCCGCTTGTGTGTATTATCTCACTTAATCTGTTTGCAAACATGTTTAATTGTTCTGCAGTACCGGAATAAATCTCTGTTTTAAAATAACTATGCAATTTAAAATTCTTTGCATCGTATTGTCTTATTTTATCTGTTAAAACAATATCGCAAAATGGGATTGCAGTACTCAGCCGTATAATATCAATGTGGTCATTAACCTTTTCTTTCTGATGTTTTATCATCATCATCGTCTCTAATACTGCTCTTACATAATGTGTTGGCATAGTATTTATGAGTCCTTCCTTGCCAAGTAAATTTTCAGCTTTTCTTGCCTCATCTTTTGTAATTCTGTATTTTTCAATCAGCAGATCCATGATTGTATCAGCCCAAAAGGGAATTTGAATAAAGCTGAATTTTATACCCTCTTTATCATAGAAACCATACCTGCTGATTATTTTCAATCTTGTTCTCAGATGCTTTTCATACATAGCAACGATAATCTCAAGTGAGGTCTTTTCGCCTTTTTTACCTTGCCCTTTACTTACTCTTGTTGCATCCCTAAGCATATTTAACATCCCCGTACCCTCATCTACCATTTTGTCAAACTGTTGCCTTAATCCGGCATAACGGGCAATCTCTTCTTTACTATTAAACCCGTTGTGTGTTGCACTGGTAGTGAATGCTCCTAAACCAAATCGTTGATTTCTTACTTTGTATATTAATAGGCGGGCAGCTATTTCTGGTTCAATCTCCAGCATTACACCCTTACTTAACTCAAACAAAAAAGCATCTTCTTTTACTGCTTTTCCTATATCAGAAGTAGATGATTCAATTAAGTGATCGTTTGCATAAGGAACAACAATCCTCCCCATTTCTACACCTTCCTGTAATAAGTCGTTTAATTTCTCCCAAATAGAACCTGGTTCAGAATCAACAAGTCTGCTAAGGGCAAACTGATCAAGATATATAATTTCCTTATGTGGTATATACTTCCCCATAATATCCCAATTCTATTGAAAATCCGATAATCCAGTGCTTATTATAAATTACTGTATTTTATTGACCTGCCTTTACAATCTTCTAAGGATCAATTTATTAAGAATCGTATTATTGTATTTCTCACTGTTAAAATTTTAATTATAAAAAATCAAATTTTGATATACTCTTTACATCTTAATTACCGTTAATAAAGAAACTAAATCAAATTAGATTACTCTGATTATTTTTGAATTAATGTTGCCTATTTCAAAACCAATTTTTTCCCTTTCTTATAATGCGTGATTTTGTAATTAGACAAGCCTTTCATAAGTCTGTTTTAAAACCAGCCCATGAAGATGCTGCTACATTTGTTGTTGATGAATTAGGTCTCAAAAATGGCGAGATCAGGGCAGATATCGCTGTTTTAAATGGAAAACTCGTTGGCTATGAAATAAAAACTGAAAATGACACCTTGACAAGGCTTCCTGCCCAGGTAACGGCATACAATGAAGTTTTTGATAAGGCATATATTATTATTAGTAAAAATCATTTAGAAAAAGCTCTTGAAACCATTCCTGAATGGTGGGGCATTTATATGATAAAAGTAAATAGTGATTCTCAATACTTTTTTAGCTGTGTTCGAAATGCTAAAATTAACCGACAGATAAAATCATTTTCTCTTTCACAATTACTTTGGAAGGCAGAAGCTTTAGAAGTTGCCAATAAACTTTTACATCATAATATAAAACCAACAACTTCGAAACATGAAGTTTACGATATAATATCCGGCACCTGTTCTTCAAAGAAACTTAGTAAAATAGTTATTCACTATCTCAAACAGAGAGAGCACTGGCGTAAAGATCGGATACAACTTTTGTAAAATGATGGTTGTGCCCTACCCAGGTCCAAACTGCAGGGCTGCCTGGAGTTGTTTGACCTTTTGTACATTTTTTATATGTAAGTCTCCTTCAGAAAAGATTTCCCCAAATAGTATTTCGATTTTAAAATTTGGTTTGCCTGTTCTATATACTGTTTGTAATCTTCCGATTTTTTTAGCGCTTTCCCTTTTATTACATACCAAAAGTCATTATGAGAATAACGAATATTAGCACTTCTTGACATTTTAGTTGGATCATATTCAAAATAACCTGGTGCTACAATACTGTAATCTCCATAATTTATTGCTCTGTAACTATTAGCCACCATCAGCTTTTCAACCAGCATATTGTAAAATTTCCACTCGCTTCGGGGAATTTGATTTACACCCACTTTAATTAGCCCGGTAGCAGGAAATGACCCCCCGCAAATAGTAAACGATTTCCACTTTTTAAAATCAGGAAAATCCTTTAATGATTCAACAATTCCATCTGTAAAATCTTCTATATTGGCAAAATCAGCATCATTCAAATCCAATATTAAATGACAGCTCTCAGCTTTGAAACCCGTTTTGCTGAATAAATCACTTATACTATCTTCTAACGTTGGTGTAATAAGGTCGTTAATTGTTATTCTTAATCCAACCGCAGGTAAACCATGCATTAAAGAGATGACAGTAATTCCATTAATATGATCGGTTGTTGAGTTAGTTCGCATAACAGGTACCGGCTTAACCCCTTTTTCAATTAGCAGTTCAAAAACATATTCAATACAGGGCATATCTCCTGCTTTCTTATCATGAATCAAAAAAGTATCAATAAATGCATTACTGCTTGGCCATTTTTTTAAATATTTTTTGCAAAAATTTTGCAAATGCACCTCAATAGTCCTTGGCTTGGCTTTAGTTGCAAAATCCCATTCCATGGGTGTTATATCAAATAAAGGCACAACATGTCTCTTAATTTCATCCTTTAGTTTCGATAGGGCATCAAACTCACCTTGTTTTGATTTCAAAACGGGCAAATAGAATTTTGTTTTCATAATATACTATTTTAATTTTTTAATTCTTGAATAAAACATGGTCTTACCAGGCCTTGCCCAATTAAATCAGAAAATTGATAATACTTTCCTGTTTCCTTTCTGATACGTCCTGCAATTAATGCTGGATGAACCTTAAGCATCTTTGCTTGATTAATTATAGTTTGAGCTGATGGACTGAAGCGAACCAAAGACTTCTTCCAGATAATATCCGGTATCATTGCGTTTAGGGCAAAGAGATCTGCTTCTGTTTCAATTCCATCAATTTTTGCATCTAAATCATCGAAAATAGCATTCAGTGATTCTGACAAATGCAAATGAATATGTGCTAATTCATGAAATAACACAAACCAAAAATTATCAAGTCTGTCATAGCGCAGTGTCAGGGCTACTATTGGCGAATTATCTTCCATTAATAATGCTGCTCCGTCAAGAAAAGTGCCCTCTAATTGAGGTTCGATGATAAACCTTATTCCACTTCCTTTTAAAAAATTCTCCTGCTTTCTGTGGTCCTTCTTCTGAAGCACTTAACTCAGCAAGTTTTCTTAACCAATCCTCGTTTATCAACTTTTATCAAACCTGCCGCTAACTTTTTGATCTTTTGCCTTTACTAATACCTGAGTATACCATGCATTTAATGCAAATTCATTTAATGTTGATCCTGTACGAATTGATTTCTTTGTTAAGCTATATTGTAAATTGCTGACACCAGCCATATCAAAAAACTTTTCAATCAGATTTTTTGAATCAATTACAGCCTCATTATAAGTACCGGAAAAATTTCCAAACCATTTACGTTGAAACATTTGTTTAAATGGGTAGTTCTTAACATCAAGAAAATCCGGTGCTTCCACAGTTCGTATTTGTACATCTGCATTAATTGAAATATTAAGCTGCTCTGCTATTCTAATTAATGTTTTTATACTTGCCGTATCGTATCGTTCAGCTTCATATCTCTGTATCTGCTGCATCTTAACACCAATCTGCTCAGCTAATTCCGCCTGCGTTAAGCCATTTGCGATTCTTGCTTTGATTAAAGCAATTGGCAGGTCTCTTAAATTATTAACTTCTGTAATTGCAATTTTGCCTTCTTTTAAATCTTCGTATTCTCTAACTTCTGCAAGCAGGTCATTTAATTGTGATTCAATTGCATTTCTTTGTATTTGAAGAAGTTTAGGATGTATATTCTTTGCTGATGCTTGCTCAATTGCAAGCATTTCTAATGAATGTTGAAAATTCTCAACCTGTGTATTAGCTATTTTATATTGTCTGTCATTAGTAATCATATCAACCCTCCTTTGTTTAGATGGTTTATTAATCTCACAATCCCTTTAGGCTGTCCTGTATATTTATCCGTTTGGAAAAATTCCAGAAATGGTTTTCCTGTACCTCCTTCAATAATTGCTGCAGGGAAATATTCCCCTGCATACTTTTGCATTTGATTAAAACGATGATTGCTAAAATCAAAGAAAACAGGATCTATTAAGTCCGGATCAACAAATGCCATATCCCAACATATCTCATAATCGTTCGGTATTGGTTTTGCAGTAACAAAACTTCCATCTATAAAGACCTGCGGGCATCCCCCTGTGAATAAATTCACTACCCCTTTATAAAGTCCCTCAAATAAGAAAATTCGTCTTGCATTAATCGCATACCGTTCATATACCTCATCTATAGTTGAATCATATACCCCTGGAGGGAGTAATTGCCAGGGGCTTCCTTTTACATTTATAAATTCAGGTATCATAACACAATTAAATTGTTGTGTACTTCAAATATACATAAAATATTATTACTATTTAAATGTTCTTTTTAAATCTCTTTTTTCATCTTTATTCCCAAACCTGCAAGTATTTTTCTAATCCATTGATTTTCATATAAATAGCTACACATGTAACAATTTCTGTGTTCTCAAGGATAACACACCTGCCCGTATATGCTCCTGTTTTCCATATAATTATTCCCGATTTCCATGTTAATTTAAGTTCCACCCAGCCCTACATTATTCAACTTTGTTGAATGAAAGAACTCCTTTCATTACTAAACTCCATTTATCCCTTATCCCCTGAGTTAAACCAGTATCTCACCGATAAACTGAAAAGCAAACCCGTCTTCAAAAAAGAGTTCCTGCTTTTATCAGGCAACATCAGCCGTCACATCTATTTCATTAAAAAGGGTTTATTACGTTGCTACTATCTGGATAGTGAACAGGAGATAAGTTTCAAATTCATGAAAGAAGGAGATATACTGGTTTCAGCAGCCAGTTTCTTTTTGCAGCAGCAGAGCAATGAATATATCCAGGCAATTGAAGATTCAGTAGTATGGTACATCTGTTATGATGAATTGCAGTATGCTTATAATAACTTCCCAGAGTTCAACCGCATAGCCAATATTCTTACAACCAAATCATATCTCTTAAACGAGCAGCGTTCACAGCTCATCCGCATGAAACAGGCAACACTTCGCTACAGTTATATGTTACAGCATCACCCGGAACTCATTCTCCGTGTACCTGCAAAATACATTGCTTCCTACCTCTGTGTTTCCGAAGAAACTCTCAGCCGCATCCGTAGCAGAAAGTATTAATCTTCCGGTCGGTCCGCCTCAGCGGTCTGCCAGTTTACCAGAATTCCATTCGTGAAAATTAGTGCCACCTGCCGGCCGGCAGGCAGGTTCGTGGCTAACAAATGGTATTGAAGGCTGCTCTGGAAATAGTATTAATTGACCTTTATCAATTTTCCTTTTACAACTTCTCTTATTTTAGTACTTGCTGATAAGTAATGTTTGGCTTTATTTCTTAACCCGGAATACTCACCACACCACAAACCTTATCTATGAAAACAATACCCAACCGTTTACCCGCAAGAGTTGTACTCTACCCCAAAGACATTGAAAACATTACAGGTCGCAGTGGCCGTACAGCAAGAAAGCTTCTCCAAAAAATCCGTGATGCTCTTGGCAAATCGAAAGACGAGTTCATTACCATTCATGAATTCTGCTTTTTCACCGGCATCGACGAAGACCTCGTTAAAGACTTTCTTCAAACCTGACAAAAATCAACCCACCTGCAAATTCTCAAACTCTATGTCCTAAGGATGTTCAATAAACATTCCACTGTAATTCACTACAGTAGTGCAATTGCTAAATCAGGGAACTTTCCGCCATCGTGGGGTGTCCGATGGCGGGCTCCTTTTTTGTTTCTACTGAGCAACTGTCGAAGTATTGGAGAAGCAAAAAGATAGAGAAAAATCTTTGCGCTTGCGCAAAAAAAAAAAGCCCCGTTATAAAACGGGGCTTCCATATTACCAGGCTTACTCAGCATCGGGTTTCTTCTTCTCAAAAATCCGTTTGAGCAAATACGAAATCAAAAAACTTACTATTGCTCCCACCGCCGCCAACACCGCTGTCTTCAGCAAATCAGCAGAATGTATATTAGCAAGTACAATGAGAATTGTTCCGCTGGCAGTTCCTGTTTTCAAATAAGAAGGTGAATGCATAAAGGATATTATTTCCGTTCATATTTCACCGCAGTTTGACTGATGATTGCTGTCAATACACCGGCAAGGAAAAGATACCCGCCCATATGAAGTACAGCAGCAGACAAACTGAATGGTGCCAGTAAAATAGAAAGTCCAATTCCGGCAATAACAAACCCTGTATTCCTTACTTTTTTGAAAAACAAGGGTGTTGGCCGTTTCATTCGTTTGATGATTGTTTCCATCTTATAAAATTGAATCGTAAAAAGAAATTTGTTACACTTACTGTTTGTTCACTTTTTAAAAATGAAACCGGTTGAATGCATGCCTTCATACCGCATCAACAAAATCTGATTCACAATTCAAAGCTTCTGTTTGAATGATGTTCATTTCTGAACACATATTGCTCCTTACAGGAGATGGCTTTATTGTTCACAAATACTTAATTGATGCAGCCCCGGTTTCATTGCCTTTAACACGTTTTGAACTTCGTGTCAATTTGTGTAATTCGTGGCCCCTCTGCCTTTGCTAATTAATTTTCAGCAAATGGAGGTTTGTCATTAATCCAAATCCACTTTCACCAGTGCCAGTGCATTAAATGCACCGTTCTTCAGTGAATACATCGTTCCATTCACCTCCTGTGAAAACTCAATACCCAGTACAAGAAACAGTGGTTTGTTACTGTTCGCTGTAACCTGGTGCTGCAGGTTTAATACAGCAGTAGCTGTTGCATTCCATGGCAACTCTCCGCTTGTTCCTGTTTCAACTACATAAACCTGTTCTTCAAAATCAATCTCTGCACCCGCAGAAACAATTTTGAAATGAGTTGCACCACTCGGGGCTGCAATCAAATTCGCAGGGATGAAAGAAGGAAAGTTGATCACCAGCAAACCAGTTGCCCTGTTCACAGTAACGGTGTACCCGGCAAACAGGGTAGTACCAAGTTTACTGTTCGCATTAAACTCAAAACCTTCCAGTAATGAGGCCTCGCCATCAATCACATTCCGTTGTCCTCTTTCACTCGTTGCATCAGCTTTGATCACTTTCATCATCTCACCAGTCAAACGGGAAAGCATCCTGCTGTCAGATGTGTTCAGTAAAAGTGAACGGAGTGCAGTTCTCAAAACTTTACCTGCCGTTCCTGCCCTGCCAAATTCAGCACCGTTTTCACGGGTACGGGCAAATGCCGGATCATTCGCAATACGGGCAGCATCAATGCTGGTTTTTTCTCTTGCTAAGTATCCGTCACGGCTTTTGTAGAAATTAATGTTACCGATCGTTCCTTTCAATGGAATGATCCCTTTTTGTTGTGCCATCGTCTTAAAATTTTAATTCAAAAAATGCAGAATGTTTATGCGGCACATTCTGTTCAGGCCACTGTTTTACTCAGCTTCAGCAAAACAGAATTGAAAACCTGCAATTGCACAACAAGATTACACTGCACAAAAAGGGAATGAAAATCAACCGGCCATTTATGCCGTTTATGCCAACAATGGATATTTATGCCGGAAAAGCCGCTTTATGCCGTTTAGGGCATAGAGCATAGATAGAGCGTGGATAGAGCATGGGTTAAGTATGGGCACTGCGCTGATGAACGCATTAAATGAAAAATTGCAAAACATGCTTAAATCGGGGAGTTTAAGCTCTGGTTAAATTGCCCGGAGCCTTTTTATTTTACTCCAACCAATGTTAAACCCTGCACTCCTGTAACTGATTACCAGTCAATTGAAGCCCTCTTGTCCTTTCAAGGCAGATTATGGCCATATTCAACAGGCCGCTTTAACACCTCCCCTACGCTTATAGGGTTAAATTTGCTCCCGGTTCTTTAACCACCATTAGCTCCAAAACTGATTCTGCTTCCTGAGATACTATTTTAAAATTAAAAACGTTGCAGTATATGTATTTGGAGAATAAGAATGTTTTACTATTTTTATCAATCCTCGATTCCGTAAAAAACCGTACTATGAAACTATTCCGTACCAATCTGGTCTATTTGGCCATTTCAGCTGTCATTTTCTTACAGGTTCCCATCCTCATTGCCGGGAGCAGTCCTAAAGACAGGAAAATCTCTAACAGCTTCTTCACCAATACCACCGCAATTGTAAAAACTGCAGAGGAAGTAATTGTTGAAAGAGCCGACAGTATTTACAATAATCTTCAGCTATTACAGGCAGGCTTAAAAGAAGAGGCATTTGAACTCGCCTACAAAGGATATTATAAATTACTGGAAGAAGGAATGGTAAACAGGTCTGAAATTTTAACCGTTGCAGATTTCTCCAAATCATCCTGTCAAAACAGGCTTTATATTATTGACATGGTTGAAGGCAAAATCCTTTATCAAACGTTAGTAGCACATGGCCGCAACAGCGGTTTGGATTATGCCACTGATTTCTCTAACAAACCCGAATCAAACAAAAGCAGTTTAGGTTTTTATCTTACTCTTCAGCCCTATTTTGGCGACAATGGATATTCATTAAAATTAAAAGGCCTTGAAAAAGGAATCAATGACAAAGCTTACGACAGGGCAATTGTAATGCATGGCTCAAATTATGCAACAGAAAAGTTTGCAAGCATGAACGGATATCTTGGGCGCAGCTTTGGCTGCCCGGCCGTTCCCGCCAAACAAACTGCGGGCATCATTAATACCATTAAAAATGGAACTGTCATGTTTATCTATCATCCCAATAAACAGTACCAGGCAAAATCAACCATATTAAACAGCTGATACTTTTTGTAAACCAGTTGATTTCACCAATTCCTGATGAAAAGCCCCGCATCTGCGGGGTTTTTATTTGATGCTAATTATTACATTCTTCATATCAAAGGCGTAAAAAGCCCACTCAAAGCATGGATAAAAGAAGGAATCAAAAAGTAATCCGTCAGGCACCAACTCATTTCTAACTTATCGAATGATAAACCAGGTAATCACCTGTATCAAAACCCCAGTTATAAAACCAACTGTAATTTCAGCCGGCTTGTGATCACTTACAATAAACCGGCTGGTTGTGGTTATGCCTGCTATAAGAAATACAAGTAACAGGGAAAACACATCATCCAGTCTGTTGGCAAAAAGTAACAGGGAGAAGAAAGCAGTTAATCCTCCAACACCCATTGCATGCATACTCACTTTCATATAATTGTTAATGATCAGTGAGGCCGATGATGCAATAAAAACGCTGAGTAAAAAAGCCGTAAGTTCTGATGGGTCACCTAATCTTTTGGAAACATAAAAGCTCCAGAAGAAAAAAGTAATGCAGGCCACATAAGGTATGATGCGGTCTTTTTGTGTATGTAATTGAATAGAATCAATAAAACCAAGCCCTTTCAGCAGCAATACAGTAGCTATAGGTAAAAAAATAGAAGTACTGAAAACACGGAGAAAAACAACCATTTTTTCAAATGACGTTTCACCAATAAACACAATACTGTTTCTGAACAGCAGGTATAAGGTTACCCATGCAATAATGAACAGGGGATGAAACAGGTAAGAGAAAAAAGAAGCAAAAAATCTCAACACTTTCGGGTGCAGATTTGTATTCAGACCGCCTTTCTCATTTACCATCATTTGATCCATAACTTATAGCTGTTTACGCAGCCTTGCAACAGGAATATTCAATTGTTCCCTGTATTTGGCCACGGTTCTTCGTGCAATATTATACCCTTTTTCCTGAAGTAATTCTGTTAAGCGCTCATCGCTTAATGGTTTGCGCTTATCTTCTGCCTCTGCCAGATCTAACAGAATTTTCTTTACTTCTCTTGTTGATACTTCTTCGCCACTGTCGGTACTTAATGACTCACTGAAGAAAAACTTCAACCGGTAAGTACCAAACTCTGTTTGTACAAACTTGCTGTTGGCCACACGGCTTACAGTTGAAATATCAAGCCCTGTTTTTTCTGCAATATCTTTTAAGATCATCGGCTTGAGTTCTGTTTCATCACCAGTAAGAAAAAACTCTTCCTGGTGTTCCATGATCGAACTCATCGTATGTAAAAGCGTATTCTGCCGTTGTTTGATGGCATCAATAAACCAGCGGGCAGCATCAATTTTTTGCTTGATGAACATCACTGCTTCCTTCTGACGCTTATCCCGTTTACTTCCCCTGTCATATTCTTTCAGCATATCCCTGTAACCTTCGCTGATACGGAGATCAGGTGCATTGCGGGAGTTGAGTGTTAGCTCCAGTTTGCCGTTATTATTGAGAATAAAAAAATCGGGAACAACATAAGCCTCTGCCTTATTTACTTCACCAACATTACCCCCGGGTTTGGGGTTAAGCTTTACTATTTGACGGATGATTGCTTTTAATTGTTCATCATCCAGAGAAAGACTTCGTTGTATTTTTTCGTAATGTTTCTTGGTAAACTCATCGAAATATTTTTCCAGGATAAGGATGGCTGCCTGGATATCTTTTGATGGATTTGTTTTGAATTTATGCCGCAGTTGAATAAGTAAGCATTCCTGCAAATCACGGGCACAGATACCGGGTGGTTCAAATTGCTGAATCAGCAGAATTAACTCTTCAATCTCTTTTTCAGATGTTTCAACATTCTGGCGGAAAGCCATGTCATTCACAATAGCACTGTTTTCCCTGCGCAGGTAACCATCATCATCAATACTGCCTACAATCTGCTCAGCTATTGCCTGTTTTTTATCATCCAGTTTCAGCATTCCTAACTGCTGAAGAAGCAGATCATAAAAACTGGCTTCCAGCCTTACAGGTGATGATTTCCGTTCCTCCTGGTCAGCATAGTTATCCTCTCTTGTTCTGTAATCCGCAATTTCATCATCCCCGTCATTTACATATTCGTTAATGTCAATGCTTCCATATTCATCTTCACTTCCTTCTAAATCATACTCATCTTCCTCGCTGCTGTCAAACTCATCTTTTATTTCTTCGTTATTCTGTTCATCGCTGTCTTCGTCTGATTGTTCAAGGGCGGGATTTTCTTCCAGTTCCTCTTTAATCCGTTCTTCCAGATTAGCCGTAGGTACCTGAAGCAGTTTCATCAGCTGAATTTGCTGAGGAGAGAGCTTTTGCAGTAATTTTTGTTGAAGTCCCTGACTGAGTGCCATTTTCCGGATACAGTTTATCTTTACAATGTAATTCTTTCAGCGGCTAAATTATTAAAAAATCAGGTCATGTTTAAAAATTGGAACAATTTTTGTGCTTTGGCGGCCCTTTTCTTAACATTCTCTTTGAAAATCAATGCCCAAACTATTGATACAGCAGCAAAACAAGCCAGAATTCACCCTGTTGTTATGCCAGTTTTTCAAACATTAGCTCCTCAGCCTTCATTTTTTTTAACAAAAACCAATACTGTAAAGGTTAGTTGGGGAAGCCCGTTCAGCCATTGGGGAATTATGTGTGTAGGAGAATATAAACTGGAAAAGAAGACTGGCATCCCCTTTCGCTTCAGGTTGGGATCTTTAGAATATGTAAACAAACTGGAAGGGAAGAAATAAAAAAGCAGCAGAAAATTCTGCTGCTCTATGGATGAGTTAAGATAAGTATTATCGTTTCCCCCAAACTGCAACCCTAGCTTTGCCCTTAGCTTTACCGATTGTAGTATACAAAAAATCAATACGATCTAATTTTCTAACACCGCCCGGTAAATCAATAACCCTGCTTTCCTGCCCGGCCCTGAATACATTCTTTAAAGGCACATTCATTTTTTCGCCATTCTCAAAATAAATATCAACATCTACAATCCTCAGAGGGCCATCTGTTACCCTGATTTTGATTTGACGGTAGGCATCATTTCCGCCAACACGCAGCACATCACGATCAGGACCAAATGCGGCCCATTTATCGCCTATAAAATGCCAGTCTTTTTGAACAGAAGTAAACGAATTGAAGGTTGTGAATGCAAGCATAGCCAGTAAAACAAAACAGATCTTTTTCATGTAATAACTTTTGAAGTGAATATTCAGTTGCTTTATGACAGGGAAACAAACCGAAAGTTAAATTACTTCTTAGAAAAAGATTTTGCAAGAGCCATTTATAAAATTTCAGAACACATCTTCTGTGTTCCCATTCTGACTGCTAGGTTTAACATCCTGATTAGCATCAAGCCTTGACAGATGATTGACTACTGCCCTGATTTCTGCAAACGTATATTCATCACCAAGCAACCCCTTCAACTCACCAGATTTCATTTCGGGGTTACTGACAATGGCTTCTTTAATGACCTCAACCTTATTATCTGAGACCAGTTTAAACACAGATATTTCACCATGTTTAACCGCCTCAGCCAAATGCCCTTCAATGGTGCTGTTGGCAAAATTGCGAAGCTTTGCTATTTCATCAATTGTTTTCCCCTCTTTATAATATTGCAATGAAATAGAAAACGAACTTACCTTCTCAGCCTTTGGAGTGGAAGGTTCTTTCCGTTGTCTTTTTGGGTTTGCTTCCTTTGCTTCAATATTTGTTTCGATATGATGTTCACTGCAATACCTCTCTACCATTTCAAGTATCTCATCACCATACTTCTCAACCTTTGCTTTTCCAAAACCGCTCAACATCATTAAATGATTTTTAGCAAGAGGCAGATACGTGCAGATTTCAGTCAGGCTGTTACTGTTGGCCAGCATATAAATCGGCAGATTATTTTCTTCACAAACCCGATCTCTCCATTCTTTCAATTGAAAATACAGTTCTGCATGATTAATATTGGAAACCGTTTGCTTTTTATTACCTGCATAACTGGTTACCCGGAAATTGGGTATAGCAAGATTAAGTTTGTGTTTCAAAAAAACCGTAACAGAAAAAACTTCTTTCCCGTACTGCAATAAATATGCAGAGGTATGAAGTGCAATACAGAGCGATTGCAGGTGTTCATTCACTTCATCAGCAGCTGTTTTAAGTTCTGTAATCAACGGATGCTGATTGACTGTTTGCTGTAATGCAGTAATACGTGGAAGAAAATAAGTCGCTGCGTCCTGTATTCGTTTTTGTAAAGCCGGGTTCTGCTCAACAACTCCTTCTTCTTTTAATAATTCATGAATACGGATGATAAATTTTTGAGCAACGGTTTTCTCTGCATCAAATTGCTGCAACAATTCTTCTACCCAAGCTTCAGCTTCTTCATTCAACTCATGTTTATGCTTGATAATGTTTTGCTGCAATTGTTTAATGGCAATTTCCGTTTGCCCGAATGAAAACAGATCTTCCAGTAAAAGCTGTGTAAATAATTTTCTGGCCTGTGCAAACCGTTCAGCTAAAGAACCCTTTGTTGTTAATGAATTTTGTCCGTTGAGTACATGCTGGTTATTAAAAATTACAGAAGGATTAATTTTCGACAGCAGCACAATTCCATCAATACTGGTGCAACGGCTCAACGCAACATATACCTGACCACTGCTGAAAGAAGCTCCTGCGTCAATCATAACCTTATCAAAAGTCAACCCCTGGCTTTTATGAATGGTGATGGCCCATGCCAAACGCAATGGGTACTGTTCAAAAGTTCCCATCACTTCCTGTTCAAGTTTGCCATCACTTCTGTTCAATGTATATCGGGAGTTCTCCCAAATTTCTTTCAGCACATGAATGTCTTCACCATCACTTGTAACAATAATCTCTGCATCATCCAGTGATTTCACAATACCAATCTTTCCGTTAAAGTATCTCTTTGCAACTGTATCGTTTTTCAAAAACATAACCTGTGCGCCTTCTTTCAATATTAACTCCGCATCAGCAGGATAAGTGTTCTCCGAAAACTCTCCTTCAATATCTGCTTTGTAGGTAAATGCAGATGAAGTAAGTTTTTGTAATTGCTGACGATTGATCAGTTCTGCCTGGTTGTTGTGTGAGGTAAGTGTAATATATTTTTCTTCAGCCAATGGTTGAAAACCGGGGATATAACGTTGATTCAGCTGATCGAAATCTTCCCGTTCAATCTGGTTGTTTCGTACTTTGTTCAACAGTTCAACAAAGCTTTGTTCCTTCTGCCGGTAGATTTTATTCAACTCAATCAGCAAGGGCATTTGCTCTTTGATTACCTGACTGTCAAAAAAGAAAGAGGACGAATAGTATTCCTGCAGAATACTCCATTCCTGATTTTGTGCAACGGGAGGAAGCTGAAACAGATCGCCGATAAAAAGCAACTGTACTCCGCCAAATGGAACATGATGCTGATAACGAACACTTCGCAAAATCGTATCAATGGCATCCATCACATCACAACGAACCATACTGATTTCATCAATCACCAGTAATTCCATTTTACGCAAGAGGTGTAGACGTTGCTTGTTATACCTGATCTTGGAAAGTAATTCACTCTTTGCTGAGTTTGTTGGAAGAAAAGGATGAAAGGGTAATTGAAACAGGCTGTGTAATGTTACACCGCCTGCATTGATGGCAGCAACACCAGTTGGTGCAGCTACAATAATATTTTTGGAACAATGTTCTTTAAGATATTTCAGAAAAGTTGTCTTACCTGTTCCGGCTTTGCCCGTAAGAAAAATACTTTCCTGTGTTTCGGTTACAAAACGGAAAGCCAGATCAAATATTTCGTTGCGCTCCACAGATTGCATAGATAGAAAATTAAAAAATCAGCCGCTTATAATCAAGTGCTGATTTGCCAAAGTTAATGATCAAACCTAATCTTAGTCCGGAAGCTTTGAGGTAGTTTAATGTTTGAGCAACAGCATCATCGGTAATACCATCCTTATTTACTTTTACTTCCACTATTATATTGCTAAACAACGTATAGTCTGCAAAGAACTTATGTTGCAGGGTTACTCCTTTATACTCGATTGCATGTTTCTCTTCCCTAACATAGTTCATGCTCCGTTGAAGAAACTCAACCTCCATTGCATCTTTATACACTACTTCCAGAACACCATAACCAAGATTATTGTAGACTTCCATACATGCGCCAACAATCTGGTAAACTTCAGATCTATAAAGAATTTGCTCCATAAATCAGGTTTGGTTTTTTTGGTAAAGGCCACGAATCACACAAATCAACACGAAAGAATTGTTTTATTCGTGAAGATTCGTGCAATTCGTGGCAGTAATTTAAGCCTTCCCTTTTTCTCCCAGCAACAGCAACTCATTCACCTGCACTTCAGTACTGTATTTTTTATTCCCTTCTTTGTCTGTGTAATTTCTGTTTACCAGCTTTCCTTCAACCACTACTTCTTTTCCTTTGGTTAAATACTTTTCGGCAATCTCGGCTACCTTCCCCCAGGCAATCATATTATGCCACTGTGTTTCGGTTACTTTCTCTCCTTTTGCGTTACGGTAGGTTTCGTTTGTTGCAATACTGAACTTTGCCATTTTTTTACCACCATCTAATGTTCTTACTTCCGGTGCGTTGCCTAGGTTACCAATCAGTTGAACTTTGTTCTTAAGTGCGTACATGACTTTGAAATTTAATTGTTTTGAATTTTGTTATCTCAGTCAACCGTTGATGTTATTGCCGATTGACAACACAAAGATGGTCCGGCACAAAAGCCTTATCCGGTTTTTATCCGTTTACTCCCGAAGCTAAACGTGTAAAAACGTTTGCACACGGATAAATAATTGTATATTGATCCTTCAAAACACTTGCTATGACTGCATCTGACAGCAAAACCTGCCTGGCCTGTGGCAAAACACTAAAAGGAAGAGTCGATAAGAAATTTTGCGATGATTACTGCCGTAACAGTTACAACAACCTGCAAAAAGCTAAGGGAGTTCACAGCAGTTATGTGAGAAATATCAACAACACTCTTTTAAAAAACAGGAAGATCTTGGAAAGTATTTTACCTGATGGTGAAGAAACAGCCAAAGCCAATAAAGACAAGCTGCAACGACTGGGTTTTCACTTCAAATACCTCACACATCTTTACACAACAAAAACAGGGAAGACTTATTTCTATTGTTATGATTATGGATACCTGCCCTTAGAAAATGATTGGTTCCTGGTTGTGAAAAAGAAAGAAGATTAACTTCGGGCAACTCAATAAAAAATTATGCAGCCAATCAATACAGCAATCTGTTCTTTTGGAATGAGTGGATGGGTGTTTCATGCTCCCTTCATCAGCACACATCCCGGTTTTCGTTTTTATGCCGTTTGGGTAAGAAGCAAAAACCTGGCTCAGGAAAAATATCCTGAAGTAAAAGTGTACCGTACACTGGAAGAATTAGTGGCTGATGAGTTGGTTGAATTAGTGGTGGTGAATACGCCTAACACTACTCATTATGATTTTGCCAAACAGGCATTACTTGCAGACAAACATGTGATTTGTGAAAAACCATTTACTGCTACAGTTGCAGAGGCCGAAGAATTAATTCAGAACGCAGCAAAGCAAAACAAGCAATTATCTGTTTTTCAAAACCGCCGTTACGACAGTGATTACAGAACAATCAAAAAAGTGCTTGAGGAAAAATTATTGGGCGATATCGTTGAAGCCGAATTTCATTTCGATCGGTATAAAGAAGAACTGAGTCCAAAGCAGCACAAAGAAACACCCATACCCGGAACAGGATGTTTATATGATCTCGGCTCACATTTAATTGACCAGGCTCTGCAATTATTCGGAATGCCCCAAGCTGTGTTTGCTGATATTGCCGTCATGCGCCCTGTATCGAAGGTGGATGATTATTTTGAACTGCTGCTCTACTATCCTGTACATCGTGTTCGTGTTAAAGCAAGTTACCAGGTTCGTGAAGCATTGCCAGGTTATATTATACATGGAAGCAAGGGCTCATTTATTAAACCAAAAACAGATATGCAGGAGGAACAACTGCAATCGGGCATGTTACCAACTGAAGATGGTTATGGAATAGAACCTGAATCAGAAAAAGGCCTACTGCATTCAGAAATCAATGGAAAGATCATTAAAGAATATATTCCTTCGCTGAAAGGAAACTATACCGATTATTACGAAGGCGTTTATCAAGCCATCCGCAACAATCAGCCACCTCCTGTAACTGCTGAAGATGGAATGAAAGTGATTAAAATTATTGAGGCAGCCTTTCAGAGCAGTAAAGAAAGAAGAGTAATTGATTTATAAATTTCTTTCTTATTGTTTCCCGGTTATTTCAATAACGGTTTCGGGGTTATACGAGTTGATCATTTTTAATTTTAATTGGCCTTCTTCAAGTTTCATGGTCATTGTCCAGTGATGCGGACTTTCAATATATCTTACTGTTACTTCCAGCGTCTGCCCATCAAGCCATCTGCAACTGCCGGCAACTTTGAAAGGATATAATAACCCAAAATTCACGGGGGCTGGACGTAAGAGATAAGGACCAACCAGTTTGGTTTCTCCAAAACTCCATGTTTCAAAGCCAAGTGGAATAAGATGTGTTTTCTTATCCTTTGTTTCAATCTGCAACGACCAATTTTTTTTCTTTTTCTGAATCGTGAGGTTCCTGAAATCAAATGCATTTGCAGTTAATGCAAATGTTGTGTTGAGTAAATGCTCATCGCCTTTTCGCAAATGCGAAACAGGCGGATCGAGTTTTAACCGGTTTGTTTTTTTCTTTAACTGACGTAAGCTTTTTGGATCTGGATTCAATGCAGTTGTATTGAATGCAGGCAGTAAATATTTCCAGATCATATTTAAATCATCCTGTAAATCGAGCGATTCTGATGTAATTACAACAACGGCATCCAGTTCAGGCATCATCACAATATATTGTCCGAATGCACCATCGGCACGGAACGCATTGTTACGGCAGCGCCAAAACTGGTATCCATATCCTTGTAACCAATCAGAAGAATCTTTTTTCTCCTGTGTAGCACTTGGGTTCTGTTCAATCTGTTTGCCTGTTGCTTCTTTTACCCAATCGGCTGAAAGAATTTGTTTGCCATTAAACTTTCCCTGATTCAGGTAAAGCAAACCCAGCTTAGCCATATCTTCTGTTTTTACACGAATGCCCCAGCCTCCGGTATTGATTCCTTTGTAGTTCATTTCCCAGTCAATTCCTGAAATACCAAGCGGAGTAAATAATCTTGGTTGCAGGTAATCCATTACTGTTTGCCCCGTTACTTTTTGTACAATTGCCGACAGCATATAAGTAGCTAACGTATTGTATAAAAATTTTGTTCCGGGAACATTGACAATAGGTATTTCAAGAAATCCTTTGGCCCAGTCTGCCTGCATAAACACCCGTTCAAACATTTCCTTCGCATGACCCACAGACATAGTCAACAGATCCTTCACTTTTAGGTCGGCCAGATATGGTTTCGATGACAGGCTTGCATATTCAGGAAAAAAAGAAATTACTTTATCATCGACGGAAAGCTTCTTTTCATCAACAGCAAAACCAATAGCAGTGGAAGTCCAGCTTTTACTTACTGAATACATCGAATGTTTTAAATCAGCCCTGTAAGGCGACCACCATCCTTCGGCAATTACTTTTCCATGCCTGATGATCATTACAGAATGTAATTCATGTTTCTTTGTTTGATAAGCATCAATGAACCGTATAATGGCGGCTGAAGAAACACCCTCCGCTTCAGGAATGCTTCTTGGCAATGATTGGGTGAATGCAGAAATAACATACAGCAGAAGCAGTAAAACAGAACTTAGTTTTTTCATAAAACGGTTTGAATATTCTAAAATAATCAATTCTGAAATACAGTTCTTTTGAAACAGGCAATTAAACATATCTCACAACTGGTACGTTGTGTTTGCAGATCAAGTATTATCTCCATGATACATCTTTTACAGCTGATAGCTCATCGACTATATCAAATTTCCCTTCCTTGTATGGAAAGCAGTGTTTTAGCTGTTACGTCAGTTATACTTGAAAATTCAGGCAAATGATCAAAACCCTTTCTTTGCTAACTCAGGAAGAATCAATATCAGTTGACTATACACTGAACAGAATAACGATACTCTTCCATTACCAAAACAAGATGACACAACCTTCTTCACAGAATTACGGAAGGTTACATTCGGGCAGTTACATTGTAACAGTTTTTATCCAACTGATAGAGATCTTCTTTTAAAAAAAAGGCAGGTGTGGAAACACCTGCCCGCTGAATTTAAAAATCAATCAGCATGAGAAAAAATTACAGTTTCGAATTGAAGGCTGTTTTAAACCGTTCCTGGATATCTTTCAGATGATAGAGTGTTAATGGCTCTGTTGAGCGCAGAATGGCCTTATCTATTTCTGTTTTTAACAGAAACATATCGGCTCTGATAATCGAGGAAGCTTCCGTTTCTGTATAAACAGGATCTTTTGACATAATGATTTCAGTCATTGCACCGAAGTAAGTTTTTTGCAGATTGCGGCGGTATGCATCCATTTTCACAGGTCCTGTACCAAGTATTTCTTTCCAGATACTCTTATGAATGGTAGCAATGTATTCTTCCACAGGGAACGCATTATTCCCGAACTGCTGCACATTTGCCTGTAGCTTTGTCACCATCCCTATGTCAAGCAAGGTGTTGAGCATACGCACCTGTATCTCTTCCACATAATTCTGACCCGCAGGAAGAGTTACCCGACTTACGACATTCTTATCCAGAAGCCACATAGGTGTAGTAAACACCTGCTCATCAAAGAAAGTGAGAGCTGATTTTTGTTTTCCTTTGGGCACAACCTCATACAAGGGGCCACCTTCTTCTTCACTACGGAAAACATGATTGACACCACTGATATTTTTCAGTACATGCAACATATAACGTGTAAACTGGTTTTGCACCTGTTTGTACATATTGGCCAGGTTTTCATTCAAACCTCCTTCTTCAAATGTCCATTGCGGCAGGTTGGGAAGAATCCGTTGCAGGTTTTTGATACCATAGCGGCTTGCTATTATGGCATCATCTCCCAGATCTTCTGTTTGACATTGAGGATCAAATCTTTTGGTTTCGCCGTCGCCAAACCAGAGTCTCGGATTTTTCAGGCGTTCCTTGATCCATGTACGAACGATCTTGTTATCTGCATCCGCATCGGGTGCAGCTACATATTTGTAACCCCATTCAATGGCCCATTTATCATAATCGCCAATACGGGGAAACAGTTGCTGCTGTGTTAACCCATCCTCGGGTTGTGCCACATAATTAAAACGTGCATAATCCATGATGCTGGCCGTGTGCCCGAATTTATCCAGATAGGTTTTGCTGCGCAAACTATCTACCGGAGTGCGGCTGCTGCTGCCGAAGTTGTGGCGCAACCCCAGTGTGTGACCAACTTCATGACTCGATACAAAGCGAATCAACTCCCCCATCAATTTTTCATTCAATATGGGGGTGCGTGCCTGTGGATCAACCGCTGAAGCCTGCGTCATATACCAATTACTCAGTAATTCCATTACGTTGTGATACCAGCCAATATGAGTTTGAATTATTTCTCCACTCCTTGGATCATGCACGTTAGGACCATAGGCATTGGGAATTTCGGAGGGCAGGTACCGTACAAATGAATAACGGGCATCTTCCATATTCATACTGGTATCGCCTTCCGGCCATTCTTTTCCTATAATTGCATTTTTAAATCCTGCCTGCCCAAATGCAACCTGCCAGTCATTTACACCTGCAATCAAATAAGATCTCCACTGCTTAGGTGTAGCCGGATCAATATAAATTACGATGGGTTTTTGCGGTTCCACCAGTTCACCCCGCTTCCATTTATCCCTATCTTCTGGTTTGGGTTCCATTCGCCAGCGCATAATAAATTGCCGCAGTTTTGTTTTCTGTTGTGCATCGCCAAACTCGTAAAAGAAATCTGCAAAATAACCTACCCTTGGATCAAAATAACGACGCTGCATGGGCACTTTGGGGAGTGCAATAAAAGAAGTGTTTGTTTCGATTGTAGCGGGCGTACCGGGCGGCAGCAATTTGGACGATGATGGCATGGTCTTGCTGATGGAGATTTCTACATTCACAGGATAGACACGGATTGATTCGATATAAAAATCCTTCATGCCGCCCACATTGGCATTTTGTGCCAGGGCTGTAGATGCATGAATACCGTTGATGAAATTTTTCTCCTTCAGAAATTTTGAAACATCAATCACGGCACTTCCTTTGCCGTAAGCCATTACTGGAAAACTGGCCACAATCGGGTTTTCACTGGATTTTATTACAGCTTTATAAATAGCGCTGGAAGAATCAGCTTCATTAATTAACAGATCGTATCGGATCTGAATTGTTGAATCGGGTCCTTTTTCAAACCATATCGTTCTTTCATCCAAAGCTTCGCCGGCATACATTCCATGACCGGCAGGCACTCTTACAAGACGATTAATGATCATGATATCCTGTTTGAGAATTGAATCAGGAATTTCAAAATAAATTTTATCACGGAACTGGTGTACCGCAAATAATCCCCACTTGCTGGTGAAGTTTTTGTTAACAACACTTGCATAAGGTTTGGTGGCAACCCTTGGTGCCGGCTTGGTTGTATCTTCCTTTGCCGGTTCCTGTGAGCCCGATGAAGTTCCAATCTTTAGTTGTGCTTCTGCAACAAAGATAACTAAGAGCAGCCCTGCTAAACTGAGCAGAAACTCTTTCAAAAAACGTGTATGCTTCATTTTGTAGTTTTAATAAATAATTGAAGTGATCCGGCAAGATTTTCATGTGATGATTTTTTTCCGGAAGTTTAAAAAAGAGAAATCTAATTGATGCGTTTCGTATTAAATCCGGGCGTATTCATCAACAATGTCATAAAAACATTGGCCCGTGAAGCACTACCGGCATCCCAGCGAAAGATGACTGGCAATGAAAACTCGCCTGGTTTTTCCACTCTGCAGGTGGCACTGGTTCCTTCGTCAGAAGAATTGCGCAAATCAAAAATTACACCCTGGTTGCCCTGTTTTACCCAGGCAGCAATCATAGTAGCGGCGTAAGGTTTATACTGTTCAATCAGATCAGCCACCAGCAAGTCGAACGATGGATCGGGCAAAGGCACTGTAACAAATTTCTGAACGCTTCCCTCAAACAACAGGTTTTCATCGGATGCAGTAAGTGAAAACTCTGCTGTGCGGCCTGCTTTTGTTTTAAACGGATAAGCCGCCTCAAAGTCCTCTGCATTCAGGTAACCGGGCATTTTTTTTCTGGATGGAGCCTGTGCACAACTGGCCATAAGTATAACAGCAAACAACACAGTTGCTGCAAACACTTGTACATGATTAATTCGCTTCATTGTTTAGATTTTGAATTATTGTTGAATAAATAAATAAAATAATAGTAAGCAGTCCATACTCTGTCTGGAGCCTGAAAAAGCCAGGGATCTTACAGTATTATCAGAACGTTGCTTTAAAGCCTCCCGTCGCCTATTCGCTGCAGATCAATATTGTAATTGGTTTTGTAGTAATTAGTAATCTCTTCATACTTTTTTCTGATTAAACCGCTGGAGTCCTTAACAGGTGTAAGAATACCCTGGTAAGTTGTGGTATTGGAATTAATACCACTGGTACTTGTGAGATAAGTATAAGGATTCTGTACAATTGCCTGTATATAATTTAACCAGTCAGTCTGTGAACTGGGTGGAGTGGTACTTACTGAAGTGGAGAGGAAGCCCCGTTTGTATCTTTGAGCCTGAGTGGTATTGATAATCGCTGTTGAATAGTCAGACGAACCAATAAACACATCAGAACGACTCATTTTACTTTTTAAATCCATCAACCGCAGAAAGCCATAGTTCATATTGCTTCTGAACAATACTGCTGAATCTCTCACCCCACGGATATTCAGAATGCGGCTACTGCCCCAGTTGGAAATGAATGTTTCATAAATCCAACCGGTTGTACTGGTGGTTGTAAGATATCCATCCAGCTGGGCACCAGCACCATTAAAGCGGATAGAACTGCAGAGCAGGAATTTAACAGGTAGATATTTACGCAGTGTGGAATCCTGATAGTACCGGAAAAAAGTTGTATCAATCAGATCCAGCTGCCGATCCACATAATCAGAATCGGCCGGAACCATCCTGTAGGCCGAATCCCATTTGGTAACAGCCCAGTAGGAATCTTTCGGAGTGAACTTATAAAGCATATAGACGCCGTAACGGTTATAATAGTCCATAATCCGCTGATCATAACTATTATTTCCTTGTAACAGTTTGTATCCAAACTCATTGATACTGGAAGGAGTGAGTTTTGATTCTTTTTTCACACAGGCAGCCAGTAACAACACTGCCAGGAGAGTCATGAATATATTTTGTAGTTGTTTCATTGTGATTTTTTTACCAGTGAATAATCAGGGGTTTTGAGAGATCATGGCATTTCTTTCCAATACGGCATTAGGAATGGGCAGTATATACCGGCTATCACCCTTTTCCAGGGTATAAGTTTGCCCCGTTCCGGGATCTTCTTCATAGAAATGGGAAATAGAAGGCATCCCCCAACGGCGTAAGTCGAACCAGCGGTGGCCGCCTTCTAACGGAAACTCTCTGCGTCTTTCTTCTTTGCAAAATGTAAGCAATTGCTGAGCGTCAGTAATAACAACCGGCGAATAAGGCCTTCTGGCATCATAGCGGGCACTCCGTAAAGTGTTGAGATCATTCAACGCTGTCTGTAAAAGAGAGACATTCGCATTCTTGATGGCCATCTGAATTTTAGCTTCAGCACGGTTGAGGTACATTTCTGAAACACGTAAACCATCACCGCCCACACCCTTGCTTCCTCCATAAAATTTAAACCCATATACGACGGGACTGGTAGTAACGAAATACAAGGAGGTCAAGAAATAGGTACGTAAGCGCAAATCTCCCAGGTACACAGCCGTATCAGATAATGGCCGGGTTTCGTAAAGCGAAAGCAGGCTGTTGGACACACTATAGGGGGGCTCAATTGTGTTGCTATAAGCTGCCGAAAATACAGAAGAGCGAAACACTTCATCCTCACTGCTGCCGGTACCGGTTCCTATGGCCGAGAATTGCCAGATAATTTCTTTACTCAGGATGGGGTCGTAAATACGATTGGAATATTCAAATGTGGTTCCGTTATTAAACAGATAATATCCCCCTATGGGTCGTCCCTTGTATGTACTAAGTTGTGTAAGATTTGGCCGAACTGCGATTACAGAATCAGCATAAGCAATTGCTTGCTCCCACTTCTCTTGATATAGATACAGGCGGGATAGCATGGCATATGCCGCCAGCGGATTCATTTTATAAGTATTATTGTTCTGCGGGTAATCCTTCATATACTTCAAACCCGCTTTTAAATCTGCTTCTATCTGCGCATATACTTCTGCAACAGTGTTTCGTGGATAAAGGGAATCTGTAACCTCCATCCGTAACTTCAAAGGCACGCCTGAGCTGGTTTCCGGATTTACCCCTTCAGCGTTATAGGGTTTCCCATACATATTCACCAACATAAAGTAGTAGTAAGCCCTCATGGTTAATGCCTGACCACGCAGGTTGTTCTTTTCGGTTTCGGTGCCAGACACCCTGTCTATATAAGCAATAACAGTGTTACATCCGGCAATTTTACCATACATAGTCTGCCAGGAATTCAGGTATGCCGTGGCTAATCCTCCAGGCAAAAGTGCTTCCTGATACAAATTTTTCATCCAGGTAAAAGGAGCTCTCCCTTTGCGAACCACCTCTGAGAGAGCTACATTGCCCTGGCCTCCATTACATTGAACATTGTCTGAAATCAGATCAAGAATGGGGCTCAGATTGGTTTGATAAGGATAGCCATCTCCCGCCATCAGGGCTACCAAATCGCTAATAGTAGAAGGTCTTATTTCATCCTGACTTGTCTCTGTCAGAAATTTTTTACATCCAGCCAGCACAAAAAGAGCGGCCAGCGATACAGAAAGAAATATTAGTCGTTTCATAAATACAATTCAGTTGATTTAAAATGTAATGGCCAGATTGAATGCATGAATACGTGGTAAAGGCTGTGAGCCCGCTGCCACTTCCGGATCTAATCCCTTATAATCCCTGCTTACAAATGTGTACACATTGCTAATACTGTAACCAATCATGGCTGTTTTGCTAAAGATTCGTTTTGCAATTTTTGCGGGCAGACTATAACTGACACTTATATTATTAACACGCAGAAATGAAGCATTCACCACTCTTGCTGTACTGAAATTATACAACGTATAAGGTGTTTCACTTGATCCCTGGCTTTGGTTCCCAAACGTTTGGGCGCCCGATGGAATGGTGAGGAACCCTACAGTTGCCTGCGGTAATGAAGGGATATCGGTTGTTAAATGATCGCCCGGTTTCCTCCACCTGTTTACGAGCAACTGGGGAAGGTTGTTGTACTCATAAGGAGTGCTTCTGATCATATCAACAGAATACAACTGAGCCAGTAATTTATGTGCTCCCGTTGACAGATACATACTGCTGCTGACAGTAAGTGTTTTATAGCGGAAGCTGGTATTGAATCCACCGGTAAAATCAGCATTGAATTTACCGGCGTACTTCATAAAGGCAGCTGCATCAAACTTCACATTGGGATTCTGCGCCGTTGTAGGAAGATTGATCAACGGAATACCGGTGGCTGAATCAAGGCCGGCAAAATCAAATACCCAGAAAGAAGATACTGCATATCCTTCCACATAATAGGTGCCCGATTTGGCTGTATTCCAGGTTGGATTTTGCACCTGACGGCTGGTAACTTTATTAAAGTTCCGGGCACTGTTTATGCCAACTGTCCAGGTAAAATCCTTTGTGCGTACGGGTATAAAATTCAACGACAGGTCAATACCTGAATTATTAAGCGTACCACTCTTCACGGGCATTTGTGTAACTCCGTTTTCGAAAGGAACATCCTTCATAACAATAAGGTCTCTGCTGCGCTTGTTATAATAATCCAGTGAAGCACCTATTCTTCCGCCAAGAAAATTAAAATCAAGTCCCAGGTTGACTGTTTGTGTTTTTTCCCAGCGCAGATTAGAATAAGGCATGTTACTGATACGGTAGATGGGTTCTCCAGTAAGATTACTGATAGCATTTGTTCCGGCAGGAATTTTTATAATCAGGTCTGGACCGAAATTTTCTGCCACGTTCCCCTGAAATCCATAAGAGGCACGAACGCTGAGATCATTCAACCAGCTGGTTTTCCGAAAGAATTTTTCATTGGCTACATTCCATCTCCCACCAACAGCCCAAATGGGTTTAAACCTTGCCCGTGTATCCTGCCCAAAGCGGTTAGATGCATCTCCTCTCAAAGACACGCTCATCACATACCTGTTATCGTATGTATAGCTACCGCTACTGTAATAAGAAACATAATTAGCAGTTCTGTCTGTAATAGTTGTATTAATAAGATCTGCCGAATACAGCAAATTCTCAACGGGTGACCCTATAGAGTTCTGAATGATTCCCGGAGGCATAATGACCACCTTACCACGGTCGGGCATATAGCCGTAGACCGTTGCATTGGTTGCTTTGTAGATATTGCTTCTTAACTCCATACCCAGCAGTCCGGTTACGACATGTACTTTATTGAACGTGCGGCCATAATTCAGCCCATTCCTCCATGTGTAGTTGTAATTGCTGTTATTGCCGGTAACAAGAATGCCGCCGAAGGGCAACCTCGACATTTTAAACTGCTGGTCATTGGGGCCGTAAGTACCATACTCATACCCTCTGTCTCTGGTCATTGCATAGGAACGTTCTGTTGCATAGGCTTCGCTGCTAACATTGGAGTAGTTGGCACCAAACAATGATTCAAACATGAAGCCACCGGAGAAACGGTACCGAATACTGATTCCGGTATTTAAGTTGGTTCTGGTATTGCTGTTTCCTGATTGCGATAGTTCATTCAACACATTGAACCGTAAACCTGAATTCCAGTAATTGTAATACGAAAGTGTGCCATCCTCATTATACGCCGGAATTACCCTGCTGGTGGTTGTGGCATATTTGTATGGATCGGTATTATAAAAGCCATCTGTTTTTGCATAGCCGCCAGCAATTTTTACTGAAGCTGCAAGCCGGGAAGTGATATTGGTGGTAAAACTTACACTTCCCTGGTAACCCGTTTGCCCGTTGCCTTTTGCCTGCCCCTTTTGCATGTTGGCGCCAAATGAACCATAATAGGAACTGTTTCCACTTCCACCGCTTACGCTCAGGCTGTGCGACTGGTTTACCGGGCGTTGATACAATACATCAAACCAGTTAGTATTATTCACTTCCAGTTGCTTTACCCCTGCATTAAATTCATCGTAACTGAGTTTTTGCTCCAGATACTGTTTCAGCAATCCGGAGTACCCCACATTATCCAGTGCCGTAGTAGATGTCAATCCTTTTTCCCAGATTTCTCTTGACACATCAATGCGTTCTTTCGAATTCATGAGATTGAGCTTATCATAGGTGAGCATGGACTGAGTAGATATGCTGGCATTATAAGAAACAACAGGGGCACGGCCGGCTTTACCTCTCTTGGTTGTAATGAGAATAACACCGTTAGCTGCCTTAACTCCATAGATGGCAGTGGAAGCTGCATCTTTTAAAACTGTTACCTCTTCAATATCATACGGATTGAGCCAGGCAATAGCGCTGCCAATAAAATTTTTCAGCAATTCTGAACCGGATGGTTCCTGATTAAACCTGTTCAGTTCCTTAGCCTGGAACGGAAGCGGATCTTCCTGTATGATACCGTCCACCACCCAAACAGGCTCCTGATTTCCGAGCAGTGTGGAGACACCACGTACTCTTACTGTTTGGCGGGTTCCTATTTGTCCGGAATTATTTACGATCTCCACACCCGGCATTTTTCCCTGTAAAGCCTGTTCAATAGTGGTAGCTCCGTTAAGCAGTAAATCCTCAGCTTTCACCTTGGAGACAGAACCGGTCATTTTTGATTTCTGTACGTTTTGATAACCGGTGATGATGACCTCGTCGGCTGCACTCGCACGACGCTCCAGTTTCATAGTGAGTGTTGTAGTGCCTTCTGTTATTTTCACCTGCTTTGTTATGAAACCTACATAAGAAAACTGAATCACATCGCCCTGAGATGCCTGTATACGGAATGTTCCTTCATCGTTACTTATCACCCCTTTCTTCGTGGTTATATTGTACACAGATACTTTTGCCAGGGGGTTACCTTCTTCATCAGTAATCTTACCTGTTATTTCTGCAGCCAATTCTTCCACGGTTTCCGCCGGCGTCGATTTACGCACAACAATGGTACGGTCTTCCAGGCTGTACAAAAACTGCTCCTGTTTAAAACACAAACGGAGTACTGCTTCTACGGAGGCATCTTTCACTTTCAATGTAACCTTTCCTGCCTTATCCAGCAGTTGCTCCTCCACCATAATATTGAAGCCAGTTTGTTTTTGAACCTGTAATAGTACCTGCTTTACCGGTGCATTTTTAACCGACAGTGTAACCGTTTGAGCATCGGTTCGTGCGGTTACATGTAACCAGAAAAAAGTGAGAAAAAGAGTGGTTAGTTTCATAACCCTGATAAGTTTTGGTAATTGATTCCCCGGGCCCTTCTCAAAAGTTCGGGTAATAGCAGTTGATTGCATAGTTTTGCAATGTTTAGGTTTTAGAAATAAGAGTCAATCCCTTTTTTATTTATGCCTGAACTTCAGGCCCCTGCCGCAAACAGGGGCTTTCTGTTATAAATACTTTTTCTTCATCAGCCCGCCAGTACAATTAATTTTTTTCCCTCAATCCTGTATTTAATATCATTTGCCTGTAATGCTTTCAGTACTTCCAAAAGTGTACTCTTCTTGCTGATAATAGCAAAGTATTTCCGGTTGCTGACTGTGGCTTCGTAAACCACTTCTACATCATACCATCGTTTAAACTGCCGCAAAATGGTTTTAAGGTCGGCGCTTTCAAAATAAAACTGGCCGTTTTTCCAAGCCACTGCTTCTTCCATATTCACATCATTCACCAGTTGTAATTTTCCATCACTGCTTAACTGTGATTGCTGGCCCGGCATCATTGTTACAGATGTTTCCTGTCCCTTTAACACACTGAACTTCACACTCCCTTCCAGCAACGTGGTTTTTATGCGATCTTCATCTTCATAAGCATTCACATTAAAATGCGTACCCAGCACCTCTACTTCTCCTTTGCCTGCTACAGAAACTTTAAATGGTTGAGACGTATTTTTCGCAACTTCAAAATATCCTTCCCCTTCCAGTTCAACGCTTCGCTCTTTACCGGTAAACCGAATTGGGAAACGAAAAGAAGAAGAAGCGTTTAACCATACTTGAGTGCCATCAGAAAGTACGACATGATATTCTCCGCCATGGGGTGTTTGAATTGTGTTGTACAACTCTTCGTCCGAAGTACCTGCCTGGTAACGCAGTCCTTCTTTTGTTTTCATCACCTTTCCGTTTCCCTGCTCTGCCAGCAATCCATTACTGGCACTGTCAAGTACTATTTCACTGCCGTCTGCCAGCATCAGAACCGCCCTGTTACCTCCCGGCTTCACATCCTGTTGCAAGGTTGAGTTAGGTTGTTGTGCAACCGAAGGCTTAGCCTCTGTACCTGCAAATTTATAGATGACAAAAAAGCCAGCTAATAACACGGCTGCTGCACTGGCGGCATACCACCATTTTTTGCTGAATAAAGAAACAACCAGGTTCTTTTTCGTTTGAACCTGTAAAATACCTTGCAGCATAGTAGCCGCTTCCTCCTCTGTGAACAATGCCTTCCTCTCTTCGGTAAGTAACCATGCTTGCTCCAATGCCTCTTGTAACACATTTTCATCAACTTCTTTTGTTAAAGAATCCAACTCAACGGTTTCGCATGTTGTAATTGTTCCGTTTAAATAAAGTAATAACAGGATGTTTATCCTTTCTTCTTTCCTCATATATTCATTTTTAGGGCATACATTCCCCCTGTAATTATAAAGACACCTGCAAATTGCAAAAGGGGGAAGAGAAGTTAATATTTTTTTTACATTGGGGAAAAGCAGGAGCATTTGTCAACCGCACCACTCACTAAATTTGGGTATAAAGTGAACTGTAATAAAAGGCTTATAGGTTTAGGAATAAAAAATTACCGCCGCCAAAACTTAAACATAGCTTTCAACATTTCGGGTTTGCCTGCCACAGGGTTGTCACTGTTTTTAACCAGAAAAAGGGCATCACAGGGGAACCGATATTACCATTATGAATAATCTCCAATACATCTTCACGTGGACTTAGATAAATGCAACTATAAAACCCGGGCAAATCATTTGCTTCAAAAACACCAGTAACCTATAATCGTCTAATTCCTGTACATCTGAATTACTTTACTTTCCGCATCGTACAAAAAACTGTCTTTTCCTGTAAGAGGCCATGTTTCTATGGCCAGAAGGCTATCGGCATTTTGTCCATTCCTGTAAATATCTTTTGACAAACCAAACCCATGTTTATTGCCGGTGATGATAAAGTTTGAATTCTTATAAGCTTTAGGTGTAAATAAATGAGAGCATGAGCAAACTGTAAAGAATAAGAGTATAAAAATTTGACTGATGTATTTCATTATTGACTGAGTTCACAGTAAAAAACAACGCATGTAAATAATGCACCAATTCTTAAATCTGATAACGAATTGTTTTTTATTAAAAATTGCCGGGAAGAAAGTAAGACGAAAAGAAAAATACAGCGTTATTTCCTTGCTTTTGGTCTTCCCACTTTACCGGCAGCTGTGTTCAAACATTTGCTTACTGTTTACCGCCCGAAATACGAATACCGGGCTTGCTTTTATCATATACAGGTGTCCATTGCTTAAACATAGTTTTAAGCATTTCGGGTTTGCCTGCCACAGGGTTATCACTGTTTTTTAACCAGAAAAAGGGCATCACAGGGGAACCGATATTACCATTATGAACAATCTCCAATACATCTTTACGTGGACTTAGATAAATGCAACTATAAAACCCGGGCAAATCATTTGCTTCAAAAACACCCAGTAACCTATAATCGTCTAATTCCTGTACTATGGCTGGAGAATCAATAGCAGGAATCTGATTCACTTTTTTATACGTACGAATATTTTTAGTGTCAAAATATCTGATCTGAATTACTTTACTTTCCGCATCGTACAAAAAACTGTCTTTTCCTGTAAGAGGCCATGTTTCTATCGCCAGAAGGCTATCGGCATTTTTCCCATCCCTGTAAATATCTTTTGACAAACCAAACCCATGTTTATTGCCGGTGATGATAAAGTTTGAATTCTTATCAGCCATAGTTATAAATAAACATGAGCAGGCGAATGATAAAAAAAACAAAAGAAAGAAAAGTTGAATACCGTATTTCATCTGTATATAATTTGTAGAGACTTAGTCCTTTTGTTATGAATTCTGAGCCGTTTCGAATATAGAGGGATAAAACACCCCTATCCACATTGAAGATAGCTTAAGGGAAAATCAGAAAATATGAGATTTCGATTTAATAACATAAAACAGTTAAGAGAAATTGCATTTTTCAATTTTGTACTTACACGACCTTGTCGGGACAGCTTTGTAATGACGGTTTGTACTCACTTGTTTTTATCTCAGTTTCATTTTCAAGGTGTATCTTTTAAATACCGCTCGGTAAAAAAAGAGTTTCCCGAATTTAAAAACTTTCCGCCAAAATTTATTCACGGTTTGTATGCTTCTGAATATGGATGTTTCATTGTAGTTATTATTTATAGCTTAATAATTCTTATCATAACCAATAATATGAATATCATGATTAAAACTGTAAACCGGAGTATTGTTTACACCCATAGTAGGAATAACAACAGATCCGTTAATATCAATATTTGTTGGTGTAAGGCTTGAAGTTTGAACTGTAAATCCGTTGCCCAAACTCATGCCCAAGGTGTATTGTTGGTAATTAATGGTAGGTTCAGCTTTAAAGTCACCATTAAAAGACCGTATAAGTGTTCTTTCTTCTTTTACATGCCCAGTATAGTTACCCCAATGCGAATCTTTATCGTATTCAAAATGGAAATTCTTTTCCTGTACCACTCCTAATCGTATCCCTGTTAAATCAATAGTGGCGGGATGTGTAGTTGCATCATATGTAAAGCGGTACTCCGTTGCTGCGTAGTTTCCAGAATTATTTTTTAATACCACATACTTCAACGGTATGGTAATAAACAAACCTAAACTCCTTTGCCCCGGAACAGATGGTGTATAATAAATAGCTGTTACACCAAAAGGAATATAGTACCATTCATTGCATCCATAAATAAAGTCTTCCGGGTAATCAACAATATAACCGGGGTCAGTGGTTTTAAGAAAATTGTTAAGTTCATATTGAGAATTTAAAGGATAGACTACCATGTTTGGAGCCAGATTAAGAAAGTATGATTGCCCAAATTCTCCACTCTCTAATTCCGTTATATAAGATTGGTCATCTTCCGTATTGTAAGTTGCTGTGCCTGCTGGTGGCAATTGTTGCTCCATTTGCTTTACAAGCAGCCTGGCATCCTTTAGCCGGAAGCCTGTTGGGTCAGCCTTCATTCTTTTTCGTATTTCTTCGCCAATTTCTTTTCGGGAAAATGTAACCCTGCCTGTGTCGGTGGTTTCAATTTTTACCACTGGTTGTGGGTTTGTGCTACTATTTTCAAGTTCCTTTTTACAACTGGTAAAGCAGTTACAAAAAGGGCAGTTACAGAAAATAGCTTTAAATAGGGAGTGGAGATAATGTTATTCATAATTGTTATTTTTATAAAAAGCGAAAAGCTTTTATACTAAGACAACAAAACCATTAAAACGGGGAAGCCACTTACTACAGTTTTTTGAAAACATTTCTATAAGAAGAAGAAGAACAGTGGTGCGGTCTTGCAAGTATTTGCGGATGGCTTTTACAGCCAATTCGAGGTGTGTTTTTACAGATTCCTTGCCGATACCCAGTTTGTCTGCAATTTGCTGGTAAGTAAGATGCTCATGCCGGTGAAGTTTGTACACCTGCCGCTGGCGTTCTGTAAGTTTAGCAATGGCTTCATCGGCCAATTCTAATTGCTCATGTAATGGATTGCTTTCTGGCTGTACATCTTCTGTATCATGATGACTTTTATTCCATTCATTAACCAGTTGTTGTTCCCGCATGGCCTTACGCAACGCATTAATGGCTTCATTGCGGCTGATCTTGAAGAGGTAAGCTTTAAAATGTTCAACTTGCGAAAGCTTCTCTCTCTTCAGCCAGATTTTCAGGAAAACATCCTGTACAATTTCAGCGGTAAGTTCTTTTGATTTGGTAATGCTTAGGATATAATTACTGAACAGAGGTTGCCAGTAATTAAAAAGTTCACGAAAGGCCTGTTCATTGCCTTCCGAAACTTTCATTAATAAACGACGCTCACTATCAATAGCAGTTTGTTCCAAATTGACACAGTAGATTGTTTCGTTTCAAAGGTAACGTTTCTGCTGTAACGCCTTATCTGTCTATATACTCAGGTAATTCAAAGATTTGTTTAAGATAATTGTAATTCCTTCTTATTGAAAGTTATCCGCAATGGAATGATAGATTACTTTTCGAAACAACTAACCTCTTTGTTTCAGGATGCTGAATAACCATTCCAATACATTTCATAACAATATTACAATACAGTAAAAAGGATTCTTAATCGACTGGTCATATTATGTCAACAATGGAAAGTAATACCGGAAAGTCCGTTTAATATTACTTTAAAGCATAGCACATAAATAAAGTATGGGTAAGTACTGTATTGTATACTTTGTGTACCATAGTCAAGCATCCTGGATAAACAAAAAAGCCCCGGCAAACGCCAGGGCTCTTGTGGTGTGGGCCGGGATCGAACCGGCGACACAAGGATTTTCAGTCCTTTGCTCTACCGACTGAGCTACCGCACCATTCCTGAAACACATCACTCTGGTAAGTGGAAGCTACCTTCATTTTTGTGCTTCGGGGTTGCAAATATAAAGGTATCAGGCTAAAATCTGAAATCATTCTCAATTATTATCTGCCTGAAGTTCTTTGTGTTTTCTAACGTCTATTAGTTAAAAGCTTACAACTTTCCTCCACTACATCCCAAATTCACTCAGAAACTTAATTCGCATGATCTTCAGCTGCTCCCAGCTGTAGCCCCCGTCTTCAAGCTCCTGCTGGGCAATCTTGAGGTCGCTGGTACTGCAGGTCTTAAAATAATCAATGATTTCTTCCTGCTCATATTCATCCAGCCATTCGTCAATTGCATAATCAAGCCGCAGCTTGGTGCCGCTGGCAGCAATGGTTTCCATTTCTTCCAGCATTTCGTCCATTTTCCAGCCTTTGTTTTTGGCAATGGTTTCTAACGGGATCCTTTTATCTACATTCTGTATCAGGAATACTTTATTACCGCTCTTGTTTACCACGCTCTTCATCACAAAATCATCCGGCTTTTCCACCTCATTTTCATCCACATATTTTGCAATAAGCTCTACAAATGGTTTGCCATAACGGATAGCTTTTCCTTTGCTCACTCCCTGGCACTTTTCCAGTTCCTCCAGTGTGGTTGGATAAAGCGTGGCCATATCCTGTAAAGAATTCTCTAAGAAAATAACAAAAGGAGGTAATGCTTTTTTCTTCGCCTCTTTATGCCGCAGCTCTTTGAGCATCTCAAACAATTTCTCATCTGTTGCTGCACCAGTATTGCCAGTTTCAGTTCCTTCATCATCATCTGCATTGGCCTCTTCGTATAAATTATTGAGAACAATTTTGAACGATTTCGGTTTCTTCAGAAATGCTTCACCTTCTTTTGTCATCTTCAGCAAGCCGTATTCTACAATATCTTTCTGAATCAATCCATTCAAAAGCATCTGCCTGATCAGTGAATTCCAGAAGTGAACATCTTTTTCTTTACCCAATCCAAACTCTGCAATCTGATCATGACGGTACATTTGGTTCTGAGGTGTTAATCGGCCAATGATCACCGGTATCACATATTCTGCAGCAAAGCGTCCGTCTAATGCTTTCACTACTTTCAATACCATCACGGATTCATCCTTCGCTTCAATCTTTTCTTTTGGATGTAAACAGTTATCACAGTTTCCGCAGTTTTCCTGTTTGTATTCTTCTCCAAAATAATGAAGTAAGATCTTCCTTCTGCAAACAGAACTTTCAGCAAATGCAACAGTTTCCTGGATCATTTGTGCCGTTACTTCACGTTCACTCAATGGCTTGTCACGCATCAGGTGTTCAAGCTTACTCACATCCTTATGCGAATAATAAAGTAAACATTTTCCTTCCATACCATCTCTTCCTGCACGGCCGGTTTCCTGGTAATAATTTTCTATACTCTTGGGAATATTATAGTGAATTACAAAACGGATATCCGGTTTATCAATGCCCATACCGAATGCAATGGTGGCAACAATTACCTGCACATCCTCATTGAGGAACTGATCCTGTTTACCTGCTCTCACCTTACCGTCAAACCCTGCATGATACGCAACGGCTTTAATGCCATTGGCCATTAAAATATCAGCCAGCTCTTCTGTTGTTTTACGGTTCAGTGTGTAAATGATGCCGCTCTTTCCTTTGTTTTGGGAAATAAACTTCACAATACTTTTTACAGCCTGGTCCTTATTGATTTTTGGCTGAATTTCATAGTAAAGATTGGCACGGTTAAAAGAAGAAATAAAAATATCAGGATTGCGGAGTCCGAGGTTATTTACAATATCACTCTGCACTTTTGGGGTGGCAGTAGCTGTTAAAGCGATAATAGGAATGTTGGGATTGATCTGGTCCATCATCTCTTTCAACCGCCTGTATTCAGGGCGGAAATCATGTCCCCATTCGCTGATACAATGGGCTTCATCAACAGCAAAAAAAGAAATATTTAAATCGCTGAAAAACTCAAGGTTTTCCTGCTTGGTTAATGTTTCAGGAGCCACATACAGCATCTTTGTTTTGCCGCCAAGCAAATCATCATGCACTTCTTTTGTTTCTTTTTTGGTAAGGGTTGAATTGAGAAAATGCGCCACATCATCTTTACTGCTGTAGCTGCGTACAAGATCAACCTGGTTTTTCATTAAAGCAATCAATGGACTTACAATAATGGCCACACCCTCGCTCACCAATGCCGGCAACTGGTAACATAAACTTTTACCGCCACCTGTTGGCATAATCACAAACGTATCTTTCCCGTTCAGTACATTATGGATAACGGCTTCCTGTGTGCCTTTAAATGCATCAAAGCCGAATTGCTCATTCAGTGCTGCATAAAGATCAACAGTATGAACTTTACCGGCAGCGGGTTTTCCGTTTGACTTTTTGGTTGCTTTTTTTGCAGTCTCTTTTACTGTAGTTGTAGTTTTGGCTGCTGTTTTTTTCTTAACTGTACTCATCACTTTTTTTCCTTCTCTCTTTGGTTTTTACAAACTGGACTTACTTAGCAGGTAGTTAACTTGATCTGCACAGACCGTGCTTTTGAATAAGGGGGACGAAGTTACTGAAATTGAGCCTTTCCACCTTTTCCCAATCGTCAAAAACATGCTAAAAAAGTTCATTATGATAAGATAGCTCAATTTCGCTGATTGCCAACAGGAAAATTTGCACAATTCCATTCTTTTATATTCTGCTTATTTAAAGTAGGTTTGCCCCGCCAATGAATCAAAAGAATATTAACCCCATAGAAGTTGCCAAACGCACTATTGCATTGGAGGCAGGTGCAGTGGAAGGTCTTGCTGACTTACTTACTGAAGACTTTGCAAAAATATGCGACGTAATTCTGGAGGCAAAAGGACGCCTGATTGTGAGTGGAATCGGCAAAAGTGCAGCCATTGCCCAGAAAATTGTTGCCACCCTTAATTCAACCGGAACTCCTTCAGCATTTCTTCATGCAGCCGATGCCATTCATGGAGATCTCGGCATGATCCAGAATGAAGATGTGATCATGATCATCAGCAAAAGCGGTGAAAGCCCCGAAATAAAAGTACTGGCACAACTGGTAAGAAATTTTGGTAACCCGGTGGTGGGAATGGTGGGTCACACAGACTCTTATTTAGCCAAACAAAGCAATTATGTGTTAAACACTACGGTTAGCCAGGAGGCATGCCCTAATAATCTTGCTCCAACCAGCAGCACAACTGCACAAATGGTAATGGGCGATGCATTGGCTGTTGCCCTGATGGAAATGCGTGGATTTAACAGTGATGATTTTGCAAAGTTTCATCCGGGAGGTTCGTTGGGTAAGAAATTATATCTCCGTGTAGCTGATCTGTATATTCATAACGAAAAACCACATGTGAAAGAAACAGCAACTCTGAAAGAAGTGATTGTGGAAATATCAAAGAAACGTTTGGGTGCCACAGCTGTGGTCAATGAAAAAAATGAATTGCTGGGTGTAATTACAGATGGTGATTTGAGAAGGATGCTGGAAAAGAACAGTTCTATCAATGATGTTATTGCCACACAAATCATGAATTTCAATCCAAAAACAATTGAAGCAGATGCATTGGCAATTGATGCAATGGAACTGATGCGAAAAAATAATATCAGTCAATTACTGGTAACAAATGAAAAGCGATACGCAGGTGTTATACATTTGCACGATTTAATTAAAGAAGGACTTATTTAGCCGGTTGGCTGATTAATATAATCACTATGAACAAGAATCACTATGTAGCTATTATGGCCGGAGGAATCGGCAGCCGTTTCTGGCCAATGAGCCGCACCGGTTTTCCCAAACAATTCCTGGATATTCTGCATACCGGCCGTACCCTGATACAGGCTACGTATGACCGCTATCTTCAATTTATACCAAACGAAAACATTTACATTGTTACATCCTTTGATTACAAAGAAATTGTAGCCGCACAGTTACCCGATCTGTCTGTTGAAAATATTTTGTGCGAACCCTCACGAAAAAACACTGCACCCTGTGTTGCTTATATTGCTTATAAGTTGCAGCAGCTGAGTAATGATGGACTACTGATTTGTGCTCCTGCCGATCATTTAATTTTAGATGCCCCTGCCTTTAAAAAGGTTTGCATGGATGCATTCAGCTTTGTAAATAACATCAACGCACTGGTTACATTAGGCATCAAACCTACTTATCCCAATACCGGCTATGGTTATATTCAGCACGAACCATTGCCTGTGGCCGACAGCATGTACAAGGTGAAAACCTTTACCGAAAAGCCCAACCTGGAACTGGCCAAAACATTTTTAGCCAGTGGTGATTTTTTATGGAACGCAGGCATTTTTGTGTGGAAAGTAAAAAACATCATCAAAGCATTTGAAAAATTTCTGCCTGAAATGAATGAACTGTTTGTTGCTGAGCAGGAACAGTTCAATACAGCCAATGAACAGGAAGCCATCGACCGCATCTATCCGCAATGCACCAATATTTCCATTGACTATGGCATTATGGAAAAAGCCGATAATGTGTATGTAATGCCTTCTTCCTTTGGCTGGAGCGACCTCGGAACATGGAACAGTGCATATGAAAACATGGAGAAGGATTATTTTGGAAATGCTGTTGCAGGAAAAACAGTGATGGTAATTGATGCCACAAAAAATGTGGTACATGTGGATGATAAAAAATTAGTATTGCTGCAGGGCCTTGATGATTTCATCATTGTTGATACCAAAGATGTATTACTCATCTGCAAAAAAGAAAAAGAACAGGAGATCAAGGAATATGTGGCAGAAGTGAAACGGAATATTGGCGATAAGTTTTTATAGGCTAAGAGTTCAAAGGAGGGAAAGGAGAACAAAGAAGCATAAATACAAGAGTATAATAAAAAGAGAAGAGGTAACAATTGTGTAACCTCTTCTCTTTTATCTCTTTTTACTTTTTTGAACTCTTCGCTCAGTTTTTATTACTTACAAATTCAAACGCTTTCAATGCTTTTCGAACAACAGCCTTTCTCACTTTAGTAATGTTATTAATTACTTTATGCCTGTTGAGGTCAAGCACTTCATGTGCTTTGCAGAAATTATCCAACTCTTCAATGCGAAACAGCACATCATGCAGCCATTCCACTTCGTGGTCAATGGCCTGTTGGCTGCGATGCTCGTTATTAAGCATAACAAGTAAGTCTCTGCGTTGGTTCTGTTTCATTTATTCAACTTCTGGCTTTACAGCCTTCTTTATTATCCGTTTTTCTGCGGATAAAAATTACTGTTTCAACTCATTTTTAATATCCCACCATCCCTTTTTTATTGGGACATCCGCAACCATTCTTTTTTGATGCACTGCATCCTGACAATAAAAGAACACTCACTAATATCAATAGAAAACCAAACCGGGTTGAACGCTGCATAAATAAACTCACAAATTGTTTCGGAATCATTGGATATTCGGTTAAAAGGTGACTTACAAAATAACTATTTTTTGCGATTTATATTGTTTAAAGTTTATTTTGGCACTTTGGGAAGATGACCGGCAGTTTGCAGGCTTTTCTCCCTGAAAATGAATCTTTTTCTGAATGACTACCTCAAAAAATACACGGATTCTGCTGGCACCTCTTGATTGGGGGTTGGGCCATGCCACCCGTTGCATTCCCCTCATCAGGTATTTACAGCAAAAGAATGCGAGGTTGTACTTGCAGCCGATGGTGCTGCGGCAAGCTTACTGGCTTCAGAATTTCCCGGCATCAGTATCAGAACATTGAAGGGATACGACATCCGTTATAACAGTGGTTCTTCTTTATTTGGAAGTATGGCTTTGCAATTACCCCGCATTTTCAGCAGCATTCAGGAAGGAACATCTCTGGCTGAAAGATGTATTGGAAAAAGAACAGTTTGATATTGTAATCAGTGATAACCGCTCGGGCTTTTGGAATAAAAAAACACACAACATCTATATCACCCATCAGTTATTGATTCATTCAGGTAAAGGCAACTGGCTGAACCGTCAATTGCAGAAACTGCATGCACGGTATATGAAAAAGTTTACGGAAGTGTGGGTGCCCGATTTAGAGGCAAATAAAAATCTTGCCGGCGAATTGTCTCATCCTTCACAACCAATCATTCAACCTGCCTACCTGGGCTTGTTATCAAGATTAGAAAAAAAGGAAGTTGCTGAACAGGAATATGATCTTACAATTCTATTGTCAGGACCAGAGCCGCAACGAACAATTCTTGAAGAAAAAATTTTCCAGCAGTTACCATCTTATTCTGGAAAAGTTTTATTTGTGAGAGGATTACCACAGCAGAATCATTCAGCACTTCGATCATATCCGCACATTACTGTTCATGATCATTTGGCTGCTGCGGAATTACAACACAAACTGAGTTCTTCGAAACTGGTTATATGCAGAAGCGGTTATACTACTCTCATGGATTTAATGAAGCTTGGGAAAAAAGCATTCCTCATTCCAACTCCCGGTCAGCCCGAACAGGAATACCTTGCCCAATACATGCAGGGGCAATCGTATTTTCCTTTTCATCAACAGAAAGGATTTGATCTTTTATCTGCCATTAAAGTGGCCGATTCATTTCCTTATCAGCATCCTTTTGCAGAAGCAGATTTTGAAGTTTATAAAAAACGAATCGATGAATTACTGAAAGAAAGATTGCGCAATTAATCTTTCTGCCTTTTGCCATTGTGCTCAAACAGCCAGGCAAATGGATGTTGCTTTTCAGGACGGAGATGAAAACGCTGGATGCTTTTTTCTTTCAACGTCTGCATAGCTTCTTCAATTGAATCTGTAACAAACAGCAACTGATCATCGTCGGGTGAAATAGTTCCTCTTTCTTTCATCAGCAGAACATGTTCCATCATTTCTTTATGAAACTCTTTACCTATTACAATCACCGGAAAGTTGCGGATCTTTTTTGTCTGGATAAGTGTAATGGCTTCAAACAATTCATCCAGTGTTCCAAAACCACCGGGCATACAGATGAATGCATAAGAATATTTTATAAGCAGTGTTTTACGTACAAAGAAGTAACGGATGTTGACCCATTTATCTAAATAAGGATTTGGTTCCTGTTCATGCGGTAAAACAATATTACATCCAACGCTTCTTCCTCCAACATCTTTCGCACCACGGTTGGCAGCTTCCATTAATCCGGGGCCACCGCCTGTTAAAACCGTGAAGCCCATCTTTGCCACTTCGGCTCCAACTTTTCTTGTAAGATCATAGTATTCATGTCCTTCATTATATCGTGCCGAACCAAAGATGGTTACACAGGGTCCGATAAAAGCAAGACCACGGTACCCTCTCATGAATTCCCCAAACACCTTCAATGCAAACCAGAGTTCTTTCCACCTGCTTTGCGGACCTTCTAAAAATTTAATTTCATTAACGGATTTCATACAATCAATTTTAGTACTGATGCAAAAGATGGGTTATTTTTTCTTCTGCATCCAGTTCATTTCAGGAATAACGGCAGGATCTTTAAAATAGTGCAGCCGCAGACTATCATTCCACCCATTCGGGTTTCGGTTAAATGATTTGCTGCTGAAGAAAATCATGCCCTGCACATTGGGTGTGTTACGAAGTAATTCAATCTGTCGTGGAATCAGCGTACTATCTTTCCATGCATCACTGCTGCCTGCACGGTAAATACCCAGGCCGATATAACAATGCTTACCGTAAGTATGTTTTCCCCACCAGTCGATCAATATTTCATACGGCGCTGCTTTATGACCAAACTCCCAGTAGAGTTGCGGTGCCACATAATCAATCCATCCTTTTTCAAGCCACAATAAAATATCAGCATACAGATCATCATAGTTTGTTTGTCCGGCTTTGGTATTACTGCCACGGGAATCTTTATCACTGTTGCGCCACACACCAAAAGGGCTGATCCCAAATTTCACCCATGATTTTGTTTCCTTAATCATACGGCTCAGCCCAACAATAACAGAATCAACATTACTTCTTCTCCAGTCATCTTTTGTTAATCCATTTCCATACTGCTGCCAGGTAGCAGAATCAGGAAATTCTTTGCCGGCAATACGATACGGATAAAAATAATCATCGAAATGAACAGCATCCACATCATAACGTTCCGTCATATCACGAATCACTTCTACAACAAAAGCCTGTGCTTCTTTATTACCGGGGTCAAAATATTTTTTATCTCCATAATCCAAAAACCAACCCGGGTGCAAACGTGTAATATGTGATGGGGCGATGGATGCTTTCCCCAATTTAAAATCGGCACGGTAAGGATTGCACCACGCATGAAATTCCATTCCACGTTTATGTGTTTCTAAAATCATAAACTGCAAAGGATCGTAGTAAGGCGATGGTGGTTTTCCCTGCACACCGCTTAACCATTCGCTCCATGGTTCGTAGGCAGATGGATAAAATGCATCTGTTGCCGGACGCACCTGCATGATCACTGCATTCATCCCGTTTCTTTTGTGCAGATCGAGTATGCGGATAAATTCTGTTTTTTGTGAATCAACTGCAATCCCTTTTCGGGAAGGCCAATCAATATTATCAACTGTTGCAATCCATACAGCTCTGAATTCAGGTTTGGCCTGCGCAAAAGAAAGTGAGCAGGAAAAATAAAAAAGCTGAGCAGGAAAAAACGAATCATACTGTAAGTTAAACTGATCCCCTGATTTTATCGAGTAAGCTGTTTAATTGTTTCGCTTCCTCGCTGTTCAGGTTATGAACGATTTCGTCAATCATTGTTTGAGTTTTATCCAGATTCGCAAGCAGGTTTTTTCCTTTTGCGGTTATTGTAACATCCACCAGCCGCTTATCTTTTTTACTCACAACTTTCCTGGCAAGATTTTTCAACACCAGCCTGTCAACAATACGACTGGTATCACTCATCTTATCCAGCATCCTGTCCCTGATCTGTAAAGTAGATATGGGTCCGTTGCTGCCACGCAGAATACGGAGAATATTAAACTGCTGTAACGTAAGATCCTTCGACTCGAAATGCTGTTTTAATTTTTCGGTAACCCAGCTGTTGGTGAAGATGAGGTTTACAATGACCTTGTGATGTTCGCTGTTAAATTTCCTTAGCTGGGAGATATCCTTTTCAATACTCATACGCAGATTGTTTGGGCATTTATCAATAGTCTGGCAATTGATGTTGTAACTGATCTGTTATTGAAACAGGAGCGGAAGGTAAGAATTAATTTCCTGCAAATTTGGATGCGCCCACCAGCAATACCCCGGTAATGGAATCAATTCTGAAATTTTTCAGGGTTTCATCACTTTCAAATCCCTTTCCAAAAATGGTTTTTGTTTTCTGCCTTATTTCAACATCTTTATTTGTAAAGAGCTTATGCAGGTTCTGCTCCCAGAAAAGTTCTTCTGTTTTGAGTGTGTCGCCATTGATCCTGATCACCACTACACTATCTGTGAGAATAACACGGCTCTGCTGTTCGTAGTAGTATGCTTTTTTTGCATCGAGATAACTTTCGATCTGCATACTGTCGTTATAAAAATCAACATGCAAAGTATTGGGAAATTCAACCCTTGGTACACTGTCGTAATAACGAAGCATAAACGGTGCAGAAAGTTTTGCTTTTAACCTGCCCCCTGTACTGAGATAACTGGTTACAACCTTCACTTCATCAACAGTGAGTTTTTTCGACTGCATTGCCTGTATAACCTTGATGTCATTTTCACAGGCAAAGAAAAAGCAGCCTGCTATGCAAGCTGCTGCTTTTATAAATATATTTTTATGATCAAACCAGTTAATCATACTTACGTTTAATAAACCAGATATCGCTTAATGAGAACCCAAGTGTAAAGCGAATATAATTTTCACGGAGTAATGAAGTGCTGCGGTTTCCTCTCTGTCCTATTTCAAAAGCTGCATTCACAATATTATTACGGTTGAACTCAGCAAAGGAATAACGTTTAATGGGCAAACCGATTCCTGCAGTAAGACCATAACTTTTCAAATCACCATTCACGGTATAAGGTTCTGTACCAAAATGAAATCCTGCACGGTAAATCACCTGTCCCCAGTATGTTTTTGCCCTGCCTGAAATATCAGGAATAAACTGACCACCAACCTTTGCCCGCCAGCTGTTCTGCAAACCGTCTTCACTTCCGTAATAACGGTAGCTTCCCCAGTTGGATATTTCAACATCGGCACCAAGGCGAAGGTTGCCTTTTCCAACAACATCATACATTACACCAAATCCATACGAAGAAGGATAAATGATATCGCCTTTAATATTTTTTGTTTCTGAAACAGAATCAACCCTGCTTTCATTACCGGCTTCATCAGTTACAAAGTATGTTTCAAAAATTTCATCACGGGTTGTACGCATTTTGCTCTGCGTACTGGTATATGCACCCAGGTGTAATGAACTGTATCTTCTTTTGGCCGTATCGCCCGATAATTTTATTTCGTACTGTACACCCAGCTCAAGGAAGGGAGCACCAAAATTATTTCTCACCTGTTTTTTTCCCTGCCTGTAACGGTCGGGTACTGTATCATTAAAAATACCAACTCTTGTAGTGTAATCTTTTGAACCAAAACGGTAACCTGTATTAAACCCAATGCTGAAACCTTTATATCCAAAAGCCGAACCAACAAATGCCTGGTAGGTTCCGCCGCTGCCTTCATAAACATTCTGAACGCTGTCGCCGGAAGCAAGTCTTCCTCCGCTCTGGATATTATAACTCACTTTCGTGAGCGGACGTAATCCAAATGCCATCCCCAAATCATACTTTGCTTTTTGTGGCTTGATCTGAAATCCGCTGGCGAGGTAGGGAATATAAACGTTGTTGGAAGTATAAGTGCTGCCGTTATTATTACTCAGCTTACGGCTGTTGATATCCAGCCCCAGATCAAGAATGGCCCGTTGCGCTCCGAACTTGCTGTAAGAAGCAGGGTTTACAAAATTGATCGTTTGAAAATCGCTGTAGGCAGCAGATAAATGACCCATGCCCCTGTTGGCAACATTGCCCGATGGTACAATATCGCCTAAACCGTAACGGCTCCAGGGCGAATTATCCTGCGAAAGGGCGGGGATCACAATGGCTGAACTCAGCACAAATAACACTAAAACACGCTTACCGATTGAACTCACTGATTGCATACAGACCTTTAAAGATTAGTTGAGGGTCTGCAAATATCATGTTTTTGAGCAGAGGAGCAAAATGAACCGTATCACCCCCGGTTAACAGCACGTTAAAGTTCCCGTACTTTTCAGCATAAGCATCAATGATTCCGTCGATTTCTTTGGCCATTCCCCAGGCCACTCCACTGAGCAGATTGGTCTTGGTATCATAACCAATGAGAGGGAAGTTCCATTCCATTTTTACCAATGGCAGCAGGGCTGTTAACTGGTTCATACTTTTGAACCGCATTTCAAGTCCGGGTGAGATACTGCCACCCAAAAACTGGTTCTGATTATTGATGAAATTGTAGGTAATGCAGGTGCCGATACCAATGGCTAAATTATTTTTTCCGGGAAACAGGTGAACCGATGCTGCACAAAGGGCCAAACGGTCGGCGCCAATGGTTTCAGGTTTACCAACAGGAGTAGTGAAAGGCAGTTTTGTTTGATATGACAATTTATGAAAACTGGTATGCTTGGCCAGCACTTCTTCCACCACCGGCTGATGATTGATCACCGATGATAAGATGGAAAAGGATGGCTTGAACTGAGCAATAATCTCTTCCATACTTTCCCTGCTGTCATCATTCAGGATCAAAATTTCTTTGAGTTGATCCTGTTCAAACACGGCCGCTTTTAAACGGGTATTACCAAAATCGAAACAGATGGTTATTGCCATGGGGCGAAGTTACAGATGAAAAGGGAAGGGCTCAAAAATCACGATAAGCGACTCAAAGGACAAAAAAGCCTTATTTAACGAATGACCATGATGCGGATCATTGCATAATAAAGAATGCTTTCTCATCTTTAGCATTCATTTTTTGCTGTATGAAACGCACATATATTCTCCCTTTACTATTTCTGCTTATCGTTACCAGCAGCTCCAATTGTAAGAAAAGTTTGTTTGGTGAAAATTTACCGGCTGCAACACAGGAAGGAAAAAACACCTGCGGTTTTTTGGTGAATGGAGAAGTATGGACACCCGAAAGAGGCAGCTTAGATGAGTTAAGCTCATATTATGACCCTACGTTTAATGGCGGTACATTTCAAATTAATGGAAGCAAGTACGAACCCGGAAATAATACAAGCTTTGTTGTTGCCAGTTATAATATTTCAGGTGCCGGATATTATAAATTAAACGTTAGCCCGGATGCAGTTGGCAAGTTTTCAAATTCAACAAATTATTGTTTTCGAAACTGGGATGATACAATACCAAATCATAACGCATTTTTAAACATTACAAAGTTTGACTTGCAAAAAGGCATCATTTCCGGCACATTTGAGTTTGCTTTAACCAAAGCAGGATGTGAAACAGTACGTATTACACAGGGAAGATTTGATATGAAATACTAAACCAATCCTCTTACAGATCAAAACTAAACCCTTCTAAATTCCTGAAGTGCCCGTTAAGTTTTACTTTTTCTTTTAAGTTATCCATTTCGGCCAGCAGCGGTAACACTTTATTGAGGTGCCGTTTCAGATATTCTTCCCGTTGTGCTTCACGGAACAAACCGAGCAGTTCATATTCTTCTTCCACATTTAATCCCATGTGGTGGGCCACATCAAAGGCTTTCAGTTCTTCTTCGGGTTTTTTAAAATCTTTGCTTACCTGTATGAGTTTATGCAGTGCTTTAATTCCCTGCACTACTTTCTGCATCAGCAAACGGTTACCGTCGTCTGCATCATCAGGATAGGTAACAATGGCGCCGCTGTATAATTTGTCGGGTACTTCTTTAATCAGTTCCAGCATGCGGAATACTTTTACACCGCTGCTGGTAATATCCATCTTACCATCCTCATACACTTTCTTAATTTCTTTTATTTCCACCAGTGTACCCAGGTCCTTTAATTCTTTGTTTACCACCGCCGGAATACCAAATGGTTTTTTTTGTTCAAAACATTCAGTGATGAGTTGTTTGTACCGTGGTTCAAAAATATGCAGGTTCAGGTTTTCGCCGGGGAAAACAATAATACTGAGGGGAAAGATGGGGATGAAGTTGGTCATACAGGTTTTTCTTTTAGCAAAGATTGATAGAAACACAGATGAAACGGATTGTACAGATTTGCACTGATATATCCGTGTTCAATCAGTAGTGATCGGCGTCATCTGCGATTCTATTGCCCGTAAATTACGAAGAAACCGAATTTATTTTTTCTTTTGTGGATGCTGTAAGCGGTAAAGTGTATTATATTTTATACGGGTATAACCGGCACGCATGGAAGCCAGCAGAAAACCTTCCACTCCATCTAAAAAACCAAGCTTTATAATATAGTTGCGGATAAATGAAACAGGCGGCGACAGGTATTTCCTGTACCATGCTCCCTTTTTACCCTGCCTGTAATATTTTTCACCGCTTGCAATGGCATAGGTTTGAATCTTTGCTTTGTACTGTTCAGTTGACTGAAGTGTTTTATGCAGAATGGAGCCATTCAGTTTTTTCACCACGCAGTCCTTTTCAAAAATCAGTTTTTCGTGAACGGGGTCACCATTCCAGGCAGCCTGGTTGCGGTTAAATAAACGGAAAGGTTCATCCTTCCACCATTCGCCAAAGCGGATATGTTTTTCTTTGAAAAAATTCTTGCGGTGTACAGTAAATACCTGCTTCTCATCTTTCAGGTCAAGTGCAAGAATGGACTGCAGTAATTCATTATCAATTGCTTCATCGGCATCCAGTTGCAATATCCAGTCGTACACTGCACGTTCATTGGCCATATTTTTCGTTTGGCCATAGCCCACCCAGTCTTCTTCAATAACAACAGCCCCGTTTTTTAATGCAATAGGAATCGTGGCATCGCTGCTGCCGGTATCGCAAACTACTATATCATCCGACAATAGTTTAACCGACTGCAATGTTTGTGCAAGCAGGTGAGCCTCATTCCTCGTAATAATAACAACTGAAACAGCTTGCATATCAGGATTTAATTCGATTCGACAAATGCCAGTACAATATAAAGAAACTATACAAATACACACCAAACTGGTCGTCAATAGTGCATTCGTATAAAAAAACAATATTCATGAACAATACAAATGCAATGGCCTGTTTATTCCGTCTCCACTGAGCTGAAAAGAATGGTAATACAATAACTATGCTGAATAAAAGCATGGCTGCAATGCCTGCACCACTGCCACTGGTCATCCATTGATTCAACGGAAGAAACCGTTGTGATAAAGGAACAGCAGGAGCGTATTCATTATACCACTTATTGGTTTCTTTTTTAATGTCACCATAACCAACACCTGTTAACCAGTTTTGCTGAAACACATACCAGCCACTGCGTATGGACAACATACGGTTACCATCACTGAAATCACCGCTTACATTTCCTGCTATCCGATTTTCACGGTCATACAATGCATAATGTACCCTCATCTTAAACGTTGGCAATAACTGGTAAGCTAATACCGGAAGTAACAGTGCAAGAAATAAACTGACAACTGCCAATTGTTTTTTTTCTGATGTGTACATCTGCCAGAGAGTTACAGGAACTATGATGAAGTACAAACCAAGTAATCCTGTTTTTGCACCAAGTATATGCAGGAATAAAATAAACCAGATCATTACTGCACGCATGCTCCATAAAAGAGTTGATGATGTAATTGCTTTCCATTCTTCCAGCTTCAGCCATAACAGCATTGCAATAATGACGGCCATACTGAAACGGATATGATCATTGTCAGCAAGTGTTGGAATTGTTTTGGAAAAACGATACAACAGATCATATTCATCCTTTTGCTGCAGGTACTGTACCATACTCCATACTGTTCCGCCAAACAGCAATGCTGTCCATAACAAAGAAAACAACACAAACTGTTTTCGTTCAAATCCTTTTTGCATCACTAAAGCAAAAGGCAACATTAATAATGGAAGTTTAGTGAGCAGTACATTCAACCATTCTGTTTTATCCTCACTCCAAAAACCCGAAAGCAGCGGAAACAGAAACAAACAGGAAATGCCGATCAAAACTTTTTGCTGCAGAAAAACATTCCATCGTTCCTTTAAATCGCTTTGCAGAAATCCGTTGGCAATAAGTGTAAAGGTTCCGATACTAAGCAATGCACGGCTGAATAGAAACCCCGTCATCACGAGCAGGATGCCGGTAAAAAAAACAGTCAGATGTATGGTAGCTCTTGTTGATTGCATGGGTTCAATGTTGCAAATAAACAATATTTAAATCTTTTCGTTTAGGTTTGTGAAATGTGGCAATCATTACAACAGGAAATCAGGGAAGGTAACCAGAAAAGTCTGGCCCGCTGCATTTCACTGATTGAAAATGAAGTGCCGGGTTATGAAGAGTTTCTGCAAACCATACCTGCTTCCACTACTCCTGTTATTGGTATTACCGGCCCGCCCGGTGCAGGGAAAAGTACCATGGTTGATTCATTGATTGGTTTACTGGTTGAAGAAGGAAAAAAAATAGCGGTGCTTTGTGTTGATCCATCTTCGCCATTTAATTTAGGTGCATTACTTGGAGATCGTATCCGCATGAGCAACTGGTACAATCATCCCAATGTATTTATCCGTTCGCTGGCTACCCGTGGTTCGCTGGGTGGATTGCATCCGAAAATTTTAGAGATCGCTGAGGTATGTAAAATAGCTGATTATGATTATGTAATAGTTGAAACAGTTGGTGTGGGACAGAGTGAAATTGAGATTGCAGGTCTTGCTGATGTAACTGTTGTTGTACTCGTACCGGAAGCCGGTGATGAAGTGCAAACCATGAAAGCAGGGTTGATGGAAATTGCCGACATATTTGCAGTAAACAAAGCTGACCGTCCGGATGCGGAATTGTTTGTAAGGAATTTAAAAATGATGCTGGCTCCTGCTTTTGCAACTACGCAACAGGAGATCCCTGTTATTAAAACAATCGCTACGGAAAAACAGGGAGCAAATGAATTGTGGATGAAGATTGATGAGTTACTGAAACATCATTATACCAATGAACGCAGAAGCTGGTTACTGGCAGAGAAAGCCTATTATTTAATTCAGCAGAAACGGATGAATGATGTACAGAAAAAAGAATTGAAACTGAAGATTGATACTGTATTAGACAAAGGGGAGTTTAATTTATATCAATTTATAAAGCAGTATAGCTAAGAGTTCAAAGACGAAAAAGAGTTGAAAGAGGAATGAACAAGGCAACGAGGCAAAACAAAGGCAAAGAGTTGGCTAAGAGATCAAAAGAGAGAAAGAGATGTAAAGAGGAATACAAAAAACACTCATTAATATTTACAAACAGCATACTGAAATAAAAAGAGAAAAGGAGATAGAATTGATCTCCTTTTCTCTTTTCCCTCCTTTGAACTCTTAGCTCACTCATTCCGCATCGCAACCAATCGGTGCTCCCGGCGGTGCTTCTTTATGTAAAGTTGGTTTGGCGTCTTTTGGATTTTTCATCCGTTCAAAAGCGAGTTGCAGATGACCATTGTATGTTGAAGTTGCTGTCTTCAGTTGCAGATCGATATATTTCTTCAGATCAGTCAATGCTTTTTGCAGCACACTTCTTACAGCAAAAGAATTGTTTTCATCAACGGACGAAGCTAAGAGGTAAGTTAACAGCACCTGTTCTGTTTGCTGCTGAATCAATCCTTCCATGCCGCTTCTTCTTGTGGCTTTCCATGTTTTATCAACGAGGGTCTGTATCATTTCATTTAAACCTAATCCGCCATTTGTTTCAAATTGAACCATTCGGCTTAAGCGTTCGCTGTTGAATAAAAAAGAGAACGGAAGATCAGCAGCCGTTTCAGCAGGTGATAACTGATCAAACGACAAACCTGTTCTTTTCCTGAACAATTCTCTTGAACCAATATAACCCGATGGCCGTGGCGGAATTAAAGCAGCAATACGATCAGGGATCTGCAAAACTTTCGGATCAATACAATCAATCACTGCATTCAATGCATTTTGCTGTTCAGCTTTACTCAGCATTTTTGTAATCACCTGTCCATCGCCTCTTACTGCATAAGAGTAATACATGCCGCCAACAAGTTTTGTTACTGCTTCAATCTGATAACGGTGATAAAAATAAACTGGCACCAGTGCATCTTCCAGCATCGCCATCGGCATACCGGGTACAATATTTTTTTCACCAAACTGCTGCAATGCTTTGGTACGAACTTTCATCACTTCTTTCAATCCATCAACCACGTTTGTTCCGTTGTCCCACAAATGTGCATCAGGATGTAACCCACCAGGGGATCTTGCATCACGGTCGCTGATGAATTGCAATCCTCTTTTGATTGCTTCAGACATAATTATATTTAATGAGGTTTTTTCGTTCACTGTTGAAGGAAAATCCTGGTAGCCCCATGTAACTGCTACCTTATCCCAGTCTCCAATTTTTTCGTCATATACTTCTGAAAAATCCATTTCACCTTTTGCATTCAGCTGAATCAGTGGATGCGGATAATCCATTACACTTGCACGGTTGCTTACACTGCTGGCATAATTGTGCATGAGGCCGATGGTATGTCCCACTTCATGTGCTGATAACTGGCGCAATCTTGCCAATGCCGCTTTCAACATTTGATCATTGGCAGGAATTCCTGTTTCATATGGTGATAATAAACCGGAGAAGATGAGATAATCCTGACGTACACGGAGTGAACCAAGCGATACCTGTCCTTTAATAATTTCTCCTGTACGGGGATCAACAACCGAAGCGCCATAACTCCAGCCACGTGTAGAACGGTGTACCCAGTTGATCATGTTGTAACGGATGTCCATCGGGTCAGCACTGTCGGGCAATACTCTTATCTGGAATGCATTTTTATATCCGGCAGCTTCAAATGCCTGGCTCCACCAGCCGGCACCATCGAGCAAAGCAGAACGGATCGGTTCTGGTGTACCGTTATCTAAATAATAAATGATTGGTTTTACCGGCTCACTGATGGCAGCTGTTGGATCTTTTTTCTTCAAGCGGTGACGGATGATATAATATTTTTCAATGGGTGAGCTAACCGGTGATGCATAATCATAAAAAGAAACCGGGATAAAACTGCTGCGTGGATCAAATACTCTTGGCTGATAATTATTATCGGGCAGTTGTACCAGTGAATGATGAATGCGCAAGGTAATGGCTTCGGTTGATGGAGCAACAGGCTGTACAAAATTCCCCACTTCACCATCGGCATTGGTATAAGTAACGGTTACTTCCAGTTCAGAATTGAGTGGAAAGTTTTTTGGTGCGTGCCAGGTACATGGCACTTCTTGTTTTATCAAGCTGATAATTTCCCTGGCGCATTCTGCGGATGGCATTGCTCACTTTCATGGCATCACGCATTAAAAAATCTGTTGCATCAACTAAAAATTTTCCATTGCTTTCTGCTTCAACCATAAAACCCCAAATGGTTGATTGTGCAAAGGATTGTTCCACTGCTCTTTTCTCAGCATGGTCGTTTGATAAAGCTCTGTATCCATAGTTGGGTTGAACGAGTAAAACCTTTCTGCCCACTTTACTAAACTTTACCACACGGTCATCGCCCAGCAATCCACGATCAAGTCCAATATCATTTGAACCTAAACCTGCAGGCAAGGAAATAACATATAATAATTCGGTTTCAAGTTTGTCTACTTCCAGCCAAACTTTACCGGTATTTTCATCCCAGTAAAAGTTGAAGTAGCCTTCATACTTTTTCAGTCCGTTTGTTTTTTCTTCAATAGTTGGGAGTCCTTGCCTGCCGGCAGGCAGGTTCTGTGCTGCAATTGATAAAGGAAGCAGCAACAGCAAAAAGAAATATTTTCTCATATACAGTTGGTTAATGCATACAAGTTACGGGAAGAGGGCGATTGCAAAAAGAGAAAGTGATCAGTGGCTTATACTTCTTCTTCTTTCTGGCTTTTCCACCAGCGCCAGCCAATAAAACCAACTATGGCAAAAGGAGCAGCCATCAAATAGATAATAGCACCATTCAAAGCTTTGGCCGGTTTTTCACCCAGCTGTGAAGCGGTTTTTGTACAGATAGAACATTGCGCTGCAGCATCTGCTGAAACAACAACAACAGCAACAATAATGAAAACCAGTATCAATCCCCACTTATTCATTTCAGAAGTATTTACAGCAAAGTTAAGGCAAAGCAGAAAAAAGAAATGATTTAAACCTGCTGACTGATCTTTTGCTGCAGTAACTTTTTTTCAATGGCTGATTGGGTTAGGGTAATGGCTTCTTCAAAATAAGTTCTGGCTTTGTCGTACTGTTTCAGCTGCCAGTGCAGTTCGCCCAGTGTTGCCGGAAGCAGGTAATAATTTTTTAAGGAAGAAAGCTGCTGAATATTTTCAATCGCACTGATGGCTGCTTCTGCTCCATTTAGTTCACTGATCACAATGGCCCTGTTTAAAGCAATGATGGGTGTAGGATACAATTGATAGAGTAAATTATAACAATGAAGAATATTGTTCCAGTTGGTATGATGATAATCTCTTGCCTGAGCATGCTCGTAGGCAATCCCCGCTTCAATATGATATTTGCTGATGGTTTCTCCTGCTGCTGATTCTTCGAGATGAAACACACCTGTTTCAATCAATGCCCTGTTCCACTTATTGCGGTCCTGTTGTTTTAATAACAGGATGTTTCCCTCTTTATCGAGTCTTGCATCATTTCTTGATGCGGTAAAACACATCAACGCCATCAGTGCATGGGTATTGGCATGGTTCACTTTTTCGTTGCGGCAGATAAGTTCACACATCCGCATGGCTTCATTCATCAGGTCGTTGCGGATCAGGTCTTCATGATTAGTGGAGTTATATCCTTCATTGAATAAAAGATAGATGGCCATCAATACAGCTTCCACCCGGTTATCAAGATCTGCCGCTGCAGGCAATTCAAACTGAACATTGTTTTCACGAAATGTTTGTCTTGCACGGTACAATCTTTTTTCAATGGTATCGTATCCGGTAACAAATGCTTTGGCAATTTCTGTAACACTGAAACCGCAAAGTGTTTTTAAAATCAACGATACCTGTGCTTCTGTTGATAAAGAAGGATGACAGCAAACAAACATCATCCGCAGCTGATCATCATCAATGGTATTTGTGTTCACCATTTCTTTTACAGTTGGTGCCAGTGTATATTCTGACTGGAGAAGCGGAGTAATGCTTTTGGAGAATTCGTCTTTTCGTTTTTGCTGACGTAATACATCAACAGCTTTATTTCTTGCAGCAGTAAATAACCAGGCCGAAGGATTTTGCGGAAGTCCGTTGATTTTCCAGTTACCGAGTGCTGTTACTAATGTATCCTGCACCACATCCTCTGCTAACTCTAAGTTCTGCGTACCAAACAGTTTAGTTAGCACAGATACAAGCTTTCCCCACTCATGCCGGAAGAGATGATCAACAGTTTCATCAATATGAGAGGAGGTTTTCAAACAATCTTTTCTGCAATTTACTCGATCTTTTAAAATAAACAGGCTGTCTAGTTTATTTGCCGGAAAGGCGGGAAGTTGATAAGTGTGATTTACAATTATTCTTCCCGCCTTTCCGGCTATTGGGCTTTTTGAAAAAATTACTGCTTTGGAAAATCCGGATGTGCTTTTAATTCAGCAATCTGCAGGGTGTGCCGTTTTGTATGTGCACTTAAAAAAATCAGCAGTTGATAAGTGTCTATCAACCCAACAGGTGTTTCAGCAAAATGATTGCGTAAGTCATCTTCTGTTGATTTCATGTACTTAATCAGGTCAGCACGGCGTTCTTTAAATACAACTAAAGTTTGTGCCGTATTCCCAAATTGCCCGGTTGGATAAAAGTCTTCTCTTGTTTTAACTTTCACCGTACGGCTGCCGATCATATTCTTAATAGCTTCATCATCATGTTTCAGTTCCTTCCTTTTTGTGGGGTCAGCAGGCGCTTTCAAAGTGCCCATTCCCCAGTCAAACAGGTTCTTTTCAGAAATAGTAATGTGTTCAGCACAATTGGCAACACTCCAAACGCTGTCTGCCGGTTTCCAGTTAAGTTGTGCTTCGCTCAGTCCTTTAATCTCTTTTATAAAGTCCTGCTGCGTTTGTTTAAAATAACTGATGGCCGATTTTCTTTCCTCCTTTGTAATACTGTTGTCAATGCCGGTAAAGCCGGATAAGATCAGCAACCCAATTAAACCTAATAGCTGTTTCATGTCTGAATGTTTTGAGGTGAAAAATGCTGACTGGTAAAATACTTCAATTTTTGTCTGCCTGCAACATCTTATTGTTAAGAAGGCATGTCCATTTTCTGTACCTGGCGTACAATAACAGCACCACCTGTTTCATAATCGGGAAAATCAGCGCAAAGAGCAATGGCTTCATCATAATCAGCTGCATTAATAATAAAATAGCCGCCAATAATTTCCTTGCCCTCGGTAAAAGGTCCATCAGTTACGGATTTATGATTCCCTTTGATCACTTTTCCACCGGGTAATAACGGTTCGCCGGAAACATACTTACCGGCCTTTGCCAGCTTATCAATCCATGCAAACCACTTGCCCATACTTTCCTGCATTTGCTGTGGAGAAGGATTAGAGTCAGAAGGCATTTCACCCTGAAAGATTAACATAAACTTTTCCATAATAGTTGTTTTATTGTTTTGAAATGATTTTTGTAATGACGTCCAGAGTTATAATTTCCGGACATACCATTCATAAAAAGAGGGAAAAAAATTAAAAATGATCAGTTAAATTTAAGAATCCCCAACAAATAACGCTTATGGTAAAGTATGCTTTCTTCCTGATTACTGTAGTCAGTTCTTATTCTTCTTTCTCTCAACAAAATAATAAACCATGCAGCAATCCTGTTTACCGGCAGTTCGATTTCTGGCTTGGCGAATGGGAAGCCTATTCACCAAATGGTAAAAAGGCTGGTGACAGTAAGATCAGTGTCATCCTCGACAGTTGTATTATTTTAGAAGAATGGACAAGCGCTGCTGTTACGCAGGGTTTACGTTATGCAGGCAAAAGTTTCAATACCTATAATGCAACTACCAAACAGTGGCAGCAAACCTGGGTTGATAATGCGGCAGGCAGTACCGAATACCTGGAGGGTAAGTTTGAAGACAGAAAAATTATTTTCATTACCAGGCCGTTTCTGTTTACACAGGACAGCATGGCAATAAGGCGGCTTACCTTTTTTAATATAGGTGCAGATAAAGTTCGCCAGTTGGGTGAAATAAGTAAAGACAACAGCGCAACATGGTTAACAGAATATGACCTGGAGTACCATCGTAAGAAATGATGAGCGGAATAAATTCATTCACTCTATTTCGGAACTTTAAAGAAAGCAATAACCATGAATCGTAAATCTTTTTTACAGCAGGCAGCAATTGGCAGCAGTTTTCTTGCTGTTCCCTCCTTTCTTCTTTCACAAACTGCTCCGCCAACTAAACAACCCAAAGGAGATCCATTGCCACCAGAAAAGGTAAAAGACTTTGTTGGAGCCGGTCATAATAATCTTGATAAAGTAAAACAGCTCCTGCTTGAATTTCCTACATTGCTGTATGCAACATGGGATTGGGGCGGAGGCGATTTTGAAACAGGGCTGGAAGGCGCAGGACATGTTGGCACTAAAGAAATTGCCAATTACCTCATTGAAAAAGGAGCAAGAACAAATTTATTTGTACTGACGATGCTGGGTAAAACGCAAATTGTAAAAGCCTATATTGAAACCTATCCTGCTTACTTGTATGCAAGAGGTCCGCATGGTTATACACTATTGCATCATGCACAGAGAGGTGGTGAAGATGCAAAAGAACTGTTTGACTATTTACAAAGCAAAGGATTGAAAGAAACAAGAACAAAACTTTAATTCGGTGATTACTGATGAGATACAAACTGATCCATATAAGTCTTCTGCTGTTTACATCACTTCAGCTGTTTGCACAAAGCAGCGATCATCATTTATTCTTTAATCAACCTGTGCCGGGTACAACAGCGGTTGTATTTGCGCCCGGTATTGTATCAGATGAATTAGGAAACAGGGATATGGCCATAGCTCCTGATGCATCTGAATTTTTTTATACAATCCAATATCGGGGCGGTCAGTTCAGTGTTATCATGCAGGTGCAAAAAATAAATGGCAAGTGGAGTAAGCCTGAAGTTGCAAACTTTTGCGGACAATATAATGATCTTGAACCTGCCTATTCACCCGATGGGAATAAACTTTACTTCGCATCAAACCGCCCAATACCGGGAAGCAATGGTAAAGATTATAATATCTGGTATGTATCAAAACAAAGTGGAAAATGGATTGATCCAACTCCTTTGCAAAGTGCAGTGAATACATCAGCTGATGAATTTTATCCATCGCTTACAAAAACAGGCAACCTCTATTTTACAAGAGCCATGAAAGACAAAGGAGAAGATATTGTGCTTTGCAAATGGGTAAATGGACAATATGAAGAAGCCGTAAGCCTGCCCGGTGTAATCAATACTGCAGGTGATGAATTCAATGCATTTGTTGATGCAGATGAACGGTATATTATTTACAGCGGCTATAAAAGAAAAGGTGCTTATGGCATTGGCGATCTATATATCAGTAAGAAAAATGAACAGGGCGAATGGGGCGAATCAAACAATCTTGGAAACAGCATCAATGCAACAGGACTTACCTATTGTCCCTATGTAAGTCCTGATAAAAAATATTTTTCTTTACCAGCAGCCGCAACAGCAGCATCCAGATTCCATTTGATCAACCGCAAACAATCCGGCACCTGAAAGAAATGACACAGCAGCCTTTAAACGGCTGGGATAATATTTACTGGATTAGTACCGATCAACTATTAAAATAATTCATTAAACAAAAATTACAGATTATGGATAACGCAATCAGCTGGTTTGAAATACCGGCAACCGACATTGACAGAGCACAAAAATTTTATGAAAGCATTTTTCTGATTAAGATGAATGCGCTGGATATGCCGCAAATGAAAATGCGGATGTTTCCGCTGGATGACCCGATGAAGGGCGTTGGCGGTACATTAGTTGACAGTGGTGGCTTTCATAAACCTTCTGCTACCGATGGCCCATTGATTTATTTGAATGGAAATCCAGATGTGCAGATTGTACTGAGCAGGGTGGAAGCAGCAGGTGGAAAAATTATGATGCCTAAAACGGAAATCAGTCCGGAGTATGGTTATATGGCTGTGTTCTTTGATACAGAAGGCAACCGCATTGCTTTACATTCAGTTCCTGAAAAATACCTCAAATGAAACGGCTTGTCATTTTTTCCAGCATCATTCTTATTTCTGCCGCATTCTCAAACAAAGAGAGTTCGCATGCTGCAAATATGCATTCCTTCGACTGGCTGATTGGAAGATGGAAGATGGAAACAAAGAAAGGAGTTATCTACGAAAAATGGAAGTCTTCAAACGACAGCACACTTTCTGGCAAAAGCATGCTGGTAAAAAACACAAGCGGTGATACTGTTTTTCTTGAAAAGATTCAACTGGTATACAGGAATAATGCATACTACTACATCCCTGTTGCAGAAGGACAAAACAACAATCAGCCTGTTGAGTTTAAACTTACATCTCACAACGAAAACGGTTTTGTTGCAGAAAATCCTGAACATGATTTTCCAAAAAGAATCATCTACAACCTTATTACCAAAGATTCTATTCATGCTGTTGTAGATGCAGGCCCTGCAATGCCGCAAAAAAAATCAAACTTTTATTACTCCCGTCAAAAACAATAAGCCATGAGTGCATATGATTGGAGCCGTTTTGTTACCAGGATTAATATTCACACAACAGTTGAAAAACTGTACAGTTGCTGGGCTACAAGAGAGGGAATGGAATATTGGTTCTTACGGTTAAGTGAATACAAAAAACAGGATGGAAGTTTACGAACGGATCATGAACCTGTACAGCCAGGCGACAGTTACCGCTGGCTCTGGCATGGCTGGGATGATGATACTGTTGAACATGGAACCATTCTTGACTGTAATGGAAAAGATTTCATTCAGTTCAGTTTTGGAAAAGCAGGGAACTGCAGCATTACAATTAAACAGGAAGAAGGTGAAACAATTGTTGAGCTTGTTCAGGATCATATTCCAACTGATGAACAGGGTATGCACTACTGGCACCTCGGATGTAAAACAGGATGGACTTTTTATTTAGCGAATTTAAAAAGCCTTTGCGAAGGAGGAATCGATCTGCGTAACAGGAATGTACAGGTAAAGAACGTTGTAAATTCATAATCATCATTTATGGCCTATAACGAAAAATTAGCCAACCATGCAAGAGAGCTCATTGCTCTTACGCACAAACATGTAGAAGAGAAAAAAATGTTTGGCGGGTTGTGCTTTATGGTGAATGATAAGATGTGTATTGGTGTAGAAAAAGAACGGCTGATGGTACGGCTTGATCCCGCAGTATATGACGAGGTAATGGAAAAAGAAGGTTGCACAGCAATGGATTTTACAGGGAAGGTGATGAAAGGTTATGTATTTGTAAGTGCAGATGCAGTAACCACTAAAAAGAAACTGGAGTACTGGGTGAAGCTGGCATTGGAGTATAATAAAATTGCCAAGGCTTCAAAAAAGAAAAAATAGATTACTCTTCAAAACCAAAACACATGCAATCGAAAGCAACCACAGTTGCAGAATATATCAGCGAACTTCCTGCAAAAAGAAAAGAAGCAATCAACAGGTTGAGAAAAGAAATTAAAAAAAATCTTCCAAAAGGGTTTAAAGAAGAAATGAGTTATGGAATGATTGGTTATGTTGTGCCGCACAGTCTTTACCCCCCCGGTTATCATGTTACACCTCATCTTCCACTGCCCTTTTTGAATATTGCTTCACAGAAGAATTTTGTTGCAGTGTACCATATGTGTCTTTACGGAAGCCCAAAACTGTTGAAATGGTTTACAACAGAATATGAAAAAGCGAAAATCGGGAAACTGGATATGGGAAAATCATGTATCCGTTTTAAGAACCCGGAAAAAATTCCGTTTCAGCTGTTTGGCGAACTGGCAAAAAAAATTACTGTTGATGAATGGATTAAGATTTATGAAAAAAATTTAAACCGGTAATAATGATAATTTTATGGCAAATAACTAAACCAAATTTATATGAGCAGCGAAGCAATTGAGAAGGCAACTCAAACACAAATTGCCAACATTGAAAAAGCAACCGGCAAAAAACTTGCTGAATGGATTGCCATTATTAATAAATCAGGATTCAGTAAACACGGTGAGCTGGTTAGTTTCTTAAAAGAACAGCATGGCTTCACACATGGAAATGCAAATACGCTGGTTCATTTTGCCAAACAATCACATGCCGGGGCCGAAGGAAATGATACCGACTGGATTGCAGAACAGTACAAAGGGAAAGAGGAATTAAAACAATGGTATGATCAGATAATGAAAGAGATCAACGGTTTTGGGAATGATATTGAAGTATCTCCAAAGAAAGCCTATGTTAGCCTGCGCAGAAAAAAACAGTTTGCCATTCTGCAGCCATCAACAAAAGACAGGCTCGATGTTGGGCTGAATATTAAAGGAGTTGCAGCCACAGGAAATGTGGAAGAAGGAAATAAATGGAATGCCATGTGTACCCACCGCATCAGGGTGGAAGATCAAACAACAATCAACAAAGATTTAATGAACTGGATAAAACAGGCCTATGATCAGGCAGGATAACAACTCGTCTCCGGATAGCTTGCAGGAACTGGTAACACAAATTGAATTACATAACGTTGCCGGTATAAAGAATTGTTTTGAAAACGGGGTCAGTCCAAATGAGTTCTACAATAACGAACCTCTACTTTATGAATTAACCAGTGAGTACAGCAGGTCGCCTGCATTTAAAGTCTGTGTAAAAACTTTTGTTGATTATGGCCTTGAATTTTCAGATAAGTCATTACTGGCGGTATTACTGAATGATGCAGAAATGCTGGAAAAGCAAATCATTAATGACCCATCTGTTGTATCCAGAAAAATTTCACTTCGCTGCGCCTATACGCCTTTGCAGGATGCAACATTGCTTCATGTATGTGCCGAGTTTAATCATGTATCCTGTGCTGAACTATTAGTAAAACACGGAGCTGATGTAAATGCTGCAGCCGGTACTGATGAGTTTGGGTTTGGTGCACAAACTCCAATCTTTCATACGGTGAATCAAAACAATCATCAATCTGCCGGTATGATGCAGTTCCTTTTACAACATGGAGCTCAGCTTGATTATACTGTAAAAGGGATCATTTGGGGAAAAGGATATCAATGGGAAACATTTATTCCTGCAGTAAATCCATTGAGTTATGCAATGATGGGTCTGCTTCCGCAAATGCATCGGGATGAACGCACAATTAATGAAGTAGTTTCAACTTTATTAAAACATGCTTATAACATCAACTATACAGCATCTAATATTCCAAACATGTATCTCAATTCCTGAATCATGAAGAAACTTTTCTTTCTCTGTAACCTTGCAGCATTATGTACCGGTACTTTTTCACAGCAATCCAGTTACAAAGTTGTATTCAATGTACTGGAAGACCGGGAAAAAGATAATTACGATATCTACAGTATGAACATGGATGGTACCGGCAGAAAAAATATCAGTAATACTCCCGGTGTGGAATGGGTGTACTATGCATATGAAAATAAAGTCTATTTCATCAGCGACAGAGATACCTGCCACCGTTGTTATTTTTTATACGAAATGGATGCCGAAGGAAATAATGTACGTAAGATCAGTAACCTGCAACTGGAAGACAGCTCGATGAGCAGCAGAAAAAAAGGAACCGAAATGATTGTGACAGGACGTATTGAAAAATTAAGACCCCAACTATTTCTCCTCAATCTGGGCACAGGCAGTTATAAACAACTCAGCTACGATACGGTTTCTTACAAAAACGATCCTCTCTTTTTACCGAGCGGTAATGAAATTGTATTGCGTTACCGCCCCGACCGTAAGCTGCGCCAACCTGTATTTGATGAATTATGGATGGTTGATATTTACGGCAAACCCATTCGCCAGCTTACTTTTTTTCCAGCTGCTGATACTACAACAGCCTGGTTTGATTATCATGCCGGACCACCGCAATGGAACAGCAAATATCAGTTCATCAGTTATCTCTCCCGTCAAAACAAACAAACACAGATTTATGCATTTACATTGAACTGCAGCAAACAATGGCAGATCACCAAAGATGAATTAAGCAGTGGATATCATGCCTGGAGCCCTGACGGTGAATGGCTGGTAATGGATCGGTCTACAAACGATGGAAAGGATTTTGACATTTACCTCATGCAGTATGCAACAGGAAAAATTACCCGGCTTACCAACGATATAAAAACAGAACAGGCGCCGGTATTTGTAAAAACTAAATAAAAGCAATCATAACAGGTTTTTCTAGCATTACCGTCGATGGATTCATTCGCTATTTTCCCGGCTGATTCATTACCTTTCTACGGTAAAACTTCTGTTATGAGATCAATCAAACTTATCAGCAGCCTGCTGCTTTTTATCTGCTCAACGTCTTTATTTGCACAAAAGAAAACAACGGTTCCTGTAAAGGAAGAACCAAAAGATGTATTAACCTCATCGCTGTTCAATGGCCTGCAGTTCCGCAGTGTAGGACCGGCAATTACTTCCGGCCGTATTGCTGATATTGCTGTAAATCCAAAAATTACAGTGAGTATTATGTGGCCGCTGCTGCAGGAGGTGTTTGGAAAACAACAAACGCCGGTATTACCTATTCTCCGGTATTTGATGGCGAAGGTTCTTTTTCCATTGGATGTTTAGCAATTGATCCAACCAATACAAACGTTGTTTGGGTTGGCAGTGGTGAAAATAATAATCAGCGTGTTGTGGGGTATGGTGATGGCTTGTACAAATCAGAAGATGCAGGTAAGAGCTGGAAAAATGTTGGCCTTAAAAATTCAGAACATATTGGCCGTATTGCGATTGATCCAACCAACAGCGACATTGTGTATGTTGCGGCATACGGACCTGTGTGGAATTCAGGTGGTGATCGTGGTATTTATAAAACTACAGACGGCGGAAAAACATGGAACAAAGTGTTGAATGTAAGTGAGCATACCGGCTTTAATGAAGTAATGCTTGATCCACGTCATCCAAACATTGTTTATGCTGCTGCACATCAGCGCCAGCGGAAAGTGTTTACCTATATTGGTGGTGGTCCTGAATCGGCATTGTATAAAAGTACTGATGGCGGTGCTACCTGGAATAAGATGATGAGTGGATTACCCGGTGGTGACCTTGGAAGAATTGGTTTGAATTATTCTCCTGCAAACCCAGATATACTGTATGCAGTTGTTGAAGCAACAGAAGGAAAAGGCGGTGTATTTAAAAGTACCGATCGTGGTGCAAGCTGGGAAAAACAGGGCGGTTATACTTCTTCCGGCAACTATTATCAAAAATATTCTGCGATCCGAAAGATGTCAACAAAGTTTTTGTGATCAACGCTTATATGGTTATCAGTAAAGATGGAGGAAAAACATTTTCTAATCTTGGTGAAAAAAGCAAACATATCGATAACCATTCACTCTGGATCAATCCCAAAAACACAGACCAATACTTAGTTGGTTGTGATGGTGGTGTATATGAAAGTTTTGATGCCGGTGAAAACTGGAACTTCAAAGCCAATCTTCCCGTAACACAGTTTTATAAAGTAGCAACTGATAATGCATTTCCGTTTTATCATATACATGGAGGTACGCAGGATAATTTCAGTATGGGTGGGCCATCACGTACATTAAGTGCCAACGGCATCATGAATTCTGACTGGTATTTTACAAGTCTTGGTGATGGGTATGAATCACAGATTGATCAGACCAATCCTGATATCGTTTACTCACAGGCACAGTATGGTGCATTAACGAGGTATGATAAAAAAAGTGGTGAGTTTTTATTTATACAGCCGCAGGAACCGGAAGGTGAAGCCTACCGCTGGAACTGGGATGCACCATTGGTGATTTCAAAATATGATAACAAACGTCTCTACCACGGAGCTAATAAATTATTCCGCACTGAAGACCGTGGCAGCACATGGAAAGTAATCAGCCCCGATTTAACAAGACAGATCGATCGGAATAAATTACCTGTAATGGGGAAAGTATGGAGCATGGATGCTGTTGCAAAAAATGGTTCAACAGATATTTATGGTAACATCACAACCATTGCAGAATCAAAGTTTGAAGAGAACACCGTTTATATTGGTACAGATGATGGATTAATTCAAATTACAAATGATGCTGGTGCCACATGGACAAAGGTTGATAATCTTCCCGGTGTACCTGAAAGAACTTATGTGAATCATATCATTACATCGCAGCATGATAAAAATGTTGCTTATGTAACATTCAATCATCACCGCTATGGCGATTTACACCCCTACGTTTACAAAACAAGTGATGGGGGTAAAACTTGGAAAGCCATTACTAATAATTTACCGGAAAGAGGAACTTCCTATACCATTGCCGAAGATCATGTAAGCAAAGACCTCCTGTTTGTTGGTACTGAGTTTGGTTTGTTTGTTAGCATTGATGGCGGTGATAAATGGGTACAGTTAAAATCAGGTTTACCAACCATTGCTGTGAAAGATTTAGAAATTCAGAAAAGAGAAAATGATTTAATTCTTGCAACATTTGGCCGTGGTTTTTATATACTGGATGATTATACTCCGTTACGAAATTTAAAAAGAGAGGATCTTGATAAAGCAGCCATCATCTTTCCTGTTAAAGATGCATGGATGTTTATACAATCGCAGCCATTGGGTGTAAGAGGAAAAGGTTTTCAGGGTGAAAGCTTCTTTACAACACCTAATCCAAAAGTGGGCGCCGTGTTTACGTATTATCTGAAGAATGATATTAAGACCATTAAAGAAAAACGCCGTGCTGCATAAGCAGAAAAAATCTGTTGATTCATTAAGACTGGAAGATGAACAGCCTGCACCCCATTTATTGTTTACCGTTACAGATGAAAGTGGAACTGTTGTCCGCCGCATAAAAGCACCGGTTAAAAAAGGTGTGAACAGGATTGTGTGGGATTTCCGTACTTCTCCTTTTGGTCCAATTGATCTTACTCCGTTTGATGAATCATTTGCATTCAGTTCTCCCGACCAGGGATATTTTGCCTTGCCCGGAACATATCAAGTATCGCTCAGCAAATTTGAAGACGGAGCATATACAGAAATTATTGCACCACAACCATTCAAAGCCGTTGCATTAAATACAGCTACGCTTCCTGCAACAGATAAAAAAGCGCTCGATGATTTCTGTAAAAAAATTGCAGAGCTGAGCCGTGTTACTGCAGCAGCGGATCAATACCGTGGCGAACTGGTGAACAAACTCCGCTTTATGAAACAGGCAGTGATTGAAACGCCAAAGCAATCACTTGATATTTCAAAAGCAATTTTGCAGGTTGAAAAAAGATTAAACGCTGTTAACCGTCAGTTGAATGGCGATGGAACATTGGCAAGAAGAGAGTTTGAAACTACTCCATCTATTGGTGGACGCATAGGTTATGTAATTGGTTCTTTATGGAACACAACAGCAGCACCAACACAAACTCAACTGAATTCTTACCAGGTTGCTGCTAAGCAATTCACCCCTGTTTACAATGAATTGAAAGCAATTGCTGAAGAAGTAAAAAAACTTGAAGACATGCTTGAAAGAAATGGAGCTCCTTATACACCGGGCCGATTGCCTGAGTGGAAAGGAGGATTTTAAATAATAAGAAGGCCGGAAAAATTTCCGGCCTTCTTTTATTACAATATACTGCTTCTTTTGAATGTATTATTGTTGTGAAATAATGCTGTATAATCTTTCAGCATCCTCTTTGTTAAATAACTGTGTTCCTTCATTCATAGTAGCTGCACTTCCGCAGGCAACACCAAATGAGATCACTTCTTTTAATGAACGGTTTTGTTCCAGCATAAAAGTCATACCTGCCACCATACTGTCACCTGCGCCTACTGTACTTCTCTTCTCAACTTTTGGTGCAGTTGCAAAATAACGTTCTTCCTCACTTACAATCCATGCACCTTCAGGCCCCATACTTACTGCAATCATTTCTGCATAACCATCCATAATCGCCTGGTGCGCTGCATCAGCCACTTCATCTTTATCAAGCCAATCTACATTCAGCATTTTACATAACTCACCAATATTCGGTTTGATGAGATATGCTCCTTTTCCCTGCAATGCCTGCAATGCAGGGCCACTTGTATCAACAATACATTTTGCTCCAACTGATTTTGCATTCTTTACAACCAGTCCGTAAAAATAATCTGGTAAGCCCGGGGGCAAACTGCCACTGGCAATAACAAAAGATGGAGAAAAGCTTCTGATCTGATCAATGAGAGTTATGATGGTTGCTTCCTGTACCTGCCGACCGGGAAAAGTAAACCTGTATTGATTAACAGTTGACTCTTCCAGTACAATCCAGTTTTCTCTTGTTTCAACTTTTGAATCAACTGCATGGAAAACAATATTTTCTTCATCCAGCAAAGAACAAAGCATATTTCCATTATTTCCCCCTGACGGAAATAAAGCAACAGATGTCGTGTCTAATTTCTTTAACGCTTTACTTACATTAATACCGCCACCGCCCGGTTCATCTACTATTTCACTGCAACGCAGCTTGCTTTCGGGTTTTATTTTTTCTACTGTAGAACTTTTATCGATACATGGGTTAAGAGTAATTGTAAGAATCATTTGAATATTGAATTAATTGAATAAATTATTTTCTACTTCTGTTAATACCAGTTCTATCCGTTTTGCCAGTGTGTCGTAATCAGTATATCCTCTTGCAAGCAAATGGAATTTTGTTTCTGTTATCTGTATCAGTACCTGTGGAAAACCTGTTACCTGTAATTGCTTGCACAACTGGAATTCGTAATACGCCTTCTCTTTGTATTCTTCTGATTTCAGTTTGCTGTAAAAATCATCTGCATTGATTTCATATTTCTTCAGCAAATGACGGTACGCTTCATCATCTGTTAAATCCCTTCCTTCATAATGCAGGCTGTATTGCAAATCAGCAGTAAACTCCATCTGTCGTTCGGGGTAGATTTCTTTAAAAATGCTTAATGCAATAGCTGGTTTTTCTGATGAGGGGAACCAGTCACTCTTATCAGGATTGTTGATATGCCACAAATAATCTTCACCGAATTTTATTCCCGAATATTCCTCTACTGTGTGATAGGCTTCTTTAATATACCCGGCAGTTGCACTGATGTGAACAGGGTGTTCAGGCAGTACCATGCCGCCACTTAATACTTCTGCATGCAGTTTTTCTTTGTATACGTCCGCTATTTTTTTAATCACGGGACTAAACCCATAACACCAACCGCAATAAGCATCATAACAATAAATAAGTGTGGGTTGCATAGGCGGCAAAGGTAGGATGATAAATGAAAATGAATGAACAGCTGCTAAATGACCGGTATCATAAAGCAGCGGAATCGAAATCAGTAATTAATTTTATTTATGCAGAAATACTTACAGCCATTAGGTTTTGGTAACTGCAATTCATTAACAGAAGCCTTATTACTTATTAATGTGCTTCTAACCAGTTGGTACCTGTTCCCGCTTCAGCAATGACCGGCACTCCATGTTTTAATGGCATTGCCGTTTGCATACACTCAAGAAGCAGTTGTTTAATATCATCAACCTCATCTTTCAGTACATCAAATACTAATTCATCATGCACCTGCAATATCATTTTACTTTTGAATTTACTGTTTTGCAATGCGGCATGTGTTTTAATCATCGCCAGTTTAATCATATCAGCTGCCGTTCCCTGTATGGGTGAGTTGATTGCATTTCGTTCAGCAAAACCACGAACCGTAAAATTGGATGAGTTGATATCTCTTAACCAGCGCTTACGACCCATCAGTGTTTCCACATACCCATTCTCTCTGGCAAAGTTGATGGTATCATCCATGTATTTCTGGATGCCGGAGAATTCACGTTTATAATTATCAATGATTTCTTTTGCTTCTGTTCTGCTGATGCCTAAATTATCCGCCAAACCAAATGCACCTTGCCCATATATAATTCCAAAGTTTACACTCTTTGCTTTGTAACGCATTTCTTTGGTTACATCTTTCTCATCAATCTTATACACTTTCGCTGCTGTTGCTGTATGAATGTCTTTTCCCTGGATGAATGCTTCACACATGGCAGGATCACCACTGATGGCAGCAACAATACGCAATTCAATTTGTGAATAATCCGCACTTACCAGCACATGCTTTTCATCTCTCGGAATAAATGCTTTGCGAATTTCTCTTCCACGCTCAGTGCGTACAGGAATGTTTTGGAGGTTGGGATTGTTACTTGCCAAACGTCCTGTTACAGCAACGGCTTGTCCGTAAGTTGTATGTACCCTTCCTGTTTTACGGTTAATCAGCAACGGCAATGAATCAACATAAGTTGATTTCAATTTTGTAAGTTCACGGAAGGTTAAGATATCTTCTACAATCGGGCTTGTATGTGCCAGCTTCAGCAACACATCTTCACCTGTTGCATACTGTCCTGTTTTTGTTTTCTTTGCTTTGGGATCAAGCTTCAAATGATCGAATAATACTTCTCCTAACTGTTTTGGTGAAGCAAGATTGAACTTTAAACCTGACGAACTGTATACTTTTTCTTCTGCTTCTTTAGCATCCTTCTCCAGTTGTTTGGAATATACATTCAGGAAGTCAACATCAACCCTGATTCCTTCATACTCCATATTCATCAACACTTTCACCAACGGATTCTCCACTTCATAAAAAACCCTCTCCACTTCTTTTTCTTTCAGCATCGGGAAGAGCGCTTCCTTCAGCTGCAAAGTAATATCTGCATCTTCAGCTGCATATTCTGTGATCTTCTCCAGTTCCACATCACGCATTGTTCCCTGAACCTGCCCTTTCCCTTTCTTCCCAATCAGTTCTTCAATATGCACCGGTTCATAACTGAGAAACTGTTCACTTAAAATATCCATGCTGCGTTTGCCATCCGGTTCTACCACATAATGAGCAAGCATGGTATCAAATAAATTTCCTTTCAACTCTACATTATACCACTTCAGCACCAGCAGATCATACTTGGTATTTTGTCCGATCCATATTTTTGATTCATCATCAAATAATGGTTTGAAGAGATTCAATATTTTCTTTGTTTCTGTTTGATCGGCAGGACAGGGAATATACCAGGCTTTACCGGCTTTGTAAGAAAAACTCAATCCTACCAGTTCACAATCATTTGCATCCAATCCAGTTGTTTCACTGTCGAAACAAATTTCTTTTTGTTTGGATAACTCCTCAACCAGCTTTTTAATATCTGCTTCTGTTGTTACAGCAATATATTCATGCGGAGTGTTGCTGATGTTTTTTGATGCGCCGCCATAATGTTCTTCTGCAACAGCAGTTTCTTCGGCAGCTTCACCCGTTTCATCAGCAGGGTTGCTGCTGAAATCAATTTCCTGTTCCGTTTTCTTTGTTTTGGCAGTAGCTTTCTTATCTTTTCTTACCTCACCCATAGCTGTATCAACCACATTCCCGAACAGATCTTTTTGAACGCCAACAGGTGCTGTATTGAATGTATTAAAGTCATCGCCCAAAATCCTCTTACCTATGGTTTTAAATTCAAGCTCAGTAAACACTTCTTTCAGCACTTCTTTATTCCAGTCTTTCAATCTGAAATCTTCCTCATGAAATTCAACCGGAACATCCATAATAATTGTTGCGAGTTTTTTACTCATGATCGCCAGGTCTTTTCCATTCTTCACTTTTTCACCCATTGCACCTTTAATCTTATCTGCATTCTCCAGTACATTTTCCAGTGTGCCATATTCGGCTAATAATTTAGCCGCCGTTTTTTCACCCACACCGGGAATGCCGGGAATATTATCCACTGCATCACCCATCATTCCTAAAATATCTATGACCTGGCTCACATCTTTGATATTCCATTTGGCACACACTTCAGCCGGACCCATAATTTCTACATCACCACCCTGGTAAGCAGGCTTATAAATTTTTACTTTTTCAGTTACCAACTGTCCATAATCTTTATCGGGCGTAACCATGAACACTTCATAACCGGCAGCTTCTGCCTTCCTGCTGAGTGTTCCGATAATATCATCGGCCTCAAACCCGTCTTTTTCAATGACCGGTATGTTGAATCCTTTGATGATCCGCTTAATATCGGGCAACGCTTCTAGTAAATCTTCGGGAGCATCCTGGCGGTTCGCTTTATAATCCGCAAAATCAGTGTGACGTTCAGTAGGAGCCTGTGTATCAAAACAAACAGCCATATGCGACGGCTTCTGTTTATTGATGAGTTCAATCAATGCGTTGGTAAAACCAAACTGTGCATTTGTATTTCGTCCTTTGGATGTAATCCTCGGGCTGCGTATAAGTGCATAATATGCACGGAAGATGAGTGCAAGCGCATCGAGCAGGAACACTTTTTTATCATTAGCCATTCCGCTAAGATAAGTTGCATAGATAGCCTGTACAACTAAGAAGTGGTAAAAATTTATAAACAAAAACAGGAGGTGGTAGAAACCACCTCCGCAAAACTTACATTATGAGAAAATTCAACACCGGCAGCTAAAAAAAGGTAGGGTACGGATTGCCGATTATTGACCTGCTTGACAAAAAAATTGATAATGTTATTTGCCTGTGTTCTCAGCCATTTCACTTTCAAGTGGTTTGGCTTCTTTTGGCTGTTGTGCTGTTTGTTGCTTAGACATTTCAGACTTACCTGCAACAACTCTTGCAAGGAAAGAATCTTCTTTGTAGAACACGTTTAAATAAATTGCAAAAAGGAAAAATACGAACGAGAAGAAACGCAATGGTTTTTTCATGACTATTGGATTTAGTTTTTTCAAAAGAATTGGACAATTCAAATGTAGATACAGAAATTGACTTAAACAACAGTTTACAGTTGTTTCTGACAAAATTGGGGGTTAGTACTTAATGGCCCTTTGGTAATTTTACGGTAGGCTGAAATGCAGTGCTGTAAAGGGTTACAGCACACCTTCTTTGATCTCTTCCCACAGATCCCGGTAGCATTGAGCGGCATAACTGCTGCGTGCAAACTCTTCTAACGGTGCCTTATGAACGCCCATCTTTTCGACATCACTCAGGTAAGGAATATAACTGCTGAAGAAGCGTTTGTCTTTGTACAATTCTTCCATTACTTCATTGTGCATATTGCGGCGCAGATCAGTCATGGTAAAAAAGCAGGTCATCTTTTTGATGTCGATACTTTTTTCTTTAAAGAAATCTTTTACCATATGATAAGTGCGTACAGAAAGTGTTGTTGGAATAATCGGCATCAACACAATATCAGATGCGTTGAAAATATTTTCTGCCAGTGAACTTAACCCCGGAGGGCAATCAATGAAGATGAAATCATATTCATTTTTCAGTTGTTTGATGATGGTTGCCAAACGTTTTTTGGATCCCTGCATTTCACCAATCATTACATCATGTGCTTTTGCAGTTACATCAGCCGGGATAATATCAAGATTCTCATATTCTGTACTCATGATATTTTCAATAAGGGTTGCATCTTTCCCCACCAGGTCAAGCATCGCTACTTTTTGCTTTGGTTTTACTTTGTAGTAAAACGATGTTGCTCCCTGCGGATCAATATCCCATAACAATGTTTTATATCCGTCTTTGGCAGCGAGATAAGCAAAGTTTACACAGCTGGCTGTTTTACCAACACCACCTTTGAGATTAAATAATGCAAATGTGAACATGGCTGATTGTTTTGATAGTGGTCTTGAAGTTATGAAATAGAGCTTGATTTATTACCAAACATTCCAGTCAAAATCCTTCAACTCGTTACGGGTGGTGGGTTTTTGCATTCCATCAGTGAGCTGTTCCACCCGAAGTCCCACATATTTTTTCAATTCTGATATCCGGATAGTTTTGTTTTTGCTCAGGGCTTCGAGCAAACTGTAGGTGAAAACTCCATTGCGCAGTTCATTGCGTTCCTGGGCAAACTGAACCCCGCCGGCAGCTGAAATAATAGTGGTTCCAGTTCCTTTACCAACATTTACAAACAGGGATTGCATCAGCTCAAAGCTGTTTTGCAGTCCAACTGTTTTTGTTTCTGTTGTTTCCTCTTCCGAGCCACGGTTCATGATTAATCCTTTATTGCCTGCTTTTGTTTTTGCTGTTTGCATTACCAGCATTTCTTCCTTATCCACTTCACCGCTGTGGCAGGCGTCGAGCAGTAATAACTTTTTCCTGGCAGGAATACTGTCCAGCAGGTTTTCAATTTCTTCATAGGCAATACCGTTTTCTTCCGGTTTGCTGAAGTTTACATCAAAGGAGGATAAATAGTAATCGTACTGTTTTGATAACAACCCATGACCAGAATAGGCAATGATTACCTTATCGTTGATATTTGTTTGCAGCAGTTTTTCTTTGAGAGACTGCACATTGGCGAGTGTAACGTTTTGATCAAACAGTGTATCAATGATGATACTGCTGCCGTACTTTTCTTTAAACTTCAATGCCAGATCTCTGATATCTTTTACACACCATTGCAGGTTATGTTTACTGTCTTTAAATTGATTAATACCAATGCCGATAAAGTGAACCGTGCCTGAAATAGTTTCTTTTGGTTGATAAATTACTGATACCTGCTCATGCATTGATTCAACTCCTTTATTATTAAAACAGGAAATTGAAATTTTATTATTACCGCCGGTCAATAAAACAGGAACAGAAAGTTCCCATTCCGGAGCCGGCTTTGCCGGCTTTAAACCTCCGTTACCATACAATGGGACATCATTAATTGTTACATATACAGACACAATGGTTGATGACGCTTCCAGGTCTTTACAATTTACTTTTAAAACAATTCTGCTGGTATTCACAACCTGTCCGTCTTCAACGGGTTCAAGAATGGTTGTTACCGGAACTTTTAACCCCGGACGAAATATACTTTCATTGATACCCGTTTTCTTTAGTCTCTTTAAATAGGCTTTATAATAAGCTGCTGCCAGTAAAGATTTCGGATTGTCTAATGATTCAATTACTTTATCGGGGCGATTATACTGAATATCCCATTGATCAAAATCATAAAACTGATTTTCTGATTTCCAGGCCAGCAAACGAACAGCTGAAGGAGTAACCAGGTAATAACGGTCGCTGCGGTAAACAATAAAATCACCGGAGGTAAGTGTTGACAGATAGTACGCAGGCTTTGTACTGCCCGGTTCCATTACACCAATCCGATCATTGGATTTTATGATCAGCTTATTACTTTCTTCATAATACATTACTGCGTCAAATCCGGGTGGCAAAGCATATTTGCGTACAAGTTTACCCGAACTTATATTCCATACAAGCAATTCTTTTGACGTAGCAGTATATAAACTATTTTTTGATAAGCTGTAAGTAAGAACACGATGAAAATCCGGATAGACAAGCTCAAACTTATTTTTTCCCTCAACATAATCGTAAACAACTATTTTCTGATCGGGAGATTCAGGCAAAAAACGGGATACAAAAATGACGGGAGTGTTGGGTTGTTGAATAATATTTAGGCGTGAAGAGTAATAGCTATCCGGCACATACTGTTCCGTTGGATCTGGATTGTAAGCCGAATCTTCAGTTCCGTACTTTTCCCAAAAAGGCAACTTTACTGCACCCAATTCTCCCCGATCCCCCTTACTGTAAAAGAGATAATTTGCATTCTCTGAAAATTCAATGATAGGTTTATAGTTTGGTGTATAAACAACAACCCAGCCGCCTTCTATATACTGACCAGGCCGTTCAAAAGCAGTAACAAGCTCACCGCTCACAAAATTCCATACCTGAATACTGTCATTGTTTCGCTCTTCCTTTATACCAGCCAGCAATTGTCCATCGGCTGAAACAGCAATGGTATTTAATTTCACAGGCAACTGCAGTTGATTCAGCAACATACCAGTTGAAATATTCCATTTAACAATCCATCGCTCATTAACTGATCCAACAAGTTCCGTCTTTGCCTGATTTAAAATAAGATCGTGAATTTTATCTAACTCCTGATGATAAAGCATTTGTTCTTTTTCCAAATCATATAATCCGAACGAGCTGTAATATCTCAAAATTACCTTGCCGGGGTCGGCGGTGAGATAAATATCCTGAAGCGAATTATATCCTTCCTGCGTAGGGAAACGTATACTACGGCCCACCTTCACTTTCCAATAATTAATTTGAGATGTCCTCAACTCAAAAATATAGTTCCCGTCTTGGCTCATGAATGTTTTTTTCAGAGCTTCTACTTTTCCTTTAAACATGTCATTAGATTCTTCTGCCGGGTTTTCTTTTAGGTTTCTGGTGGCGACGACTTCACCTGTTCGAGAATATTCTTCCTGTGTTTTATCTGTTTCAATGATAAATGAAGAATCTGTTGCAGTAAACTTATAAACCACCCATGCTACTTTTGAAAGCGGGACAGCTATTACCGGTTGCTGCTTCATTAAATCAATCACAGTAACAGAATCCTTTCTTGCATGAAGCAGAACCGCATATTTGCCATCTGGAGTTTTTTCAACATCTGTCATTCCACGCTCATTGAGATATAGTTGACGTGCATTTCCTGCGTTAAAAAAGGCAGTAACTTTTTTTTCACAGAGTAAAGCAACGGTTTGATTATTCAGAAAAAAAATGGTTCGGGGAACCACAAGTGACATCTCATAGTAACCACTATCCGCAGTAACCCGATCGGTAGAAGCAAGCATTTCGAAATTTTCTGTTTCATAAAAACAAAGCCCATCAAACTCTCTGTAAAGAGCAACTGTTTTTTTATCGGGACTAACTGTAAATAATTTGATGAATTGAGAATTGTCGCCCGCAAAAATTTCGTCTTCTATACCTTCTTTCATATAAGAACGAACCAGGGTTAATGGTTTTTGCAAAATCAAAACACTATCGCCCGACAAGAGAAAAAGCTGTTCAATGGGTGCAGCTTTAAGGGAATGATACAAAAGTTTCCCGGTGGCAATCTCCCATTTAGAATAAGTGCCATCTCCGGATCCGAGTATAATAAAACTCCCATCTTTACTCATTGCTATATCTGTAACAGACCCGGAATGAAGTACAAGGTTGAACCGGAGTTTGCCGGTTCGATTGTTCCAGATTTTGGCTGTTCCATCTTCTGATGCTGTAACAATAAATTTTTGATCAGGGGTAATTAAAGTGCCCGTCAAACTACCAGTATGACCAACAGGCAAAACCAGTTCGGGTTGCTGTGTAAATCCTGCTGCGAGTTTGCAAATAAATAACAGGGATAGTATAACAGTTTTCATGCCGTTAAGATAAGCTTACTCCCAACATCAATGAATACAAACTAAGAGGTAATTTATTTCTTCATCTCTTCAAGCTCTTTCTGCATCCTGAACATCTCATCTCTCAGCCTTGCTGCTTCCATAAAATCAAGATCACGGGCTGCCTTCTCCATTTGCTTTTTGGTTTGGGCAATGGCTTTCTCCACCTGCGGAATGCTTTGGTACAGTTCCTGTTCTTCAGCAGCTGCACTCACTAACTCACCATCAGGAGCCATAGCGTATGGCTTGGATGTATCGTATCCTTTGATATCAAGCACAGAAGTTTGCTGCATCACCTGCTCAACACTTTTGATGATTGTTTTGGGTGTAATGCCATGTTTGATATTAAACTCAATTTGCTTTTCTCTTCTTCTGTTGGTTTCTTCAATGGTGCGGCGCATGCTTTCCGTCATCTTATCGGCATAGAAAATAACGAGACCATCCACATTTCTTGCAGCACGGCCTGCAGTTTGCGTTAAGCTTTTTTCATTGCGCAGGAAACCTTCTTTGTCTGCATCCAATATTGCAACCAATGAAACTTCAGGCAGATCCAATCCTTCACGTAATAAGTTTACACCTACCAGCACATCAATTGTTCCTAAACGAAGCTGACGAAGAATTTCAATTCGCTCCAGTGTATCCACTTCGCTGTGAATGTATTTTGATTTGATGTTGATGCGTGCCAGGTATTTATCCATTTCCTCTGCCATCCGTTTGGTAAGTGTGGTTACCAGTACACGATCGCCCTTCTTAATGCGTTTATCAATTTCATCCAATAAGTCATCAATCTGATTGACACTTGGACGGATTTCAATCGGCGGATCTAATAATCCTGTTGGCCGTACAACCTGTTCAACCAGTACACCTCCTGTCTTTTCCATTTCATAATCATCAGGTGTGGCACTTACAAATACCACCTGGTTAATGAGGCTTTCAAACTCATGAAAGTTTTGCGGACGGTTATCCAATGCACTCGGCAAACGGAACCCATAATCAACCAAAATCAGTTTCCTGCTTCTGTCGCCGCCATACATACCACTCACCTGCGGAATGGTTTGATGACTTTCATCAACCATCATCAAATAATCTTTCGGAAAATAATCGAGCAGACAATAAGGTCTGGTGCCGGGATATCTGCGATCAAAAAACCTTGAATAGTTTTCAATGCCATTGCAGTAACCCAGCTCACGGATCATTTCTAAATCATAATCGGTGCGTTCTTTCAAACGCTGTGCTTCAATATATTTTCCGGTGCTCTTAAAATATTCAACCTGTGCCGCTGCTTCATCCTGAATTTCATAAATGATTTCCTGCATCCTGTCTTTGGGTGCAATGTATAAGTTGGCAGGAAAGATGGCAGCGTTCTCCACTTTTGAAATGCGCTTGCCCAACTTTACATCAATGGTTTCAATTTCTTCAATATCATCGCCAAAGAAGGTAATGCGGTAACCGAAATCAACATACGGCAAATTGATATCAACCGTATCGCCTTTCACTCTGAATGTTCCTCTTGTAAAATCACCCTGCGAACGGTTGTACAAACTGTTAACCAGTGAATGTAAAAATCCCTGTCTTGAAAGTGTTTGTTTTTTCTCGATGCGGATAATTCCGTTTTCAAAATCAATGGGGTTACCCATACCATAGATGCAACTTACGCTGGCTACTACTATAATATCTCTTCGACCGCTTAACAACTCACTTGTTGCCTGCAGTCTGAGTTTATCGAGTTCTTCATTAATGCTGAGATCTTTTTCAATGTAAGTGCCGCTCACGGGCATATATGCTTCTGGCTGATAGTAATCGTAATAGCTTACAAAATAGCCGACTGCATTATCAGGAAAAAACTGTTTGAACTCACCATACAATTGTGCCACCAGTGTTTTGTTATGTGTCAGCACCAGTGTTGGTTTCTGCACATTCTGAATGACATTGGCCATGGTAAATGTTTTACCGCTGCCGGTAACACCGAGCAGGGTCTGGTATTTTTCTCCATTCAGAATTCCTTCGGTAAGTTGCTGAATGGCCTGTGGCTGATCGCCTGCGGGTGCGTATGGTGAATGAAGTTTGAACGGCATGGGGTAAAGTTAGGAACAGATTGCATCCTGAACAGCTTCCTTTTTTTAAACTTAAAATAATTATAAACAGTTTACGTATGCAGAGATTTCTCCTTCGTCGAAATGACGGCACTCCGAAAATTTATAATGACTGTTATTACTCATGCTGTATTATCCGTCATGTCGAGGAACGAGACATCTCCGTGAACAGAATCTGAAAGAAATAAAATAAGATTTGTTTTATAAAAAACTATCTAAAAATAGTTGTGTAAAGAAAATACAGTACTAAAATGACAGCCCCTAAGCTTAAAAATAGTTTGACTAGTATTCCAAAAAATTCTCCCGTCGCCCCGGGGTCTGGCTTGCAAAATCTCAATACCCGGGAAGCCGCCCATGCCGACCCCGGGATTTCAACAGTTACATCACCTCTTCAACCCTCAGCAATTTACTGTATCCGCTTTTACCATCTTCATAAAATGCTGCGCTTGAATCTTCATAGCGTAAGAAATCTGCTGCCAGCATCCATTTACCACTTGTTGGATTATGATGAATATAATCCAGCTTCTGATAAATAAATTCTGTTGATACACATTCTTTAGCATCAAAGCTGTCTTCAAATACTTTATGCAATTGTCCTTTTTTACGTTCACTCTCTTTTACACCTGCAGCTAATTGGACGAGCATGGCTTCATCATTAGCAGCAATAAGCCGTTTGATTATTTCATATGCCATAAACCGTTTTCCGTTTCCGATGATGGTATTTAATGATGTTGGCATTTGCGGAAAGTACAGCAATGCATGTATATGATTAGGCATGATAACATAGCCTGTTGTGCGTATGTTTTGTGTGTACAAGTAATCAAACCACTTGTACACGGTATCATATGCATCCGTGAGTTGAAAAAGCGGAAGCCAGTTATAACAGGTGAAGGTTATAAAGTAAATGCTGTTCGATTGCTGTTCATGTTGTGAGCGGACAGGCATAGATAAATGTACTAAAACATCTGCAGGGTTCTGATTCCCGGGGTCGGAGGCCAGACCCCGGGCTGACCAATTGTCCTTTTTTACGTTCACTCTCTTTTACACCTGCAGCTAATTGGACGAGCATGGCTTCATCATTAGCAGCAATAAGCCGTTTGATTATTTCATATGCCATAAACCGTTTTCCGTTTCCGATGATGGTATTTAATGATGTTGGCATTTGCGGAAAGTACAGCAATGCATGTATATGATTAGGCATGATAACATAGCCTGTTGTGCGTATGTTTTGTGTGTACAAGTAATCAAACCACTTGTACACGGTATCATATGCATCCGTGAGTTGAAAAGCGGAAGCCAGTTATAACAGGTGAAGGTTATAAAGTAAATGCTGTTCGATTGCTGTTCATGTTGTGAGCGGACAGGCATAGATAAATGTACTAAAACATCTGCAGGGTTCTGATTCCCGGGGTCGGAGGCCAGACCCCGGGCTGACCATCAAGATAACTTCAATTGACTTTCTAACTCTTTAATCCTTGCTAAAAAGAAACTTCGTTTTGCGTCATCTTCGGTTGTAAAATATAGTATTTCCAAATCGCAAATTACATTTGACATCAGTTCACGATAATCATATAAGTGACTTTCAGTAATATCATTTCGAATAGATTCAAAAGATCTTATCAGTTCAAACTCATTCAGACTATAATTTTTAAACTTCTCAATTACCTTTTTAATTTCTTCTTTTTTCATAATTCTTTCTTACGTTCCCCGAAAGTACAAATGAAATCATTCTGACTCCCGGGGTCGGAGGCCAGACCCCGGGCTGACCTCCAATGGCGCAGACAAACAACGGCGTAACGGTTTTTCAACCCCATAAAAAAACCGGCCAAAGCCGGTTGAAATTTAATTGTTTCCTCCACCCTGTCCGTTTCGCCTCTTCTGCATTTCCCCCTCCTGCTCTTTGCGCAGTTTGGCGAGTTTTTCTTTCTGTTCGGGAGTAAGCAATAAATCGATCTGTTCATTGTATTTCTTACGGATGGTTCCCATTTGTTCTCTTTGCGCCTCGGGTGTAAGTGCAGTGTTGTTACGTACAGCCTGTGCTTCTTCCCGCTGTTTGTCCTGAATCACTTTAACTTTTTCCTGCTGATCCTTGGTAAGGTTCAGTTCCTGGTAAAGATCACGGCGGTTCATTCTGCCTTTAGAAGTATCTGCAGGTGTTTGTGCCTGTGCCATTGCACCAACGCAGATAAAAAGCAATAAAAATTGAAGTACTTTCATGTCTAATAATATTTGATTTGAACTGGATTAGACGGCGGTTCTGCAAAAAGCTTACGCCGCCTGTAAAAAAACTGTATGAACTACCTCGCCCACGCCTATCTCTCTTTTCATGATCCCGAAATACTGGTGGGGAATATGATCAGTGATTATGTAAAGGGTAAAAAGAAGTTTGATTATCCGGCCGGCATTCAAAAGGGAATGGAGATTCACCGGGCCATTGATACGTTTACCGATGATCATGCAATAACCAAAAGGGCAAAAGAGATTTTCCGTCCGCATTATCGTTTATATGCAGGCGCTTTTGTAGATGTGGTGTATGATCATTACCTGGCAACGGATGAAACCATTTTCAGCAATACAGCAGCACTTCATCAATTTGCAACAGAAACCTACCAAACACTTGAACCGTTTAACGGACTCTTTCCTGAACGTTTTGCCATGATGTTTCCTTACATGAAAACGCAGAACTGGTTATACAATTACCATGAGCGATGGGGAATCGAAAAAAGTTTACATGGAGTGGTACGTCGTTCCACCTACTTAACAGAAAGTGCCACTGCCTTCCGTTTGTTTGAAGAAAACTTTGATGAGCTGCAGGAATGTTATGATGAATTTTTCCCTTTACTGTTAGCGTTTGTACAAAACAAGTTGAAGGAATATAATGGTTGAGGTATGCCATACCTAAGAACACTACTTAAAATAAATCAGAGAGATCACAGGTATGGCATACCTATTCAGACCTTATGATAAATTGATGTACACCCGATAGCTATCGGGTCACCCGTTGGGTGAACAGATATCAGACCAATTAGTGAATATAAGAATCATACACCAGGAAATGTTTGAACCGTTCCACACAGGCACGCTCCAGCATTTCCCTGTCATCGGGATGTGCAATATCAATTAAGAGCTTGGCCCTTTGCCGCAGATTTTTTCCATACAAATGTGCAACGCCATATTCGGTAACCACATAATGAATATGTCCACGGGTGGTAACAACGCCGGCTCCCTGTTTTAAAAACGGAACGATCCTGTTCATTCCTTTTGCAGTTCGTGAGGTTAGGGCAATGATGGGTTTACCACCTTCGCTCAACGCAGCACCACGCATAAAAACCATTTGCCCGCCAATACCGCTGTACTGAGTTGTACCAATACTGTCGGCACAAACCTGCCCGGTAATATCCACTTCAATGGCACTGTTAATGGCAATTACTTTCGGGTTACGGCGGATGACATGCGGATTATTGACATAATCAATATCGAGAAAAGCAAAGGCCGGGTTATCATCCACATAATCATATAATCTTCTTGTGCCCACAGCAAACCCGGTAACTGATTTATTGGGATGAATGTTTTTCTTGGTGTTGTTGATGATGTCGTTTTCAACCAGGTCAATAATTCCATCGCTGCACATTTCTGTATGTACGCCGAGGTTTTTATGATTGTGAAGTGATTTCAAAACTGCATCGGGAATGGTGCCGATCCCCATTTGCAATGTGCTTCCATCATCAATCATTTCAGCAATGTAACGGCCGATTTTCAATTCATCATCCCCCACTTTACAACCATAATCCACTTCAGGTAAAGCTTCTTTTTCATATACAACGGAAGTAAAACGGTCGGTATGGATCAAACTGTCGCCATGAGTACGTGGTACATTGGGGTTGATTTGTGCAATAATATGTTTGGCAGTGTTTACGGCACTGCGGGCAATATCAACACTTACACCCAAAGAACAGTAACCATGTTTATCAGGAGGAGAAACCTGTACAAGTGCCACATCAATGGGCAGGTAGCCTTTTTTGAAAAGGTCAGGGATGTCGCTGAGGAACACAGGAATAAAATCGGCACGGCCTTCATTCACTGCCCTGCGCACACTTTCGCTTACAAACATGCAGTTGATATGAAAGTTGTCGACGTACTCCGGTTTGTCGATGGTGATATCACCGGCCACGGTAATAAAAACCATTTCTACGTTATGCAAACGATGCGACTGTTTGGCCAGTTCACGCAGTAAATACAAAGGCGTCTGTGCACTGCCCTGTACAAAAACACGGTCGCCACTTTGAATGACGGACAGTGCTTCTTCAGCAGATTGGTAAGTAAGTTCCTGGTACATAGCTTTAAAATTAAGCAATATTAACACTTGTTAGTTGTGATAATCATGCCCATAAGCAGGATAAGTGGTGATTTCCGGCAGCAATGTTTCAGCTAAATTTGCGTTTAGAAAAACAAACAAATCGACTAATGAAATTTCTCCTCTCTTCCCTGTTATTTTTAGCTCTTGGATTTACGGTTACTGCACAGAACGGTTCTAAGTTGCCTCCTCTTGACAAATCGCCCATGGACATGGCTTATTACCCGGTAAATTATCCCATTCTCCGCATTCAACCCAATAAAGTAACAGAACAGCTGATTGCCAGAGTGGTGTACAGCCGCCCTTCGAAAAGCGGACGTAAAGTGTTTGGTGAACTGGTGGAAGATGGAAAAGTGTGGCGGCTTGGAGCCAATGAAGCAACTGAGATTGAATTTTTCCGTGATGTAAAAATTGGCGGCAAAACTGTGAAGAAGGGACGTTATACGATGTATGCACTTGAAAACCCAGTTAAATGGACACTCATCATCAATAAAGAAACGGATATCTGGGGAGCGTTTAAATACGATGCAGCAAAAGATGTGGTTCGTAAAGAATGTGCCGTTACTCGAACAGCAGATATGGTTGAATCATTTACCATGACCTTTGAAAAGATTACTGATAAAAGCATCAACCTGGTGATGAACTGGGATGATGTGCTGGTGAGGATGCCGATTAGCTGGTGAGGATGTGTACGGTGTTAGATGTACGAGGTACGCTTGCCCGACGAAGCTTTAGCGTAGTTGGGATGTAAGAAGTGAACTAAACTTTACGCAGTTTGATAAATAATCAGAACTCCGCAAATAAACCTGCGGAGTTTTTTTATTGCAGCATTTTTGGTTATTGTGTTTTGAATTTTGAATATTTACAGCATGTGTGGTATTGCAGGAATTATATCAGTGAATCAGCAGTTTGTTTCAACAGAAAGGTTGAAAGCAATGACAGATGCCATTGCTCATCGTGGACCTGATGGGGAAGGTTTCTGGATCAGTGAAAACAAAACAGCTGGGTTTGGTCACAGGCGTTTGGCGATTATTGATTTGAGTGATGCGGCTGCACAGCCAATGCACCTCACCCCCAACCCCTCTCCAACGGGAGAGGGGAGAAAACCCCGCTACACAATTACCTACAATGGTGAGATCTACAATTACATTGAACTCAAAGAAGAACTGCTGAAGAAAGGATATCAGTTCCGTACACAATCCGATACAGAAGTTATTCTTGCAGCTTATGATTGCTGGAAAGAAGAATGCCTGCAGCAGTTTGATGGAATGTTTGCTTTTGCGATCTGGGATGAACAGGAGCAGACGGTTTTTTCAGCAAGGGACCGATTTGGCGAAAAGCCTTTCTATTATTTTTTTGATGGCGAGCAGTTTGTCTTTGCCAGTGAAATGAAAGCATTGTGGGCAGGAGGAATAAAAAAAGAGATCAATCATTCCATGCTGCTGAATTATATTGGTTTGGGCTGGGTGAAAAATCCGGTTGATCTGTCGCAGACATTTTATAAAAATATTATCTGCTTATCACAGTCGCATTATTTGAAATTAAGTTTGAAGGATGGTAAGAATGAAATCACTCAATACTGGGACCTTGATAAAGAAACCGTTTCAACCATCAGCGAAGCAGAAGCCATTGAACAGTTTCAATCTTTATTCAGCACATCCATTAAAAGAAGATTAAGAAGTGATGTTGAAGTGGGTACAAGTTTGAGTGGTGGCTTAGACAGTGCATCCATTGCTGCAAACATCAAAACCCAAAATCCAAATTCCAAATTCCAGGTATTCACCGCTTCCTTTCCCGGTTTTGAAAAAGATGAAACGGCTTATGCCAAACAGGTAGCTGATCAGTTTCAGTTACAGCAGTTCACAGTTACACCCACTGCAGAAACTTTGTTGAACGATATTCAGAAATTGATCTATCACCAGGAAGAACCTTTTCAATCGAGCAGCATCTATGCACAATACAAAGTATATGAACTGGCAAAACAGCATGGAGTAAAAGTGATTCTTGATGGACAGGGTGCTGATGAAATACTGGCGGGTTATTATAAATATATTCATTGGTTTTTACAGGAGAAAGTGAAGAGGCGGGAGTCGTCAGTTGTGAGTCGTGAGATGAAAGCATTAACAACAAACAACATTCCGTTTGAATGGAGCTGGAAGAATAAAATCGCAGCAAGGTTTCCGGAGATTGCTGCTGTACAACTGGAAAGTAAAGCATTTAAAGAAATCAAATTCGGTGCTGGTATTGATGCTGCTTATTTCAAAGAACATATCAATAAACACGCCATCTTCAAACCAATCGTCCGCAAGCTGAATGATCTGCTTTATTACAATACCATGCAGTTTGGCCTGGAAGAATTACTCCGCTATGCCGATCGTAACAGTATGGCACATGGAAGAGAAGTGCGGTTGCCGTTTCTGAATCATGAATTGGTACAGTTTGTTTTTTCATTACCATCGCATTATAAAATTCATAACGGCTTTACCAAATACATTCTGCGTGAAAGTATGAAGCAGGTCTTACCATCTTCCATTGTTTACCGAACAGATAAGGTAGGTTATGAACCCCCGCAGCAGCAATGGATGCATACGCCGAGCTTTACTGAACTGCTGATGGAAAGCAGGAAGAAATTAGTAACTGAAAAGATCATTCGTGCCAATGTATTACAGCAACCCATCCATGCCAAAGCAGCACATGCTGTTAATAATGACGACTGGCGCTATTTCTGTGCGGCGAATCTTTTCTAAATCCTCATCGTAGCAATCCGTGATCTGACGCCAACTTCGGATGGCGAAAACAGTTCATAACAATTCGTCAGACGTGGGCGTCAGACGAGATAAAACATACAGAATGAAACTCGATACAAAAGTTATTCATGCCGGTGCTCATCCCGATCCTTCAACCGGTGCAATCATGACACCAATTTATCAAACAAGTACGTATGTGCAGGAAGCGCCGGGAGTAAACAAAGGTTTTGAATATGCAAGAAGTCAGAACCCAACACGTAAAGCTTTGGAAGAAGCTATTGCAATCATTGAAAACGGTCAGTTTGGTTTGGTGTTTGGCAGTGGTGTTGCTGCAACTGATGCGGTAATTAAATTATTAAGCCCGGGTGATGAAGTGATTGCAGCGAGTGATATGTATGGTGGCACATACCGGCTGTTCATGAAAGTGTTTGAAAAATTCGGAATCAAATTTATTTATGTTGATACTACCAACCCGGAGAATGTAAAAGCAGTTGTTACGGCTAATACAAAACTCATCTGGCTGGAAACACCAACCAACCCATTGATGAATATCACCGATATCAAAGCCATTGCTGCTGTTTCCAAACAGGCTGGCGCTTTGCTTTGTGTTGATAATACATTTGCTTCGCCTTACCTGCAAAATCCATTAGATCTTGGTGCTGATATTGTGATGCATTCGGCTACTAAATATTTAAGCGGACACAGTGATGTGATCCAGGGTTGCCTGGTGATGAATGATGCTGAGCTTCGTGAAAAATTATACTTCATTCAAAAAAGCTGCGGTGCAGTTCCCGGACCAATGGATTGTTTTTTGGTGCTGCGTGGAATTAAAACACTTGCGGTACGAATGAAAGCACATTGTGAGAACGGTGAAAAGATTGCACACTGGCTGAAAGCAAATCCGAAAGTGGCGAAGGTTTACTGGCCGGGCTTTACGGATCATCCGGGTTATGCCATTGCAAAAGAACAGATGCGTGGCTTTGGCGGCATGATCAGTTTTGAATTAAAGAACGACAGTGTGGAAGAAGCCAAACGTGTTTTATCATCCACTCATTTATTTTCTTTAGCTGAAAGTTTAGGTGGAGTTGAAAGTTTGATCAATCATCCTGCAAGTATGACGCATGCAAGTATTCCGAGAGAAAAACGAATCAAGGATGGCTTGAGTGATTCACTCATCCGTTTAAGTGTGGGTATTGAAGATGCAGATGATTTGATTGCTGATTTAGCCAAAGCGATTGGGTAATGAAACAGGAAGAATTAAAACGATTTCTCAATAAGAAGGTTGATTTGTACAATCAACCTTCTTTCATTAAAGATGACCCCATTTCTATTCCTCACCTGTTTACCAGGCAGCAGGATATTGAAATAGCAGGATTCTTTGCTGCAATTTTTTCATGGGGCAACCGTACCACTATCATCAACAAATCAACAGAACTGATGCAGTTAATGGAAATGCAGCCGCATGCATTTTGTCTTCACTATGATTCTGATCGATTGAAAAAATTAAGCAGATTTAAGCACCGCACATTTAACGCTGATGATCTGTACTACTTCATTGAATTTTTTCAGCAGCATTATTCAAAGTATGATTCATTAGAAACTGCTTTCTTTCCCAAAAATGGAATGACCGTGGAAGAAGGATTGAATCAGTTCAAACACAATTTCTTTGCTCATGAACATCTGAAACGAACAGAGAAACATGTTTCATCGCCCCTGCAAAAATCAACCTGCAAAAGACTGAACATGTACCTGCGCTGGATGGTTCGTAATGATAAGAAAGGTGTTGACTTCGGCATCTGGAAAAATATTCAGCTTTCCCAATTGATCTGTCCGCTGGATGTGCATGTATCAAGAGTTGCCCGGCAGTATGGGCTTCTTCACCGCAAACAAAATGATTGGGAAGCAGCATTGGAACTCACTGCCAATCTCCGTACCTTAGATAAGAACGATCCCGTAAAATATGATTTTGCGTTGTTTGGAACAGGTGTGATGGAAAATAAACTTTAGACAACAATTCAAATGAACCCGGTTAAAATCATTCAGTTTTTCATTCTGCTTCTGGTTAATTTTATTATTGTTGCATTAATTAACTATGGCTTTTTAATATGGATAGCAAATAAAGCAGATACAACCATTGCCTCCGTTCTCGTTAAAAGTGCAATCATGGCAATTGTGTTAACAGTACTGTTTACGTTCTATAATAAAAAGAAAGACAAGTCAGGTGAGTGATCCGAATCATGATATCATCCCTTTGCTCAACAAAGAGCTTTCACTGGAGCTTCCGGAAAACATTTCTCTGTCTGAATTAAAAGAAGAACTCACTCAATACATCAACCAGCTCATCAATACCGATTTTGAAAAACTCATCTTCTATCTCTACCGCATTGATGTACACGAAGCAAAAATGAAACAGCTGCTGCAGGCACATGAAGGTGAAAATGCTGCTTCACTGATTGCCCAGCTAATTATTGACCGGCAGGTACAGAAAATAAAAACAAGAGCTGAGTTTACTGCATCTGCTGCTGATCAGAGCAGTGAAGAAAGATGGTAAGAATTATTTTTTTGCTGAAAACTGCAACAGCTGCTCAACATCTCTTCCAAAACAGTAATTTTAAGACATCAACCACCTGCATATGAAGTTCATTAAACGATTGCTGAAATGGGTATTCATTGTCCTGATTGTTTTGATTGTTGCCTATTTCCTTGGGCCGAGACCATCATCCCCCACTTATACAAATAATTTGCCTTCTGTTCCTGCTGATGCTGTTGCATTAGAAGCATATATCAAACAAAACGAAGCACAGCATAAAGTAAAACCGGAGAACGAAGCAAGAATCATCTGGGCCAATGATTCAGCGAAACAAAAAACAGAATATGCTATTGTTTACCTGCATGGTTTTTCTGCCTCACAGGAAGAAGGTGACCCGGTACATACAAGCATTGCCAAAAAGTTCGGCTGCAATTTATATTTAGCAAGACTGGCAGAACATGGAATTGACACTACAGAAGAACTCATGAATCTTACTGCTGAAAAATACTGGGAAACGGTGAAGCAGGCTTATGCTATCGGCAAAGAACTTGGCAGTAAAGTTATCATCATGGGCACTTCAACCGGTGGCACAAATGCATTGCAGCTCGCCGCTAATTACCCGGAGATTGCTGCACTTATTTTGCTATCGCCTAATATCGCTATTAAAGATCCCAATGCATGGCTGGCGAATAATCCATGGGGTTTGCAGATTGCAAGAATCGTTAAAGGATCCAACTATAATACCACAAAAGATCAACGGGACATTTACAAAAAATACTGGAACTCACATTATCGCCTGGAGGCAATTGTAAATCTGCAGGAATATTTAGAAACAACTATGAACCCGGTAACATTTGTCCGAATCAAACAACCCACATTGATGCTGTATTATTACAAAGATGATGTGCACCAGGATAGTGTGGTGAAGGTTAGTGCTATGCTGAAAATGTTTGACGAGCTTGGCACAGTTCCTGAACTGAAAAGAAAACTGGCGATGCCGAATACAGGTGATCATGTGCTGGGGAGTTATGTAAAATCAAACGATTACCAGGGAGTGGAAGCAGAGATCACTAAATTTATGATGGATGTACTGCGGATGAAAACAATTCAGCAATAAATAATTCTTTACTCATTAATATCAAAGCTTATGTCTCCTTTATCACGCCGGGATGTATTAAAAGCATTGGGAATTTCCATTGGTGGAACAGTATTACCACTCTCATCATGGGCAACCAATGAACTGGGCGAAAAAATTATACTCCCCGATTTCAGCAACAGTTTACAACTTGATAAACCAGTTACAGCCATCACATGTGGTGCAGGAAACCGTGGCAATGTGTACGGTGGTTTTTCTTTGCAATATCCTGATCAGCTGGATATTGTTGGTGTAGCTGAACCAATTGCCATCCGTAATGAACGTTATGCAAAAAAACATAACATCAAAGATGAAAACCGTTTTGTTACATGGGAAGATGTATTTAAACGACCAAAATTCGCTGATGCGATTATTATCACCACTCCTGATAACCTGCATTACGGTCCCTGTATGAAAGCATTGGAAATGGGTTACAATGTGTTGCTTGAAAAACCTATTTCTCCCAGTGAAAAAGAATGCCGTGATATTTTAGCCATGACCAAGAAAACAGGAAAAATCGTTGCCGTTTGTCATGTGCTTCGTTATGCTCCTTACTTTGTTGAGCTGCGTAAAATTATACAAAGTGGCGTGCTGGGTAAAGTAATGAGTGTACAGCACCTGGAGCCGATTGAACACATTCACATGAGTCATTCTTATGTGCGTGGCAACTGGCATAACAGTAAAGAAACAACACCGATCATTCTTGCAAAGAGTTGTCATGACCTGGATATTCTCCGCTGGATGCTTGACAAACAAAGCAAAAGCATTCATGCTATGGGCGATCTCAGCTGGTTCAATCAATCCAATGCACCCGAAGGAAGTACAGCACGCTGCAGCGATGGATGCAAAGTGGAAGCAAGCTGTCCTTATTCTGCTTTAAAAATTTATTACCGTGAACGTGGCCGCAATTATGTGTTCGATTTGCCGGAAGAAAAAGATAAGCAGGCGGCCTATGTACTTGAACAGTTGAAAACAACCAACTACGGCAGGTGTGTTTATAAAATGGATAATGATCAGCCCGATCATTATATCACAAACATTCAGTTCGACGGTGGAGTAACAGCCAGCTTCAGTATGGAAGCCTTTACTTCTTATGAAGGAAGAAGAACAAGAGTGATGGGAAGTTTGGGTGATGTGGTTGGTGATATGACCAGTTTTGTGCATACCGATTTTCAAACACGCAAAAAAACAGAATGGAAAACTGCAACAGATGGACATGGGGGCGGCGACTGGCGTTTAGCTGCAAACTTCGTAGAGGCTATTGCAAAGAATGATGCCTCTCTTTTAACTTCCACCATTGATGCTTCCATTGAAAGTCATTTAATGGGATTTGCTGCGGAACAAAGCAGGAAAGAAAAGAGGGTGGTAAAGATCAGCTGATAAAAAAATACAGCATAAAAAAGTGGGCCCGGATAGAAATCCTGGGCCCTTTTGCTTACCTCTGAAACCACAAAAAAATCGTTGTTCTCAGAAAACTGGTTTCATGGAGTTATCCATCATAAAAGAATATTTGTTGTAATCACTTACAGGCCGAACGAAAAGTTCATCAGCTGGATATGGAGAGAAAGAAAGCTATGCAAGGGAAATTGGAAATGGGTAATAACAGGAAACAGATGTGATGGGTTGCAATATAGAGCGCAGTTCTTGAATTTGCAAGCACTGTTAAGAAATACATCAGGAAAGTACTTTATCAGCCGCTTCAAAGGCCTTTTTCTTTTTATAGGCATACCACCATTGCGGGGCTGTTTTCTTCAGCATGGTATCAATACTCCTCATTCCGAATAAGTTCCATACACCCCTGAGTTTGGGAACAACTCCCTCTTGTAAAGCCCTAAGGCTCATAGCAAAACCACTGTCTATATATTCCATATGATGCCAGCAACCGGCAGGCATAAACAGCGTATCGCCATGCTCCATCACGGCTTCAAATCCGGTTGCGTGTTTTATGGCAGGGAATGTATTGTAATCAGGATTGCCATTTTGTTCACTGTAGCGGCTGAAATCAGCAAGGCTCAGTACTTCAAATGGCTTTCGGTACAGTTTGTACTGTTCTTCAAAAGGAAATAACAGCACCCGTTTACGACCAACAAACTGTGTATGCAGGATATGTGAAAGATCAATATCGAAATGCATATGTGTTATGGAAGATGCACCTCCTGCAAACAGCATCGGGTATTTTTTTACAAAGCCGGTCAGGTATTCTTCCGGCCAGGTAAAATCCTGTGTGAGCTGCGGTGCATGATCAAAAATATTAAAAAGAAAAAGCCTCCATGCTGCAGGGCCTTTCGAAATTATATCAATATACTCTCCAAAGGTTTTATAATCATCGGCTGTATTAATGGGTGTATAGGCATCGCTTTTGATATTATTATAAATACCCACACGGTGATGCCCTGCCACTTCTTTTAAAAAATTCCAATCCCATTTCTGAAACGCTGGCCAGGTTTTAGCCAGTGATTTAATGATAACAGGTTTGCCGGTTAGATAATAGTCTTTACGGAATTGTTCCGCACTGAGCTGATCATATGTATCAATCGGTTTTAGTTGCATAAAAGCGGCTGGTATATTGAAGTATTAAATATAAATGAACTGCCGCAATTATAATAAAATCAATATCATAAAATTCATCCCCCTAAATTCTTATTTTTAACACATGCTCTTGCATGTACATCCTCTTAACCCGCAGCCGAGGCAGATCAAAACAATTATTGACTGTTTGAAAAGTGGGGGCATTATCATTTACCCAACCGACACCATTTATGGTTTGGGTTGTGATATTTTTCAGCAGAAAGCCATCGAACGCATCTGCCGAATTAAAAATGTTGATCCGCAGAAAGCACAGTTATCATTTATCTGTAACGATTTGAGCGATCTGAGTACCTATACAAAAAGCATCTCCACTCCTTTATACCGCTTATTGAAACAACATCTTCCCGGCCCATATACATTCATTCTGCCTGCCAGTAAAGAAGTGCCAAGGATTTTAAAAAGTAAAAAAGATACTATTGGTTTGCGTGTGCCAGATAATCTCATTGCCCGAACCATTGTGCAGGAACTGGGTCACCCTATTTTGAGTGCTTCGTTGCCTGGAGAAATGGTGGAAGAATATACTGATCCCGAACTGATGCAGGAAAACTTTAAAAAATTAGTTGACCTCGTTGTGGATGGTGGTATTGGCGGCATGACTCCTTCTACCATTGTTGATTGCACAGAAGAAATGCCGGTTGTTATCAGGGAAGGATTGGGTGAATGGGCGGAATAAAAAACGCCCCGGAAAAACCGGAGCGTTATGTATGTTGCGAAAAAGAATGTTATCCTCTTGTTCTGCGATTATGTACCGCAATATGACGTTGTCTTTTATACTGCCTCATTTCCTTTCTGATATGTTTTCTTTCCATTGGCCCAATTTTACCATCGTTGCGTTTGGCCATGCGGATATCACGGCGGATATGCTGCTTCTTTTTTTGTAAATGAATGGCTTCACCCTTGGTTATTTTTCCCTGGCGAAGATGATGCCCGTAAGCATGATGTTTTCTTGTCTGTTTTACCTGTGCTGATGCAGTTATACTAATGCCTGCAAAGAGGAGGATGAACAGGAGTAATAATTTAGTTTTCATGTGTAAATGTTTAGTTTTTTTGCTGTTAATAATCCAATCTATGACGGAGCACTAAAGCAAAAGTTTAAACTACTGCTGAAAAAGCTCTTCTTCCTGATTTGGCTGAATATTGAACGACATGCGGTGGTGTACACATAAACCAAACTCTTCAATGGCCTTGCGGTGCTCAGCTGTTCCGTAACCTTTATTCCGTTCCCAGTTGTACTGCGGAAAGTCTTTGTGCAGGTTCAGCATGTATTCATCCCTGTAAGTTTTGGCTAAAATGCTGGCGGCGGCAATGGAGGCAAAGCGTCCATCGCCTTTTACAAAGCATTTATGTGGAGTCCGTTTGTATTTAATGAAGCGGTTACCGTCAATCAATAACAATTGAGGTTTTTGTTTGAGTTCATCCAATGCAAGGTGCATGGCTTTGAACGATGCTTTAAGTATATTGATCCGGTCAATTTCTGCTGCTTCCACTTTTGCTACAGCAAAGCTTAAGGCTTCCTGTTCAATGATCAGCCGCAAACTATCCCTGTCTTTTTCTTTTACCTGCTTGGAATCGTTGAGCAACGGATGATAAAAGTCTTTTGGTAATATCACAGCTGCTGCATAGACTGGTCCGGCATAACAACCCCTGCCCGCTTCATCACAGCCGGCTTCGGTTAACTCATCCTGGTAAAATGAAAGTAATGACATTTAACATCAAAAATAAGGGGCCTCTTTGAAACCCACCCCTAAATCCCCTCTCAAAGGGAACTTTTTAAAACCAAAATAAAGTTCAACATTTGTATATGAGTATTACGCAACTAAGCGACAATTTGCTGCGCAGCAATTATCCGCTCTTCGAAGAAGGTCTCATCAATGAAATTGAAGAAACCGGCGAATTCAAAATTTTTAAAGCCAATGAAATAATGATGCGGAAGGGGCAATTTATCCGCAGCACCATGCTCATGTTAAACGGTCTCATTAAAATTTACCGGGAAGATGATGACGGAAACGAATTTCTCATGTACTACCTCAAACCCGGCGAAGCTTGTGCACTCTCCATGGTTTGTGCTGCCAAACATGAGGCAAGCCCTATCATGGCAAAAGCAGTGAATGAAACAGAAGTGATGATGGTACCGGTTGATACCATGAGTGAATGGATGAGTAAATATAAAAGCTGGTACCAGTTTGTAATTGAAACCTACCGTGCACGCTTTGATGAGCTCCTTATTACGCTTGATAATGTTGCCTTCAGAAGCATGGATGAGCGGCTGGAGTTTTATTTAAAACGGGCAAAAGAAGCACAGCATACAAACACAATCGAAATAAGCCACCAGGAAATTGCACATGAACTCAATACATCAAGAGAAGTAATATCCCGGCTGCTGAAAAAGATGGAACAAAAGGGAATGCTGGACTTACACCGCAATGTTATTGAGCTGAAGAATATCTGATCTCTTTGCTTTGTCATCTGAATAACCCAACTTGCAGGAAATAGACTCACATTTGCAATCATGGAAATAGTTGGTTATATCGCATCCATTTTAATTGGTCTTTCATTGGGTCTTACCGGTGGCGGTGGCTCCATCCTAACCGTACCTGTATTGGTTTACCTTTTTAATGTTGAACCTGTACTTGCAACAGGCTACTCACTGTTCATTGTTGGTGCAACCAGTTTTGTCGGCGGTATTAAATCATACATGTACAAACAGGTTGACTTCAGAGCCGTATCCCTGTTTGGAATACCATCTATCTTCTCCATTTTCATTGCACGGCATTTTGTATTGCCCATCATTCCTGAAACTGTGTTCCATATCTCCGGCTATGCGGTGCAGCGGGGAAGTTTTTTAATGATTGTGTTTGCTGTGCTGATGCTCGTTGCTTCTTTTTTTATGGTCAGCCCGAAAAAAGAAACGGAAGCTGAGGAAGAAGAAGTGCAGCAATACAAATCGCTTTCACTCCTTATCCCCGGTTTGCTTGTTGGCTTCATCACCGGTTTATTGGGTGCAGGCGGCGGGTTTATGATTATACCGGCACTGGTGCTCATCCTGCATCTGTCGATGAAAAAAGCTATCGGCACATCCTTACAAATTATCGCTATCAATTCCATCTTTGGGTTTTTATTCAGCATCAAACAATTTTCCTTTAACTGGAATTTACTTCTGCTGACCACTGCGTTAGCAATTGTTGGGGTTATTGCAGGAACTTATTTCTCCAAAAAAATCGACAATAGACTGTTGAAAAAAATATTTGCCGGCTTTGTAATTGCTATGGCTGTATTTATACTTGTTAAAGAATTGTTCTTTCATTAAAATATTGGTTGAAGATTAGCCCTCTGTGATATAAGTTACTCCGGGCAAGTGGAAACAAATCTATTTTCCCTCTTCAAAACAATATGCCATGCCATCTAAACATCAAATTATTATTATCGGCGGAGGTAACGCCGGTATTTCGGTAGCCGCACAATTACTGCGCAAAAACAAATCACTTGACATTGCTGTTATTGATCCTGCAGACAAACATTACTATCAGCCAGCCTGGACTCTTGTTGGAAGCGGAGCTTTTGACATAAAAGATACTGAGCGGAATGAAGCCGATGTAATGCCAAAAGGCGTTAGATGGATAAAGCAAAAAGTTGTTACACTCTTACCCGACAGCAATACTGTACAGATAGATAATGGAGAAAATCTTACGTATGATTTCCTGGTTGTTGCTCCCGGCATTCAATTAAACTGGGGTGCAATAAAAGGACTGAAAGAAGCAATTGGGAAAAACGGCGTTTGCAGTAATTACAGTTTTGCAACCGCTCCTTATACATGGGAGTGTATCAAAAATTTTAAAGGCGGCAAAGCTATCTTTCATAATCCGCATACGCCCGTAAAATGCGGAGGTGCCCCACACAAGATCATGTATATGGCTGCAGATTATTTTCGCAAACAGGGCATCTTAGATAAATGCAACATACAATACTGGAGCGGTGCAGCAAAATTGTTTGCAGTACCTGTATATGAAAACACACTCTTAAAAGTTGTTGAAAGAGGCAGCATTAAACTGAATTTCATGGAGCGGCTCGAAGAGATAGATGCAGTAAACAAACGTGCAAGGTTTGTGGGCTTTGGAGAAACAAATAAAGATGTGGAAACATGGGTTGATTATGATATGATTCATGTTACCCCACCGCAAAGTGCTCCTGATTTTGTAATGAACAGTCCGCTTGCAAATGCAGCAGGTTGGGTTGATGTAAATGCGAACACACTTCAGCATGTAAAATATCAGAATGTTTTTTCACTTGGCGATGCGTCAGGGCTTCCTACTTCAAAAACGGGTGCTGCCATCCGCAAACAGGCTCCGGTGCTGGTGGCAAACCTGTTGTCGGCTGTTAAAAAAGAACCGATGACTTCGAGTTATACAGGTTATACTTCCTGCCCTTTGCTTACCGGTTACGGCAAATTGGTTTTAGCTGAGTTTGATTATAACAATCAGCCAATGGAAACCTTTCCATTCGATCAGAGTAAAGAAAGATGGAGTATGTACCAGTTAAAGAAAAGAGGATTACCCTGGCTGTACTGGAATAAAATTTTAACGGGCAAGGCATAAACACAGGTAAAAAACAATTTAACAAAACCAGTTTTTCAATGTGACTAAAGTCATAGTTCACGGCTTGCAGAAGTTGCAAATTTGCTGAATCAATTAATACTAAAAATAAACATCAATATGAAGATAGAACAGATCTATACCGGTTGTTTGGCACAGGGTGCTTACTACATCGAAAGTGAAGGTGAAGCTGTGGTGATTGATCCGTTGCGTGAAGTAAAACCATACATGCAGAAAGCAATGAACAGCAATGCTAAAATCAAGTATGTATTTGAAACACATTTTCATGCTGATTTTGTAAGCGGTCATCTTGATTTAGCAAAACAAACAGGGGCAACAATTGTATATGGCCCAACAGCCAAACCAAATTTTGATGCACACGTTGCAGCAGATGGTGAAGAAATTAAAGTGGGTAAGATCAGTTTTAAGATCCTTCACACTCCCGGTCATACAATGGAATCAACCTGTTATTTGCTGAAGGATGAGAACGGAAAAGATGTTGCTCTCTTTTCAGGTGATACATTATTTATCGGCGATGTTGGCCGTCCTGATCTTGCGCAGAAAGTAATTGCAGAATTAACACAGGATAAACTGGCAGCTCATTTATATGATTCACTTCATAATAAGATCATGCCTTTGGCTGATGATATTATTGTTTACCCTGCACACGGTGCAGGCAGTGCATGCGGCAAGAATATGAGCAAAGAAACTTCCGACACACTGGGTCATCAGAAGGCAACCAACTATGCGTTGCAACCAATGACGAAAGAAGCTTTCATGAAAGAAGTGCTCACAGGATTAACTCCTCCTCCACAATATTTCCCGTTGAATGTGCTGATGAACATCCAGGGTTACGACAGTATTGATGATGTGCTGAAACGTGGTACACAGGCTTTGAGCCCGGAAGCATTTGAAACTGCAGCAAATGAAACAGGTGCGTTGATCTTAGATACAAGAGATGCAGAAGTTTTCTCAAAAGGTTTTATTCCCAACTCTATTAATATTGGTATCGATGGCAATTTTGCTCCCTGGGTTGGTGCAATGATCCCTGACGTAAAACAGGAAATTCTGCTGGTAACAGACGAAGGACGTGAAGAAGAAGTGGTAACAAGACTTGCCCGTGTTGGTTATGATCATTCAATTGGATACATCAAAGGAGGTTTTAATGCCTGGCAAAATGCAGGAAAAGAAATTGATAGCATTCAACGGGTATCTGCCGATGAACTTGTCGGCATTCTTGCAAAAGATCCCGCAACAAATATCCTGGATGTGCGTAAGAAAAGCGAGTATAACAGCGAACATTTAGTTGATGCAGAAAATGCAAGCCTGGATTATATTAATGAAAGCATGCTGAAGGTGGATAAAAATAAAACCTACTATGTGCATTGTGCAGGCGGTTACCGCTCCATGGTTTTTGCTTCAATTCTCAAAGCCCGTGGATACGACAACCTGATTGATGTAAGAGGTGGTTTTAAAGAGCTGAAACAAACAGGTAAGTTTAAAGTAACTGATTACGTTTGTCCCACCACACTTTTATAAGCAGCAAAGTTTAAGGCAAAATAAAAGGAGACTTATTCAGAATCTAAGTCTCCTTTCTTTCAATAAATCTGAACAGGTGTTCTGAGAAAAATATCTGAAAATTTTATAACAATACTTAAATTAAAAAAATGACACTAAAAGAAATCGTAAACAATCCCCAAACAACAATTATTGACGTTCGTTCAGAAGGTGAATTTCAATCAGGACATTTTCCCGGAGCAAAAAACATTCCGTTGAATGTAATTACTCAGAAAGTAGATGAGTTGAAACAGATTAAAAACCCAATCGTTGTGTACTGTATGTCTGGCGCAAGAAGTAACAGCGCAGCGTCTTACCTGAAGCAGGTTGGCATTGAAAATATTTATGATGCAGGCGGAATTTATTCTATTATGAATCTTAAAAACTAAAATGAATCATGTTGAGTTTTATTAAAAAATTGTTTGGACCTGGCACAGATTATAAAGCATTGGTTGCCGATGGAGCAGTAGTTGTAGATGTAAGAACTCCCCAGGAGTATAAAGGTGGCCACATAAAAGGGTCATTAAATATTCCTGTTAATATAATTGGGCAGAAAGTAAATGACCTGAAGAAAAAAGGGAAGCCGGTTATTACCTGCTGTGCAAGCGGTATGAGAAGCAGCTCTGCCGCAAGTATTTTAAAACAGGCAGGAGTTGAAGCATACAATGGCGGTTCATGGGGCGGCCTGCAAAATAAAATTTCTTAAGAATGGATTTACTCAAAGGTTGGAACTGGGTAAGAGTTTTCAGATTGGTAGTAGGAATTGCAGCCCTGGTACAGGGAATTCTATATCACAATAATGTACTGTGGATGATGGGTGGTCTTCTGCTTGTGCAAGCTGTATTTAATATGGGTTGCTGCGGTGTTGGTGGTTGTGCAGTACCTGCAAAATCACAGTCAAAAAATCAGGAATCAACTAAACCAATAGAATATGAAGAAGTGGTATAATAACTGGATCTGGTATGTACCCGGTTTGGTTGTTGGTGGAATATCCGGCTATTTTTACTGGAAGTATTTTGGCTGCGATGGAACTTGTTTAATCACTTCCAGCCCGGTAAGAAGCGTTATTTATTTTGCTTTCATGGGTATGCTGTTGAACCAGATGTTTAAGTCCTCAAAAGAAGAAACAACAGAAACAAATAAATAAAGAAAAACCTATTCGATCAATTAACTGAGTTCTGTTTTTTGCTAAAAAAAACAGAACTTAGTTTTTATGAACTTATTTGAATTGCTCAGGAATCCCTGGCCCTGGTATGTTGCCGGGCCATTGATTGGGTTAACTGTGCCGGCTCTTCTGCTGATTGGCAACAAAACCTTCGGCATCTCATCCTCACTGCGGCATATTTGTGCTGCCTGTTTACCAACCAAAATCCCTTACTTCAGCTACGACTGGAAAAAAGAAGCCTGGAATCTCTTTTTGTTGGAGGAATTATGCTGGGTGGCTTTATTGCAGCATGGCTTTTGCAAAACCCCAACCCTGTTGCAGTTAATCCAGGGCTTGTTACCGAACTGAATCAATATTGTATTACTGATTTTAACGGAATGGTTCCTGCACAACTATTTAATTGGGAAGTACTATTCTCAGTAAAAGGATTGCTCCTGATGGTTGGCGGCGGATTCCTTGTTGGTTTTGGAACACGCTATGCCGGCGGATGCACGAGTGGTCATTCGATTATGGGTTTATCCAACCTGCAATGGCCTTCGTTGGTGGCAACCATTTGTTTTATGGCTGGTGGCTTTATTATGGCAAATCTCATCTTACCATTTATTTTAAAACTCTGATTATTATCATGGAAACAAAAACAGGTAAATCAGAAAAGACAATAGAAAAAAAGCACCAGGATTTTCTTGCTGCCGATACAGATTTTGAAATGCGTTCATTGGATGCAGTCTGTTTCAATGAATCAGAATTAAAACATCCCTGGTGGTATAATTTTAAATACGCATTTGTTGGTGTGCTGTTTGGAATTGTATTTGTAAAAGCAGAGATTATTTCCTGGTTCCGTATTCAGGAAATGTTTAAGCTGCAAAGTTTTCATATGTACGGTGTTATTGGTTCAGCAGTTGTTGTTGGAGTGATTTCTGTTTTCATCATCCGGAAATTCAAAATCAAAACTATTTATGGTGAACCGATTGTTTTCGTTACCAAAAATTTTAATAAAGGACAGGTATATGGTGGCTTACTGTTTGGTCTTGGCTGGGCAATAACCGGTGCATGCCCGGGACCATTATTTGCCCAGATCGGCACAGGTGCTACCGTAATATTTATTACTTTGCTGAGCGCTATTGCAGGCACTTTTGTTTATGGAAAGTTCAGAGAGAAGCTGCCACATTAAACCGCATTTATTCACGTTTTAAAACAGAACCTTCCTGGTGTTATCAGTTGCAGTTCTTTTTATAGCAGTTTCATAATTCAGTTGTTCAGAAACTGATGCGAACAAAACAACTGTTGATTCTTCGGTTTACCAAACAGTTTGGGTAGGAACTTCCGCCAGCCAAATTCCTTATTATACAAGAAAAAATGGAATATCTTATCCATATTCTCCTGTATGGGAAAAGCATAGTTACAATACAGGAGCAGCTTTGTTTCGCCTGTCAAGATTTGCAGGGTATGTAAAAAACAATATGCCCTTTGAAGCTGTTTATAATTTGCCACAATTAAGCAATGAAGAGGCCTGGCATGTTGCTCCATTTGTAAATTCACAACCAAGACCAGCAATAAATCTCACAAAAGACTGGCCCGATATTTCAAAGAAACCAATTGATCATCCCTTTGGTCCAATTAAAGAATAAAGAGAAAAAAACAAACATTGAGCAGACTGTTCGTATTTTCAGACAAAAAAATGAAAATTCTCAGAATTCTTATTCTGCTTGCAGTTACATTTCTTACAATTACTTCATCACATGCACAGCATAAAATTGTGTGGGATATGGCACAGGCCGATACGGCCATGCAAAGGGGTTTGTATAAACAGCTTAACAATGTAATTACCGCAGCACCTGACACTAAAATAGAAGTGGTATTTCATGGCAATTCAGTTTATGCGCTGTTGAAAGATACCGGCTATTTTAAAGAACAGATCCTTGCGCTGCATAAAAAAGGAGTCATGTTCCGTGTATGTAATAATTCACTGAAAGGAAGAAATATTGATCTGTCGAGAGTTATTCCTGAAGCTGTGGTTGTTCCTGTGGCCATTCTTGAATTGGCAACAAAACAGGAAGAAGGCTGGAGTTATATTAAAGCAGGAAATTAATTATAAAATCTCAAAAGGAAAGAAGAAGACTTCTTTAAAAAAGAATGCCGGAAAATTTCCGGCATTCTTTTTACAACAGATCCTGTCAGAAAGAATAATTAATTCCTAACATAATCAGGTCAGTTGTCATTTTATAGGATACATTACTTCCTGGAATAGCTCCATATACATTTGAAGCACTTTGCATCATAGGGCTTAATAAAGGGCCACTTACTGAACCGCTGCTGGTACCATGATGATAAGCAGCATTCAGGTTAAAATGTTTGTTGAATGTATACCCGCAACCAATTTGAAATGCATTTTTAATTACAGCAGTTGCCGGAGTAGAGAAAAATGCGAGTTCACTGGTTATTGGGTTTGAATTATATGTATATCCAATCCTGATTGGGAAATTTTTTACCCCTTTATACTGAAGACCTGCTGAAATGACCGACATATTTTTCCAGCCAAATCCGGCAACAGAATATGTATTCGTCCAGCCTTTTTCTTTAAACCCTTCTGTACTTTTATAGTTTACAAATCTGTAATCAAGAGCAGCATCAATCGTTTTATTTGAATATCCAATTCCTCCTGATAAAATAGAAGGATAATTCATTTTAAATTTCACATCAGGAGCCTTGCTTCCATCCAGGTAGGTGTTGGTAAAATCAAAGCTGCCGAAATATTGCTTTGTTTTATAAGCAGCGCCTAGCTTAATTCCTGTTCCAGAATTATAAAATATACCAACCTGACCTCCAAAACCAAAAGCTGTTGCTTTGTTGCTAACTGGATATCCAAGGGTTTGGCTGGGTGATGATAATGGGTTTGGTGCCAGTTTCAATGATGAATAATTAAATGTTGGTTCAGCACCAATTGACAATTGCTCAGTAAGCTTGTATGCATAAGTCAATCCAACCTGCATGAGTTGATAATCAGATTGAATACGTCCAAAACCGCCTGAACTCTGAGGCATGTTAATTGGATTGGTATTACTTTGGGGGAAAGTAACTCCAAAACCGCTGATTCCGAATGCAGACGCTCCAAAAGTGTGTTTACTTTTCTTGTTTCCCCATACCATTGCCAGTGCAGGCATTACCGAAACTCCTCTATCATCTTTTGTAACACCGCTCATTGGTCCGCCTGGGGTAGGAACCGTTGAAGACAATTCAGGTGAAGAATAAAACAACCCTGCATTAGCGGAAAATATTTTTGAACTAAAGGCAGATATTCCTGCGGGGTTCCATTGCAAAGCTCCATTAATATCAATTGGCTGTGCTGTTGAAGCTCCCCCCATTGACATATTTGTTGCTCCAATTCCCTGCATAATATGACCTGTTTGTGCTGATAAAATAAAAGGCAACATGCCTAATACTGTTACTACTGCTACTTTTTTCATAAACGTTATTTTTAAAATTTCAATTTAATGAGACAGTCATTCAATTGATTGGCAGCTGTCAGAATCTCCGTCTATTTGTAAAGACAACTTTGTTTCAGTTTCATATATGCACAAAAAAATAGCTTACATATTCTGAAATATGATTAAGCTATTTTCCTGAAATTATCTATTCAATAAGCAAGTACAAGTGGATGTGTAATTTGCTGCCCTGTTAAATAAACAGCATGTGTACGCCTTCCCCTTCACTCTTCTTATAAAAATCTCCAACAGTAATGATATCGTTCACACCTTCGTATAAATCTTCTTTCTTATAGTGAAACATATCAAAAGCAAGCTTACAGGCCCACATTTTTACACCTGATGCAGACATAATATCCAGGAACTCCGGTATTTCAGGCATATCTACTTTCTCCATTTCCTTTTTCATCATAGAAGTTGCAAAAGCTTCCATGCCGGGTAAACCTCCCAGCATTGTTGGAATATGCATAGCCGGGTTGCCTACTGTTGCTACATGCAGACTATCCATTCTTTTTTTATGTACAGCTTCCAGTCCAAAAAAAGTAAAGAAGATTTCTGATTCAATACCTTCCATGCGTGCACCGTTTGCCAATACAAATGCGGCATACACATTTTCGATACTTGCCTTTGATAAGATGATCATCATCTTTTTAATGGCACCTTTATTTTCGTTCATGAGTGAAAGTTTTTATTTGATTAAATACAACTGGCGGGTTTAGGAATTCCTGCAATTTTAGTCGCCGTTTTTAACGGAGCATGAGGGAACAAAGCATAAAATTCTTTGATGTCAACCAAACCGCTTTTACCAATACGCCTGATACTCAGTGCTACCTGGTTCTTCTGTTCGTTCTGTAAATACTTTACTACTTCCCAATGTCTTGGGGTTAAACTGATATTTGCTTCTGCAGCTAATTCTTCACCAACTTTTTCATCCCATTGGCTGAAATCAGTTAAGTAACCTTCTTCGTTTACGGTAATTGTTTTACCTGCAATTGTTTTTTCCATAACGTTTATTTTATTGATTGATTTGTTTAATTGTAATGTTTACCACTTTCGCTCATTGTTGCTGACACAAAAGGTATATGCGTTCCTTTCAATAATACATTCCAGTAAATCCAGCGGAAGGCGAGTTTACCCATATGATTCATCCTGCTTTCTTTGAGCAAACGTAGTGGGCCGATCCCCGCAAAAGGGAAACTTCCTTCAACAGGTTCATGCGTATAGTTGAAATCAATGAGTAATGCTTTGCCACCACCTGTTTCAATAAAGCAGTTGGCATGGCCATCGAATTCTTCTTTTAACGGTTCACCCTTTACATAACGGAGAATATTCTCAGTTAAGATCTCTGCTTCAAAGTGTGCAACTGATCCTGCCTTGGATGCAGGTATATTACTTGCATCACCCAGAACAAACACATTCGCATACTCTTTCGATTGCAGGGTTGCTTTATGTGTTGGCACATAGTTCAGATCATCACCCATACCTGAACGTTCCATTAATTCATCGCCTTTATTGGTAGGAACGGTTACAAGAATATCAAAGGGAATTTCTCTTCCACCGTAATCAACAATCTTTTTATTTTCATTATCTACATGCTCAATGGCAAAATCACTTTCAATATTGATTCCTTTATCATGCAGTAAATGTTCAAGAGCCGCTGTAGCTTTTGGTTTTGTAAAAGCTCCGCTTAATGGAGTAACATAAGTGATCTCCACTTTCTCACGCATATGTTTGTGTTTGAAAAACGAATCTGCCAGGAACGCAAACTCCAATGGTGCTACCGGGCATTTGATCGGCATCTCGGTAATATGTACAACGAGTTTACCACCCTGCCAGTCTCTTAATTTATTACGCAAAGCCAATGAACCTTCAAACGTATAAAAATCAAATACAGATTTCTGCCATTCTTCACCCTGCATACCTTCTGTTTCTTCAGGAGCAATCTTAGCACCTGTAGCAACGATCAGTATATCATAGTTTAATTCCTTTCCGCTGCTTAATTCAATTTTATTATCAGCCGGTACAATGCGGTTGATCTTTTGTTTGATCAACTCCACATCTTTCGGTATAAACTCTTCAATTGTTTTAATGATGTCTTCTGGAGTGTAAATATCAAACGGAAGAAATAGATATCCGGGTTGATAATGATGTTCTTCCCGTTCGTCAACAATAGTGATATGCCAATCGGGTTGTTTCAACTCACTGTGTAAATGATTTGCCATCATGGTACCTGCTGTGCCGGCTCCGAGTATAACAAGATTTTTCATGCTGTTTTTTTTATATGATTGATTATGATGTAAAATTCGATCAGGCAACTTCCAGTTTTGATGATTTAAATGCGCCTGCACTATGACTCTCATCATTAAAAAAATCAATGCTGGCAAATCTTTCAGCTAAATTTTCTTTGTGTGATTAAAGTCACCATACGTCTGTTTTTCTACTTCTAATATTGTTGGTTTTTTCTGCGTTTCCAGCCGGTTTCAGAACATGTTTCCGTATGATTAAAGTCACACATTTCAATTTTTTCTCACTCTACTTTTGCTGCAGATAAAAAATAGAATTAAGAAATAACTAATATCATGAAATACGTAATAGTAGGTGCCGTTGCCGGTGGAGCCAGCACAGCAGCAAGGTTAAGAAGACTCGATGAGCATGCAGAGATTATCATTTTTGAAAAAGGAGAATATATTTCCTATGCTAACTGCGGATTGCCTTATTATATCGGCGATGTAATTAAAGACAGAAATAAATTGTTTGTGCAAACAGCTGCAGCATTTAATCAGCGATTCAATATTGATGTTCGTGTAACTACTGAAGTAACAGCGATTGATCCTGCAAACAAAACAATTACTGCTGTTGAACAATCAACAGGAAAAGTTTATACAGAGACTTATGATAAATTAGTTCTCTCACCCGGCGCAGAACCTGTTCGCCCACCGTTACCGGGCATTAACAGTGATGGCATTTTTACTTTAAGAAATGTAAAAGATACAGACTTCATCAAAGCACATGTTCAAAAGAAACAGGTAAAGAAAGCAGTGGTGATCGGTGCAGGGTTTATTGGTTTGGAAATGGCTGAGAATTTCCGTGATCTTGGTTTGGAAGTAACCGTTATTGAAATGATCAACCAGGTAATGGCTCCTGTTGATTATCCGATTGCAGCCATCGTTCAGCAGCATATCCGCAGCAAAGGAGTTGATCTACGTTTAAAGACAGCCGTTACTGGTTTTGCAAAGATTGGTGAGCAGATAGAAGTTTCCTTAAACAATGGTGAAGTATTAACTGCTGATATGGTGATTCTTTCCATTGGTGTACGTCCTGATACAAGACTTGCTGTACAGGCAGGTTTAAAAATCGGCACAGCAAGAGGAATCTGGGTAAATGAATTTTTACAAACTTCCGATCCTGATATTTATGCAGTTGGTGATGCTATTGAATTTGAAAACCCCATTACTCATCAATCAATGATCACTTACCTCGCAGGGCCGGCCAATAAACAGGGGCGCATCTGTGCAAACAATATTGTGGAAGGAAATGTACAGTCTTATAAAGGCTCTATTAATACAGCAATTGTAAAAGTATTTGATATGACTGTTGGTACAGCGGGCACTGCATCGAAACATTTACAGACTGCAAATATTGATCATATTGTTTCAACGATTCACAGCGGATCACATGCAGCGTATTATCCCGGAGCAAAACAAATGACTATTCAAATTGCATTTACACCAAAAGATGGCCGTTTGCTCAGTGCACAGATTGCAGGATATGATGGGGTTGATAAGCGCCTTGATATTATGTCATCATTTATTAAGCAGGGTAAAACAATTTACGAGCTCATTGAATTTGAACATGCTTATGCTCCTCCTTATTCATCAGCAAAAGATCCCGTAAACATGGCTGGTTTTGTGGCAGAAAACCTGCTGCTGAACCGTTTGAAAATATTTTACTGGAATGAGTTTGAAAACTTTGATCAGGATGATATAGTGATTGATGTCCGTACAAAGCCTGAATATGAAAAGGGAAGCATTGGTTCGGCCATTAATATTCCTCTTGATGAAATCAGGAACAGGCTTGATGAATTTCCAAAAGATAAAAACATACGTCTGTACTGCGAAGCAGGTTTAAGAGGTTACTTATCCCAGCGTATCTTGAAACAAAACGGATTCAAGAGAGTATCGAACCTTTCAGGAGGTTATAAATTATGGAAAGCATGTGAGGCCGAAACCAGCAAACTGCTCAGTTTGGCCACTGCCTGATTAATTACAAAAGGAGAGGAATCTGAAATCATTCCTCTCCTACCTTTGCATGCGTTATGATGCAAACCTCCTCTTCCCGCAAAGCCGTCAGCAACTGGTTACTCTTTGGTGTTTTTATGCTCATCATTCAAATTCTGCTGGGCGGTATTACACGTTTAACCGGCTCCGGTTTATCCATTACAGAGTGGGATGTTGTTACCGGCAGTTTACCTCCTCTAAATGAAACAGCCTGGTTGCAGGAATTTGATAAATACAAAGCCACTCCGCAGTTTAAACTGCTCAATACTGATTTTAACCTGAGTGATTTTAAATTCATTTTTTTCTGGGAATGGTTTCACCGTTTATGGGCAAGAATGATGGGAATGGTATTTGCTGTTGGCTTTATTTATTTTCTTGTACGTAAATCGTTCAAACAGGAAATGGTAAAACCACTGATCGTTTTGTTCTTACTCGGCGCTTTACAGGGAGCTGTTGGCTGGATTATGGTTGCAAGCGGATTGGTGGGTGATGCTGTGTATGTAAAACCAACAAGACTGGCGTTGCATTTCATACTGGCAATGGCGTTGCTTTCTTATACGTTCTGGTTTTTGCTGCAGTTAAAAGTGAAAAAAGAACAGATCACTAAACATGCAGGTGCCTTCAACTTTACCATGGTATTACTTGTATTGCTGGTGGTGCAATTATTGTTTGGTGCCTTAATGGCCGGACATAAAGCGGCAACCGCAGCAGCCACATGGCCCATGATTAACAATGAATGGATCCCTGCTGCATTATTTAAAGACTCGCCCTGGCTCATTAATTTTATTGAAAACAAAATCAAGATTCATTTCTTTCACCGTGGCTTAGCTTACCTGCTGAGTATACTAATTGTGATCTGGTACTTCCGCACATTGAAAGTAAAAGGCTCAGATCTGTTCCAGGTTACACGGTTTATTCCTCTTGCATTGGTTTTGCTGCAGGTTATACTTGGCATTGTTTCTGTTCTGGCATCTGCCAAAATTATTCCCAACAAATGGGGACTATTTGAATGGGTGGCACAATTGCATCAGCTGGTGGGTATGTGCCTGCTGCTGAGCTTTACATGGGTACTTTATCTTATCAGGAGAAAATAATCCACACAATCATCTTCTGTCGTGCAGCGTTAAGTAAGAAAATCCGTTCTTTTCTGTAACTTATCCCTGATGAAGAAATACCTGCTTGGCATATGGTACTCGTTTCCCGTACAACTGATCTTTCTGCATTTCAGAAAATATCAGTTGATGCTGCTGTTCTGGTTTTTATTAGCAAGTGCAACCAGCGGCGGTTTTATGAATCATTTTGGTGCCGACTCCTTATTTCTTTCTCCAGAATATCTCGGTGAAGTTAATTTTTTCAGTTCCTTTTTTGTTGGTGTTGCATTTGGTGGTTTTATGATGAGCTGGAACATCACCACGTTTATATTATTCAGCAATTACTTTACGTTTCTGGCCACAACCTCCAAACCCTTTCTAAAATATTGCATCAACAATGCGGGTATTCCCCTGTTGTTTCTCATCAACTATTTTATTCAGATTATTCGCTTTGATAAGTTTAAAGAACTGATGAGTACAGGTGAAATTGTTTTTATCGTGCTTGGATTTCTGTCTGGGCTTGTGTTGTTTATTCTTTTTTCAATTCTGTATTTTTATGGCTCAGAGAAGGCTATTCTCCGTAACATGCAGCCAATGCTCAGCAATCCGCAGCAGTTCAGGGAAAAATTTAAACCCATCCCCATTGCACATGAGCATGATCCTGTTATCACTGTTAAATATTTTTTAACCGGTTTCACCAGTTTCAGACAAACAAGAAATGTTTCACATTACAGCAAGATTTTCCTCGATATGATTTTTAAGCGGCATCATTTCGCTGCTGTTATGGCCATCCTTTTAGCATTCCTGTTCCTGATTATCTATGGATTATTTTTAGATCGCCCCTCTTTGCAATTACCTGCTGCAGCAAGCATCTTTGTATTTTTTGCTATCCTGATTGCGGCATCAGGTGCATTGGCTTACTGGCTTGATACATGGAGTGTGCCGGTTGCACTGATACTGATCTTCCTGTTTAATTTTCTTTTCGTTATGAATATATTGATATCCGCAACAAAGCTTTTGGTTTGAATTATGAAGACAGGAAAAGCCGCCCGGAATATTCACTTACCTCCATGCTGAAGATCTGTACTCCTGAACAAATGTCGAAAGACAGTCTACACATGATACAGGTTTTAGAAAACTGGAAGCGTAATCAGCAGGAAGAAAAACCATTCATTTATATTTTAAATGTGAGTGGTGGCGGCAACCGCTCTGCAACATTTACAGTAAATGTAATGAGTGAGTTAGACAGTTTACTGAAGGGGAAACTAATGCAGAAGACATTTCTTTTCTCCGGTGCGTCGGGAGGAATGTTAGGCGCAACCTATTACCGTGAACTGTACCGTCAGAAACAAAAAGGTGCAACTGTTGATTTCAGCACGGCGACTATTTCAGCCAATATTGCGAAGGATCTGCTCAATCCTATTTTCTCAGCTTATGTAACAAGAGACCTGATAACACCTGCACAAAAATTTTCTGTTGGGCCCTATCGTTATGTAAAAGACAGGGGTTATTCTTTTGAACAGCAGCTCAATTACAATACAGGTAGTATTTTAAATGACCGTTTGATTGATTATAAAGAAGATGAGTTTGCTGCAAGAGTTCCGATTGGTTTGTTTGGTTCGACCGTTTCGCAGGATGGAAGAAAGCTGATGATCTGCAGTCAGCCCATCAGTTTTTTAATGCGGCCACAGCATGATAGTGTAAGAGGCATCAATGCAGAGCCGGATGCCATTGATTATTCAGCCTTCTTTAAAGATCTTGATCCATATAATATCCGTATACTTTCAGCATTACGTATGAATGCAACTTTTCCATATGTACTGCCCAATGTATGGTTACCAACAAAACCCATTGTTGATGTGATGGATGCAGGATTGCGTGATAATTACGGTCAGGAAATTACATTGCGCTTTCTGCATGTGTTTAATGACTGGATCAAAGCAAACACTTCAGGTGTAATTTTTATTCAGATCAGAGACCGTAAAAAAGGTGAATGGAATGAAGATTTGACAGAACCAAGTATTGGAGATATTCTGTATAAACCGGTAACAACACTGCAATACAATTTTTATAAAGTACAGGATTATATGCAGGAAAGTATGGTGAGTTATTCGAAGTACTCTATACCGCTTCACCGCTTTACATTTATCTATCAGCCAAAGGAAAATAAGAAAGGAGCTGCTTTAAGTTTTCATTTAACAGCAAGGGAGAAAAAAGATATTGCATATGCAGTATTTACCGAAGGGAATCAATCCATCTTCAAACAGATCATTGCTCTTCAGCAATCAACGCAACAGACTCAGGGCATCAGTAAGGAATAAGCAGCCGGAATAACCTTCACTTTAAATTGAGTTGCCGTTTTTTTCCCATCACCATCTATGTGAAAAGGTGCCAGCTCCGGGTTTTGAATAATCAACTCAGAAGTTTGAAAGTAAGTAATACCGCCTCTCTTTTTAAAATCAAGCGTAAAGGTTCCGAAGCGGATATGCCATGCTATATGCAGGAGAACTGAGAACAGGTTCCTTTTTTCAACAGCAACGATATCAAGCAGACCATCCTGTAAACTTGCCTTAGGTGCAATAGTGAAATGATTGCCAAACTGGTTGCTGTTGGCAATGCTGATGAAATAAGCTTTTAGCGAAAGATCAATATTCTTTGCTTTTATCTTAAATGAATATGGCTTGATAGAAGCCAAGTTCTTTAATGTCAGTTTTGTATATTTCCAGAAGCCACGTTTTGATTGCCTGTCAAAATCATGTGCCACCTGCGCATCAAATCCTATCCCGCTCAGCATACATGAAAAATGATCATTGATCATAAACCCATCTACAGGCTGTGCTGTTCCATTGAGAATAATATCTAAAGCCTTCACCGGGTCTTTTGAAATGCCTGCTGCCAATGCTAATCCGTTTCCTGAACCTCTTGGAATAATGCCCAAATTTACCGGGAGTTCCCGAAGGCTTGCTGTAACAGCACTGATGGTTCCATCACCACCGGCAATTATCACATCAGTAATTTGTTCTGCGATGATTTTTTCTTTCAGTATGGAATAATCTGCATCAGCACGTGTATGTTCAATTGTAAACGAAACAGCGGCTGCTTCACATTTCTGCTGAATGAGTTGTGATAGCGGTAGCCCTTTCTGAACACCGGCACGTGGGTTTAGTAAAAATAAAAAGCGACGCTTCATGCGTCGCAAAACTAATTGTGATTATCGGAATAAATGCAAAGATTATTTTACCGGGTATAATACATCACGGTTATAGGTCCATACAGCATTTTGCAGGTGACGGTTGGCAATTGTCCTGAATATAGATCCAACAGCACTGATAGTACTTCCTGATAAAACCATAATTACGCCTGCTGTGCGGTTATTTTTCTGAACGATAATTCCGCTGATTGATGCAGCCAAACCAATAAACGGAAGAATAGTGCCTGTTTTATTATTCTTCAAATACAATTTATAGTAATTGGCTGCTTCCGGAGAAATCACCATCAGGTTCTGTACTTCCATTTTTCCTACACGGTATCCATCAATTGTTATCCCATTTCCGATCCGCATTGTTTTTGTTTTATACTGCTGACGTAATGAATCGATATTTAACTGAGCAGAAACTGAGCCGCAGATAAGAAGAGCAATAAAAAGTGCAAATGATTTCATATGTTCTGTGTTTAATGAATGGTCAACTGTTATTTGAAGATAGATTTTTTTACTATTCTGCAGAAGCTCATTCGTAATAATTTCATCAGGCCATTACCGACAGCATTGTTAAAGCCACTTCTCCTAACGTTTCATTCTTATGAATTGTTACTTTTTTTCTTGCTTCTGCTGGTGTAATTCCTTTTGAAAATAATTTCCATGCTGTTTGTGGGTCAATGATTACCTGTGCTGCAATTTCATTTTCTGTTTCATTTACCAATACCCATTCCGCTTCCTGCTTATTTACAAACCAGTCACCGCCAATATCACTGCTAACTGTAACCTGAACAGTTGTACCTGTTTCGGCAGCTGTATTTCTGAATGTATAAGGCAGTGCCTGCATGAATGTATCAATAAATGGATAGAATAATTCTTTGGTGAACAACTCCTGCTTACCCACTGCTTCCCTGATCTGTTGCTGATGAATAAATTTTTCCGTGTATTCCCTTGCAATATGAAACCAGTTCTTTGATGTTTGCTCGCCAGCCCATGCAACAGAAAAAAAGGCATCTGTAAAAAGATCTGCCTGCTGCCAATAAGCTGAACATTGTTTGCCTGTTATTTCAAGAAGATTAGTTAACAGCTGCGGACTCATCCGTTTGGTTGCTTTTACCCAATCTGCATTGAGTTGATTAAGATAATCAACAAGATCCCGGTAACTGTTGATTATTCTGTCTAGTTCTACCCGGTGCTGATCTCTTGCCAGTGATAGTGTGCGGATATTTCCATCTAACAAATGTGAAGCAATATCTTTTACCGTCCACAGCTTTGCTATGGTGGGTTGATTCCATTCTTCAATTGTTAAGGAACGAAGTAAGCTGATGAGTTTTTCATCGAGCAATGGAAATAAATGGGCCGTATGAATAATGTTTCCTGATTGCATAGTTCAAACCAAACTGTATTACCATTTCAGCAATGCACTGGCCCATGTAAACCCGCTGCCGAATGCTGCGAGACAAACGAGATCACCTTCTTTGATTTTTCCCTGTTCCCATGCTTCGCATAAAGCAATTGGAACTGATGCAGCTGTTGTATTGCCATACTTTTGAATATTGTTATACAACTGATCATCTCTTAATTTTAATTTATGCTGCACAAACTGTGCAATGCGTAAGTTGGCCTGATGCGGAATCAGCAAGGTAAGGTCTGATGGCTGATAATTATTCGCAGTAAGGGATTCAATGATCACTTCCGGAAATTTCACCACTGCAGTTTTAAAAACAGTCGGACCATCCATGTTTGGAAAGAGCTCAGCATTATCAATCATTGCATGACTCAAAAACATATCAGCCATATCTGCTTCATTAAAGCTTGCTAAATTTTCTTTCCAGTGGTTGGCATGTGTGCCGGGATTATACATGGCCAGTATTTCAGCATCTGCTCCATCGCTGTGTAAATGTGTACTGAGTATCCCACGGTTTGAATCCTCTGTGGGCTGTAATACAACAGCACCTGCCCCATCTCCAAAAATGACGCTGATATTTCTTCCTCTTGTTGTAAAATCCAAACCAAAGGAATGTTTCTCTGCTCCAACCACCAGTATATTTTTATACATACCGCTTTTAATAAACTGATCGGCTACTGAAAGTGCATATACAAAGCCACTGCATTGATTCCGTACATCCAGCGCCCCAACCTGTTTCATCTTCATGGCTCTTTGTAACAGCACACCGCAGCCGGGGAAATAATAATCCGGACTAAGCGTAGCAAATACAATAAAATCAATATCCTGTTCAGTAATACCTGCACGTTCAATGGCAATCTTTGCCGCTTCAACACCCATGGTAGTGGTGGTTTCTTCTGTACGGTGAGCATACCTTCTTTCCTGGATACCTGTTCTTTCCTGGATCCATTCGTCTGTTGTATCCATCAGTTTAGTAAGATCATTATTGGTAACAACATGCGAAGGAACATACATTCCAATACCGGCAATTTTACTCCGAATCATATGGCAATCTTTTAAGAAAGCCAAGTTAGGAAATAGAACGGAAATGCAACTGTTACATTTGAAACAGTTAACAGTCAGGTGTCTGATTTGTTTTAAACGGTTGTTCCATTGGAAGGTTCTGTTGCAGGAACCTGTTCTATCCGTTTGAGGTAATCATCATTATGTTCAATCGTAATCCCTTCAGGAAATTTGCTTAACTCATCAAACCGGAGAGAGTTGGTGAACTGTTCCTGCTTCAGCCCGGTACAATTGATAAAGGATGTGGTTTTAAAATCAGCCGTATAAAAACTACAGTTTTCAAATTCAATGTTTTCAAAAATCACATCTTCAAATTTTACATTGGAGAAGACAGTATTTTTCATTGCCCCATTTTTAAACGAGGTTTGAAACAGCTGTGAACCTACAAATGAATTCCGGTAAGAATGAATCTGATCAAGCACCACTTTTACAAAAGTGCTGTTACCAAATGCACTTCTTTCAATGGATGTACTTGTAGTCTTTACTTCGGCCATGTACACATAATTGAAATCGTTTTGAAAAAGTTTCAGGTGCAATTCTGCTTTCTTATTGGCGAGATATGCCTTCCGCATAAAAGTGGCATAAGCATCAGCACTAACCTGTTTATGCCAGATATGCCGGTATTTCTGGTAAGCAAACAATTCACTGAAATCTTCATTATACTTTTTAATCACATTGTCTTTGTTGGACAGGAATAATTCATACTCCACTTTCTTTTCTTTCTCCTGCAGCTCATACGCAACCAAATCATCTTCAAATAACTTCCTGCTTCTGTTGATACTTTTGATAGCAGTATTAATATCACTGATACGCTGATTCATGGGCGATTCTTTTACAAAGAAATTACGGTTTATGTCCTGCAGTCCATCTGCGATATACAGTAATTCTTCCCGGTCACTTTCCTGTATTAAGGTTGTAAGAATGGAATTAATGATGTCATAGTCAAGTTCCGTGTACAGTCTGCTCAACAGCACATCAATGGTATTTTTTTCAAACTCAGGATCACGTTTAAAAATGCTGAGCGTTGCAATGGCTGCCAGCACTTCCTGTTTTTTATCTTTAAACAGGCTTTCATTGGTTTCTTTAAATTTTTCCAGGCGCTTTTCATAACGGAGTTTTTCACTCTCCATTTTTTTATCTTCCCGGAGTTTATTGTTTTCCTCTCTTTTTTCGTAGCGTACTTTTCTCAGTGAAAAGATGCCGGTAATAGCAGCGGTAATGATCCCAACAATCCAGGGCGTATTGCTGCTAGTGATGAGTTGTTTGAAGAATTCTCCCATACAGATAAGGTTTTGTTTCAGAAAGTTATTTCTTTTTAAAACCAATGTCAATACCCCACAGCGGGAATAAAAAAGGAGGCCAACGCCTCCCTGTATCAGTAAGTTTTCTGCGTATTATTTAATCTCCCACACTTCATTTCCTTTCAGCAGCTTATCAAGGTTGCCCTTGCCTTTTGTGGCAATTACTTCATCAATGTGGAGTTTCATTGAATCTTCGTAGCAGGCTCTGTCGGTTTCATAAAATACACCGAAAGGTCTTGGCAGATGCATGTCTTTGCGTGGATCATCAAACATGCGTACTAATATTTGTGCTTTGTAAAAATCATGATCATCATGGATCCATAGATCATCTTTGCTGTGGCCTTCTTCTAAATTCACAACAACAGGTTTAAACCCATCTAACTTAATGCCTTTGTTTTTTGCTGCACCAAATACCAATGGTTCGCCCTGTACAAGGAACAATGTTTCTTCAGGCTTGCTTCCCTTCTCCGTAAAAATTTCAAAAGCACCGTCGTTAAAGATGTTACAGTTCTGATAGATTTCCAGGAAGGAGGCGCCCTTATGCTTTTGGCTGCGAAGCAATGCTTCCTGTAAATGCTTGGGATCACGGTCCATGCTGCGTGCAATAAATGTTGCATCCGCACCCATGGCTAATGCCAATGGATTAAACGGATGATCAATACTGCCAAACGGTGTACTCTTTGTTACTTTATGTTCTTCTGATGTAGGTGAATACTGTCCTTTGGTTAAACCATAAATCTGGTTATTGAACAGCAGCACATTCACATCAAAATTTCTGCGCAGCAAATGAATGGTATGATTACCACCGATGCTTAAGCTGTCGCCGTCACCGGTAACAATCCATACACTCAGGTCGGGGCGTGCGGCTTTCAAACCACTGGCAACTGCTGTTGCACGGCCATGGATTGAATGCATACCATACGTATTCATGTAATACGGGAAACGGCTGCTGCAGCCAATTCCACTCACAATCACAATGTTTTCTTTGGGAATTCCAAGGGTAGGCATGATCTTTTGAACCTGTGCCAGGATGGAATAATCACCGCAACCGGGGCACCAGCGAACTTCCTGGTCGGTTACAAAATCCTTTGCGGTAAGGGCAGGCAATGTTGTTATTTCAGACATAAGAATATATTAGAACAAATTTAAGCAGAAAATCAACTGCAAACGGGCAATTTTAAGTTGTTATTGATTTGTACCGGTCAATTCTTCCCAGTATTCAGCGGCTCTTCTTGTATGAGGTATAACGATGGTTCCGCCTACAATATTGGCCACTGCAAAAATCTCGTACATCTGTTCGGTGGTAATGCCCAGTTCATGACTTTTACCAAGATGATACTTTATGCAGTCATCGCAGCGAAGCACCATGCTTGCCACTAAACCAAGCATTTCCTTGGTTTTTGTGTCTAAGGCTCCTTCTGCATACGTGTTTGTATCTAAATTCCAGAGGCGTTTGATGACGAGGTTGTCCTTACTCAGGATTACTTCATTCATTTTTGTGCGGTAGTCATTAAATTCCTGTACCAGGTTGCTCATTGTGTTTTTTTGTAAAGATATTTCGTTTCACCCTGCTGAAAAAAGGACATAAAAAAAGCCATCTCTTTCGAGATGACTCTAAACTTGTGCTTAACCAGATTAGTAACGGTTGTTGCTGAAGCTTTTGTTTCCGCCGAAAGAAGGACGACGGTCACCACCACCACCACCTGTGCGTTCTTCACGTGGCTTAGCTTCTGTTACTTTGATAGCACGGCCTTCAACCATACCACCATCTAATTCGCCGATGGCTGTTTTAGCAGCAGCATCGTCACTCATTTCAACAAATCCAAAACCACGGCTTTTACCGGTGAATTTGTCGTTAATTACTTTAGCGCTGGATACTTCACCATAGCTTTCGAAAAATCCTCTTAAGTCATCGTCATTAACGTTGAAGCTTAAGTTTGAAACATAAATGTTCATGTTTGTAAATATTAAACAATTTGAAAAAAATCTGAGCAAATACGAGGCGTAAAAATTGACTAACTATTAGCAGATTGTGCGTAGCAGATAGGACGATTCACTTACATAACACTGTATAACTCAAAATAACGGGGCAAAGATAGGGGATTGTAAGCATACCCAAACAGAAAAGTCCCGATTGTTTCGGGATTTTATGATTTGATAACGTTTTCTTATGCCATTACTTTACCGCCATACATCTCCTGCTGCAGCTGATGTACCCGGTCATCTTCGAGGTATTCATCGAAGCTGATGAGGCGGTCAATGATACCGTTCGGAGTTAATTCTATAATACGGTTGGCCGTTGTATGCATGAACGTATGATCATGCGAGGTGAGCAATACCACACCTTTATAATCAATACACTGTTCGTTGAAAGCCTGGATACTTTCCAAATCGAGGTGATTGGTTGGCTGATCAAGAATAATCACATTCGGATTCTGAATCATCATTCGGCTGATCATACAACGTACTTTCTCTCCCCCGCTCAGCACATTGGTTTTTTTCATGATATCATCACCACTGAACAGCATTTTCCCTAAAAATCCACGAAGGAAAGGTTCATCTGCATCAGTAACATGGCTTGGAACAAACTCCCTCAGCCAATCCATCAATGTTTTTCCATCTTTAAAGAACTCATTGTTCTCAACCGGTAAAAACGCTTTGGTAATAGTTGTTCCCCACTCATAACTTCCATGATCGGCAATTTCTTCTGCATTAATAATATTGAAGAAATGTGTAACAGCCAGTGGATCCTTACTTACAAAAGCGATCTTATCGTTTTTATTTACGGTGAAGTTTACTTTATCAAACAGTACACGGCCATCAACCGTTTTCTTTAATTTTTCTACATGCAGGATCTGGTTACCAACTTCACGCAATGGCTGAAAAATAATGCCGGGATATTTTCTGTTCGATGGTTCAATTTCATCAAGGGTCAATTTCTCCAATGCTTTCTTTCTCGATGTTGCCTGCTTACTCTTGGATGCGTTGGCAGAGAACCGTGCAATGAAGTCCATCAAAGCCTGGCGCTTTTCTTCTGTCTTCTTATTCTTATCGCCCATCTGCTTTGTCATCAGCTGACTGCTTTCATACCAAAAGCTATAGTTACCGGTAAAGGTTTTAATTTTTGCCCGGTCAACATCGGCCACATGCGTACAAACTGAATCTAAAAAGTGACGGTCATGGCTTACTACCAGTACAACATTTTCGTAGTCGGCTAAGAAATTTTCCAGCCAACCGATTGTTTCAATATCCAATCCGTTGGTCGGTTCATCCAGCAACAAAATATCAGGATTACCAAACAAAGCCTGCGCCAGCAACACACGAACTTTCAGGTTACTGGGGATCTCTTTCATCAAACTCTGGAGATACTCATCTTTTATACCCAGTCCGCTCAAAAAACTGGCTGCATCACTTTCAGAAGTATATCCACCCATTTCACCATATTCAGCTTCCAAATGACCTGCACGCATTCCATCTTCTTCACTGAAATCGGGTTTCATGTAAATGGCATCCTTTTCCTGCATCACTTCCCACATTTTTTTGTGGCCCATGAGCACAGTATTCAATACAGTCTGGTCATCAAATTCAAAGTGGTTCTGCTTCAACACCGCCATGCGTTCGCCGGGGGTTATTTCCACTGTTCCCTTGTTCGGCTCAATTTCGCCGCTCAGGATTTTTAAAAAAGGTACTCTTACCGGCACCATTGGCACCAATTACACCGTAACAGTTCCCCTTGGTGAAGTTGATATTCACTTCATCAAACAAAACACGCTTACCATAAGAGAGGGTTATATTTCTTGCACTGATCATAATGTCCGAAAATTTGAAGCCGCAAATGTACGTAAAATCAGGCAGGGAGAGGGTTTGAAAGAAGAATCAATTTCAGGTGGCAAACTGAAGTGCAAATGGCATCGGTTGTTGTGTCACTCACTTGTCCGCCAACAATTCTATTCACCAATATGACAAGTAATAAAAATTAATGCTCAGCACATTGTACATTTATATACCTAACATTATGAGACATTTGGTACTATTTGGATGTATAATGATAATTGCAGCTTGTAATTCTAACAAGCCTGCTGCTATACATTTTCCTGAAGGTGGCTATAGCTATATCAAAACACAAACTGACGACGATTCGGATTTTTGCTGGTATCCTCTGAAAGATTCCATGTCTTCTAAGGATTCAATAAAAATTGCATATTGGGGGTATCACTTTTACAAATCCTTTGATGAACCAAACATCAGCTTAAAACCAGAAAAAACAACTGTTTTTCGTTTAACATATTTTGATGGCTCATTAAGCAGTATGAGACCTATTATTATTACTCTCAAGCCAAATGAAATAATAGTCAAAGAAGGATTAAAGGGTAATCCGGATCCTTATCCCGATACTTCAAAACTTAATCGGATTGAAAAACAACATTTTGTTCTATTAGAACGATACTTCCCTTTTCATGATACAACTACTAATATCTGGAAAAGAAAATATCTCGACTCAATCAAAAAGGTACATCCTCAATTGACAGACCCTGCATATTATCGAAAACTATTGGAAAAATCCACAATTTTCGGTAAAGATCCTTTGCCTATAGCACTAAAAGGTATCTCATTTCTACAAAAACTTATATAAAATTGGTTACCCAGATAAATGAATCAGGCTATTGGAAGCTACCATACGATAATTGGTGTAAAAGTGTTCCTAATGATGCTGCAGGATTTAATCTGGAAGCTAATGCCAATGGAAAATTTAATATTGTTCGAAGTGTTGCTTGTTACACTGATTCTTCTACTTTTAAAAAAGCTTGTCAGCAGCTGGTTAATGAAGCAATGTTTGGCAAGGAAATCAGATTGTTTTAATTATTCCTTTTCCTCTAAGCTATCCTTTCATAGATTGGGTATAAAAACTATGAATTCGGTTGTCAATCTGTCACAATCTTGTGTACTGGTACTTTTTTTGTTCCTTGCGGCCTAAACAGATTTTATGCAAACAGGAAGTATACGTGTACAAACGGAAAACATTTTCCCCATCATTAAGAAATTTCTTTACAGCGATCATGAAATTTTTCTCCGTGAACTGGTGAGCAATGCAGTGGATGCCACGCAGAAAATCAAAACCCTTTCTTCCATCGGTGAAGCAAAAGGTGAGCTGGGCGAACTGAAAGTAACAGTTAAGCTGAACAAAGAAGCAGGCACCATTACCATCTCCGACAACGGTGTTGGCATGACGGCTGAGGAAGTGGAGAAATACATTAACCAGGTTGCTTTTTCAGGAGCAGAAGAATTTGTAGAGAAATACAAGGGCCAAAACGAAAATGCTATCATTGGTAAGTGTGGTCTGGGTTTTTATTCTTCGTTCATGGTGAGTAAGAAGGTGGAAATCTTCACCAAAAGTTTTAAAGAAGGATCAGCCGTAAGATGGGAATGCGACGGCAGCCCCGAATATCAATTAGAGGAAACCACACAGAGAACCGAACGTGGTACTGATATTATTCTTTATGTGGATGAGGAAAGCAAAGAATTTTTAGACGATGAACGTTTAAAAGGAATCCTGAAACGTTTCTGCAAATTTTTACCTGTTCCTATTTTCTTTGAAGAAGAACAGATAAACAATACGCATCCGCTGTGGATCAGGAAACCATCTGAACTGACTGCAGAAGATTACCAGAATTTTTATAAAGAATTATATCCCTTCAGTGAACCGCCAATTTTCTGGATCCATTTAAATGTGGATTATCCGTTTAATCTTACCGGGATTTTATACTTCCCAAGAATCAAACAGAGTTATGAAATTCAGAAAGATAAAATTCAGCTTTACTGCAACCAGGTATTTGTAACAGATGAGGTGAAAGATATTGTTCCTGAATTTTTAATGCTGCTGCATGGTGTTATTGACAGCCCGGATATTCCGTTAAACGTAAGCCGCAGTTATCTGCAGGGTGATCCAAACGTAAGAAAGATCAATGCACATATCACCAAAAAGGTGGCTGATAAATTAGAAGAGATCTTTAAGAACGACCGCAAAGGTTTTGAAGAAAAATGGGAAAGCCTCGGACTGTTTGTGAAATACGGCATGATGACTGATGATAAGTTTTTAGAAAAAGCCGGGAAGTTTCATATTATGAAAAAGAAGCCCCCTCTAACTCCCCCAGTGGGGGGAGGACAGGAAAGCTCCTCACATTTTTATACGCTTGATGAATACAAGGCTGTTGCTGAGGTGTTACAAAAAAAAAAAGAAGGTAAGTTAGTACTGCTTTATTCAACTCAACCTGAACAGCAGAATACATTCATTAAAGCAGCTGAAGCAAAAGGATACAAAGTAATGCTGTTTGATACGATGGTTGATGCAGCTTTCATCAGCCATATGGAAATGAAATGGGAGAATGTACAGTTCAAACGTGTTGATGCAGATATTACAGATAATCTTATTGACAAACAGGATGAAATTAAAAGTGTATTGACTGAAGATGAAGTAACACAACTGAAAGAACTATTCAACATTCAGGCTGCTGATCTGCATCTCAATGTTGAAGTGAAAGGTTTGAGTCTGGATTCACCACCGGTAATTGCAACAAGACCGGAAATGATGCGCCGCATGAAAGAAATGGGACAAATGGGCGGACCAATGGGCAGCTTCTATGCATCCATGCCTGATGAAGTTGAATTAACTGTAAACGGCAATCATCCGTTGTACAGAAAAATTTTAGCGAATAAAGAAACAGGAAAAGAAATGGTGCACAACCTCGCTGATCTTGCTTTACTCTCTCAGGGAATGCTGAAGGGAAATCAACTCACTGAGTTTATTAACGTGTTGTGATGCAGGATGGGTAAAAACACCAGGAAAAGGAGGGATGCAGAAGAAACTAAACAACATTTCTTGGCGGCCAGGGCCAAAACAAGACAGCGTCTTTTACCCTCCCCCTTATAGAGGGCGGGTCCAGCCCTCTTTTATTATGTAATGATTACAACTTCTTAATCTTAATATTCCTGAACCACACATTATTGCCGTGATCCTGCAATCCAATTCTTCCTTTCTTATAAGTTCCGAAATCTTTCATTGATTTAAACTTACTGCCCGCAATCATTTTTTTCCAGCCTTCATCCCACATGGTAGTGGTTACAACCTTTGTTCCGTTGAGATATAATTCCAGTGTTCCATTCAAACTTTTAATTTCTATCAGGTTCCATTCCAATGCAGGCCTTACAGTTTCGGTGTTGAAGTAATCATATCGTACAAGTCACCTGCACGGTGTTTGATAATCTTTGCATCCGGATGGCATTTGTTATCAAGCACCTGCACTTCTGGACCGGTCATCCATGGCCATTGATATTTTACTGTGTCTTCATGCACATAAAAAATTACACCGCTGTTACCGCAGGTGTCAATTTTCCATTCCAGTTTCAAATGAAAATTTTCATACTCTTCATCTGTTACAATATCGCCGCCTTCCCTGATCTGCCAGTTTTCTTTATTCGATGCGTCAAGATGCAATACACCATCTTCAACTTTCCATGCACTGCCGGCAGGCTTTCCACCATACTTATGCCAGCCTTTTAAAGACTGTCCATCGAGCAAAGAAACCCATCCATCTTTTGTTTCTTCTTCAGATAAAGCAGAAACATTTGTTACAGCTGCTGTTGAATCAGTTTGTTCCGCTTTTTTTTCACCCGCTGCATTATTACAGGAAAAAAAAAGTCCACTGACAGATGCAACTATTAAAAGTGAACGGAGCATGCTTATTTGTTTTTAAGTGAGAGAACATATTTAACCATCGTTTCGGCATCTGCCGGTGTTACTGCAGGATGCGGAGTCATTGCTACCTGTCCCCAAACACCGGTACCTCCCTTGATTATTTTTTCAGCCAGCATCTTTACATTGGCTTCTGTATTTTCATACTTATTGGCAACATCACGGTAAGTAGGGCCAATCAGTTTTTCATCTACTTTATGACAGGTAAGGCAGTCGCTTTGAGCAACCAGTACCAATCCATTTTCATAATCAGGGTTTGCTGTCGGATCAGCTGCTGCTGCCGGTGCTGCTTCCTTTGGTTGTTCTTTAACTGCTTCTTTGTTTTCTGTACCTGCTCCACCACATGCAATCAGTGTAAGTGCAATGGCTGATGTCAATAAAATCTGTTTCATCTGTTTTATTTTAAAGTGTAATAATTTTTCTGCAAGGTAGTTAATCAAGTCCCAGAATCTTTCTGTTTGTTACAGAATTACTTTCGCCTCCGGCAAAATCATCAAAAGCTTTTTCTGTAACACGGATGATATGGTTTTTAATAAACTCTGCTCCTTCTCTTGCCCCATCTTCAGGATGCTTTAAACAGCATTCCCATTCCATTACTGCCCAGCCTTTATACCCATACTGTGTAAGTTTACTGAAAATGGTTTTAAAATCAACCTGTCCATCGCCCGGTGAACGGTATCGGCCGGCACGGTTGATCCAGCTTTGATAACCGCCAAATGTTCCCTGTTTGCCTGTAGGATTAAACTCTGAATCTTTTACATGAAATGCTTTGATACGCTCATGATAAAAATCGATGTACTGCAGATAATCTAACTGCTGCAATACAAAGTGCGATGGATCATATAATAAACAGGCACGTTTGTGATTATTCACTTTCTCTAAAAACATTTCATAGGTAATACCATCAAACAAATCTTCACCAGGATGAATTTCATAACAAACATCTACACCGCATTCATCAAATTGATTCAAGATGGGTAACCATCTTTTTGCTAATTCTTAAACCCTTCATCCACCAAACCATCAGGCCGTTGCGGCCATGGATGAAATGTATGCCATAACAATGAGCCGCTGAATGTTGCATGTGCATTCAATCCTAAGTTCTGTGATGCTTTTGCTCCATACATTAATTGCTGCACAGCCCATTTCTGCCTTGCAGAAGGATTGCCTTTCATTTCGTCAGGAGCAAATGCATCAAACATAATATCATAAGCAGGGTGTACTGCCACTAACTGTCCTTGCAAATGCGTACTCAATTCGGAAATCTCCAAACCATAACTGTTGATCTTTCCTTTCAGTTCATCGGCATAGGTTTTACTTTCAGCAGCAAGTTTTAAATCAATCAACCTGCTTTCCCATGTGGGGATCTGGATAGCTTTAAAACCTAAGGATGCTGCCCATTTGCAGATATCTTCAAGATTGTTGAAGGGCGGTTGATCGCCCATAAACTGTGCAAGAAATATTGCAGGACCTTTAATTGTATTCATACTCTAAATCCCTAAAGGGACTTTTTACTTTTAATTTATGAATGAACTGATGAAAAGAAATTCAACAGTTGAATGTCTATTATAAAGATTTGAAAAGAGTTGCAACTGTTTAAGTCCCTTTAGGGATTTAGGGTAAACTCTCTCCACTTCTCTTTACTCAATCCGCTTTCAATCACATTATCGACAAAAGCCATTCCTCTTACTCCTTCATTTACTCCCGGAAAGTCGAGCCATTCTTCTTTTGGTTGTTCTCCGTTGATCTTTGCTCTTACAGTTAATGTAAAATTCCTGTAGAGATTAGCAAAGGCCTCGAGGTATCCTTCGGGATGACCGGCAGGAGTTCTTGAATTATGTGCGGCAAAGGAACTGTTATACCCACCTCCTGTTCTGTAAATCTCTGTGGGTTTATCCAGCCATTTTACTAACAGTGTATTTGCATCTTCCTGTTTCCATTCCAATCCGCCTTTTTCTCCGTACACACGAATCTTAATGTTATTTTCTTCACCTGCTGCAATTTGCGTTGCCATCAGTACACCTGTTGCGCCATTGTTGAATTTTAAAAAAGCTGCTCCGTCATCATCAAGCATTCTTCCTTCAACAACAATATTAATATCTGAACAAAGATGAGTTACTTCCTGTCCTGTTACATATTCAGCTAAGTTGAACGCATGTGTTCCAATGTCACCCATACAACCTGCTTTGCCGCTTTTCTTCGGATCTGTTCTCCAGCTTGCCTGTGCATTGCCAGCACTTTCTAACAATGTACTCAACCAACCCTGCGGATATTCAACATACACTTTACGAATTTTACCTAATGCACCGCTCTTCACCAATTGTTTTGCCTGCTTCACCATTGGATAACCAGTGTATGTATGACAAAGCAGTAAACTCAATCCTGTTTCTTTCAGTTTTGCTTTGAGTTGTTTCGCTTCATCTAACGTAAAGGTGATGGGCTTTTCAATTACTACATTAAACCCTTTTTCCAATGCCATCATCGCCGGAGGAAAGTGAACAAAGTTGGGCGTAACAATACTTACAAAATCAATGCGCTTATCAGCTGGCATAGCAGCCTCTCTTTCAAGCATCACTTTATAATCAGTATAAATTCTGTCTTCATCAAGAAACAATATTTTTCCTGATTCAACAGCTATGTCGGGGTTAATACTTAATGCACCTGCAACCAGTTCAACCTGTCCATCCATATTCATTGCCAAACGATGAACGGCACCGATGAATGCATCCTTACCGCCACCAATCATGGCCATGCGAAGTTTTCTGTTCATAAGCCCCCCCCCCGGGGGGGGGTTTTTTTTCTCCCCCTGGGGGGGGGAATTTAAAAAAAGAATCACTTGTTTTTTTTTCTGCTTTCAAAATTATACACCCAACCCTGACCAACCACTCCTGTATTCTCTTTTTACAAACTGGTTAGCTTCATCAAAGTTCGTGATCTTCATATTGGCAGCATCCCACAATAATTTTTTGCGGCCGAGATATTTATCTTCCCATCCTTTCAGGTTTGGATTTTTCATCATCCATGATCTGATAGCAAGGTTGCCCATCAATATACTTTCTGTAAACGGACCTGCATATTCAAAAGGTGAACTTAATTCTGCTTTGCCATAACCGTCAATACATGCATTCACCCATTGTAAATAATGTCCTTCGGGTACACGCCTTAAAGTTTTCTTCGGAAGATTAACTTCTTTCATTCTTTTTGTTGGAAGTAATACGGGGTCGGCACCATAGCAGCTGCACATCATTTTTCCTTTTGTTCCTTCGAAGATGACACCACCATCCCAATTACCCATTGGTTCATCTGGTAGTAATTCTTCCGGACGTTGCGGCAATAATCCACCATCCATCCAGGTTACTTTTATATTTCCTTTTTTATCTTTTCTTGGGTAATTCAAATGAATGATCGATGCAGGTGGGCAACTGTCAATGTATCCGGCTTCTGTCCAAGCTGCAGTAAATTGATTCGGCACACTGCATTCCACTTCATTGGGATAAAGAATTGGAAGAATGCGGTAGATAGGATCCATTACATGACAGGCCATATCGCCCAATGCACCTGTACCGTAAGCCCACCAGCCACGCCAGTTGAAAGGATGATAGGCAGGATTAAATTCTTCATACTTCGCTGTGCCCAGCCATAGATCCCATTTGAATTTATCAGGTACTGTAAAATTTCCAGTTGGCTTGGCCATGCCCTGCGGCCATACCGGGCGGTTGGTCCATGCCTGTACTTTTTTTACGTCACCAATCAATCCTGCATTGTACCACTCTTTCATTAACCGCACACCATCACCACTGCCACCCTGGTTGCCCATTTGTGTTACTACTTTATAACGTTTGGCAGCCTGTGTTAACATCCTTGCTTCATAAATATCATGCGTTAATGGCTTTTGTACATATACATGTTTGCCTAACTGCATAGCTGCCATTGTTGCAATAGCATGTGTATGATCGGGAGTGGAAACAGAAACTGCGTCGATATAGTTTCTTTCTTTTTCCAGCATTTCCCTGTAATCGTAATAAAATTTTGCATTGGGGAAACGTTTCACTGAACCTGCTGCCTGTGCTTCATCCACATCGCAGAAGGCAACGATATTTACGTTCGGGCTTTTTGCAAATTCTGCCAGGTCGCCAGCACCTTTTCCACCTGCACCAATGCCGGCAATATTCAGTTTATCACTTGGAGCAACAAATCCTTTTCCCAATACATGTCTCGGAACAATAAAGAAACCTGCTGCTGCCAGAGAAGAAGTGCGTAAAAAATCTCTTCTTGTTTTTTTGTTACTCATCGGTTGATTATTTGTCAAATGAAATACATTCTTTCAGTTCTTTTTCAGAATAAGACATGCCGTATTGTTTCAGTACATCATCAGGCACTCCATTCCATTGATTGGGTGTATTGCCAGCATAGCCAAGATCTTTTACACCGATCTGTGAAGTATAAAACCAGATGCTGTTAAGTTGCGCATCAAAAGAAAGCAACACCTCTTTTCATTTCAGGTTTTGCTTTTTCTGGATAAGCAATTTCATCCACCATTTCAATCTGCTGTTTGGCATCGCAATCTTTGAATGCTTTCTGAAAACGTTCAAAACATTCCATATCCAGCCAGCGCAAACCACCACGCATGGGAGTTTGATGCTGCGGCATATCTTTTACAATGAATTCAATAAAATCAGGAACACCTGCTTCGGTTGCACTTCCACTTATGGCGTCTTTTGGAATAATGATATCACTCAGCACAGCTATGGTAGCCAGTTCATGTGTGGTAAAAAAAGTTTCTGCCATCAGCTTTGCTTCTCTCTCGGCTTCTTCCTTTGTACGGTCAATAGTACTGGCAGCTGGCTGTTCAACCGGTTTTGTTTTTTCATCTGCTGATTTACATGCATCCACCAATACAGAACTTGCAACAGTACCAACAAGAATAGCTTTTATGGAATCTCTTCTTTTCATAATGAAGCCTCTCCCTCATTCCCTCTCCCATAGAGAGGGAGGCCGGGCATTTTTTTATTTGTTCAACAATATTAATTCAGCATTTCATCTTACGTCCTTAAGTCATCATCATTAAACCCTCCTGATTTTAGTTAACGTTTACATCAAGCAAGGGCTGTGCATAGATGGCCTTCCCTCGGGGAAGGTCGGGATGGGCTCTATATATTCCCTTTTTTCAACTCATCAATAATATATTCACTTGCACGCATGCTTAAAGCAAGAATCGTCCAGGTAATATTTTTATCCGCCTGGCTTACAAATGCTCCGCCATCAACCACAAATAAATTTTTACAATCATGCGCCTGGTTATGTTTATTCAAGGCACTGGTTTTCGGATCGTTCCCCATTCGTACTGTTCCTGCTTCATGAATAATTTTTCCCGGTGTTTCCAATCCATAATTATTTTCCGGACCATCATTACCCCATGTAATCACTGCTCCCATATTATGCATCACTTCACGGAAAGTTTCTTTCATGTGTTTGGCCTGATTAATTTCATGATCGCTCCATTTTACATTGAAGCGTAACACAGGAATACCATATTTATCTACAACGGTTGGATCAATTTCACAATAATTACTTTCCATTGGAATTGCTTCTCCTCTTCCTGCCATACCAACACCAGCACCATAGAAATAACGATAGTCTTCTTTTAAAGATGCTCCATAGCCACCTGCTTCTTTCTGTTTACCGGCTACTGCATATTTGCCATTATAAGTTTGAATATCAGACCCAAAACCATAAGACGGCTGACTGATACCTCCCCAATATTCTATGTGATATCCCCTTGGAAAATCAAGCTTTTTATTATCTAACCACCAGGGCGAATAAATATGTGCTCCACCTACTCCATCTTCATTGTATTTTTTACGGCCAAACAATTCCGGCAATACACCACCCATTGCAGCACCGGTACTGTCATGTAAATATTTACCCACTACATTGCTGCTGTTGGCCAATCCATTTGGATGACGTTGTGAGGTTGAGTTGAGTAATAATCTTGCGCTTTCACAGGCACTTGCTGCAAGAATCACCACTTTACCATTTACCTTGTACTCCTGCATATCTTCCTTGCTTACATAACTTACTCCTGTTGCCAATCCTTCTTTATTAGTAAGCACTTCTCTTGCCATGGCATTGGCAACCACATCTATATTTCCCGTCTGCAATGCAGGATAGATTAATACATTGGTAGATGAAAAATCGGCTTTCATCATACTACAGTTTCTGCCGCACTGTGCGCAAAAAAGCAGGCACCACGTTCTGTTGTGCTTTCTATTTTTTAGTGAGAATGGATAACCTGGATGGAATTACTTTTACGCCTGCTGCAACTGCTCCTTTTTTAATCATCAGCTCATGCAATCTTGGTTTGGGTGGGGGAAGGAAGAATCCATCCGGATCATTTTCCAATCCCTCATTGGTACCAAAAATGCCAATGAGCTGATCAATGCGATCGTAATAAGGTTTGATATCTGCATATCCAATCGGCCAGTCATCACCCAAACCATCAATACTTCTGCGTTTGAAATCTTTGGGACCAAAGCGTAATGAAATTCTTCCCCAGTGATTGGTTCTTCCGCCCAGCATACGTGCACGCCACCAATCCCATTGTGTACCTTCTGCTTTGGTATAGGGCTCGCCTTCTATTTCCCATCCGTGATAGCAGGCATCAAAATCGCCAAAGGGGCGAAACTTTGTACTTGCTCCACGACGTTTACTTTCCCATGGATTCTTTAACTGAGTAACATTTTTCTGCGGATCGTACATGACACCGGCTTCCAGCAAACACACTTTTAATCCAGCTTTACTAAGCATATAGGCAGCCATGCCGCCACCTGCACCCGAACCAACAATGACAACATCGTAATTTTTCGGTTGAACTTTTATCTGAAAATCTCCCATAACAGGCAATTGATTTGAAGGTCTTAAAGATAGCAGTTAAATCAAAAAACAAAAATTGATTTTACAGATATTGATAACAAACGTTTGCTACAGACAGTTATCATATTTTGTGCTGATGAATTGATAAAACTCCTAAATTTAGTTTTCGCTTCAACCAACCACTAAACGATTGCAAAATGAATTCTGATAAACGCAACCAATTATTTATTGCCAGTTGTCTTGCACTATTAGTAACCTCTTTGTCTTTTGGTATAAGAGCAGGTATCTTAAATGAGTTAGGTACCAAGTTCAGTTTAGACGGATCAGAGCTGGCAACCATTGCCGGAACTGCTTTCTGGGGTTTTCCTTTAGCCGTTATCATTGGCGGTATGATTGTAGACACAATTGGTATGAAGAAATTACTGGTGATGGCTTTTATCTTTCACCTGGCCGGTATCGTGTTAACTGTATTTGCAACTGGTTTCTGGTCGCTGTTTATTTCTACTTTATTAATAGGTATTGCCAACGGAACGGTAGAAGCTGCCTGTAATCCCCTTGTTACTTCATTATTTCCTGAAAATAAAACAACCAAGCTCAACCATTTTCATCTTTGGTTCCCCGGTGGAATTGTGATTGGCACACTGATCGTTTTCCTGTTTACTAAAATCGGGCTTAACTGGCAGGTTCAGGTAGGTGTAATGCTCATACCTGCGTTACTGTATGGTTATTTATTTTCAAAATTGGAATTTCCTGTTACAGAACGTGTGGCAAGTGGTGTATCAGCCGGAACTATGTACAAATCGCTTGGTAACCCACTGTTTATTTTTATGATCCTTTGCATGTTTGGAACCGCCATCACTGAATTATTTACCGGACAGTGGATTGATGTATTGCTGCGAAACGTAACAGATAATGCCATTTTAGTGTTAACTGTTTCTACAGGTGTGATGGTTGTGGGCAGGGCATTTGCGGGACCAATTGTACATCGTCTTGCACCGCAGGGAGTATTGTTTATTTCAGCCTGTCTTTCTGTTGTGGGATTGTATCTGCTGGGGCATTCGGGTGGTAACATGATTTTTTTCGGAGCAATTATATTTGGAATGGGTGTGTGTTATTTCTGGCCTACCATGCTTGGTTTTGTATCAGAGTACTTACCCAAAACCGGTGCTGTTGGTTTAAACTTAATGGGAGGGGCAGGTATGCTGGCTGTGTGGATCTATACACAGTTCATGGGCAGCTTTTACGATCGCTTATTAGAAAAGAAACTACCGACAGGAGCATCACTGAAAGAATATATTTCTGCTGCTCCCGGTACAGAAATGGCCAACAATTTAGCAGCAGCAAAAGTTACTGCAGGCCCTGAAATTATCAATGCAACTTTAGTTATACCCATCATCCTGACAGTTGCATTTGCAGGATTGTATTTTTATATGCGTGGTAAAAGCAAGCCAAGCTTAACAACAGCTTAATTATAATCAATCTGAAATATTGCTTTTATGCCGCAACAGTCATCGAGAAGAACATTATTAAAAAATCTGGCAGCAACTTCTGTTGCCTTAACTACAGGAAACGTGTTTGCAGGAATTGAACATATACAGGAAGAAAATTTTAAACTCAAAGGGAATATCAATCATTCTGTTTGCAGCTGGACCTATAATTTCATTTCATTAGATGAATTATGTGAAGTCGTAAAAAAATTAAAGTTTTCTGCCATTGATTTGCTTCCACCAAAAGACTGGCCAACAGTGCAAAAGCATGGCATCACCTGTTCTATGTGTTACACTGCAGGTAAAATCAGTTTAACAGAAGGCTGGAACAATAAAAAGTTTCATGAGCAGCTAATTAAAGATTTTACTGAAGCTATTCCTCTTGTTGCCGCAGCGGGTTATAAAAACCTCATCTGCTTCAGTGGAAATAAAAATGGAATGGATGATGAAACAGGTTTGCAGAATTGTGTGGAAGGATTGAAACAGATTATACCACTTGCAGAAAAACATAATGTGATCATCCAGATAGAAGTGTTCAACAGCAAAGTGAATCATCCTGATTATATGGCTGATAATACTAAATGGACGATAGAACTCTGTAAACGTCTTGGTTCGCCTAACTTCAAAATTCTGTATGATATCTATCATATGCAGATCAGTGAAGGAGATATTATCCGAACTATTACTGACAATCACCAGTACTTTGGTCATTACCATACAGCAGGTGTACCGGGTAGACATGAAATCAATGAAACACAGGAACTCTATTATCCTGCCATTATGAAAGCCATACTTGCCACAGGATATAAAGGATATGTAGCACAGGAATATATACCAACAGGAAAAACAAAAGAAGAAAAGATTGCAGCGTTGAAAGATGCGGTGAAGAGGTGTGATGTGTAAAAGGCTGGCCCCCTAAATCCCCCAAAGGAGGACTTGCCAGGCACAGCCCTTTCTTGTTGTAAGTAATAACATGATTTATAATCGTTGTTATTAGATGAGGAAAGAAATTAAGTTGATGAGGAAGATAAAAAGTTGAATAAAGAAATACTGCACCACCTCCTCTCTACCGGAGAGGAGGAAGGGAGGAGAGGCCGCAAACAAGAAACAATAATTCAAACTATAAATTTTTAGTATGCCTGAGATTAACGAATATGATGCCATTGTAATTGGGTCAGGAATCAGCGGGGGCTGGGCCGCCAAAGAACTCACAGAAAAAGGTCTCAAAGTAATTATGCTGGAACGTGGTCAGGATGTAAAACATATTGTTGATTACACAAGTACCACTAAAGATGCATGGGAGTTTCCACACCGTGGCGGACGTACACAGCAAATGATTAAAGATTATCCCAAACTGAAAAGGGATTACCCATTAAATGAAATGACCCTTGACTGGTGGTGCAGTGATATTGACCATCCATATACAGAAGAAAAACGTTTCGACTGGTTTCGTGGTTATCATGTAGGCGGCCGTTCATTGATGTGGGGCAGACAGAGTTACCGTTTCAACAAATGGGATTTTGAAGCCAATGCCAAAGAAGGCATTGCTGTTGACTGGCCCATCCGTTACGATGAACTTGCTCCGTGGTATAGTTATGCAGAAAAATTTGCAGGTATACAGGGGAGCAAAGAAGGTTTGGATGTTTTACCAGACGGAGATTTTATGCCGGCCATGGAACTTAACTGTGCAGAGAAAGAAGTAAAGAAAAGACTGGAAGCACATTATAAAGGAATGCGTCATCTTATTATTGGCCGCAGTGCAAATATTACACAGCCGCATCACGAAAGAACGAATTGTCAATACCGGAACCGTTGCGCAAGAGGCTGCCCGTTTGGTGGTTACTTCAGTACACAGGCTGCTACTTTACCTGCTGCAATGAAAACAGGAAATCTTACACTCCGTCCGTTTTCTATTGTTACAAAAATTTTATACGATAAAGACAAAAAGAAAGCAACCGGTGTTGAAATCATTGATGCAGAATCAAACAAAACCTATGAGTATAAAGCAAAGATTGTTTTTGTCTGTGCTTCTGCATTAAACTCATCATGGATATTAATGAATTCTGCTACTGATGTTTGGGAAGGCGGATTAGGGAGCAGCAGTGGTGAACTTGGACATAATGTAATGGATCATCATTTCCGTTGCGGTGCCGGTGGTAAAGTGGAGGGTTTCAGTGATAAGTATCTCTTTGGACGCCGACCAACCGGTATTTATATTCCACGTTTCAGAAATGTTTATGATGACAAAAGAGATTACCTGCGTGGCTTTGGTTACCAGGGCGGTGCCGGGCGTGGCAGAGGATCGCATGTGGCAGAATTAACAATTGGAGCAAATCTGAAAGAAATAATGAGTGAACCAAATGATGACTGGTCAATTAACATTACCGGTTTTGGTGAAATGCTTCCCTATCATGATAATAAAATCACACTCGATAAAAATGTAAAAGATAAATGGGGCCTTCCTGTTCTTTCATTCAATGCAGAGATTAAAGAAAATGAAAAGAAGATGCGGATTGATATGATGAACGATGCAAAAGAAATGCTGGAAGCTGCGGGAGTTAAAGATGTAAAAGTACACGATGATGGATATGCAGTTGGTATGGGTATACACGAAATGGGAACTGCACGTATGGGTCGTGACCCTAAAACATCTGTACTGAATGGCAATAACCAGGTATGGGATGCACCGAATGTATTTGTTACTGATGGGGCATGTATGACCAGTGCCTCCTGTGTAAATCCATCTTTAACTTATATGGCATTAACAGCAAGAGCTGCTGATTTTGCTGTGAAGGAATTAAAGAAAGGAAATCTTTAAGCATGTAAATAATCAATTTATTCAGCATGGCAGATAATACATATGATGCAATTGTTATAGGCTCCGGAATCAGTGGCGGCTGGGCAGCAAAAGAACTTTGTGAAAAAGGGCTGAAGGTATTGATGCTGGAGCGTGGTGCCGAACATAAACACATCGAAGATTATAACTCTGCCAAAAAAATGCCATGGGAATTTGAGCACCGGGGTGATACAACGCAACAGCAAAAACAGGATTATCAAGTTATTCATCGTGGATGGGCAGCGAATGAAAGAGTGATGGATGCATGGGCCAATGAAAAAGATTCTCCTTATACGGAAGTAAAACCATTTACCTGGTGGAGGGTTTACCGCATGGGAGGCCGTTCTGTTTTATGGGGCAGGCATAGTTATCGCTGGAGCGATCTTGATTTCGAAGCCAATGCAAAAGACGGTTTTGGTGTTGACTGGCCCATCCGCTATAAGGACATTGCACCCTGGTATGATCATGTAGAAAAATTTGCAGGCATCAGTGGCTCATTGGAAGGATTGCCTTATTTACCTGATGGACAATTTATGCCACCGGTTCCATTAAATTTAATTGAGAAAGATGTAGCCGCAAAGATTAAAAGCTTTTATAAAGGGGAACGTCATTTAATCAACAGTCGTGTAGCCAATATTACCGTGCCACATAATGAAAGAACCAATTGCCAGTTCCGCAACCGTTGCTGGGAGGGCTGTCCGTTTGGAGGATATTTCAGTACACAATCTTCTACCCTTCCGGCAGCAATGAAAACAAACAACCTCACTGTACGACCCTTATCACTGGTAACAAAAATTCTGTACAATAAAGACAAAAAGAAAGCAACAGGTGTTGAAGTTTTGGATACAATGGACAATAAAACCTACGAGTACAAAGCCAAAATAATTTTTGTTTGCGCCTCGGCATTAAATTCAACCTGGTTGTTATTTAATTCAGCCACTGATATATGGCCGGGTGGTTTGGGCAGCAGCAGCGGTGAACTTGGTCATAATTTAATGGATCATCATTATAACCTTGGTGCCGGCGGCGATATTGATGGTTATGAAGACAAAACAGAATATGGCCGTCGTCCTGCCGGATTTTATATTACACGGTTCGCCAATATTCCCGGCGATAAAAAAAGAGATTTTCTAAGAGGTTTCGGATACCAGGGCAGTGCAGGCAGACATGGGTGGGGCAGAGAAATTGCAGAAATGAATATCGGCAATCAGTTAAAAGAAACATTAACAGAACCTGGCAGTTGGAGAATGGGGGCAACTGGCTTTGGTGAAATACTTCCTTATCATGAAAATAAAATTTCGTTAGATAAAACAGTAAAAGATAAATGGGGATTACCGGTACTGGCAATGGATGCAGAACTGAAAGAAAATGAAATAAAAATGCGTGCTGCCATAAAAGAAGAACTAGTAGCGATGCTTGAAGCAGGTGGAGTAAAAAATATTAACACCTATGACTCAGGTCATGCTATGGGGCATGGGATTCATGAAATGGGAACTGCACGTATGGGCCATGATTCAAAAACTTCTGTATTGAATGGCAATAACCAGGTATGGGATGCTCCCAATGTATTTGTTACAGATGGAGCATGTATGACAAGCTCATCCTGCGTAAACCCATCTTTAACTTATATGGCATTAACAGCAAGGGCTGCTGACTTTGCAGTGAAGGAATTAAAAAAAGGAAATATCTAAGCCCCCAACCCCTAAAGGGGAGCTTGGTATCTTGAGATTACAATGTGAATATAGAATTTGAAAAACCGATAGATTGAATTTGTTTGATATTAATTTTAAACGTTTAAAATAAATACTATGGATCGCAGAGAGCTTTTAAAAATGGTGGCTTTAGCTACAGGTGGAGCGGTAATTGGTGGCAGCTTTTTTTTGAATGGCTGTAAAACAGGTACGAAAGCTGAAGCAGGTTTTACCGCTTCCAATATTGCATTGCTTGATGAAGTAAGTGAAACCATTATTCCCGCCACAACAACACCTGGTGCAAAGGCAGCACAGGTTGGTGAGTTTATGAAAGTAATGGTGACCGATTGTTATACAGAAAAACAACAGACTGCTTTCATGAAAGGTATTGAAGCTCTGGATGAGGCCTGTAACAAAATGCACAGCAAATCATTTATGGAATCTACTCCAGAACAACGGCATGATTTATTGATCAGTCTTGAAAAAGAAGCAAAAGAATTCAATGAAAAACGCAATGAAACGGATAAGCCTCTGCGTGAAGAACATGAAAAGAAAAACAGTACACTTGCCTGGAAAGATCAAACAGAGTTTGAGGGATCGCCCAGCCATTATTATACAATGATGAAGCAGTTAACACTGATGGGTTTCTTTACTTCCAAAACAGGAATGACAGAAACATTACGTCATATTCCTGTACCGGGTAAATATGATGGTGCATTCCCTTATGCAAAAGGAGATAAAGCATGGGCTGAATAAGAAATGAACTGCCGCATCTGACGCCCTCGTTTGATGCATAAACAATTCTAACAATTCCGTCAGATGAGGGCGTCAGACGGAATGAAATATCAAACGATTATGTCTTACAACCGTAAAGAATTTTTAAGAACCTCAGCAGCATTAACAGCGGGTTTTTCTCTGGCAGGCTTACCTATGGTTTCCTGTGCTGATCCTGCAGCTGAAAAAAAATACGGACTTCAGTTATATACTGTCCGCAACGATGTCAGCAAGAATCTTACATCAACAATTGAATATATATCCAAAGCAGGCTATAACCAGATTGAACTGTACGGATTTGATGGCAAAACGTTCTTTGGAAAAACGCCAACAGAATTTAAAGCCATGTTTGATGCAAACAAATTAACATCGCCCAGCGGACATTACGGAATACCTGACTCAGTGATTAATGGAAATACAGATGCATGGAAAGCCATTACAGAAGCTGCAACCATTATGGGTAATGAGTATGTAACAGTTCCGTATACAAATGATCAGTACAGGAATGGGGATGGATTTAAAAAATATCTTGAAGCAATCAATAAAACTGCTGAGCTTACAAAGGCTGCCGGAATGAAACTGGCCTATCATAACCACGATTTTGAGTTTAAGAAAGTAGATGAAGGAAAACAGTTTTTAGAATTGCTGTTAACACAAACTGATCCGGGTATGGTTGATTTTGAGTTTGATCTTTACTGGGTTGTGTTTGCCGGAGAAAAACCAATTGACTGGTTTAAGAAATATCCCGGCCGATTTACCATGTGGCATGTAAAAGATATGACCACCAATTCCAAAGGCGATAAGGAAAGTACACAGGTTGGCGATGGTACGATTGACTTTGCTCCCATTTTTGCAGAGAAAAAACTATCAGGCTTAAAATATGCATTTGTTGAGCAGGAAGCTTACACCATGCCTGAAGAGCAATCTATTAAAAAAAGTATTGAATTCCTCAAAAAGAAAAAATGGGGAAACAATTAAAAAGAAAGGCGGCTCAATGAGCCGCTTTTCTTTTTCAGCAAAGCATTTCTGCTTTTGCGTAATTTCATAATAAATGAATGGTTACTGGAAAAGCGACTCGCTGATGTTTATCGGCAAAAGCGGTGTTACTTATGGCTACGATCAAACACTGGCCAACTACCGCAAAAGTTATCCCGACATGGATGCCATGGGCGAACTGAGTTTTGATATTGTGAAACTCACAAAACTTGCTCCCGATGCATACTATGTAATTGGCAAATGGCATTTAAAAAGAGATAAGGATGGTGATATTGGCGGTCATTATACCTTATTGTTCAAAAAAATTAAAGGACAGTGGTTGATTGTTGCCGATCACAGCAGTTGAAGATCATGTTTTTTTGATTTTCTTTCCTGTACCTTGTTGCACTTTCACGATATCACTAAATATTCATACTATGTTCCTCCTTATTCTTGGTTTGATTGCCGTTGCAGTTGGCTTTGCTGTGGCAAAAGCTGACAGTCCGCTTCAGAAATTCGGGAAACTGATCCGCACACTTGGATTTGTTGTTATACTGATAGGACTTCTTACTTCCTGTATTGTGCAGATTGATGCAGGATATGTTGGAGTTCAAAAACTATTTGGGAAAGTGCAGAGCCGTACTCTGCCAAGCGGATTGAACTTTGTGAATCCGTTAGTTGAAGTAATTAAAATGGATACGAAAACGCTCAACTATACCATGAGTGGTGTACATGACGAAGGAAATAAAGCAAGCGATGATGCTATCCGGGTGCTTACTGCTGATGGATTGGAAGTAACCATTGATCTGTCTGTCTTATATCGTGTAATTCCGGTTGATGCTCCAAAGCTAATTTCAGAAACAGGAGAAGATTATGAAAACAAGATTGTTCGTCCGCTTACCCGTACACGTATCAGGGACAATGCTGTTTATTACGATGCAGTAGCGTTGTATTCAACCAAGCGTGATGAATTTCAATCACGCATTTTTAAAAACATTGAAGATGATTTTAAAAAAAGAGGATTGTTTCTTGAAAATCTGCTTGTACGCAATATTACTTTACCTGCCAGCGTAAAAGCAACCATTGAACAAAAGATCAATGCTGAACAGGATGCGCAGAAAATGCAGTTTGTATTACAAAAAGAAAAACAGGAAGCTGAACGTAAGCGTGTGGAAGCACAGGGTATTGCCGATTACCAGCGCATCATCAGCGAAAGCTTAACCGACAGGCAATTGCAGTATGAAAGTATTAAAGCAAATCTTGAATTAAGCAAATCACCCAATGCAAAGATTATAATTATGGGAAAGGGAAATACGCCGGTGATTTTGAATCCGGGAGATAAAAACTAATTTATTTGGATGCTCACTATATTTAGTAAATACAAACTAAATCTTATTGTAGTATTGCTACTTAGTATTATTCTTAAATTATTATCCTTAGCTGTTCAGAAATTAGTTTTTCTTGCTGATATAAAAATTGTTAATGCATTAGTCAGTTCTGACCCAAAAGAATCAATGGAGGTAAGTGGGATTGATCTGGTTAGTTTTACAAGTCTCATTATTATGTCAGGATTTGCCGGGGTTATTACTTTAATTATTGTATCCATTTATTCAGGTTATAAAATACGCAAATATGGATTTCATTGGTTAAATTCACTGGTAAGCCTTTTACTGGTTTATGGGTTAACTCTACTAGGCAATTCAAAAAAAGGCTGGCATATTGATATAGGTTTTTTTGAAATCCCAGGATACTTATTCAAAGATCATCCTTATTTATACTTTTTATTAAATGGATTGCTGTACTTGTTATTTGGGTTAGTCATTTTAAAATTATGTATGCTTTACGTAAGAAAAAAGGCTAAAAGAGTTGAATCCTGAGTGCAGAAGCCAGCTCTTCAATGTATGCGATTTTTTGCAATGAATAAGAATACAAAGCGTACAAGTGTGCGACGCAACGAAAGCCAAATAGAAATAATCCAGCTGGCTAAAACAATTATAATTTCCCCTTCCACAGCCTGTAATAAAAATAAATCAACCCGGCAAGTGATGCAAGAAAAACAAGATAGTAAATGATATTACCAATACGTGGGCTGCCTTCAAAAAAAGCCCAGTTAAAATAAATACCAACGGTCATGTGCAACAGAAAGAATAATAAACTTACTGATACGGTTTGTGCAATCCGTTTCAAAAATTCCTGCACTTCAGGTTCCATCCCACTCATACTACATTCGTTTAGGTGTACAAATTAAGCAAATAAAAAAGCTGCTGTACAAATTGTACAACAGCTTTTCTGCAGAATTATTTTTTACAATGTATAACGTACAGCAAGTCCGCCCCAGTTACCATGAAACCCATTTCTATCGCCACTCCCAAATTCAAGACTGGGCTGCCAGTCAAGTGCAATGTTCACCGGCAGGTTACTGAATTTATAATCCAAACCAACTGCGCCATCAATACCTACTGCTGTTACTCCCTGTATAAACCCACATGTGCGCCTGCACCAATATACCATTTTAACCCTCCCTCGGTAGTAAGATTGCCATGTATTTCATACAAACCTGTAATGCGTGTACCATAGCGGTCAAAGTAACCGATAAACTCCAATGCATTTTTTTCACTGATGAATGTTTTCAATGTTATACCTGCACCACTCCACAATTTTATACCAACTGCTGTTTTATAGTCAATACTGTTAGCCGTTTTATTTTGAGCACCAACAATGTTTACCAGGAAAATACAGGTTGCGATTACAAACAATTTCTTCATGTGTTTTAATTTTAATAATTACAAAAATAGTTATTTCATCAGAAGCTTTGCAAAATCAGTGCTGTCGCCGTTAAATACATTGAAATCAACCTTACCGGAAATACCATTCACCCTGCCTCTTTCACTATGCTGCCAAAAATGCCAGTCCCTGCTGATGCGTGGTTCAGAAGGCCGCAGGTAATGCGCCACCCACAACGGATAGTCATCAAACTCTTCACTTAAATAAGCTTTGTAAAAATCGGCATTGGTATAAATAACAGGCTTTACACCATAGGCCAGTTCAGCGGCATATAAAAATGCCTTTACCCGTTGCTGTAAAATGGCTTTACTCACGCCATTCGTCTGTTCAACATCAAGTACCGGTGGCAGATCACCGCTTTGCAGTTTTACTTTATTGATAAAATTTCTTGCCTGCATGGTACCATCCTTTGACGCTATAAAAAAATGATAGGCTCCCCGAATCATTTCAGCATCTTTTGCTTTACGCCAGTTACGTTTAAAATAGAAGTCAGTATTGTCATTCCCTTCCGTTGCCTTAATAAAAGCAAAATGAATTTTCGTTTCCTGCACATTCATGGCTTTTACCGCATCCCAATTGATAATCTGCTGATAACGGCTTACATCAATTCCATGCAAACTGTAATTGGAAGGAATGGGAATGCCAAACTCCCTGTAACGGATCAAACCAGCCTGTTTTTCAAGCCACCAGTTACGGCCAACCAAAAAACCTCCTGTTGAAAAAACAAGAATAATAATGATCCAGGGAAGAGTCTTAGATATTTTTCTTTTGCTACGGGCCATAAATGAGTGCAAATCTAATTTCAGGAATCATTAAATAAGAATCTGTTCGCACTTTTAATTTTAATTTAGCGAATACTTACTTGGAACGTCAATACATTTCATATAATCAGTCTTCGTTTTCTTACCTCACAGGTGGCAAAGGCAATAAGATTTTGCTCTGTTTGCATGGATTTGGTGAAGAAGCTGAAACGTTTTCCTTTCTTGAAAAATATATCAGTGATGTTTACACCATCTATGCTATTGATCTTCCCTGGCATGGAGAAACAAAATGGAAGAACAAGCTCACTTTCCCTGTAAAAGAATTCATTGGTTTGCTTGAACAGATGATCCCTGATTTTAACCACCGCAGCATTCATCTTTTATGTTTCAGCATGGGAGGAAGGGTTGGCTTGAGTTTGCTGGAATGCATTCCGCAGAAAATAGAAAAAGCTGTATTACTGGCTCCGGATGGATTAAACGTTAATGGCTGGTACTGGCTGGCAACCCAAACATGGCTCGGCAATGGTTTGTTTAAATACACCATGCAGCATCCCCACTGGTTTGGCTTTTTTATTGACCAGATGAACCGCAGAAAATGGGTAAACAGCGGTGTAGCCAAGTATGTGCACCGTTACATTGATGAAAAGAAAGTGAGAGATGATCTTTACCGCATCTGGACAACCATGCGGAAGTTCAGACCCAATCTGCAGCAGATAAAAAGAAATATTGCCGAACACAGAATTCCCCTTCACCTTGTATTTGGATCATATGACCGTGTTATTCCAGCAAAGAATGGATACCGCTTTCAGAAAGAATCGAAAGAATGGATTCATGTGCATGAGTTGCAAAGCGGTCACCGGTTACTGACGGAAAAACATGCCGCCTTCATTATTTCGCTGCTGAACGATGAATGATTATTTTGCACCCATGCTCTGGTTGCTGATCAGCATTTTTTTATTGATTCCTTATACCATTTTGCTTTTACTGTATAAAAGCTGGTGGAAGAAACTTGTACTTACAAAACCTTCAGCCAGTTTTCAGCCGGCAACCAGTTTCAGCATTCTTATACCGGCACGTAATGAAGAAAAAAATATTGCTGACTGTTTACAATCTATTCAGCAACTGAATTATCCCAAACACCTGTATGAAGTAATTGTGATGGATGATTTCAGTGATGATGCAACAGTCGCAACTGCACAGCAATTTGCAGGAGTAAAAGTTATACAATTGAAAGATGTGGTAAAAGAAAAGATCAACTCGTATAAAAAGAAAGCGATTGAAATTGGTGTTGAGCATTCCAAAGGGAAATACATTGTTACAACAGATGCTGATTGTATTGTTCCTGCTAACTGGCTACTCAACTTTGCTTTTATTATTGAACAACAGCCTATTGTTTTTATTGCGGCACCTGTGGCCATGAAAGAAGAAAGCTCTTTCATTAAATTATTTCAGTCGCTGGACTTTTTAAGTCTGCAGGGAATTACGGGAGCATCAGTTGCTGCCGGTTTTCACAGCATGTGTAATGGCGCTAATCTCTGTTACAGCAAAGACGCCTTTTATAAAGTGAATGGTTTTAAAGATGTGGATCATATTGCCAGTGGCGATGATATGCTGCTGATGTATAAACTGTATAAACAATTTCCAACACAAGTGCACTACTGTAAAGCCGAAGACAGCATTGTACTTACCTCACCTGTTGAAACTATGGGTGAGTTTTTCCGGCAACGGATACGCTGGGCAAGTAAGGCCGACAAGTATGAAGACAAACGAATCTTCTGGGTATTGCTGCTGGTGTATTTATTGAATGTATTTTTACTTGTACTTTTTATTGCTGGATTTTTCAACAGCACATTATGGATTTTACTGGCAGGAAGTATGCTGTTCAAAACAATTGTTGAACTGTTGTTCCTGACACCTGTTGCGTCTTTCTTTCAGAAAGAAAAACTATTGGTTTGGTTTCCACTGGCTCAGCCTTTTCATATTTTGTATACAGTTATTGCAGGATGGCTGGGAAAGTTTGGAAGCTATGAGTGGAAAGGAAGAAAGGTGAAGTAGGATCCTCCTCCGCCTCCTAAAGGGGAAACCATAAACAGTCTGAGTAAATTTGAAATCACTATAATCCATCAATTTGATTTCTTTTTTTAATTTATTTAGTTAGCTTCATTTTTTTATAATCGTAATTACTCCCCTTTAGGGGCTAGGGCATCAATGTCAAAACAGGAATACTCTTTCACTAAAATTTTCTGGAAAAAACTGCGCCGTAATAAAGGCGCTGTGTTTGGTTTGGTGATTATTGTACTCTCCCTTCTCATGGCATTGCTGGCATATGTTATTGCACCTGATTCTACTCCTGATGCAAACAGGATCATTGTGGAAATTGCAGCAAAGAAGCCGGGATATAAACAGCAGTTCATTAAAATCGAACAGGAAAAGCAAACAAACAGTTCTGTCATCAGTGAATTCTTCTTTGGGAAAGAAGACCGGTATCACTACATCCCCATTACTTCTTACAAACAAAACGGAGACAGTCTTGCAATTGAAAAATTTGTGGATGATGCTGTAACTGAACCAATGAGATTTTCTTTAAATGGGAAAAAAGTAAGTGAGCTTATTACAACCAAAACTTTCTGGCTGGGTACCGATAAATTCGGCAGAGATATTTTAAGCCGCCTGATTGTTGGTGTACGTGTCAGTTTAAGTGTTGGATTGATTGCTGTACTCATTTCTCTTACCGTTGGTATTTTTCTTGGAGCTGTTGCCGGCTACTTCCGTGGCTGGGTAGACGAAGCCATTCTCTGGCTCATTAATGTGGTGTGGAGCATTCCTACTTTGCTACTTGTCTTTGCTATCACTCTTGCATTGGGCAAAGGCTTCTGGCAGATATTCCTTGCTGTTGGTTTAACACTGTGGGTGAATGTGGCAAGATTGATCCGTGGACAGGTACTCAGCCTTCGTGAACTGAATTATATCGAAGCAACCAAGGCGATGGGCTTCTCCCATGCAAGAACCATCTTCAAACATATTTTACCCAATGTAATGGGGCCGGTGATTGTAATTGCGGCCAGCAATTTCGCCAGTGCCATTGTCATTGAAGCCGGTTTAAGTTTTCTCGGTGTGGGCGTACAGCCTCCGCAACCAAGCTGGGGATTAATGATCAAAGAAAACTACAACTTCATCATCACCAATAACCCCATGCTTGCCATCGCACCCGGTATTGCCATTATGCTACTGGTACTTGCGTTCAACTTACTTGGCAATGGACTGCGGGATGTGCTGGACGTAAGATCTTAGGCAGTTTTTAAATGTACTACTGCCTGCTTTGTGTGTGAAAGCTTTTCCAGCTGTGCCAGAACTCCTGATATGCCTGTATTGGTTTTAAATTGAAATTCGTATCAATTCCCTTCCCATTGATCTGATACTTTTTCCCATTCAGCAATATGGTATCGTTACTGATGGTAAATATTGCATCATCAGCCGGCAGCTCAAAAGCAAAAAAACTAATTTGATCCTTTGACAGTATTACTAACACCGGTAAATGATTGAGTGTATCATGAATAATACGTGACTCTTTAAATTTATTCCAGTCGTATACTTTTGTTTCTTTGCCTGGTTGTATTCCAATAACCCATGATTTTTTCTTCCAGGAAAGACTGTCCGTTCCCGTGAGTTTGCTTTTACTTTTTCCGCTTTCGAATCTGAAACTAGTATCATATTGTTTTACGAATGATGGATCGGCCTGCATGATCAATGTTTGCGGATAAAGCTCTATCCATTTTGCCAATGAAGTTTGTGTGCTCATCAGTTCGGGCAGGGTTGTTCCTTTCAGCTTACCTGTAATAGCTTCCCCTGTTGCCTGCCTCCACCAGCTTTTTGTTGTTGCATCTTCAATCATCGCATTGAAATGATCCATCCCCACCAAACGGAAGGTTTCATGTTTTCCGTTAATGATTGGTTCATATACCCGGCCCGTTCTGCATACAGTACAGTAAGTTACGAGGATCGGTTTGCCTGCAAGCGTATCCTGCACATGATGATGATAACCTATATACTGAATGGTATATGCTTTTGACTGTTCATTCAGCGTTACGCCAATCACCAGACGGTTGCTGTCAACTTTATTCTCAGATGTCTTCGCCATGATCAATTGCTTTGGCTGTTGAAACATAGCATCAGCTGCCATTTTAAAATTGGTCATATAAATAACAGCAGCAATCAATGCAAGCTGAATAAATGGAACCCACTTTCTTTTCCAGGAAGATTTTACAAGACCAGTTAAAATCAAAACCGAAAAAAATATGCGCAGGAACCACCGGTAACTGAACAGAGAATAAGCAAGATCAATACTGTTCATTTGCTGACTGCCGGGCATGGGCATAATGAAATACACATTGGCTATTTCAAATAAGATCAAACCAAAACTTCCGATCCAGAATATTTTTTTCATGTGTTGATTGACTGTTTAAAAAATAGCTCCCCGATAGAAACAGGGGGGGTCGTTTAACATCTACTGATAATATATGAAAAACTTATCTGCATATTTCTATTGTGAACCATTAGTCTGTGCACGCTGAATTGCATATATACCCACTTTATTTCCGCAGATTAACCCTGCTTCACAATCGCTCAGGTCCTGAACTCCATGCATGCCATGTAATGTACCTGCACTTGTTTGTGTAGTTACATAAGGAATATTAAAAAGGAGGTTGAGTTTTTTGCCAACATCGTAATTACCCATCACTTAAATCACCTGGGTAGTAATCCTACCAATATTTTCATTGGTTCGTTTTAATGTTCCTTCCCGGTAATTTTTCCAGGGATTGTAAGTGTACATGCCACCGGCACAAAAAGCATTCTTCTCCATCATAATAGCGTCTATGTCTGTTTGTGCAGATGATCGCCAGCTTACTGATAAAAAAAACAGCAGCATAGCTATTTTAGTTGATTTGAATTGTTTCATTTTTTGGGTTTGATTGTTGTTTCTGGTATGCGTCATTGCCCCGTTTCATTTCTGTTGTAACACCCGGATTACTTTACCTGAATCCGGGCGTTACGCTCATCTCTTTATTTTTTTAATTTCAAACGCTGAACAATTAATTCGCCAATCTGCTTTCCTGCTTTTAATCCTTCATCATTATCAAAGCGGTAGTGTATTCCTCCATACAATCTTGACATGGCTGCTTCTGCAGCTGCTGCACGGAAAGAATGAATCTCCCGGTTCTTAATACCAAATTCCAGTAAGGAAGTATCTGTAAATGATAATTTGTCGCCGAACCAATACGTCATTGCTTCTGCAGCCGCAGATGAATTGGTTGCATGACCACTTACATAAGACGGGAATGGAGGTGTTTGAATATAAGGACGCCATTCCTGGTCGACATATTTACTAATTGCTGTTTCAGGACGGATATAGTTGCTTGTATATTTTCCTGCCAGCCCCTGATAAATGCATCAAAGAATGCAATTGAAGTTAATGTATAAGCCGCTACGGTGGTGTTGAAATCTGCTTTAGCTGTTTTTGCTGCAATACCAACTATGTTTAACCAGTGTCCGGGAGGTGAAAACTTCTTGGTAGCAAACATTACATGTCCGCTTACGTGCATCATAAACGGATTATCATCCCAGAAGTCAGCAATATGTTTTTGTTCGTCTGTTAAACTGTCCCCGGTATTTTTTACTTCCATCATTGCTTTGTAAAAAACACTGCTTTTATTTTTTACATCAAACTTTGGCGGGCGTGGAATAGCAAACATAGAAGAACTGTCCAATACCATTGGCCTGATTTCGGCCCAATGCGGTTCAATAGCCGTTGCATACATCGGGGGTGTTGGAACCCACCTGCCATCTTCATCTTTCACTGTGTATTTTTCTGCACCACGTGTTGCGGCATAATTGTCACCTTTACTCCATTTCATTACAGTTGCAACAATCGTATCAGAAAAAGCAATTGTATTTTTAAGTACATCTTCGGGCATTCCTGATGAATCAGCTTTATGCTTTAATTCGTTGTAATAATCCATTAAGCTTCCTTCCGGAAATGTAACGGCATTACCCACTTTGGTGAATGAAAGCAATGCAGCAAGAGAAAAATCAATTTGCTTTGATGTATCCGGCTTCGGCATGGCAGGCATGTGTTTGATTTGCCCGCTTAATGATTGATACGTTGGATCACCTGCAGCCACACATTCAAATGCTGCAATATTTGCATATACATAATTGCGTGCACCAATCATAGGAGGAAAATTATTCTCCAGTACAATATTGTTGAGCTTCTTTACGGTTTTACTGTAAAGAATGGGGTCGGTGGTAAATGCTTTATAATCACCTTTGGGTTTACAGGCAATCAGCAGCATGCTGATAACAGCAATGAACAATACATTCTTCATGAGAAATAATAAATATTTAAATAATAAAAGAAAGAAACTGACAAAACAGAAACACCGTCTTTACTGGAAATACTTAGTTTCTGTGAACCAAAATCAACAGATGAACAAACAAGGATGGAAGCTCCCGTTGGCTCACTGATACGGAAAGATCCTTCGGGTGCCGTAGTCGTTGAAATTTTTTTGCCCTTTGCGGTTGCTGATGGAACGGGCTCGCCTTTTGATTCGGTTACTTTAACTGTTACTGATTCGCTTTCTGCCAGATGAGCATTTTCTAACAAAAACAAACTGAGCATCACGAGAATACCTCTTGCAAGTTTCTTCAAGATCATATTCAGCAGGTTTTAAATTGTTGATGGTTAAGGTTTATGCCGAGGATGCAGAATGGACAACACAGATTATATATATTAATTTGCAGTCAATTAATACATAAGGTTCTACTTTGGTCGATCGCAATCATCAGCTGTTAAACTTTAGTGAATTTAGCGTATGTTTTTGTAATTCTTGTACTGCAAACATCCTAAGTTGTTGAAAGTCTTCAGGAGTAATATAGAAAGGCATTAAAAGATCAGGCTTACTATTGAATATGCGCAAAAAAAGTAAGGTCACAGAATAAATACCGAAGAGCATTTTTAACTGAAACAAAAACCGGATGCGATATTCTGTATGAGTGATGAAATTTTAACCGGTGTAATGAAATGCCTGCAGAGAATGAATGTACCCTGGCCAAATGAAACCGGTATTATTTCATTAAGTGATGGTTACTTTCCTAAAATATACTATCCTGAAATTACTTTCATAGAAACAAGTGGATACAAACTCGGCAAGCTTGCATTTGAACAGATGATCGATTGCCTGCTGGGAAATACGGATGCCAAAGAAATGTTTGTTACTTCACGGTTTGTGGAAGGAGGATCATTGTAAATGAACTGCTGTAATTTTTTCTTCTTTCATTTTTACCTGCAAATGAATCAATATTCCAAGAACGATAAAAAAGATGCTGCCGATTTTATCTGTTTCAATTAAATCGCTGAGCAGGTTGAGTGTTACAATCATACTCAAAATTACTCCACACAACATGGCTAAAGAGCGGTCAAAGGGTTCTTTTAATGTATGATAACCTTTAATAGCAATACTGAACATACTGATCAGCAGAACAAGCAATAGCAAAAGACCTGGTATTCCCTGTTCAATACTCACCAGCAGAAAATAATTGTGTACTGATGATTTTTCTTCATTACTGCTTACCCATGTTTTAAATGCATCAACCGTATATTCTTTATAATGCAGGCTGAATGTATTTGGTCCGTAGCCTTTCAGCAGTTCTTCATTCACCATCTTTAACCCGGCAATCCAACGGTAAAAGCGCTCCATCGTTGACATATCCTTTAGCGTATATGTTGCTTCAAGGTGTTCGCCAATATTTGTATGTTGTGTTGTTGTATTAAAATCAGGAGCAAATTTTAAATAGTTTTCATTCTGTATCAGCCAGAATAAAGAAGTGGCAGCAATCAGTATGCCTGTAAAAATTAATGATAACAGAAATCGTTTTTTTATTGCCAGCCATGTTACTGTACCAGTGATTAAGCATAACCACGCTCCTCTTGAATAAGCAAAAACTAAGGCGGCAAAGAACAGTAAGATACAGGCTGTAACCCATTTTTTTGAACGACCGGTTGAATAATGCCGCCACATAAAAAGAACCGGCAGCAGGCAAACAATCAAAGCAGAATAGTTTACATGATTCCTGAAAAAAGGAGTTAAGGTTTCATTGATTGATTCAAACGTAAATCCTTTGAATGCATGCCTGGTTAAGCTGATAACGACAGGAATCAGCATTGAAAAAATCAGCGCCTTTGATGCAAGAATAAAATCTTCCTTTGTTTTCAAAAAAATCATCCCCCCAATTACAAAGGCTGTTATGAACCATGTTTTTGCCAGTATATATTTTACACTTAAGAATGTTTCGTATGAAAACAACATGGTTACTGTCATCCATGTAAGCTGCAGCAATACCAGCAAAAAGAGGTTGCTCTTTTTTATCTGCGATGGGAATACAGATGGCTTCAGTACCATAATAACAATCAATGACCCGGAGAGCAGCAGCATCATCGGTTCATCGGGCAGATCCGTTGACAGTGTTGCTGTAACAGAAAACTCGGTTGATAACGGAATAACGAACAATAAAGCGAAGTACAGTTTCCTGATATCGGAGCTGAAGACAACCGCTGCCAATACAACAAAGGGAAGAACAAGTAAAAGGTTTTCTTCAAGGATAATACCCATTACAATAAACATGACTGCTGCCAGAGAAGGCATCCACCATTTGAGTATTTCTTCTTTTGAAAAAAGTTGCAGCATATCAGTTTGCTTTTCTTCTGGCTTTCCACTCAAGCAGAAGCAGAAATAAAACTGAAAACACAAAAGAAACAACTGCTGCCATAATTATCCCTGCAAGAATTTGAGGCTTATCTTTTTTAAACGCAGGCAGGGCTTCTTCAATTACAAAAAGTGCACTTACATTATTTACACTTGTATTGAATTGCTGAATCAGTTTTTCTTTTTCATTCAGCTGGGTAATTAAATCGAGTTTTCTTGCTGAAAGAAACGCTTCGGCATTGTTCTGCAGATTTTTTTCAACCTGCTGTAAAGAATCTTTCTGAGAGTTGAAATCTTTCTGCAGCTTTTGCAGGATCTCCACTTTCATATTATTCACTGAAGCCACACTCTTTTCATTCACCCGTTTCATGATTGCATTGGCAATAGCTGCAGCAAGCTGCTTATCCGTATCCCACACATTTATTTTTACATGCCCGAATTCATTTTTATGAATCCGTACATTTTCTTTGTATTCAAAATCTGCTAAATAAGCAGCCCGTTCATTTGATGCGTTAATTTTATAGTGGCTGATCAGTTTAAAACTGTCAACCATAAACCGGCACATCTCTTCCGACTTTGCAACAGCCATCAAACGGTCATTATCAAACTCACCTCCATAATAAAAATACTGTTCCCAGAATTCGGTACGGTAAATATTCGAACGGTCGCCCAGGTTTGGATTGGCAGCAGTAAAAACAGCTGAGCTTCTGAAGTATGGTTTTTGTAAAAGAAGAACAGCACCTGCAGCAACAGTTGCAATGAAAACGATGATCAATGATTGCTTCCAGCGTTTTCTGATTACCTCAAAAACAATATCTAAATTCATACGTAAATTTATATGCGGTTGCGGCTAATGTACAATAGTTTTTAATTGCAGGTTCATTAAATACATCAGGATGCATTTTGTACTACCTGCACATTACGGTTAAAACTTTCATCGAGTGAAATAAATGTTTCTGTCCGCTCAATTCCCTTAATTTTCTGTAATGCATCATGCAGTACGTAACGGAGCTGGGTAATGTCTTTACAAACCACTTCAATAAACATACTGTAGTTGCCGGTTGTATAATTGAGCCTTATTATTTCCGGGATATTCTGAAGGTCCTTGGCAACATTATCGTACAATGAACTCTTTTCAAGATACACGCCTACAAAAGCCGTAATATCATACCCCAGTGTTTTAAGATCAACATTTAACTTTGTTCCTTTTACAATTCCATGTTCCTGCAGTTTTTTTATCCGTACGTGGATTGTTCCGCCAGAAACAAAGAGCTTCTTGCCTAATTCGGCATAAGAAATCTGGGCATCTTCCATCATTTCAGAAATGATTTGAAGGTCTAATTTGTCAAGATTCAATTTAGCTGGCATATTTGACAACGGTTTTGATATTTATTCAAAAATAGTATGATTAATTAAAGATAATCAAAAGTTTTAAAATAATCATTCGAAAATTTGCAATGAATACTGTAATCACCCTACTTTTACACTGTAATTGTTCTTTGAACAACATACTGTGGAGTGATGAAATTTTTGGCAGACATGCCCTCTCGTCTCGGGGGTGGAGATAACAGGATAAATATAGCATAGAGCCGTTACGCTGTAAGGCGTGACGACCGGGGTCGACCACCGAACTTTGTGCTACAACTAACTGCTCCGTGGAGGTTCGATCCCTCCCTCTACAGCTTTTTAAGTTCTTTAAACTTTGTGGGGTGATGAAATCTTGGCAGACATACCCTCTTGTCTCGGGGGTGGAGGTAACAGGATAAATATAGCATAGAGCCGGTTGATTAGCAATAATCAGCCGACCAGGGTCGACCACTGAACTTTGTGCTACAACTAACTGCTCCGTGGAGGTTCGATCCCTCCCCCTACAGCTTTTTCTCATGCTTATTTTTACGACTGCCTTTTGTTTATACAAAGGGCTTTTTTTTGTCCCTGCTTCTCTTTTATCATTATAGAATACCATTTTGAGTTTGTACATTAAAGCACAAATTCTGCTATGACCATTGAAACGGTTCAACTTATTTCTGATAAAGTATTGTCAGAATTACAAACATTGCTGCCTGAAAACCTATGCTACCATGGAGTTCATCATACAATTGATGTGGTAAAACAATCCCTTGCAATTGCAAAGCGGGAGAGAATCACCCGTGAAGAAGACCTGCTCCTTTTACAGGTTTCTGCACTTTATCATGACACTGGTTTTTTACTCACTTATAAAGGTCATGAAACAGAGAGCTGCAAAAAAGTAAAGCGGGAGCTTCCCTTTTTTGGTTTTTCTGAAATCCATATTAAAAATATATGTGGTATGATTGAAGCTACCAGGATTCCACAAAAGCCATGTAATTTACTGGAGCAGATTATAGCAGACGCCGACCTGGATTATCTGGGCAGAAATGATTTTCAAAAAATCAGCAAGACTTTACAGGCAGAATTTATATCTTATGGCATTGTAGGTAATCAAAAAGCTTTTGAAGAATTACAACTCCGTTTTTTTGAATCCCATGAATACTGTACAAAGTCTTCGCAAAAATTGAGAGGACCTGTTAAAAGCCTGCACTATGAAGAATTAAAGAAAAGCGAACTGCTGCGCCTTTAGCTAAACAACAACAAATGAATCCGTCGTCACGATTTTTAAAGCTGTTAAATATACATCCCGGAGAATGGCCATTGGTGCAAAAACTCTTTTCACTTCAGTTTTTTCAGGGTGCAGGTATTGCCCTGTTTTTTACCGCAGCTATTTCACAGTTCCTCGAAAAATTTCCCATTTCTGAATTGGCTTATGTTTTTATCATCTCTGCTTTTCTTTTATGGATTGCCGGTATAGTAAGCAACAAACTTGAACACAAACTGAGTTTACAGAAGCTGAGTGTAGTTATGACGCTCATCATGGCAACAAGCATGTTGTTTTTCTGGTTAGGTGAATTTGTATTTTCCGGGAATTGGTTTTATTATATCATGCTTGCCTGGTTTAATGTATTATACCTCATCAATAACCTTGAGTTTTGGGGGCTTGCTGCTCAGCTGTATGATGTAAGACAAAGCAAAAGACTATTTGGGGTAATCAGCTCAGGTGATATTCCTGCAAAGTTTCTTGGCTATACCATTGCTTTACTGGCAATTCCTTTTATAGGTACACAAAACCTGTTACTTGCAGGGTTTTTCGGAATGCTGTTTTCATTATTTTTTGTCCGCAGCATCTTTCATTCGGCTGATCTTTCAAAAATTACTGCACACACACATAAAATAAAACAACACCAAACTGCCGGACTAGCGGCTATGCTGCGCAACATTACCGGAAATAAACTGATCATGCGTACAGCGATTCTTTCCATGATTGCATTTGCCGGTTTTGTATTAATTGAATATGCATTTTATGCAGAAATAAAAGAATCAGACAGATATACCTCCGATGTTTCCTTTGCTGCGTTTATTGCTTTATTCATGGGTTCAGCAAGGCTTGTAGCCTGGGTTTTTAAACTTGGTTTCACCAGCAGAATTGTAGCAGGCATAGGAAACAGAAACGCTTTACTCATTACTCCCATTGCTGTTTTTATATTGAACGTAATTGTTTTAATTGCCTTCACATACAAACAGGACAGTAAACTGATCCTGTATGTATTCGGTATAACAGCAATCCTTGTTGATGCCTTAAGAGCTTCCATTAATTCACCGGTATTGCTTACAATACTTCAGCCGCTTTCCACACCTGAGCGGCTAAGGGCACATAATATTGTAAAAGGCATCATGGATCCTTTTGCCTATTTATTTATCGGGGTTCTCCTGTATTATCTTTATAAATGGAATTTGTATCAACTGGTTATACTCTGTTATATCATCATTACCCTTTCAGTTATCTGGGCAGTTTATGTATTCCTCATACAGAAACAATATTTAAAAACACTGATACAAACAATCAGCAGCAGGTATTTTACAAGGGAAGAGTTTAACGTGAATGACAAACAAACACTTGACAGGATTGCAGAGAAAATTCATACCGGAACAGAACTGGAAGTTTTATACCTGCTTAAAGTGCTGGATGATGATAAAGGCAAAATCAATGATCAGCTGATAGCTACCGCACTGAAACATCCTTCCACAAATGTTTGCATAGCTGCGTTAGATATTGTGCAGAAGAAAAAGTTGACAGTAATTACCGGTGATGTTGCAGACCTTATCAGTAACAGCAGTAATGTAGTTGTGAGGGCAAAAGCACTGCGGGTTCTTTGTTCAATTAATTTTGACAATGTTTTTGTATTACCCTTTCTTTCCTCACCTGATTTACTGTTACAACAGGCAGCTCTGATAAGCATTCTGCAATTTGGTAAAACAGAAATGGAGCGAAAGCCGGCAATTGATTTATTAAAACAGCTGTTATTATCAAATGACCCCTTACAAAAAATATCAGCCATTCGTTCTGTTACTGAAATAGGAGGCCCGGTTTTTGAAAAAGACTTTGAGCACTTACTGGATGATTCAACGATTGAAGTACAGAAAGCAGCGATTCAATCAATTGGCCCAAATTCCGGCAATAAAACCATTTTGCACCTGGCTAAACTCTTCACTTCGCATGAAAAAGAAGTGACGGAAGCATTTGTAAAAGCCGGAAACAAAAGTCTAGCTGCAATAAAAGAGTTATTGTTCGGTCAAAAAATCACTCAAAAACAAAAGGAAAGGCTGATTCTTACCTGTGGAAGAATTGGAGACCGAGCTTCACATCAAATCCTGCTTGAACTGTTTCATCCATTCCCTGCAGAAAGTTATACAATCATTAAAGCGTTGAACAGATCAGGTTTTCATGTTGACGAACAAAACAGCAGACTGATTGACGCTGTTACACATGCTCATTTACTGAGGGCAGTAGAAATTTTGTTCATGTTAAACCGCTCCCGGTCAACACATGAAATAAAACTGTTCATGTATGATTCACTTCAGCTTGAGCTGCTTGATATTCGTGAAGCACTGCTTAACCTCTTTTCGTTTTATTCAGACAAAGAGCAGGTAGATAAAATTAAGAAAGCATTGTACTTAAATAAAAAAGAGCTGGCAGCCAATGCACTTGAACTGATTGAGGTAACCATTAAAAAAGAATATGCTTCTACTTTCAATTCAGCTTTTGAAGATGCTGATCTTTCCTTTCGCTGTTCTGCATTAAAAAAACTGATTCCCGAATCTGCTTTTGCTGATATTCAAAAAGTGATCACCCGTGTACTGAATACAGAGAATGCATTTTTTAATCACTGGACAAAAGCCTGCTCCCTGCACACAACAAAGCATGGTTCACTAAAAATTGACAGGGAACTGATTCATCAATACCTTCGTTCAGAAAATATTTTACTGAGAGAAACTGCTGCTTACGCAGTTGCAGAACCTGAAACTAAAATAATATGAGCTCATCCACTGATAAACTATTATTGTTTGAAAAAGTATTGATCCTGAAATCGCTCAGTCTGTTCAATGAAACACCTGAAACGATTTTATCGGAGCTGGCTCCCTTGCTGGAAGAAATGGAATATGAACAGGGAACTCCTGTTTTTAATGAAGGAGATATTGGCGATTCAATGTATGTGATCTACAAAGGTGAAGTAAAAATTCATAAAGGGAATTCAACACTGGCTGTACTGAAAGAAAAAGAAGTGTTTGGTGAATTGTCGTTACTTGATTCAGAAACAAGATCGGCTTCTGCAACCTGCGATACAGATTGTTTCCTGTTTAAACTTGACCAGGATCCATTTTATGAACTGCTGGAAGCAAGACCTGAAATAGCCAGGGGATTTATTAAAATTCTTTGTCAGCGTTTACGTTTGCTGAACGAGAAAATGGTTACAGCAAGGGGTTAACCGGTTTCTTCTCTTCCACAAAATACATTTCTATATCGCCAACATTTTTTGCAGAAATTTTTCCCCTGGGTGTACAGTTAAACTCATTCTGAACAAGGTAGTATGTTGATTCAGAAATATTCACCCGCCCTGCTTCCCCTTTCTGTTCCATACGTGCAGCCATATTTACGGTTTCACCCCATACATCATACACGAATTTTTTCCTTCCAACCACACCTGCAACAATTGGCCCTGAATGGATGCCCACCCTGAGTGTAAATGGAAAAGAAATTTGTCCGCTGCTCTTGATTCGTTCCACTTCTTTCTGCATTTCCAGCGCAGCCCTTACTGCATCATGTGCATGTGTATTTGATTCGGTGGGGATGCCACCAACAAACATATACGCATCACCGATTGTTTTTATTTTTTCTAACCCGTACTTCTCCATAATATCATCAAATGCTCCAAAGTATAAACCCAATTCTTCCACCAGCTTACCGGGAGTAAGATAGCGGGCTGTAGAAGAGAACCCGATAATATCAGAAAAAACAACCGTTGCCGATGCATAACCTCTTGCTTTAGTCCAGCCGGAGTTTTTCAATTCTATTGCTATTTCACTGGGAAGAATATTCAACAGCAATGATTCTGTTTTTGCTTTCTCTTTTTCTAACTGTTCCTGAAATGCATTTGATTTAATGAATGCGCTTTCAACAATAAAGTAAACAATGGCACCGATAAAAATAAAATTCAGAATAAAAAATGTAAGACTCAGTTTCCTGGGCATACGAAATGGCTGATCAATAATTGTGAACTCCCAAATACCAACACCAACGACACCTATTATAAAAAGAAGAAAAAGAACCTGGCTGTCCGCACATCAGTAAAGATCAATGCGCCCATTGCAGCAAGGATTGCACATAAACCAACACCGCTTCCATCTACAAATCCTCCAAGTATTACATGATCTAGAAAACCAAAGAATACGAGAATAACCAGCTGTGTTATTTTGAAGAGCTTATAATTCTTTGAAAAGTAAAAGACAAGGATATTCAAAATAGTTGCAATAATTGATACAACAGAAACTGTTATGGCAGCCGGGTATCCAAGATATACGTACACCAGGTTGTACATAATGCCTGCAATTACAATCCATAATGACAATTCAATGGTCATACGACGCTTGCGCCGCTCCTGTGCTTCAAGCAGATCAAAACCAAAAATGCTTTCAATAAAATTACCCCATGCTGACATTGGCAGTTTGTTTTTTCTTTAACCAGTAAAGTGTACAGATATAAACTGCATCTAAAAGAGCAGTTGCAATTCCAAGACTGTATAAAAACCATTCCCCTTTCCATTGTGCATGATTGATACAAAACAGCGTTACCAGAAAAGTTCCCAATCCTTTCAGCCATGCACCGGAAACAGAAAAGTATTCCAGGTTTTTTTTACGCAGAAGAAGTGTTATATAAACAGACGACATAATGAGATTACACCAATAACCTCCATATCCCCCCATTCCGCTTTGAGGAATATCAAACTTAACACTGAAAAAATATAAAATCACCAGCCAGGCTACCCAGAAAGCAGCAAAAGCAATTCTACTTGCTGTTGGTGAAACATTTAACTGCAATTGTTTATACCCGTATTTCAATGTATAAAACACAATAAAGCAATCAAGAAAAAACCAGCTGCGGTAACCCCACACATACAGCATACCCATATTGGAAACGAAGGTCCAGCTCCACAAGGTTTCCCATGCAAAATTGACTGTTACTGCAATCATCGGGATTTCTACAAACTTAAACTTGCGGATATTGATGAGTACAAGAATATAAACGATTACCCATAAAAAACATCCTATTCCAAACAGGAGATGATCGAGCAATGTATAGTCCTGCATATTAACAAAAGGCATAAGCGTTGATTTTTAAGTTTAAAACAGGTTGGTTTTCTTCTACCCTTTTTTCCCAAATAATTTTTTAAAGAATGATACAATCTTTAAAATGATTTTCAGCCACCAGGGCTCATACATTTCCCATTTTAATCCTTCCTGATATCTTTTGAGATCATGCTTTCTGAAACCGGCAAGAATATCCGGCTCGTGCAGCTTCCAGATTTCACACATCGGAGCATTCACTTTCGCTGCATCAATAATTGAGTTAACTGCCCTGCGTGCTGCTTCGTTTGCACCTTCCATTGTGGCTAAGTCAGTAAATGTTTTTACATAATCAGAGGCCAGAAAAAGATTGGATATTTCAGTATATGCATCCGGCCGTAAATTCCATGAGTTAACTGTATTTACCAGCAGCGGCTCTTCGTTTCTTTCTCTTATACCCGTTCCCGGAATTGCTTTGATATCTCCATCAATATGCCACAAAGCCGGAGTTTCCTTTGGTAATGCCTGTTTGCCATTTACGTTGAGGCTATCTGTTATCTGTTTCCAGATTTCATCTTTCAACTGTTCATGTGTGCATTCTTTTGCTGTTAATCCGTTTGATCCCTTCGTATCCCAATCAGAAACATCAACTGATAAAATGGTGCGAATCTTTCCATCTCCTTTTGTCCTGATATCATAATCTTTCCAGAACTGTAACTGTGAAATAGAAGTAACAGCCCATGGTGAATCAGAATAAATTGTATGGCCATCAACAAGAGTTGTTTCTTCCGGTAAATAATACTGAACACCGTTCATCCAGGCAACACTTGGTGCTAAATCAATAATGCCCTGTAATGTTGCATCAACAGCAAGCATATCTTTTGTAATTAATGCTGCTGCTTTTTCAACCGGCACTGCAAGCAGATAATAATCACCCGTAGCAGTTATAGTATTGTTGGTATTCTTATCTAAAATTTTAGCGCCGGATATTTTCCGATCCGTCATTTCAATTCCTGTTACTTCATAGTGCCTGAAGTATTTTACTCCCTTAGCAGTTAGATAATCATACCATGGGTGTATCCATACTGAATTGGTAGGGCCATTTAATACACGATCGGTATGCACATGCGGATTGGTAATATTAAAAATGAGTTGCAGAAAAATATCACCGCCTGTTTTAGTACTGGCAAATTTTGCATTGGCTGCAACCAGTGTTCTGGTTAAGCCCTGCACCAGTAATGCCCTGTAATTATCTGAAAAACGATCTGCTTCCAGGTAATCCCACCAGCTGATCTTTTCATAATCATTGGCTCTGCGTTCATAACAGGAAGTCATCAGCTGCCATACTTTCCCGGCAAAGAAATGTTTCTCTTCTTCCGTTAACCCTGTATCAGCATGCATGGAGTTCAGCAAAGTTTTGATATCATTCAATGTATGCGGAAAATTCACAATCGTTGTAATTGATGGCTTTCCATTCCTTGCAAGCAAAACCCTTGCTGTTGAAGTAAGATTGTCGGAAACCATAACCTCTGTTCCGTCGCTTTTTTTATACGGAATACGTTTCATGGTATCGATCACATGCTTATAAAAACCGGGAAAAAAACGAAAGCCATGTTCGCCCGGTAAAGGTTCATTATTTTCTGCTGCCGGCTCTTTAATATGTACACTTCTTGCTTTGCCTCCGGCATATACCTTATGCCTGTCATACACTTCCACTTCAAATCCTCTTTCAATCAGTTCATGAGCGGCACTCATACCTGCCACGCCACCTCCAAGTATTATTACTTTGGGCATAGTTAGTTGGTTTTACAGTTTAAGAAATAAAGCGTAAGGCGAAAGTTGGTTAGAAGATTCCCGAAGGGAGTGGATTGTGTTTAAATATAATTTGTTTTTATTGCAATTAAAAGCAAACGCCCATTTGTTTTTTGCAGCTTTCTCCCGCAAAACAAAAGGAGCCATTAACTTTGCCGCTTTATGGGCCAAAAGAAACTCATCCGCTTTTCTGAAATTGAAACATTTCCTAACGTATTACAATACCCGCAGGAAATGCCGGGCAACTGGCATGTGTTTTTTAAAAACAATCACCCTGTTACTTTAGAGCTTGCCTGCGGAAAGGTGAATATGCGGTTGGGCTTGGCCGTTTACATCCGCAACGGAATTTCCTGGGTGTTGATTTAAAAGGCAACCGCATCTGGGTGGGGGCAAAAACAGCTTTAAAAGAAAACTTAAGTAATGTTGCTTTTCTCCGTTCACAGATTGACCGGATTGCTGAATATTTTGCCAAAGATGAAGTGAGTGAAATCTGGATCAGTTTTCCTGATCCACAGCTGCGTGCATCCAAACATAAAAAACGTTTAACGCATCCAAAGTTCCTGCGATTGTACCAGCAGTTTCTACAACCTGGCGGATTGATTCATTTAAAAACAGACTCACCGGTTTTGTATCATTTTACCAAACAGGTGATTGAACTGTACAGCTTACCGGTGCATACAGATATTGATCATCTCTATAATCAGACAGAATTGAACGATGAGCTGAAGATCAAAACACATTACGAGGGTTTGGATATTGCACAAAGCAACCGCATCCATTATCTCAGCTTCTCATTACCTCAGCAGCAATTACCGATAGAAACCGATGCGCTGCTAAAACAATGGGTGTTTGATACAGAAAGAGAATAAATTTTCTTATTCTTTCAACAAAAACCAAACTGGGTGGTTAATCATTATACAGTATTTTTAAAAGCAATGAACAAACTTGCAGAGGGGATTGATTTTTATTATGATGAGGATGACAATATGGTCCTCACGGAAAAATATCATGAAGACCGGGGCTATTGCTGCGGACTGGGTTGCAGACATTGTCCCTTTGCATATGAAAATGTTTCGGAGCCCCGTCGTATCTTGTTGCTGAAAGAACGAAACAATGAAGCCAAAAAAATCTCCCCAACTTCTTTCGGTGAGCAAAGCATTACCGAAGGCGAAGCCTGAACCGGGTAAACCAAAAGAGTATACTTTTTTTGAAGATGTGTATGATGTGGTGAGGCAAATTCCAAAAGGGCGTGTAACATCGTATGGTGCAATTGCCGTTTATCTCGGTACAAAATTATCTGCACGTATGGTTGGATGGGCCATGAATGGCGCAGGAAAAGTAAAACCAAAAGTTCCGGCACAGAGAGTCGTTAACCGCAATGGAATGCTTACCGGTAAAATGCATTTCAATACTCCCACACAAATGCAGGAGCTGCTGGAAAAATACACGGGCATATTGAAAGCGGCATCTTTGAACGACCAACTGCAGATAACTATATTTATGATGGTGTTACTACTGTTATCACCGGTAATTGTGGTGGGTCGGCTGATGATCTGCATCAATTCTTTACAAGGATCGATAGTATACATACTTCTATTAATGTTGCTTCTTTGATTGGTCATAATACCATCCGTCGCCAGGTAATGGGTTTGGATAACAGGTTTACAACTGCAGCAGAACAATTACAAATGGAGAAACTCATTGCCAAAGCAATGAAAGATGGTGCTGTTGGTCTTTCAACTGGACTTATTTATTTGCCCGGTATGTACAGTAATACAGATGAAGTAATTGGACTGGCAAAAGAAACTGCAAAGTTTTATGGCATTTACGCATCACATATCCGTAATGAAGAAAACGGAGTGGTGGGTGCTATTAACGAAGCTATCAATATTGGTAGGGCGGCAAATATCCCTGTACAGATTTCGCATTTTAAATTAAGCGGTCCTGCTAATTGGGGAAGATCAGGAGAAACTTTATCACTCATTCAATCTGCAAGAAAAGAAGGATATGATGTAACCATTGATCAGTATCCCTATACAGCCAGCAGCACGAACCTTGGTGTACGTTTACCCGACTGGGCATTGGCAGGTGGAACCGACTCGTTGAAAAAAAGAATCAACGATCCTGTTCTTCACCAGCAAATGATTGATGAAATGCTTACACAATTAAAAAGATACAAGTATAAAAATTACAGTTTTGCAGTAGTGGCCAATCATGCAGCTGACAGTACGTTGAATGGAAAAAGTATTTCAGAGATCAACATTCTTAAAGGAAGAAAACCAAAAGTAAAAGAAGAAGCTGAAACAATACTTGACCTGATGCTGGCAGGTGGTGCACAAATGGTATATCACAGCATGAGTGAAAAAGATGTACAGGCTTTTATGAAATATCCATTTAATATGGTTGGTGCCGATGCTGGTGTCAGCACAGGCAGAGGTATGCCGCACCCACGCACTTATGGAACCAATGCAAGAGTGCTTGGAAGATATGTGCGTGAACAGCAGATCATTTCACTGGAAGAAGCCATAAGAAGAATGACTTCTCTTGCTGCACAGAAATTTCAGTTGAAGGATCGTGGATTGATCAGGGAAGGAATGGCTGCTGATATTGTTGTGTTCAACGAAGCAGAAGTAACAGACAATGCTACATTCGAAAACCCTCACCAGTTTTCAAAAGGTTTCCAGTTTATACTGGTTAACGGGCAACTTGTAATTGATGAAGGGAAACATACGGGAACAAGAAGTGGCAGGGCATTGTTTGGGCCTGCTTATTCTGTTCAATGATGAAAAAAAGGTACGCAAAAAAGTAAACAGCTTCATCTGTACAATTACCATTTGTAATATTTCATATTAATTCCTGAAAAAGACTCAACTGTTTTATTAATTTTCAAAAAAACTGCTTTATGATGAAATCAATCTTCATTGCTTTAGTGTTACTGTCTTTTTCCCCGGTAACAGCACAGCAAATTAATCTTGCTGACAGTGTTAAAAAAGACACGATGGTTTACACTCCGTTCACAAGCCTTCCGCTTAAACCAGAGCGGCAGGTAAAATTCAATACCAAAGAAGGAACATGGATGAGTGTAGATATTAGTCCTGATGGAAGTACGATTGCATTTGATTTGATGGGAGATATTTATACCATTCCCATCAACGGTGGAAAAGCAACACAGGTAACTAAAGGAATTGCGTATGAAACACATCCACGTTTCAGCCCCGATGGAAAAAAGATTCTATTCACCAGCGATAGAAGCGGCAGTGATAATATCTGGTACATTGATATGGAAAAACAGGATACCATTCAATTAACCAAAGACCGCACAGAAGATTTTCCCGGAGCAGTATGGACACCCGATGGCAATTATATCATTGCCAGCAAAGGTCGCCGTATTGCAAAACTCTGGATGTATCATAAAGATGGTGGTGGCGGCATTCAACTGGGTGAACTTCCCCCCAACCTCAAAATGATTGATCCCTTTGTAAGTGCAGATGGAAGAACCGTTTATTACAGTCAGCGGATTGGTTCATGGAATTACAATGCATTGCTTCCGCAGTATCAAATAGGAACATACGACCGTGAAAAAGGAACCGTGAATGTAATTGCAAGCAGGTATGGTTCATCTTTCACACCAACACTCAGTAAAGACGGACAGTGGCTGGCTTATGGTAGCAGGTATGAAGATAAAACAGGTTTGATTTTGCGTAATATGAAAACCGGTGATGAAAAATGGCTGGCCTATCCTGTGCAGAGAGATGAACAGGAAAGTATTGCACCGCAAGGTGTGTTGCCCGGTATGAGTTTTACACCCGATAGTAAATTTTTAATTGCCAGTTACGGCGGTAAGCTCTGGAAACTTCCTGTTGATGGAAGCAAGGCCACAGAAATAATTTTTGATGCAGATGTAAATCTTGAAATGGGCCCAAGGCTTTATTTTAATTATGCAGTGAAAGATACCAGCGCAGCATTGGCAACACAAATTCGTGATGGCGTTCCAAGTCCTGATGGAAAGAAATTGGCCTTCACTGTATTGAACAGGTTGTATGTAATGGATTATCCCGGTGGCACTGCAAAACGTGTAACTAATTTTAATTTTACTGAGGCAATGCCTTCCTGGAGCCCTGATGGAAATCAACTGGTATTTGTTACATGGAGTGAAACAGATGGTGGTAATATTTTTAAAGCAGTGTTGTCTCCAAAACCATCTGTTACTAAACTTACAAATGAAGCTGCCTTTTATATGCAGCCTGTATGGAGTTACAATAACCGCATTGCATTTTTCCGTGGACCAAAGCGTTTATTCAAAGATGCAGAAGATCCTTTTTACAGTGGTAATGAAGCTGATCTTGTGTGGATGAATCCCAATGGCGGCAACGTTACAAAAGTTGATCTGCTTGCTGCCAACTATGGTAACATTCATTTTACAAAAGATACCAACCGTATTTATCTCAATACTGGTGGTGGTGCATTGGTTTCTGTTCGCTGGGATGGTACCGATCAAAAAACGCATGCACGTATTACAGGTATTACAACCTATGGTGCTGTTGCAGATGCAGATCATCATCAAACAAATAATGGAGAACAGGTTGCCAATACTGTAAAGTATGTAATGGGTAAACCAATGATGAATATGGACCCGGTTAATAACTGCATGCTACCTGAAAGTGCAGGAAACCGTGAACCGCAAAATTTACCAACACCTGCCGGTACAATATTAATGTCTCCTGTTGGTAACCAGGCCATCGCACAGGTAAACAATAATGTATATGTTGTTACCATTCCAGATGCAGGTAAAATACCCAACATTAATGTAGCCGACCCAGCATTCAGTTCATTTCCTTCTAAACAGTTAACGGAAATTGGCGGTGAGTTTCCTGCATGGGAAGCGAACGGTAAAAAAATTCACTGGAGTTTGGGAAATGGCCATTGGGTATATGATACAGAAAGGGCAAAGTTTGTAGAAGATTCTGTGAAAGCAGCTAAAAAAATCGAAACAAAAAGATTGGCCGACAGTGTGAAAGCTTTGATTGCTTTGGGACCGGATGCAAAACGTGTTGCTGATTCGCTTGCAAAGAAAAGTGCAGATTCACTTGCTGCCATTTTAAAAGTTGATACGGCAAGAGCAAACAGGGACAAGCTTGCACTGGAAGCAAAGAAGAAAGCAGAAAAATATTCGCCCGATGAAACGCAGGTGAAAGTATATTATCAAAAAGATATGCCAATTGGCAGCATCCTATTAAAGAACGCAAGGATCATTACCATGAAAGGAGAAGAGGTAATTGAAAATGGTGATGTGCTGATTGTTAATAACCGGATTAAAGCAGTTGGTAAAACGGGAACACTGAGTCCTCCTGCCGGAACAAAAGAAATTGATTGTACAGGCAAAACAATCACACCGGGTTTTGTAGATACACATTCGCATATGTGGACCTACTGGGGATTGCATAAAAACACATCGTGGATTTATGCAGCCAATCTTGCATATGGAGTTACTACAACAAGAGATCCGCAAACTGCAACTACGGATGTTTTAACATGGGGCGATATGGTTGATGCAGGACAGGTACCAGGTCCACGTATTTACAGCACAGGCCCTGGTGTTGGTTTCTGGATGTATAATTTAAAAGATCTTGAACAAACAAAAAATGTACTGAAGCAATAAAGCAAATATTACAACACACAGTATATAAAAATGTATTTGGTTGGTAACAGGCAAATGCGTCAGTGGGTGATCATGGCAGCAAAAGAACAAAAGCTGATGCCTACCACAGAAGGTGGTTTGGATTTCAAACTGAACATGACACAATTATTTGATGGTTATCCCGGTCATGAACATGCTATTCCTGTTTTTCCATTGTACAATGATTTAACCAAAACCATTGCAGAAAGTAAAATGGCTTACACGCCAACGTTATTAGTTGCGTATGGCGGACCATGGGCCGAGAATTTTTATTACACAACAGAGAGTCCGTTACATGATCCAAAGCTCAACCGGTTTACTCCTTATGAAGAGTTAAATGCAAAGGCACGCAGACGTGCAGGTGGTTTGGGTGGATGGTTTGCACCCGAAGATCATGTGTTTCCGAAACATGCAAAAACTGTAAACAGTGTAGTGTCACAAGGTGGTCTTGCAGGTATTGGAAGTCATGGTCAGTTACAGGGTCTCGGTTATCATTGGGAAATGTGGAGTGTTGGCAGTGGCGGTATGAGCCCGATCAATATGTTGCGTACTTCAACCATTCTTGGTGCAACTGCATTGGGGTTGGATAAAGAACTGGGAAGTATAGAAAACGGAAAGCTTGCTGATATTGTGATCATGGATGCAAATCCGCTGGCGAACATCCGCAATACAAATACCATTCGCTATGTGGTGAAAAACGGAAGACTGTATGATGGTAATACATTAGATGAAATTTATCCTACTCCCCGGAAAATGGATATTGGTGCCTGGACAAAAGAAGTACCGAAGGTGACGACGGAGGTGAAGCAGTAAGAAAATTATTTTGCCAATAGCTCAAATATCAAAGCCCCGATAATCGGGGCTTTGATATTAAGTATTTAATTGGTTCTGTCTTTTCCAAAAATCATCAATAATACCTTGACTTTAGAGGGCGGGGCAAGTTCTTAAGTTGAGTGTAATATTTACATAATTCGTCCCATGTTGCATCATGGATTGCAGGATAATAATATTCAGCAAGAAGAAAAGTAATGTTGTAAGAAAAACAAACTGCTAAAACTTCTGTAGTGTAATTCCGGTATTTTATCAAAATATTGCCTTCCCTATCAAAATACTTGTATAAAAATTTATCAACAGGCATCGATTTCATCTGGTTGTATACATTTTCTTTTAAACGATACCCCCCAAACATTTTATCAACACTTGTGTCTTTTAAAATGTAATCCCCGTTACAAATAGCTTGATATACAAAATCGATATACTTTTTTGTATTAACTGAATCCACCGAGTAGTAATAATAGTTATGAATAGATACTACATACACAACCTCACTCCACTTGTTCTCTGATTTATCTTTAAACTTAATCAAAACACACTCCATTGGAAAGCTGCCATGATTGATTGTGTATGATAAAAATTTCTTTTTACAAGAATCTGTAACACAAACAGGATTTACAGACTGACTGAATGAATAGTTAGTCTGCAACAGAAAAAATAAGATTTGCATAATCTTTACAATTATCTGAGGATACATTTTGATTGTGTTTTTTAGGTTTTGCGCCAGTGGTTTTACTCATTTTGCTTAAATCCTATCTTTTGCCTTGGTACTGCAGGTTTGATTTGTTTTTCTACCAGCTCTTTCAGCACCATAAAAATGTTTTCAATGTCTTTGCTGTTACCTTTTACTTCCTTTTCCAGTTTAGCAAGTTGTAATAAGATTTCTTTGTGTGTTAATGCATACTCCCGGAGCCTGGTAAATACCCGGATGATTCGGATATTCACTTCAATTGCTGTTTTACTGCTTAAGATACCGGATAACATAGCTACACCCTGTTCGGTGAATACATTAGGCTTGTATCTTACGCCGCCCCAACTTGAGGTCACAAATTGTGACCTCAAGTTTTTCCATTCTTTTTCATTCAAAGCAAACATAAAATCTTTAGGAAATCGTTCGAGATTTCTTTTCACACTTTGGTTAAAAACCTTTGTATCCACTCCGAACATTTCTGCTAAATCCCTATCCAGCATCACCTTTTCACCCCTTACAACATAAATTCTGTTGAGAATTTTTTGCTCAGCAACCAGCAATTGTAATTCTTTCTTTGCCATAGGTTATAGTTGATTTCATAAATATAAAAAATAAAAACCGGAGGTCGTAATTTGCGTCTTCCAATTTCACTTGTTTCTGAGATTCTAACAACAACAGCAGTCTTCAGTAATTTACTCTGGCTCCTTTCTTGCCGAATAATAATACTTTTGTTTTCCTGCTATGCTTTCAAAAATATTCAATTCTTATAAACAGTCTTATACCGGTTTGTCGAAACAAACCTGGTTATTATCATGGATCATGCTGGTGAACAGGAGCGGAACCATGGTGATACCGTTCCTGAGTTTATATCTCACCAGTCCGGCCATGGGTTATTCACTCAGTCAGGCAGGTTTTGTGTTTGGATTGTTTGGTGCAGGTGCTTTTACCGGGGCATATATTGGCGGAAGGCTGACTGATAAAATTGGTTTTTATAAAATCCAGCTCATCACACTGATTGGTGGCGGTTTGTTATTCATGGTACTGGGGCAAATGAAAAGCTATCCGCTCATCTGCATCTTTACATTCATCCTGAGTTTTGTAAATGAAGCTTTCCGTCCTGCCAACTCAACCGCCATTGCTTTTTACAGCAAGGAAGAAAACAGAACAAGATCTTATTCACTCAACAGGCTGGCTATTAATTTAGGCTGGGCCATCGGCAGCGGCCTGGGCGGATTGATTGCACATGTCAATTATGAGTTGCTGTTCTGGATTGATGGCATCACTAATCTTGCAGCAGCATTCCTACTTTACCGTTTGCTGAAACCACCTGCAAAGGAAATAAAAAAAGAAACAGTTGCAGCAGTAAGTATAAAAGTTCTTTCTGCTTACAAAGACAAAGTTTACTTGTGGTTTATTGTCTGTTCATTTTTATTTGCCTCCGGTTTCTTTCAACTGTTTACCAATCTGTCGGTTTACTTTAAAAAGGAACGGGATTTTTCTGAGCCGTATATCGGATTTCTCATGGCAGTAAACGGGTTGTTCATCGTGTTCACTGAAATGGCGCTGATCTATCGTTTGGAAAAAAGAAAAACGCCATTGCTATTTGTTGTGTTCGGTGTATTCCTTACAGGCGTTTCTTACCTGTTGCTGAATTTTTTCAATATCAATCATCTCATGGCCATGGTTATTATATTGATCATTACTGTTGCAGAAATGCTGGCCATGCCTTTTATGAATACTTTTTGGATTGAACGGAGTAATCACAGTAACCGTGGACAATATGCTGCTTTATATACAATGGCCTGGTCGGCTGCACAGACATTTGGTCCCATGTTCGGTGCAAGAATTGCAGATAAATCGGGCTTTACTGTTTTATGGTGGGTAGTTGGCGGAGTATGTATGCTTTCTGTTCTTGGTTTTAATATGCTGCGTAAAAAGCAAACACCTCGTCAACCCGAAGAACTAAATGAAGAGGAAAAAATTATGGAAGATGAAGTAGCCGCTGCGCAGGATATGGCAGGGTGAGTTGATTAATTAACAAACTCAATCAGCTCTTTAAAGTCTGTAATCCTGCGTTGTGAGCTGTTACCTTCATGCAGATTGAATTTATCATACAACACTGTATCTATTCCCAACTCCTTTGCCGCTTTAATTTCTGAATACAGATCATCGCCTACTACAATTACTTCTGCAAGCTGATACGCATTTCTGTAAATGATCTCCGCAAATACATCTTTCTTTGTTTTGTGTGATGTGGCCGGATCAACAATATGAATCTCCTTAAAATCCTGCTCTATTCCCATTCCTTTGATCTTGCTCTGCTGCAGTTTTAAAAAACCGGTTGTCACTAAAAATTTATCGCAGGTTAATTGTTTCGTGAAGAAATAATCACTGAAAGGTTCAATTGGTACTTCGTAGGTAAGATTCAGCAGCAGATCAACTCCTTTCTTTGTCAACACTTCACTGAACTGATGCTGTGCCGCTACCAGCTGGAAAGGTTTCCGCATAATCTCATCTTTTATTGCTGCAATTTCAGCTGTATGTTCACCGCTTTCTTCTATCATCAGAAATAAGGATGCAAACAATTTATTGCCAATTGAAGGAACTGAATAAATGGTATTATCAAGATCAAGTATGATTGCTTTCTTTTTCATACATCTTTTAATGAGTTTTTCTTCCTCAATATTCAGAATAAATATCAGCTTTTGCAAAATAAAAAAGGGGCGTCCAGGAATGAACACCCCGTTTTAATATACTATTTATTTCCTCGGTCCATGGCTACTGGATTACTCTTTCATTACATTAATCAACGCCCTTCTGTTCTTACTTCTTCCTTCAGCATTATCCCTGCCATTAAGCAGTTCCATTTCAATCGGGCAGCAGGCGCCAAACGATTCAAACGTAATTCGTCCTGTATCAATTCCTTTTGCAATCAGGTAATCTGCGCATGCTCTTGCCCTTTTATCACTCAGCACTGCATTGTATTCCACTGAACCCAATCCATCCGTGTAACCGGAGATCTGAATCGTAGCTGTTGGATGTTCAACCAGTACGTTGTAAATAGAATCCAGTTTTTCAACTGCTGCTGTTTTCAGGTTACTCATATCAAAATCAAAATAAACAGTCACTACATTTTCAACTTTAATCACCAGTTTCTTTTCAATAAAGATCTCTGTATTGCTGAGCTTATCTGTAAACAGGTCTGATTCATCAGTTCCTGTTACAGTAATACCTGCAGATTTTTCCTTGTATAATTCTTTTGTAACAGTAATCTCTTTCTCCACATTACCATCCAGTTCAAACTGGTAAGTACCATCAGTTCCTGTAACAATGGTTCCTGTTTTTCCTGAAGCATCTTTCCACACAACGGTTGCGCCTTCTACAGGTTGATTATCTTTTAAATCACGCACAATTCCTTTGATGATTTTTTTCTTGGGTGTTTTGGCTACTGTGTATGTTTCAAGGCAGCAGGAAGATCCACGATCTGAACTGAAGATGGCATTACTTAACAGCAATTGATTTTCCGGTGCATAGAAATAAATATCATCTCTTACGGAATTCACAGGATGCCCCATGTTCTCTGCTGTTTTCCATCCGTTTTCCGATCCTTTCGACATGAAAAGATCATAACCACCCATGCCCTGTTTTCCATTGGAAGAAAACACGAGGGTATTACTTGTGTTATGATAAAATGGTGCAAGTTCATCAGCAGCAGTATTAATCGTTGCTCCTGCATTCACAGCATCCCCTGTTGTTCCATCTGCATTGATGGGTGCATACCAGATATCAAATTTTCCTGCTCCGCCAGGCCTGTCGGATGCAAAGAATAAATATTTCCCATCACTCGTAATAAAAGGCTGTTTGCTGCTGTGCCCATTGCTGCTTACTGAACCAAGTAATACAGGCGCACTTAATCCTTTTCCTGTTTTAGTTGCATAGTAAAGAGAAGAAATGATTTGTCCGTTTATATTCTTCCATTGAGTAAAATAAACAGAACCGTTTGCAGGATTAATTGTTGCTGCTCCCTGGTTAATGGCTGTTTCGGTTCCTTCAATGCTGAGTACTTCTGTATTCTGGAATGTTCCGTTTGACAGTGTTGTTGTATACAATCTGTTTCGGTAAGGACTAACTCCTTCTTTCATTACAGTATCTGTTTCAGTACTGGTGATCAAAAACTGATCGCCGCTTACATGCACAGGTGCGTATACTCCTTTATCTGCTCCTGTTGAAAGTGTAAGTTTCTGCACATGATACATTACCGTATCAGGCCTTGCTAATTGTGTTCTGATATAAGTAAGCGTATGTAATTCTTTTTCTGCTGCCGGTTTCAACGGATCGTTTGCTGTTACATTGCTGAGAAAACGATTTAAACTTTCTTCTGCATCAGCATACTTACCAAGACTGCGCTGGCATATTGCGTACCAATATAAACCCGCAGCATATTTCGATGGTTCTGCCTCAGTTGCTTTTTTATAAGCGCTTGCTGCCTGTGGCCAGTAATTGGCAAGACGGTAACTTTCAGCCTGCCTGTAGAGAATATCATTTTTTGTTACACCTTTTCCCATGCCACCAACCTGTGTATTTCGTTTGGCATTGAGTGGAAAATTCGCATAGGTTTTTTGATTTGGCTTGGGAGTAAGAAACTGCTCATACAAATGTGCTGCAGTATAGTAATCACCGGCAGCAAAATACTGATCGGCTTTTACCAGGCGCTGATCGATCTGCCCCTGCGATTGTAAACAGAATGCAGAAACAAAACATGACAGGATAATTCTGCCCGTTAATTTCTTTATTTGTATGTATGAGAACAGATTCATCTGTTGCTGCTTTATAATAAGTTTGGATTTCATATGATTCGTGTTCTGGCTTTTAATATTGGTAATACCCTGCATATTCATTGCTGACAATTTATAAGCGTGGACAACGGATAAAATCAAAAATGCTTCTTGTACCTTTTCGTTTGATATAAGAAAGGCTTAATTCAAAACTGTTCACGTTCCTTGTCATAGCTCCCAGTTTAGAAGTGTTCACATCATAACTCAAACCAACAATAAAGTTGCGCCAGTCAACACCAACAAATGGTGCAATGGCATCTTTGAAACGGTAGTAACCCCCAAACATAAAATCAGTTTCTTCATTTACATTCAGCTGAACGTAAGTGCCAAGCATCACTTCTTTTGCAGTTCCCTGCTGCATATACAATACATGCGGCACAATACTGGTGCGTTCAGAAAGATTAAAACTTAACCCTCCATGGATCGTATAACGTAATGGTATTGTATTCAGTTCCACACTTTGTGAAGAGATGATCGGATCTTTTGGACGGGTAAGATGAAAGACAGAAAATCCTCCAAATACATTTGTTTTCTTTTCTGGTGATGCATCATAATACAAAACACCTGCACCTGCATCAAAAGAAGTTGAACCGGTAGCGGCAAATGTTTCAGATGTTGCATTCGATGCATTGTATACTGTAATGGGATTCCACTGATCGCCCCATTTGAATTTTGTTTGATCTACACGACGGTTAATCAATCCTGCCTGGATCGCCAATACCAACCGGTGCTGATCTTCGTTTCCGAATTTTACACCTGTGTAAGCAACAGAACCATAGGCATTAAAATAATTAAACCCTCCATCACCTGCTGATTGATTCAGCACATTCACACCTAACGCAATGTTCTTACTGGTGCGTGTATCAAACGATAAACCACTGGTGCGGTAAGGATTACTTACACTGCTCCATTGCGTGCGGTACACAGCAGATACCCTGTACTCACCATCACTTCCTCCCGTCATGGCAGGATTGATATACATCGGGTATGTATAGTTCTGCGTAAAATGCGGATCTGTTTGGGCTACTGTCCGGAGCATTCCTGCTGTCAGCAAACATGCTGTAAGAAACCCGGTTTGTATGATCGCTTTATTTTTCATAGTACTGTCAGATAAAGATTTTAATATTTTTATTCGTCACAATCAGTTTGTAAATTATCGTACAAGCGTAATGGAACCTTTCAGTTGAATTGTGCGGCCATCACTCATCACAGCTCTTAATGCATACATATACACACCCACCGGTTGCGGCTTGCCGTTATCTCTTCCATCCCAACCCTGTGTGCGGCTGTTGATCAGTGCAATCTGCTGTCCCCACTGGTTAAAGATGCGCATCTCAAGCTTGTCAATATAATTACCGAATACCAGCAGCACATCATTCTTTCCATCTCCGTTTGGTGAAAACACATTTGGTACAAATACATCCTTATTTAATGGACGCACTGTTATAATATAGGTTCTTGCTGTACCAATACATCCGTTGATAGATGGTGTTACAGTGATGGTTGCAGTAACATTTGTATTACCTGTATTAACTGCAACAAAGGATGGAACATTTCCTGTACCGGATGAAGGCAATCCGATTGAACGATTTGAATTGGTCCAGTTTAATACTACAGCTCCGGGCGTTGAAATGAAATTTGTTGCCGGTAAAATACTGCCATCATTTACTGTTGTATCTGTTCTTACTGTTACAGATGGAATTGGATTTACCTGAACGCCGAATGTAGTGGCAGTCGCACACTGTCCTGCGTTAGGAGTAAATGTATAAACAGCATCAGCCTGGTTGCTGATTGTTGAAGGACTCCATGTTCCTGCAATGCCATTCGTTGATGTTAGCGGAAGAGTTGGAACTGTTGCACCAATACAAATTGAGATTGAATTACCAATGCTGAAGGTTGGTGTAACAATTGGATTCACCGTTACAGTAAATGTTACAACAGTTGCACATATTCCTGCAGTTGGTGTAAATGTATAGGTTCCTGTTGTTTGATTACTTGCAGTTGCCGGGCTCCATGTTCCGGTTACGCCATTATCAGAACTTGCAGGCAATGCTGGTACTGTTCCTCCTGTACAGATGGAAAGTGTTGTTCCAAAACTGAAGGTTGGTACTGTATTCGGTGTAACGTTAACAGTAAAGCTTGCAGTAGTTGCACACTGCCCTGCTGTTGGAGTAAATGTATATGTTCCGGTTGTTTGATTGCTTGCAGTTGCCGGACTCCATGTACCTGTTATTCCATTGGTTGAAGTAGTTGACAAAGCCGGTACTGTTCCACCTGCACAAATATTCAATACAGTTCCAAAGCTGAACGTTGGAGTAAGAATTGGATTCACCGTTACAGTAAAGGTTGCAGCAGTTGCACATAAACCTGCTGTTGGTGTAAACGTATAAACGCCGGAGTTTATATTATCAACTACAGAAGGGCTCCATGTTCCTGTTATACCATTGGTTGATGTTGCCGGTAATGCCGGTACTGTTCCGGCAGTACAGATGGATAGTGTTGTTCCAAAGCTGAACGTTGGTGTGATGTTTGGATTAACGGTAACTGTGAATGTTACAACTGTTGCACACTGTCCGGCAGTTGGTGTAAATGTATATACTCCTGAAGTTTGATTACTTACTGTTGATGGACTCCATGTTCCAGTTACACCATTGGTTGATGTTGTTGGTAATGCCGGTACTGTTCCGCCTGCACAGATTGTTAGTGCTGTTCCAAAACTAAATGCAGGAACAATATTCGTTGTAACGGTTACAGTAAATGTTGCTGTTGTAGCACAAAGACCAGCTGTTGGTGCAAATGTGTACACAGCTGAATTTTGATTGTCAACAACTGATGGACTCCATGTTCCGGTTATTCCATTCGCTGATGTTGTTGGTAGTGCCGGTACTGTTCCGCCTGCGCAAATAACCAGCGTTGTTCCAAAACTGAATGTTGGTGTTATGTTCGGGTTTACAGTTACTGTGAAAGTTGCTGTCGTTGCACAAGGTCCTGCATCAGGAGTAAATGTATAAACGCCTGAGTTTTGATTATCAACAACTGCCGGGCTCCATGTTCCTGCAATTCCATTTGTTGATGTGTTTGGAAGTGTTGGAACTGTTCCGCCTGCGCAAATCGTTAACGCAGTTCCAAAACTGAATGTTGGAATAATATTCGGAGTAACAGTTACAGTGAATGTTACAGTAGTTGCACACAATCCCGCTGTTGGTGTAAATGTGTATACACCTGAGTTTTGATTATCTACTGTTGATGGGCTCCATGTTCCGGTTATACCATTCGTTGATGTGGTTGGTAGTGTTGGAACATTTGCTCCGGCACAAACTGTTATTGCAGTTCCAAAAGCAAAGGTTGGTGTAACATTTGGGTTAACTGTTACAGTAAAAGTTGCAGTAGTTGCACACAATCCGGCTGTTGGTGTGAATGTGTATACACCTGAACTTTGATTATCTACAACCGATGGGCTCCAGGTTCCAGTAATATTATTGGTTGATGTTGTTGGTAATGCCGGCACTGTTCCGCCTGCACAAATCGTTAATGCAGTTCCAAAATTGAATGTTGGTGTGATATTCGGGTTAACTGTTACAGTAAATGTTGCAGTTGTTGCACACAACCCTGCTGTTGGAGTAAATGTATAAACACCTGAGTTCTGATTATCAACTACAGCCGGGTTCCATGTTCCGGTAATGCCGTTGGTTGATGTAGTTGGTAAAGTTGGAACGGTTCCTCCTGCGCAAATAGTCAATGCTGTTCCAAAACTAAACGTTGGTACAATATTCGGAGCAATCGTAACTGTAAAGGTTGCAGTAGTTGCACACTGTCCTGCTGTTGGTGTAAATGTGTAAACACCTGAATTCTGATTATCTACAGTTGATGGACTCCATGTTCCGGTTATACCATTGGTTGATGTAGTTGGTAAAGTTGGAACGGTTCCTCCTGCGCAAATAGTCAATGCTGTTCCAAAGCTAAACGTTGGTATAACATTCGGATTTACAGTAACAGTAAAGGTTGCTGTGGTTGCACACAACCCAGCTGTCGGTGTAAATGTGTACACACCAGAGTTTTGATTATCTACTGTTGACGGACTCCATGTTCCGGTTATAGCATTCGTTGATGTAGTTGGTAACGTTGGTACAGTTCCTCCTGCACAAATCATTAGTGTTGTACCAAAGCTGAATGTTGGTGTAATATTCGGTGCAACAGTTACAGTAAAGGTTGCTGTTGTAGCACACTGTCCTGCTGTTGGTGTAAATGTATAGGTTCCTGAATTTTGATTATCTACTGTTGACGGACTCCATGTTCCGGTAATTCCATTGGTTGAAGAATTCGGCAATGTTGGAACAGTTCCGCCTGCACAAATATTCAATGCAGTACCAAAGCTGAATGTTGGTGTAATGTTCGGTGCAACAGTTACAGTAAATGTTGTTGTTGTTGCACAAAGTCCTGCTGTTGGTGTAAATGTGTACACACCTGAATTCTGATTGTCAACTACAGATGGACTCCATGTTCCGGTAACTCCATTGGTTGATGTAGTTGGAAGTGTTGGAACAGTTCCGCCTGCACAAATATTTAACGTTGTTCCAAAACTGAATACCGGAGTTATATTTGGATTAACTGTAACAGTTAATGATGTTGTGGTTGCACACTGTCCTGCTGTTGGTGTAAAGGTATAGGTGCCTGAATTTTGATTATCTGCAACAGATGGACTCCATGTTCCGGTTATACTATTTGTTGATGTTGTTGGTAATGTCGGAACAGCCCCCCCTGCACAAATCGTTAAGGCAGTTCCAAAGCTGAATGTTGGTGTAATGTTTGGTGCAACTGTAACTGTAAATGTTGTTGGGTTTGCACACAAGCCTGCTGTTGGTGTAAATGTATACACACCTGAATTCTGATTGTCAACAACGGCCGGGCTCCAGGTTCCGGTGATAAGATTGGTTGATGTATTTGGTAACGTTGGAACAGCACCTCCGGCGCAAATTGTTCTTGTTGTTCCAAAACTGAATGTTGGTGTTGTTCTTGGAGTAACTGTAACAGTAATTGTTACCGGTAATCCGCACTGACCAGTGTTTGGTGTAAATGTGTAATTTCCTGTTGCAAGATTATTAATAACAGCCGGGCTCCATGTTCCTGTTACACCATTATTTGATGTAGGTGGCAATGTAGGTGCAGTTGTTCCTGCACAGAAAGGCGGAATACTGCTGAACGTAGGAATAAAAATCGGGTTAGATAAAACAACTCCTGTAAAAAGATTGGTTGTACATCCGTTAATCACCAAAGCAAAATTGGAATAGATTCCCGCATTCAATCCACTGATAATTACCTGGCCTGCTGCATTGGCAACAATGTTTACCGGTCCAACAGGTGCGCCATCGTCTGTATAAGAAACAGCATAGGTTTCGCCTGCTACTAATCCACTGATAGTAACAGAACCTTCTGTACCATTGCAGGATGTTGGATTATTACTTGTAATTGTTGGCGCCTGTATAGAAAAGTTTGCTTTATAATTTGCGCCACTGTTATTTAAAACAACAAGGTCATTACATAAAGATGTAGATGTAAACGAACCTGCAACATCATAATATACTTCCAGTATATAATTACCTGCGGGATAATTTGTAAGATTAACTGGTGCATAAGGAATTGTTGTTCCGTCAGCAATTACACGTTGCCATTTCTGATCACCTGCAATACAACTGCCGCCCGTTGGGAACTGGCTGGTTGGTACATCACAATTATCTGCCAATGGAAGATCAATACTGTTGAAAGCACCAGGTACTCCGCTCTGCAGGTAAACACGATAATACATACGAACGCTGCAAACATTAGCAACGCCCGGGTTTTTAAATGTTCTTACTTCTGCACCACGCAGAATAAGTGTTCCTGAATTTTGAGTATGTGCTCCAAGGTTTGCATTATTAAACGCATTGCCTGCGGGACCGATTAAATCAGGACTCGTTCCAGAAGTATTAAAGAAATTACTTTGATTACAATCGCTTAACCAAACTGCTGAAGCAGTTGTTCCATAAGTTTGGGCATTCGTATAATTACAGAAAAAAAACAGGAGGAAAACTCCTATCAGAGATAGTGGATATTGGGGCTTCATTGTAAGGCTGTTAGTTCAGGTTAATGTACTAATAACGCATAAACTTAAGTCATCTCATACAATTTATGAAGCGATACAGTATTTTTCCTGAAAGATTGAGTTTTTCTACTTAGCAGTAGATACAATACTATGTAGTTCCGTCCATTGGTTTTTTACGGCACACGAATGAGGGGTATTTCTTATTTGTGACAACTAAGAAAAAGAAAAATTCATTTTTTATTTGAAGCAGATAACCCTGAAATTTTTACAGATTCAAAATCAATTATAATACGGACTAATCATAAAAAAGACAACAACTCCCGTTATAGCAACATACAGCCACAATGGCCATGTAATACGTGCCAGTTTTTTATGTCGGTGATAATCGGCAGTTAAGCCACGGTAAGCAGTGAATAAAATAAATGGTAAAATAATTCCTGCAAGCACAATATGTGTAATGAGGATAAAATAATAAACAAGCTTCGGCAGCCCTGATCCGCCATAAGTTGTTTCACCCGTGAATAAATGATGGCAGATATAAGAAATCAAAAACAGAACGGAAAAACCAATTGCCCAGAGCATTAAATTCTTGTGTGTACGGTAACGTTTATCCTTTACTGCAAACAAAGCACCAAGCAAAAAGAGCACTACAAAAGAATTGACGAGTGCATTCAATCGTGCAAAAATGTGTTTATCAAAACCAAGGTTCCAATTAATGGTTACTTTTTTGAGGAATACTACAGCTGCAAATACAATTACACTCACAGTAAAGATGAGGAAGTAAGCCAGCTTATCATTTTTTTTAATGGATGCAGGCAATGGCGTTCCTCTTCTGTGGTGTCTGTGACTTTTTACTTCCATGGGTAATTATTATTTTCTGAAAAGGTTACGTTTTTCTTTTTGTCTTTTTCTAAAAACAACAAGCCAATATCACGGGCCATTTTAGTAAGGGCTGCGGAATCAGTTCCATCATACCAGCCACGTATTACACGGTCTTTATCGAGTAAATAAAATTTGCTTGTATGGATGAACGAAGTGTCAACGATGCCTCCATCAACTGTAGCCGCCTTAAATTCATTGAAAGCAAGATCGTAAATGGTTTTCTTATCTCCTGTTAAAAACCACCAGTTGTTATGCCTTACTTTATATTTATCAGCATACCGTTTCAATACCTGTACACTGTCTCTTTCAGGATCAACTGAAAAAGAAATAAACTGGACCAATGAATCTGTTTTCAAAAATGCATCCTGCATTTTCTTCATGTTCTTTGTGAGAGTGGGGCAGGGATTGGGGCAGCGGGTAAAAAAATAATCCACTACCAGTATCTTTCCCTTTACATCATCTGCAGAAACTGTTTTGCCCAGTTGATTAGTAAATGAAAAATTGGATATTTTATGCCACAGTGTATCGTGTACTCTTTTGCCGCTTTCTGTTTTTTGAGTTACAGAATCGAAAAAATAACGGCGGGGCATATCAACTGTACCTTCGCTTGCATATTTAACGATGAAGTAGGAAACAAGGGGAATTCCAACTGCGATCAAAACGGCCAAAACTGCTTTTTTGCTCATACTACTTCGCTCCTGGTTTAGGCAACCGATTTTCATACTACTTCGCTCAAGCTACGTAGTACACAGTACACAAATCAATCACTTCTTAAAAAATTTCGTCCCGACATTCCCTGTAAAAAGGAAAACCGGGACGACTAACAGATCAATCAAAAAAAATTATTTCAATCCACCTTCATGTGAAGGCGTAGTGGTCTGTTCATACTTTACCGGTTCTTTCGGATTGTATTCATTACGCAGGTTTTTCCATGAAGCGCCTTCGTACAGAAATGCAATAATAAACCAGATGAAAATCATTAACGGCGCAACAATGGTCATGATCAGGTTACGGATCTCATCACCCAGGTGCATAAAGATAGACACAATATAAAATGCCTTCAGCAAAGAAAGGATAATTACCACTCCTTTAAATGCAAGATCCAGTCCATGACTGAACTCAGTGAGATACAGCAAATAACCTATCCCCAATTCAATCATTGTAATGATCGAAAGAATGATCGTTGTTTTCCAGATTCTTTTCTTTGACTCATCGGTTGGTGCGTGGTGTGGAATGGTTACCTCTCCGCCAAATGTTTGATGCTCCATGTAATCAGTAATTATGTTGAAATTTTTAAATATTGTTATACAAGATAAAAGAACAGGAATACGAACACCCACACTAAATCTACAAAGTGCCAGTATAATCCTACTTTTTCAATCATCAGGTAATGGCCTCTCTTTTCAAACACTCCGGTTTGAGCCATAATCAACGCAATCAGGTTAATAATTACTCCTGAAAATACGTGGAAGCCATGAAAACCTGTTATGGTAAAAAAGAAATTAGAAAAATTTGTTGTTGCAACTGTTCCGTCAGCATTCGGAAAAGGATTACGTCCCCACCATGCGCCCTGATCATGAAGATGATGCCACTCCCATGCCTGGCAACCAAGAAAAGCCAATCCGCCAATAATGGTCCAGAACATCCATTTTACCACACCCTTCCTGTTTCCATGATGGCCTTCATGTACTGCCAATACCATGGTAACGGAACTCACAATCAAAATGAACGTCATTAAACTCACAAACACCAGTGGCAGGTTAGCATGCCCGGCCAAAGGAAACGAGTTAAATACTTTGTTGGGATCAGGCCATGAAACGCTGCTCATACGCACCGTTCCGTAAGAAATCAGGAAGGCGCCAAATGTAAACGCATCACTCATTAAAAAATACCACATCATCAATTTCCCGTACTCTACGTTGAAGGGACTTTTACCTCCACTCCACCATTTTGTGTTAACTGCTGCTGCTTGTGCCATTTATCGGTTTTTTATTGTTCTCAATTTTTTATCAGGATACCAGTAAGAAAAAAACAAACAAGTATATCCATAATAAATCTACAAAGTGCCAGTACAGGCCTGCGGTTTCAACCGGTGCTGTGCTGTAATATTTCATTTTAGAATTATACGTTCTCAGTAATAAAACAAAAAGTGCAATAATACCGCCTACTACGTGTAATCCGTGTACCCCTGCTATAATATAAAAGAACGATCCTGCCACACTTTCCTTAAACGTTATCTTCTGTGCCCACAGTTCTGAAAAGCCAAGAAACTGTGTAACTACGAAAGCAAGTCCTAATACAGCAGTTGCTGTAATCAGCGTTCTGTATTTTGATGATTGCCTGTTGCTCATTGCTTTTTGCGCCAGGTAAATCGTAAGGCTGCTTGCAATAATCAATGCTGTTGATAAGAAAAAGATCTTCGGCATTTGTACAGGCTGCCATCCGGCCTGGTTGCTTTTTACAATATATGCGCTGGTAAAACCGGCAAACATCATTGTAATACTTCCAATCGCAATCCACAAAGTAAATTTATGCGGATGCATTTTTTGATTTCTTTCACTCATAACCTTCTCCATGGCCCCTTCCTCCTTCTCCTTCCCCGAAGGAGAAGGAGCGGTGCTTTATATCGTTAATAAATTATTTATTCTCCCACATCAACAAAAGAACTTTACTCATCACTAATTATCTACTCAATACTTTCATCAACCACTCCGTAAAGCAAGCCTTGTGCTTTGCTATTCTCCTCCTTTGGGGGAGTTAGAGGGGGCTTACAATTTTATCTGCCAGTAATGCAAGTAACACAATCGGCAGATAGATATAACTGCTGAACATCACTCTTCTTGCACTCTTTACATCCATATTGATGTATAACCTCACACATTGCGCAACAATAAACAGGTTGGCTGCAATCAAAATCCACATGCTCACTACTCCGCTCATGCCATAAAAATATGGCAGCATGCCTACCGGTACCATCAGCAATGCATAAATGATGGTTTGTATTGCTGTAAACTTTGTTGGTCCCTGTTGGGAAGGCAACAGTTTAAATCCTGCTTTTGTATAATCCTGGTGTGCTACCCATGCAATTGCCCAGAAATGCGGAAACTGCCAGAGAAACTGAATGGCGAATAAAATCCATCCACCCGTCCATGAAAATTCTTCTCCATCATTATAAGCAGCTGCCCATCCAATTAAACAGGGCAATGCCCCCGGTATACCACCAATCAAAACAGCAATTGAATTTATTTTTTTAAGGGAGTATAAACAAACCCGTAAATAAATAAACTGAACAAAGCAATTGCTGCAGCATACCAGCTAAAATACAAACCTAAAATCAAAGAGCCTGTAATGGCTGCAATAAAAGCAAACGCTGTTGCTTCCTGCACACTCATTCTTCCACTTGCAACCGGTCTGCTTCCGGTTCTCTTCATTACTGCGTCTGAATCTTTTTCTGCTATCTGGTTAATGGCGTTGGCACTTCCTGTTACCAGCATGCCGCCCAAAAACAATAACAGTATACTTAAAAGATCATATTCAACAATATTCGGTGCCAGCATATACGAAATAACACTGCTGAATACCACTGTAAAACTGAGTGTAAACTTCACAAGTTCCTTGTAATCCTTCAGCTTACTCTTTGCTGCTGAAAAAAAACTGATCTTTCCTTCTTCCTCTTTATCTGCCCTTTTACTGCTCAAAATAGTTTATATAAAAATGAACCTCTGTTACTTTCAGCAACAATTAATGTTTGCTTTCATCCGCACCAACCGGTGTTGTTTGCGGAATAAATTCATGCCCGTCTTTTGCATAATCATATGCCCAGCGGTGTACTTCAGGAATTTCACCTTCCCAGTTACCGTGACCCGGATTAATTGGTGTAGTCCACTCCAGTGTATTTGAACCCCATGGATTTTGTGTGGTTACTTTTCTTCCTTTCCAGATGCTGTAGAAGAAGTTTAAAATAAACAGAATCTGTGTAAGGAATACAATGATGGCAACAATACTGATGAACTGATTGAGTGTACCAAACTGTTTGAATGATTCCCAGATATCATATTTATAATAACGGCGTGGCATACCGGCCAGTCCTTCGTAATGCATTGGCCAGAAAATAAGATATGCACCAATCATAGTAACCCAGAAATGGATATAACCAAGTGTATTGTTTAAATAACGGCCATACATTTTTGGATACCAGTGATAAATACCTGCAAACATTCCGAACATAGAAGCCACACCCATTACAATATGGAAGTGAGCAATTACAAAGTATGTATCGTGCAGGTGAATATCAAGTGATGAGTTACCAAGGAAGATCCCTGTTAAACCACCCGAGATAAACAGACTCACAAAACCGATAGCAAACAGCATTCCCGGTGTGAATCTGATATTTCCTTTCCATAAAGTAGTTAACCAGTTAAATACTTTGATGGCACTTGGTACCGCAATCAGCAATGTAAGTAATACAAAGAATGCACCCAGAAACGGATTCAACCCGGTTACAAACATATGATGTGCCCATACGAGGAAGGCAAGAATGGTAATGGCAAATAATGATCCCACCATTGCCATATAACCAAAGATTGGTTTGCGGCTGTTAACCGACATAATTTCTGATGCCATACCCATTGCCGGCAGCAGGATAATATATACTTCAGGGTGACCAAGGAACCAGAACAGATGCTGATAAAGAATTGCACTGCCTCCTTCATTTGGTAATGCCTGCCCATTGATGAATATATCACTCAGATAAAAACTTGTTCCAAAATGACGGTCAAATATCAATAAGATAAAACCAGAGAATAATACAGGGAACGATAATACACCCAGTACGGCTGTAAAGAAAAGTGCCCAAATCGTTAACGGTAAACGGGTCATGCTCATCCCTTTTGTACGCATGTTCAGGATGGTTGCGATATAATTCAAGCCTCCCAATAAAGAAGAAACTACGAACAATGCCATTGATACCAGCCAGAGATCCATGCCCACTTTCGAACCGGGAGATGCTTCACCCAATGCACTTAATGGTGGATAAGCCGTCCAGCCTCCGCTGAATGGACCGGTTTGTACGAATAAAGAAGACAGCATTACAATACCTGCTGTAAAGAAGAACCAGAATGAAAGCATATTCAGAAAAGGCGAAGCCATATCTCTTGCTCCTACCTGTAATGGTATTAAGAAGTTTGCGAACGTACCACTCAACCCCTGCCGTTAATACAAAGAACACCAACACAGTTCCGTGCATGGTTACCAATGCATAATATGCTTCGGGCTGTAACTGACCGCCTTTGGCCCAATCGCCCAAAAGAGCTTCCATCCATGGAAACTTTGCATCGGGATATCCTAACTGCAAACGGAAGATCACAGAAAACAAACCTCCGATCAATGCCCAGAACATTCCTGTTATCAGGAATTGCTTGGCGATTGTTTTGTGATCCTGGCTGAAGACATACTTTGTAAGAAATGTTTCATGGTGATGACCATGGTGCACTTCATGATGTGCTTCGTGCGGCACATTAACCGAATGCTCGTGTATATGTGTGGTTTCGCTCATACTGGGTAGTTATTGTTTATTCAATTTCGCTTATAATTATTTAGATATCACAGCTGCTACTACTGCTGGTTTTGCTGTAGTGTCGGCTGCAGGTTTATTGGATGGATCTTTTTCAGGATTTGCAACATAGTAGTTGGGTTTTTGCTTTGCCATCCACATGTCGAAATCTTCCTGTGATACCACTTCAATAATTCCCTTCATCGAGTAATGACCGTTTCCGCACATCTGATCGCAGGATATTTCGTATGCAAATTCAGGATTTCCTGTACGCTCTTTCATTTCCTTGGTTGTGTACTTTGGTGTAAACCAGATGGTAGTTGGAATACCCGGTACTGCATCCATTTTCATTCTGAAATGTGATAACCCAACATCATGAATTACATCACGGCTGTTGATGATCAATTTCACCGGGCGGTTTTTTACAACGTACATTGTTTGTGTAGTAACCACATCATCAAAATTGGCAGGGTCTGCTTTCAGTTTAAATTCTGCATTGTCTTCCCAAATCTGTCCGAGTGAATTACTGTTTTCGTCGCTGATTACTTTAAAGTATGTACGTCCAAAGTTTTTATCCTTTCCGGGGTAACGCATGGTCCATCCAAACTGCTTTCCTACAATCTCAACTTCTAAAGCTCCTTTTGGTGCATCCGATGTAATACGGAACCAGAACTTCAAACCAAATACAACTAATACGGTTAATGCAATTGCAGGTATAGCTGTCCAGATCAATTCGAGTTTTGTACTGTGTGCAAAGAAGGTTGCTTTTTTCCCTTCTTTCTCCTGATATTTCCAGGCAAAGAAGAATAACAGGAACTGAGTTAATACAAAGATGACTCCTGTTACAGCTGTGGTGATCATAAACATCTGATCAATCTTTTCACCTTCTACTGAAGCTGCTCCCTGAGGAAACAACGTGGAGCCATATAGCATTTTATTGCAGTACCAAACGCCGATAAAACCAAGGATCATAAAGCCCAGCAGCATAAAACCATTGATGCGGTTGGTTTGCTTGCGGGAACTTTCTTCCCCTTTTAACACACTTACATATTCACTGGCTTTTGTAATCTGGAAGATGACAATAAAAACCAGCACTGCCGATGCTATAACCAAATATGCTGTTGTACTCATAGCTTGCGCAAATATTTATGGTTGTTGAATTAAATTCGTTATTGTTTCTTTCGTTGCTTGCTTATGTATGATGAATTACACTTTCTTTTACTAATGGGTGGTTTTTAGGTAACAGGGATGCTTTCGTTAAATACCTTGCTGTAAGAAAAATAATCAATCCTAAAAATCCTGCACCAATTCCAAGGCTGTATAAAAAATGTCCGATTGTATTTGACTCCTGACCCAGTTCCTGCAAAGGACCCGGTGTAATCATTTGATAAAAATCCAGCCAGTGACCAAAGATGATAATAACGGCCATTAACGTTACTACAGTGTAGTTACGTTTTGAGCCACGGCGCATTAAAATTAACAACGGAGCAAGGAAATTGATGATCAAATTCAGTAAAAAGATTGCCTTAAAAGGCCCAGACTGACCCGGTATACCAATTCTGTCAATAAAATATTCTGTTTCTTCAGGCTGGTTACTGTACCAGATGAGCATGAACTGTGAGAACCACAGGTAGGTCCAGAAGATAGAAAAGGCAAACATGAACTTACCAATGTCGTGAATATGTTCATCGTTTACAAACTCAAGATATCCCTGGTTTTTAAGATAAATCACAAACAGCATCATTAAAGAAATACCGGCTACCCATGAACTTGCAAATGTGTACCAGCTGTACATGGTGCTGTACCAATGTGCATCAATGCTCATTAACCACAGCCATGGTAAAGTGCTCAAAACAGTTAACCCGTATGTTACAAGAAAGGCAGCAGCAATAGCCAGCGATTTCCAGTAAAAACTTGTATCACCCTTTGCAGCCAGATCTTCCGCCAAAGAATTTTTGCGGAACCAGTTACGGAACCAGATCCATAAACCAACAGCTGCCAATGATAATCCGGTATAGAAAACAGGGTTTAAAAAACTGCTTTTATGCGTAAGTTTTTCGTCCACTTTAACATGCTCCACATCTTTCCAGTGATAGATATGATGATCGTCAGAGATCCACACATACGATAATAAAATCACTAGGGCTATAGGTCCTAACACATTCATTGAACCTGAAATTGCTTCAGGTACACGACGGAACGCCAATGGCCAACCACCCTGTGCCAATGTAGTGGCAGAGATAAAGAAGAAACTTGCCGCTACAACCAGTAACCAGAAAATTCCATTATGCATCAGTGCCATCCAGAATTTTGTTGCGCCATATGCTTCTGCTCCATGGGCTTCACCATGACCGCCGGAAAACGGATGCAGGAATACGATACCGAGGATGAGTGTTAATACACCTACACCCATCAATGCGAAGCTCCATTTTTTTAATCCGCCCGGTATTTCAAATTGCTCTTTCAGTGCCATTGAAGTTCGTTTATAGTTGAATGTTAGTTTTGGCCTTTATTTAGTGGTTGCTTTTGTTGTATCTGATGCAGGTGCGCTTGCCGCAGCAGCAGTATTTCCACCGGGCTGCATACTTTTCACATAGTGTATCACCATCCATCTTTGTTTTGTACTCAGTTGTGAAGCATAGCTGCCCATCAGGTTTTTGCCGTAGGTAACTGAATACATCATTTGACCCATTGACATTTTCGATACAACCGGATCTGCAACTAAGTTTCTTGGAGCAATTGGATAAGGTCCGTTACCACCATTATAAATAGGGCCGTTTCCATCCAGTTTTGTTCCGTGACAAATTCCGCAATTAATCAGGTAAAGCCTGGCCGCTTCTGCCATACCAGCCGAATCTAAAGCAGGTAATGGGTTAACAACCTGTTTTGATGCAACATAATTTGCTGTATCGCCCACTTTATCCATTGCTATTGGAAATGCCGCAACACCACCACGTTTAATGGTACCTGCAACAGGCGATGCATCATAATTAATTCCTGCTTCGTTCAGATAGCTATGGTCACTGTAAGTTTCAACCGCACGGCTGTATGCCATATCGGGCATATAAATTTTACCTGTATCACGGCGTGGCCCATTGTTGCAGGAAGCTGCCGCCAATACTGTTGTAACCAATCCAATTAAAATAATCTTTGTTGAACGCATTTCAATATGTTTATGCTGTAACGATTTCTTCTTTTTCAAACGCTTTTTTTGTTTTGTCGTAACGACCCAGCCACCAGCCTGTTTCAGCTTCCTTTTCAAATATCTCCACTGCACCTGCACTCTGAAAAAACGCTTTCACCTCTTCGGCATTTGTTTTTTCAGTGATTTCAATGGGCATTACAAATAAATCATCTGTTGACCGCAGGTGGAAATGATCTTTCCGTACAAACGGTGCCAACTGGCACAGGTAGCAGAACGTCAACACCATACCAACCGCAGCACACAATACCGTTAATTCAAACACAATGGGAATGAACGCTGGTAATGGCAAATGTGGTTTACCACCAATATTCATGGGCCAGTCTTTGGTAAACACCCAGCTCATGAACGTTAATGCAGTGGTTGTACCTGTCATTGCATAAATAAAACCGGCAGTATGTAAACTTGTATCACGCAAACCCATTGCATGATCTAAACCATGAATCGGGAATGGCGTGTATACATCATGAATCTTATAACCTGCCTTGCGGGTATTTTTTACCGCAGGGAACAGCGTTTTTTCATCATCAAAACAGCCGACTACGAATTTTTTTACAGACATATTGTTTTTAGCTTTTAGCTCTTAGCTTCTTGCTGTAAGCTTGTTAACTATTTCAAATTTCAACCTCTTGCCTTTACACCCCTTTAGGGGTTGGGGCCTTAATGTGCATGCACCTGTTCGTGTGCAAACTCTTCTACAGTTTGTGCTTCAATCGGATCCATCTGCTCCTTGTAACTTTCACCATTTTTCTTGAGAATATGTTTGATCTCAGCAATGGCAATTACAGGGAAGTATTTGGAGAACAGGAAATAACAGGTAAAGAATAAACCAAATGATCCGAGATAGAAACCAACTTCCCAGATAGTTGGACGATAGTACACACTCCAGGATGATGGTAAGTAATCACGGTACAATGATGATACGATGATTACAAAACGTTCGAACCACATACCGATATTTACCACCACACTCATTAAGAATGTGAACGCAATATTGCGGCGGAGTTTTTTCACCCAGAACAGCTGCGGAGTAATTACGTTACAGGTCATCATCAACCAGTAGCTCCATCCGTAAGGACCGGCAATACGGTATTTGAAGAAAATATCCTGCTCATACTTTACAGCGCTGTACCAGGCCATGAACAATTCAGTTAAGTATGCACAACCAACAATAGAACCGGTTAATACAATAACCTTGTTCATATTTTCAATATGGCTGATGGTGATATAGTCTTCCAGCTGCATTACTTTACGTGTAACCAGCATCAGGGTTTGCACCATGGCAAAACCGGAGAAGATGGCACCCGCAACGAAGTAAGGAGGAAAGATAGTAGTATGCCATCCGGGAATAACTGAAGTGGCAAAGTCAAAAGATACAATCGTGTGTACTGACAATACTAACGGTGTACTCAAACCGGCTAACACCAGTGATAAACTTTCATGACGCTGCCAGTGTTTGGTTGAACCGGTCCATCCGAAAGAAGCAACACCATAAAATGCTTTTGCCCATTTCTTTTTAGCACGGTCACGAAGTGTAGCCAAATCAGGTAACAATCCACTATACCAAAACAAAAGAGATACTGTAAAATAAGTAGAGATCGCAAATACGTCCCAGAGAAGTGGTGAGCTAAAATTCACCCATACAGGACCTCTTGTATTTGGATAAGGCATTACAAAGAACGCCATCCATACACGACCCATATGCCATATCGGAAACTGACCGGCACAAATAACCGCAAAGATGGTCATTGCTTCAGCCGCACGGTTTACACCTGTTATCCATCCCTGGCGGAACAGCAACAGGATGGCAGAGATCAATGTACCGGCATGACCAATACCAACCCACCACACGAAGTTGGTAATATCCCAACCCCATCCGATTGTTTTATTCAGGTTCCACATACCTGTACCATACACCACTTCTTTGTAAAGACTCACAACACCAAACAACAGGAGAGCAACCGAAATAATGAAACCGATCCACCACAAACGTGATGGTGCAGCTTCCACCGGCTTACAAATATCCTCTGTAACATCGTGGTAGGTTTTGTGACCATCAACCAATGGCTCCCTAACCTGTGATTCGTACCTTAGTAATGACATACTTGTTTTCGCTTTTAGCCTTCAGCTATTCGCTGCAGGCTTTGGTTTTATGTTTTGTACTCAGCTTCAGTTTCTTTGTTCCTCTTCTGTTGCGTCGCACACTTCAACTTAACTTAATTCTATTCAACAGATCCCTCGGGATGACAGCAGTTTTAATGTGCTGCTTCAGTTGTTGTTTCCTTTTTCTCTTCGTGCTTTTCTACATGTCCTTCTTCTTCATGATTACCAACTGTATGCTCTGTATTTCTAATTCTTGCCATATAACTTACATTCGGCAAAACGTGTAATTGTTCCAGTACATAGTAAGTACGGTTTACACCTTCAGCCAAACGCTGTTTACGAACTGCACTTTCTTTATCATTTGAATTACCGAATACAATTGCATTGGTTGGACAAGCCTGCTGACATGCTGTTTTAATATCGCTGTCAACCATTGGACGGCTGTCTTTCTTCGCTGTTAATTTAGCTTCCTGTAAACGCTGAACACAGAAAGAACATTTTTCAATGACACCACGGCTGCGGACTGTAACATCAGGATTCAACACCATACGTGTTAAGTCTTCGTTCATATCAAGTGTTACTTCGTTGATTCTGCCATACTCAATCAACGGTTTCTGATTGTCTTTAAAACTGTCAGCACCATTCCAGTCGTGCCAGTTAAAACGACGTACTTTATAAGGACAGTTGTTGGGGCAATATCTTGTACCTATACAACGGTTATAAGTCATCTGGTTCAAACCCTCACTGCTGTGATTCGTTGCAGCAACCGGGCAAACGTTCTCGCAAGGAGCGTTATCACAGTGCTGGCAAAGCATTGGCTGGAATACCACATCAGGGTCTTCCATATCTCCGCTGAAATAGCGGTCAATACGCAACCAGTGCATATCATGATATTTCGCAACCTGTTTTTTACCAACAACAGAAACATTGTTCTCTGCGCTACAGGCAACTACGCAGGCACCGCAACCATTACAGGTATTGAGATCAATACTCATTCCCCATTTAATACCCGGCTTGTCATACACAGGATACAGTGTTCCTTCTTTTTCAAATTTCTCCAGATCAACACCACCATAATCTTTCAACTCAGCCATACGTTCGTTGATGAAATGTTTGGGGTCTTTCTGAATCGTTGCAAGACTTGCTTCCTTGATCACTTCAATACGATTGCCATAAGTGCTGTGCGTCTGCATCTGGGCAATGTCGTACATCTCGTCAGTCTTTTCGATTGTTACATCGCTGACACTATATTCATATGTCTGGCCATTAAAGCCAACCATTGGATAAATATTTTTACCTGAACCAAATGCTGCTCTTCCTGTTTTCTTACTGCGGCCATAACCGGTTGCAATAGCAATTGTATTTGAATTCATACCGGGAATGATCAATAACGGAAGTGAAAGATCTTTTCCTCCTGCTTTGATTTTTAATACAGGCTTTGGAGGATTTACTTCATAATCATCATCTGCTTTATATCCTAACTCTTCAGCTGTTTTTACAGAAATGATTGCATAGTTGTCCCAGCATGCACGGGTAATGGGATCAGGCATTTCCTGCAACCATGGGTTGTTGGCCATTTTACCATCACCAATACTTACTTTCTGATAAATCACCAGTTCGTACTTGCCAACTTTTTTGCTTTCGCTTAATTTGGCAACAGCACCAGCTAAGGCACCGCTATTAAATGTTGCACCTGCAACAGCTGGAGTGGCTGGTTCAATTACACCATCCTGCAATGCTTTATCAAATGCTGACTGACCACCGAGTTTAGTGATCCAGTAGTTTTTAAAATATGTTTCGTAATCAGTTACTGTACTTCCGCTCCACTTTAAGAGTGAAGTAGCAAATGATCTTGTTTTAAATAAAGGATGAATTGTAGGCTGAATAAAAGCAAGGTATCCTGATTTTGCTTCTGCATCACCCCAGCTTTCCAGGTAATGATGATCAGGTAATACATAGTTGCAGAGTTCAGTTGTTTCATCTTCTCTTTCGTTAAAAGAAATTGATACGCCAACTTTCTTTAACCCGTCTGCAAATTTTTTACTGTCTCTGTAAGTATAAACTGGATTAGCACCAAGAATGAAGATAGCACCAACGCTTCCTGCATTCATATCATTCACCAACTGTTCAAAATCAGCATCAACCCCTTTACGGTAGTTAACCGTTGTACCGAAGTTGATGGTTTTACCATTGGCACCAATCTTATCGTTGATTGCATTTACAAGAATCTGTGCATTTACATCATTGCTTCCGCAAACTACAAGAGCATTGCCACCAGCTGCCAATAATTCTTTTGCTGCTGCTTCAATACCTGCTGTCAAACGTTTATCAGTAATAGCAGGAGCCGTTACAGCACCGCCTAATTTTGCATAAAGAGCTAACAACACAGCACCAAGTTCGCTCGGTTTATGTGTATAACGTTCATCAGCACTTGCACCCGTCATGCTGTACATACTTTCAAACTGAAGAAGACGGCTCATGGTAGGGTTCTTCTCATCGATCTTTCTTCCTGCTGCAAACTGCTTTGCATATTCAACCGGGCTGATCCATGTTCCTAAGAAATCAGCACCAAAACTTACAAGCACTTTGGCGTTATCAAACTGGTAAGAAGGAATGCTGCGTTTACCGTAAGAAACCTCGTTTGCCTGTAAAATACCACTGTAAGAAATGGCATCATAAGTTACATGCTTAAAGGTTGGGTATTTTGTTTTGAACTCGTCAATCACCGTTTGAACAGAGGGTGAATTGAGCGTTGAACTTAAGAGTACAATCTGTTTGCTTCCAACAGCCGCTAAAGCAGCTGCAATTTTTTTATCAACTGATTCGTAAGTAGGAGCTTCTTTAAAACCATCTGCTGCTTTTTCCAATGGAAAACGGATACGGGCAGAATCATATAAACTCAGCACAGAAGCCTGAACACGCTGGGTAGTTGCACCTTTGGCAAAACCCATTTCATTTCCTTCGAGTTTAATGGGGCGACCATCTCTTACTTTCGCCAGCACAGGAACTACATCACCATCAAGCACAAACGTAGTTGCATAGTAATTGGCTACACCGGGAACAATATCAACAGGTTTGTTGAGGAAAGGAATTGCTTTCTTCACCGGAATTTCGCAACTGGCAGCCAATGTTGCTGCTGCAGTACTGAAGCCCAAGTATTTCAAAAAGTCACGGCGGGGTGCTTTCGCTCCACTGTCGTCCATTTCAAAGGGCAGATCCTCTTTAAATTCATTCTCCGCATCTGCATTGTATGCCTTTGTATTGTTCAGCTCTCCGAAACTTTGCCAATATTTTTTACTCATAATATGCTAATGTGCTGATTTGATAATATGCTGATGAAAAACCGTTACGGCTCTTTATCTGTTACTGACTAAATTAATAGTGACATTTCTGACATTCTGTTCCACCGATCTTTTCTACAGTTACGCTGTCCATTTTACCATTCTTGATATCATTATGGAACTTCTCGTACATACTGTAAAAACCATTTTCTTTAAACTTCACATTGGTTGTACGGTGACAGTTGATACACCATCCCATGCTCAGTGTACTGAACTGGAATACCTCGCCCATGTTCTGTATTTCACCATGACAGGTTTGACACTGTACACCACCTGCTTTTGTATGCTGTGAGTGGTTGAAATACACATGATCAGGAAGGCTGTGAATTTTGATCCATTCAATCGGTTTGCCTGCTGAAGTGTATTTGTTAGATGCAGGATCCCATCCTGAATATTTATATAATTTCTGAATTTCTGCCGTGCCGTTTACTTCTGAACCATCTTCACGAACAATCTTTGGTCCTTTATATTCATTAACGGCCATGTGACAATTCATACAAACATTCACACTCGGAATATTTGCATGCTTTCCTTCCATTGCACTGCCGTGGCAATACAAACAGTTTACCTGGTTCAGGCCTGCATGTACTTTATGTGAATAGTAAATAGGTTGTTCGGGTTGATAATTTGTTTGTCTGCCCAAACCAATTGCACCCTGTGCTAAATAATAACCTGCAACTATAAATAGTACAATGGTGATGGTGGCCATGTAAGCCTTATTCTTCCAGAATGCAACGGGTTCGCCACGAACAATACCATCTTTTTCGTCGGTTAATTTTTTCAGGTTGCTGTTAACCTGTAATAAGATGAGGGCTACAATAGCAAGTACCAGAGCAAGAATTCCGAAGAGAAGAGAGTTGTCTTCCGCTGGTTGGTCAACTGCTGTGGTTGGTCCGGGAGGTGGGGCAACCGGCGTATTAATAAATGTGATGATGGCATCAATATCCTTTTCTGCCAATCCCGGAAATGCGGTCATCATTACACCACTATACTCTTTAATTAAGTTAGCGGCATAAGGTTCGGTTTTAGCAAACCCGGCAGGATTGTGAATCCATGCATAAAGCTTTTTGCGATCACTCCAGGGGCCACGGCCTTCCACACCTGAAAGTGCCGGACCGGTTAACTTTTTATTTACGGCATGACAGGCTGCGCAATTGGTTTGGAACAAAGCCTTACCATCCTGCGCAAATAATTTATTACCAATCATTAAGGAAACAAGTACCAAACAAACAGTAAACGACCTGCGGAGTATTAATTTTGGTTGATTCATAACGTTCTGGAACCGTATTGTGATTAGGAAGAATATCCGTGTATACAGGCTGCAAATTTAGGGGAGGATACTGACATAATATCCACAGTTCAAAAAATTTTTTTACTTAGTTGTGACTTGAGTATGAACCGATTGCTTCATTTCGGTCTCTTCGGGTACATACTTCTGTAAGTTTCCAGTCATACTTTAGTTTTTTCTCTAATGCACCCTTGCCATGCAAAGTTTTCCCCCGACTTTTGCCCCCATGTTTGAAAAGCTACGTAAAAAATGGAATGTAAATGGCCTCCAGCTGCTGCTTATCTTATGTACGTTTGCAATTGGCGGAAGCCTTACGGGTTATATTGGACGCCGGATAATGCATCTTCTTCAAATTGATGACGGTTGGTTCTTTTTGCCTGTATATATTATAATATTGACATTGATATGGCCGGTAATGGTATTGATTGTAAGTATTCCTTTGGGACAATTCAGGTTTTTTACCGTTTATTTGAAAAAAATTGCTGCCCGGATGGGGCTTACGAAACAAAAAGACAAATAAGCAGCCCTGATTCCCAAAAAACATATCGCCATTTTTGCCTCCGGTGCGGGGAGTAATGCTCAAAAGATTATTGAACATTTCAGGAATCACGCTTCTGTTATAATCTCACTTATCGTTTGCAACAAACCCCAGGCAGGTGTGTTGAAGATTGCTGAAGAGCATGGCATTCCAACCCTTTTGCTGGAAAAAGAACGGTTCTTTCGGGGTGATGCCTATGTTGATGAATTGAAAGCCCATCATATTGACTTCATTGTTCTGGCCGGTTTTTTATGGAAAGTGCCGGTTACCCTCATCCGTGCTTATCCGCAACACATTATTAATATACACCCTGCTTTACTACCCAATTATGGAGGTAAGGGTATGTATGGTCACTTTGTACACGAAGCCGTTATCAGCAATAAAGAAAAAGAAAGTGGTATCAGTATTCATTTTGTTGATGAGCTGTATGATCACGGACAAATCATTTTCCAGGCAAGATGCGAGGTAAAGCCGGAGGACAGTCCTGATTCCCTTGCTCACCGGATTCATGGACTGGAACACAAACATTATGCAGCGGTTATAGAAAAACTGCTGGTTTCGTAAAACCTTCATAAAAAGTATTTCGTCTCTATTTTTCTCAACTTAAGGATTTATCATTGCAACAATTTTGAAAAAGTTACTCCTTTATATTGTTGTACTTCTGCTGGTTAAAACAGGCACTGCTCAAATTCAGCTCAGCGGAACTGTATACGATAGTACCAGGCGGAATTTAGTAATGGGTGTACAGGCGATCTGCACCTGCGGTACCATGAGCTTTACCGACAGTGTTGGTAATTATAGTATTTATGTTGGTGAAAAGGATTCAATCTTTTTCTTTTTCAGCAATAAACCCACCCAAAAATTTGCAGTAGCTGCCATCAAAGATTTTTCAGCCTTTGATATTTCCATCAGCATGCATGTACCCGGCCGTTACAAACAGCTGAAAGAAATAATTGTGTATGGAAAAACCAGGCGGCAGGATTCTATTGAAAACCGTTTACAGTACGATAAAGTATTTAATACAGACAAGGGCGGTGTTCGTTTTACCGGTTCTAACCCGGAAGCAGGAATGAGCGCAGGCTTGGACCTCGATGCACTGATCAATGTGTTTCGTTTCAGAAGAAACAAGAGTATGGCCATGTTTCAGCAACGGTTGATCAAAGAAGAACAGGACCGCTATATTAATTACCGCTTTAATAAAACAATTGTTCAGCGTTTAACCAAACTAAAAAGAAGGTCCGTTACTCGATGAGTATATGCAACTGTATCGTCCGGAATATGAATTACTGACACAGATCATCGATATCGAACTGTTTCTGTATATACAGGGAACTGCAAAACGGTTTCTTGACAGGAAGGAAAGATAACCTTACTTCTTCTGTTGTGGGGAAGCAACAAAATAATAATTCAGCTTTTGATAATACTGCTCTTCAAATGCCTGTTTGCTAAATGGAGTTTTTACCTGCAGAAAATCTTTCATTAAAAAAATACCATACCCAAGCTGCATAAAGAATTCAAACAGTTGAGCAGGTGTTGTATTGTACATATCTGTTCCGCCAATACCGCATTCAAATACAATTACAGGCCTGTCTCTTTTAATTAATTCTTCTGCACCTTTTAATACAGCCATTTCTCCGCCTTCCACATCAATCTTAATAAAGCTGATTGTTTGATTGAGCGGAAGAATCACTGCATCAAGCGTATTTGTTTTTACAGTAATGGTTGTATCTGTTTCATTCCTTCGGTCGTATTTTCTTTTTTTTATTCCGCTGTAAGAAGGATTACTCAGCACATAATTGAAAGCTGTTTCACCTGAAGAATCTGTTAAAGCAAGTTCAAATAATTTTATATGCTCATTGCCTGCATACTTTTGCATTAATCTTTTTTGCAAAGCAGGTATTGGTTCAAAACCAAAATGAAAGCCGTTAGGTGATTGCTGTATCAGCAGATCAAGAATGGCTCCTTCATGTGTTCCCACATCAATTGTATTGCTGTTTGCATTACAAACTTTCTGAATGATCTGCCTCGTTTCAATATCGTACTGCTGATTTTTTGTAAAAACAATCGGCAGCTTTTTAATCAGTCGCTTCAGGTTCAGTAAAATTCCGGCATTGAATAGCTGCGTCATAAAAAATTGTACAGGTTTCTTTTCAATAATCAGGCTGCCAAGATAAATCCTTTTTAAAGAGAAAGATTTACTTTGCTTCTAAATTCGTTAATCAATGCAGTGGCTGAAGAAAATATACAATGCTTTTTCCCGTCCCGCCAAATTGGCCCTGCTTGATTATGAGATTTACCCGTCGCCGGTATATTCAAAGGCTGCACCACATCAACAGTTGCTGAAGTTGATAGAAGAAAGAAAAGATCCTTATCAGCAATTACTTCAGCAGACATTACAGTTGAAAGAATTTTTTCTCAGCATTCAGACAAATGAATCAGCTGCTTCAACAGCTCCTGTATGGAACAATCAATTCTTTCCCGGTCTTGATATGGTGATGCTTTATACAATCCTGTCTTCAGTAAAACCAAAAAAATACCTGGAGATCGGCAGTGGTACAAGCACTAAACTCGCTGCAAAAGCAAAAGCAGAACAGCAGCTTTCTTATTCCATCACCTGTATCGATCCGCATCCAAGAAAAGAAATAACGGATGTTGCTGATCATTGGTTGAATATTCCATTACAGCAGGCCCCGCTATCTTTGTTTGAACAGTTAGAGGAAAACGATGTGTTATTTTTTGACGGCTCCCATTTATTACATGCCAACAGTGATGTGCAATGGTTTTTTATGGAAGTGCTGCCAAGATTAAAAAAAGGAGTGGTCGTACAAATTCATGATATTTATCTTCCTTATGACTATCCGCAAAACATGTGCAACCGTTTCTATGCAGAACAGTATATGCTGGCAACTGCTCTCTTATTCAACCCCGGTAAATTTGAAATTCTTGCCCCTGTTTTTTATATGAGCGAAGACAGGACCCTGAAACAAATTCTTGAACCTTTATGGAATGCTTTGCCGAAAGTTGAAACTCATGGCGGATCGTTCTGGCTGAGAATAAAAGCATAATTTTTTTAAACAGGAACATTTATCTTGTAACTGAAACTTAACCAACTGCACATGAGTATCCAGCTGCACAATGAATTAAAAAAAGAATTCCAGATAGAACGCTTGATTCTTTTCAGCGATGCGGTTTTTGCAATCGCCATAACACTGCTTGTTATTGAAATTAAAGTTCCTGAAGTTGAAAAGGAGTTGATTTCAGATGCTGCTATCGGAAAAGGAATGGCACATTTGATTCCCCGCTTTGTCGGGTTCCTCATCAGCTTTCTGATCATTGGTTTATACTGGACAGTTCACCATAAGGTATTTGTATTTGTTGACAACTACACAAACAAGCTGCTCTGGCTCAACCTTTTTTTTCTGTTCAGCATTGCACTGATGCCATTCAGTTCAGGGCTGTATGGCGAATATGCAAATCATTTAGAGCTGCTTTTCCCTTATGGATTTTATGTGTTTAATATCTGCCTTACCGGTTTTTTCAACTTTCTTCTCTGGCGCTATATCAGCAGTCCAAAAAGCGGTATCTCCAATCAACTCATCAGCAATGCAAGAAGAGGATATGGAAATTTCAGAACCCTGGTTGTACCATTTGCCTTTCTGTTATCATTCCTGTTATGCTTCTGGAATCCGATCGTAGCAAGGTATGCTCCCATGCTCATTCCGGTCATGATGCGCCTGGCAGCAAGACATTATAAGAAAAAAGATCCCAACTTAAAATATTAATCATGGAACAAACAACTCTCGGTATTGGTACAAGATTGCAGCATACACAACATGGTCCGGGTGTAATTGTTGCTGTACGTTATGCAACTTATCTGATTTCTTTTATCAACAGCGGTATCAAAGAAACTGATAAGACTGATACAGCCCTCGATGAAATTATTCCTGAAAATGTAACCGCAGAAATTGAAACAACCAGTGAAGTGGAAAAATCTCTACTGAAAGTTCTGCGTTTGTGGAATGGTGTAAGCGAAGTGGTTCCACTTGGTGAAAAATGGGAAGGTGGCACCATGATGCTGCAACCTAAAGACAAATCGCTGAAGCCAAAAGAAATTCCGATGGAAGATTTCTTTCACAAAATTGTAATGCTGCGTGACAGGCTCCGTGTATTGGAACAAAATATCAACAGCAGCAAAAATCTCAGCGATGAAGAGAAGGTAAATATTCAGCAATACATTACACGCTGCTATGGTTCACTCACCACATTCAACGTGTTGTTTAAAAATAAAGAACAGTGGTTTGTGGGTGAAAAAGGAAGTAAAGAAAATTAAAAAGGCAACGCAATAATGCGTTGCCTTCAATTCGTTTTCGCCAATTACTATTATGGCTTCTTTACTCCGCAGGTATTTACTCCTACAATTGCATATAACGGGCAGAAGCTGATTAACGCTGTTGCAGCAAATACGCCACCCAGTATTACCAGAACCAATCCTAATGTTCCGGCTACAGTGCCGCTGAAATAAAGATAAGCAAATACAGCTGCTACTAAAAGTCTGATGATACGATCAGCAGTTCCCATGTTCTTTTTCATAATAAGTTTGTTTAGTTTGTAAAATATTTTATGGCCCATACCAACCCGGTAATAATCGTCACGCATAAAAAGCAAACGAGGAGCAACCTCTGTATTTTTTGTTTCATGGAGACTTTATTGATTGATGATGTAAATCTATGCCGCTGTTTCCCGGTATTTGGTGACTATGATCACCAGCTTAAAAAATTTCAATACCGTCCTGTAACTGTTTCACCTTTCCTTCCTGCTCCAGCCGCTTAATAACACGGGTTATTACTTCACGTGCCGTGCCCAGCTCTGCTGCAATTTGTTTATGGCGGATGGAAAGAATTTTTTCGCCTTTCAGTTTACTTTTTTCAACCAGGTAATTGTACAGGCGCTGATCCATGCGGCTGAAGAGAAGGGAGTTGATGGTATCGAGCATTTCTGAATAACGGAGATTGTACTGCTGGTAAAACAGATCATTGATCTGCGGATACTGTTTGATCCAGCTGTTCAGTTTTTCTACAGGGAGTAACAAGAGAGTTGAATCTTCTTCTGTAATAGCAAAAATGCGGCTTGGTGCATTGCTGAGCGATGCTGAAAAAGACATAATGCAGCTTTCACCCGGTTCAATATAATACAGGAGTAATTCCTTTTCTTCAAATGGAGCAAACACTTTTACAAGTCCTTTCAACACTATGGGCAGAAGTTTGATATACTGTCCTTCTTTCAGAATTTCTGTTCCTTCAGGAAATTCCATAATCACTGCATGTTCAGCAATTTCATTGAGCAGTTCACTGTTAAAACGTGGACTGATGGGTTTAAGATCGGATAAAAGTAATGGCATAGTTCACCAAGTTAAACAATCGTTGTACAACTTAATCAGCCACCAATCTTTTTTCCATGTACACAACTCCCGGCAATGGGTTTTCATAGTAAGCTGTCGTTTCAGTAAAACCATACTGTTTGTATAAAATAATAGCCGGTTGCAGTTTTTGCAACGTATCAAGCTTCATCGTTTTGTACCCAAGCTGTTCAGCATCCTTCATCAGTTGCTCAACCATTGCTCTGCCAATTTTGTGTTTCCTGAATTGCGGACGCACATACAATCGCTTCATTTCGCAAACAGTGCTGAGCTTAGTCGAAGCCCCTGCTGTCATATTGAGCGAACCTGTCCCTTTATTTGCAGGGGTCGAAATATCTGTCAAAGCAATACAACCTGCCACTGCATCATTCCATTCTGCGATGTACAAAACTCCTTTAGGCGATCCATACTTTTTTAACGGGTCTTTTAACTCTGCTTCAAAACTCTGGAAGCATAAATTTTCATCCAGTTCTTTTTCATATTCCTGAAAAAGCGTTCTGATTTCATCCATCAAAATCCCGTCTTCTTTTATTTGAATTAACTGCAGCATTTTCTATAACTTACCGCAAACTTACAATCTTTTCCAGCCATGCTTACACGAATCCTTATTCTGTTGCTGCTGCCTTCTTTCCTTTTTGCACAGAAGTATAAAAAAATTCATGCAGCATCTGTTCTGGTTGATACGCACAATGACATTCCCTCTTCTGCTATTGAAAAAAAAGTTGTGTTTGACAGTAACTTAAAAGGAAAAACTCATTCTGATCTTAACAGGATGATTGAAGGAGGATTAGATGTACAGATGTTTTCTGTTTTCTGCGATGGAGAACAAAAAGATCCTTATAACTATGCCAACAGGGAAATAGACAGTGTACATGAATGGGTGCGGCGAAATCCATCGAAGATGATGATGGTATATACTCCTGCCGATCTGAAAAAAGCCATCAAAGAAAAAAAAATGGCAACGATGCTGGGAGTAGAAGGTGGACATATGATTGAAAACGATTTAAACAAACTGGATGTACTTTATAAAAGAGGCATGCGCTACATGACCATTACCTGGAATAATTCTACTGATTGGGCTACGAGTGCAGCGTATGAGGCCTCCCTAAATCCCTCCAAAGGAGGGGCTTCAGACACAAACAGAAAAATCGGTCTTACTGAGTTTGGGATCTCTGTTATTAAACGCATGAATGAATTGGGCATCATGGTTGATGTAAGTCACCTCGGCGAACAATCATTTTGGGACATTATAAAAGTTTCAACCAAACCAATCATTGCATCGCATAGCTGCGTTTGGAATCTTTGCCCGCATCGCCGCAATTTAAAAGATGATCAGATCAAAGCCATTGCTAAAACCGGTGGGGTTGTATTTTTAAATTTCTATGCAGGATTTATTGACAGTACTTACGAATTAAAACGCAATTCGTTTATACAACAGCATCAAACTGAAATTAACCAACTCATTCAGGAAGGCAAACAAAAAGATTATGCCTTGATGATGGTATCAGAAAAATATAAAAGCGAAATGGATGCTTTACGTCCGCCATTATCTCTGCTTCTCAATCATCTCGATTACATTGTTAAACTTGTGGGCATTGATCATGTTGGTATGTGCAGTGATTTTGATGGCATTGAAGCTCCCCGCTTGAATTAAACGGTGTGGAAGATTATCCGCTGGTTACAAAAGCATTGCTGGAAAGAGGATACAGCAAAAAGATATTCGTAAAATTTTAGGTGGAAATTTTATACGGGTGTTCAAAGCCAATTCAAACAAATAAACACAGAGATGCTGAGATTTGGAGAAGCACAGAGGTTTATTCCTCTCTGTGTAACTCTGTTTCTCCTTTACTCTGTGTTAAAAAACCAACTGCATGAGAAAAATTTTCCTGTTACTAGTTATTGCTGCAACCAACTGCAACGCACAAACCATTGACAATTTTTTATCACCGGCCTTTCCAACTAATTTAACAGCAACTGCTGATGGTAAAAATATTGCATGGGTATTTAATTATAAAGGAAGCCGTAATGTATTTGTTGCCAATGCAACAGGCAGCAACGCAACGAAAATTACGAATTATTCCGGCGATGATGGAATAGATATGGGCAGTCTTTCGTTTACTCCTGATGGAGATCAACTTGTATTTGTAAGAGGTAATGGAACAAATGGGCGGGGAGAACCTGCGAACCCGGCACAGCTGCAAACATCAACAGAACGTATCATCTTTGCAGTGAATAAAAATGGAAGCAATCTGCATAAAATTGCTCCCGGCTATTATCCGAAAATTTCACCCGATGGAAAAACAGTTGCTTACCTTTTTGGCGGGCAGGTTTGGACTGCTTCATTAAATGATACAAACATTAAACCGCAAAAGCTGTTTCAATCAAGAGGAGCCCAGAGTTCACTCCGCTGGAGCCCTGATGGAACAAAACTGGTTTTTGTAAGTGGCCGTGGCGATCATTCTTTTATTGGTATTTATAATGCTGTAAGTAAACAAATTTCTTTCCCTGATCCTTCGGCTGATGTTGACAGTGATCCTGTGTGGAGTGTTGATGGAAAATGGATCGCCTGGGTCCGTCGTGGAAACATTAGGGTCGATGTTCCGTTTACTGCCCGCCGAGAATCTCATCCCTGGAGTATCCGTTTACTGAATATAAAAACAGGTGGAGTGACAGAAATCTGGAAAGCTGACGAAGGCAAAGGTTCTGTATATGTTGATGATTTACCGGTTGCGGATAATAAATTATTATGGGCTGCCAATAATCAACTCATCTTTCCGTGGGAAAAAGATGGATGGGTTCATCTGTATGCATTGGATGTTGAAAAGAAAATAACAAAGCTGTTAACTCCCGGTGATGGTGAAGTGGAGAATATTACACTATCGCCTGATAAAAAAACAGTTTATTATACCTGTAATATCGGCGATATCAATCGCCGTCATATCTGGAAAACATCCATTGCTGATGCAAAAGCCGAATTACTCACAGGTGGTGACCATATTGAATGGAGTCCCGTGGTAACATCCAAAGGCTTTGCAATGCTTCGTTCATCCGCAACAAGACCGGCATGGCCTGCTGTTTATAATAAAGGAACAGTGAGTGATATTGCAAAAGATTTTTTCGGCAAAGAATTTCCAAACCAGCTTGTTACACCGCAGCAGATTTCAATCAAAGCAACAGATGGAATGGAAGCACCTGCCCAGTTATTTCTTCCACGCAACTATAAAGAAGGTGAAAAATATCCTGCTGTAATTTTTATGCATGGTGGCAGTCGCCGGCAAATGTTACTGGGTTTTAACTACGGACAGTATTACAGCAATGCCTATGCACTGCATCAGTATTTTGCATCGCAGGGTTATATTGTTATTTCTTTAAACTACCGCAGCGGTATTGGTTATGGTTTGGAATTCCGTGAAGCATTGAACTATGGTATGGGTGGTGCCAGTGAAGTAAATGATGTAATTGGCGCAGGTGAATATTTAAAAAACAGGAAAGACGTAAGCGTGGTTGGTTTATGGGGCGGCAGTTACGGTGGTTACTTAACAGCACATGGATTAGCAAGACGAAGTGACCTGTTTGCTGCCGGTGTTGATATTCATGGCGTACATAACTGGAACGATGAGGAACCAACCTTTGCTCCCTGGTATGATTCAACAAAGTATGCACAGATAGGAAAATTGGGTTACGAATCATCCCCTGTTAATTATATTAACGGATGGAAGAGCCCTGTGTTATTTATTCATGGTGATGATGACCGCAATGTGCCGTTCAGTGAAACGGTTCATATTGTTGAACTGCTTCGTCAGCGAAATGTATATTTTGAACAGTTGGTTTTTCCTGATGAAGTGCATAGTTTTTTATTGTATCGCAACTGGAAGAATGCATACCAGGCCACTTTTGAGTTCCTGGAAAAACAACTGAGGAAGAAATAACAGATTGTCTTCTTTAGTAAAGAGGATTGATGGAGAATAAAGAAATATGGGTATAGAGTTTACTATTCAACTACCAACAAATACAAATAACTGATGGAAGTAACCCCAACACTAAAAATTGAATTGACACAATGGCTTGATACCTATTGGACCACCTATCTCAATGGTGATATTGACACATGGGTTACTTTTATAAGTGATGATTATCGAAATATAGGCGGTACTAAAGAGGAGATATGGAACAGCAAACAGGAAATTATAGATTATACCAAAAGCATTATGAACCAAATGCTGGGGGCGGTTGATATTCGTAACCGTGAAGTTGAACTGATCCCCTATGGCGAATATATGATGGTGAACGAATTCACTGATCTCTATGTAAAAATCGAAGGAAAATGGGCTCTTTATGGTCCTTTTCGAATGTCTTCCTTACTGGAAAAGACAGATGCCGGATGGATTGCCTTACATCAGCATGGCTCCTACCCCGACATGAAAGCAATGGAGGGAGAGGCGTTTTCATTTGACGTATTGAAAGCGGAAAATGCCCGGCTGCAGGCAGCAGTTAAAAGCCGCACAATTGAACTGGAAATTGAAACGGCATTAGAGAGAGTGCGGACTGAAGCGATGGGTATGAAAAAACCGGATGATATTCTTGCAATCTGTAAAGTGATGTTTACAGAATTGCAATCACTCGGTTTCTCCGAATTAAGAAATACACTGATTAATTTTTGGGATGATGAAAGCAGTTCCTTAATTGATTATGATTATTCAAACGATACAGGAGGCAATAAGGCTAACCTTTCTTACAGCAGCCACCCTGTATTTGAGCAATTTCAAAAAACGATCAAGAACTCAGAAGATGCATTTGCTGAACTGGTAGTAACCAGGAGCGAATTAGAAAGCTGGAAACAACGGCGGCGTGATAGTGGTGAATATGAAGATCCCCGTCTCAACAATATACCTGCATTATACTATTATTTTTATTCTATTGCTGTGGGTGCGATTGGTATTTCCACATTTAGTCCCATTACAGAAGAACAACTAAATGTATTAAAGCGTTTCAGAAATGTTTTTGATTTTGCTTACCGCAGATATGCAGATGTGGCGCAGGCAGAAGCACAGGCAAAAGAAGCACAAATAGAATTAGCATTGGAAAGAGTACGTGCAAGAACAATGGCCATGCAACACAGCAACGAATTGCCTGATGCTGCTACTATTTTATTTCAGCAAGTGCAATCATTAGGCATGCCGGCATGGAGTGCCGGTTATTGTACCTGGAATGATGACAAATCAGCCGTTACCTTATGGATGAGCAGTGAAGGAGTATTGCAACCAGCTTTCACAGCACCCACAACAGAAGATGAATTATTTATTCAAATGCGAAAGGGTCAGGAAGATGGAAAAACATTTCATGTAGTGGAAATGGGCGGCGATCAATTGGTGAAGCACTACGGGTATATGCGTACGCTTCCTTTAATGGGTGATATTTTAGATTCGATTATTGCAGCAGGTCATCCATTGCCCACTTTCCAGATCATGCATCATGCCTATTTCTCTAAAGGGTTTCTGTTGTTTATCACCTATGAGCCCGTTCCCGATGCTCATGACATCTTCAAACGATTTGGAAAAGTATTCGACCAAACCTATACCCGTTTCCTCGACTTACAAAAAGCAGAAGCACAGGCAAGAGAAGCACAGATAGAAACTGCATTAGAAAGAGTTCGAAGCCGTTCCATGGGTATGCAAAAAAGTGAAGAGCTACAGGAAGTAATAAAAATTGTTTACCGGCAACTCAGGCATTTAAATATTCAACTCGACCACGCAGGTTTTGTTGTTGACTATACACCGAAAGGCGATTGGCATTTTTGGATTGCTGATGAACAGGACATTCCCTCTAAAATAACGCATCCTTATTTTGACTCTGTTTGGGCAAATCAATTTAATGAAGCAAAAGAAAAAGACACAGACTTCTTTGCCACTCATTTGAATTTTGAAGAAAAGAATAAATTTTACAATGAGATTTTATCATATGTTCCAGGGTTACCGGAAACATCAAAAGAATTTTATTTAAACTGCCCCGGACTTGCAGCATCAACTGTATTGTTAGAAAATGTTGGCCTGTATATTGAAAATTTTTCAGGCATTCCTTATACCGATGAGGAGAATACTACGCTGATGCGTTTTGGAAAAGTATTTCAACAAACCTATACCCGTTTTCTTGACTTACAAAAAGCAGAGGCACAGGCAAGGGAAGCAAAGATAGAAGCAGCATTGGAAAGAGTGAGGAGCAGAAGCATGGCCATGCACAAAAGCAAAGAGTTGCTTGAAGCCAGTGAAATAATTTTTGTAGAAATGCAAAAACTCGGTATCGATAGCTTAACAGCCGGTTATGTTTTAATGGATAAGGAAGAAAAAAACGGGTTGAATTACACACCTGATCCATTCACAAAAAAAATCATGCCACTGCCTGTTATCATTCCGCATAATGAAACCATTCATATGCAACAGGTGGTTGAAAACTGGAAGAAAGGCAATTCTTTTTTTATGGTAGAAATGGATGAAGAGGAAACCATCCAACACCAGACTTTTATTGCAGAACGAAGCACCAATTTTCCAATAACTGCAGCACAGCTGATTGCCATTTCGCCAGCGAAATTATTCCTGCATAATTTCTATTTTAAAGAAGGGTATATATTGATAGTAGGTGGAATAAAATTATCCGTGGAGCAAACGGATATTATGTTACGCTTTGCGAAAGTGTTTCAACAGACCTATACCCGTTTCCTCGATTTGCAAAAAGCAGAAGCACAGGCAAGAGAAGCACAAATTGAAGCGGCATTGGAAAGAGTTCGTTCAAGAACGATGGCGATGAGGGGTAGTGATGAATTGCTGGATGTTGCCACCATCTTATTCCAACAAGTGAAAGCGCTGGGTGTACCGCAATGGAATTGCGGATTTAATATCTGGGAAATCGGCGATAAAGAATTCATCTTTTATCCAGGTACACCTGATGGTATTATAACTCAATCACCCTGCAAAATACCGCTTACTGAACATCCGGTATTTCAGGGTTTTGATGAATCAAGAAAGCGGGGCGATGAACTTTTTACTTATGAAAAAGAAGGTGAAATGCAAAGGGGCCATTACCAATATATGCTTTCACTACCCGGAGTTGGGGATGTACTTCAAAGTATGCTGGATGCCGGCTTTGAGTTTCCCGCATTTCAAATCGATCATGTTGTCAACTTTGCCTATGGCAACCTCATCTTTATTACTTATGAGCATTTCCCGGAAATGCACGATGTTTTCAAACGTTTTGCAAAAGTTTTTGAGCAGACCTATACCCGTTTTCTTGATTTACAAAAAGCAGAGGCGCAGGCAAGAGAGGCTCTGATAGAAACAGCATTGGAAAGAGTTCGCTCCAAAACTATGGCCATGCACAACAGCAAGGATGTGGGCGAAAGTGTGGCTGCATTATTTGATGAACTTTCAGCACTCGGAGTGCTTACTGCTCACGACCGTTGTGGCATCGGCATTATGCAACCCAATGAGATGATGGAATTATGGACAGCAGAAAAAGCAACAGGAAAAACAGAACTGACCATTGGCCATTTGGATATGAAGCAACATATACTACTTAAAAATGTGTACCAAAACTGGCTCGATAAAAAAGAAACCTATCAATACATTCTGGAAGGCGAAGATAAGCTGAAGTACTATGAAGCCATGCGCAACCAGACGAACTACAAAATCAGAAAAGACTATTATTCATCACAAGAAAAAATAGTGCATACCGATTTCTTTTTTAAAGAAGGTTGCTTGTATGTATTCTCACAACAGACATTTACAACAGATGCAGCTTCTATTTTTATCCGCTTTGTAAATGTGTTTGGTCAAACCTATCGTCGTTATCTCGACCTGCTAAAAGCTGAAGCACAAGCAAGAGAGGCGCAAATAGAAACGGCGCTGGAAAAGGTTCGAAGCAGAACACTGGCCATGCAAAAAAGTGATGAGCTGGCAGAAACAGCATCGGTATTGTTTCAGCAATTAATTGCACTGGGTATAGAGCCCAATCGTTTATACATCACCATCATCCATGCCGAAAGCGATGAAGCCGATTTCTGGATCACAAATGAAGATGGCAGTAAGTTGACAGATGCTTACTCTGCGCATCTCGAGGAAAACAGCACCTTCAAAAAAATGTATGAAGGCTGGAAAAAACAATTGAAACATTTAGTGATTGATATGCAGGGGGAAGAATTGCAAAACTATTTTCATTACCTCCAAAGCAGGAATGTTCCTTTTAAAGGAGGATTAGAGCAAACTCGCAGAGTACAGCATCTTGCTTATTTCAGCAAAGGGTTTATTGGTATGGCTTCGCCCGATGAGCAACCGGCAGAATCATTGCAATTGCTCGAACGGTTTGCAGCAGTGTTCAATTTGACTTTTACCCGATTCAATGATTTAAAAATAGCCGAAGCACATGCCCTGCAGGCAGAGCAGGATTTAATAGCCATTAAAGAAGCCAAGCAAAAAGCAGAAGAGGCATTAACAGAGTTGCAGTCTACCCAAAAACAATTGATACAAAGTGAAAAAATGGCCAGCCTTGGAGAACTTACCGCAGGTATTGCCCATGAAATTCAAAACCCGTTAAACTTTGTCAACAACTTTAGCGAAGTAAGTAAAGAGTTGCTGGATGAAATGAAAGAAGCTATAGAGAAAGGTGATACAGAAGAAGCAAAAGAAATTATGAATGATGTGATTCAGAATTTAGAAAAAATAAACCATCATGGTAAAAGAGCCGATGGTATTGTAAAAGGAATGTTGCAACACAGCAGCAGCGGCAGTGGTAATAAAGAACCAACTGATATTAATGCACTGGCAGATGAATATTTACGATTGGCTTATCATGGGTTACGGGCAAAAGACAAATCGTTCAACGCTGCCATGAAAACGGAGTTTGATGAAAGCATTGGTAACATCAACATCATACCACAGGATATTGGAAGAGTGATTTTGAATTTAATTACCAACGCTTTTTACGTGGTGGACGAAAAGAAGAAATCAGGAGTTGAAAACTATGAACCAATAGTTTCTGTTAACACAAAAAAAGTAGGCGATAAAGTTTTGATTTCGGTAAAAGACAATGGCAATGGTATTCCGCAAAAAGTATTAGATAAAATATTTCAACCCTTCTTTACCACCAAGCCCACCGGGCAGGGTACTGGGTTGGGATTGAGTTTGAGTTATGATATTGTAAAAGCACATGGTGGTGAGCTAAAGGTTGAAACAAAAGAAGGAGAAGGGAGTGAGTTTATTATTCAGCTTGCAGTTGTTTAGAGTTATTAAATAATGTTTGCTATCTTATATCAGTAATTTTTATTGCATGAAAAAAGTATGGTTCCTGTTTTTTTGCCTGGGTATATTTGTAACTGTGCGGGCACAATACAAAGTGCGGTTCATCCTGAAGGAGAATACAGCTATTCATCATGATAGTATGTATGTAACAGGTACGTTCAGCAACTGGGACTCTACCTCCAATAAGAATTATTTACTGCAGCCTTACGGAAAAAAATAAAAAAACAATCGTATTAACTGTACCTGCAGGAGAACTCCGTTATAAATTTCACCGGGGAAGCTGGCTTACCGTAGAGAAACAATATAACGCTGAGGAAGTGCCCGATCGTATTGTAACCATCACCAGGGATACCGTGTTTACCGATTCTGTGGTTTGCTGGCGTGATGAAGTAATTACCGACAAAAAAATTGCTCTCACATCAGAACAGGCAGACAGCAATAAGGTAAGTATCATGACCGCAGTGGCAAATATGTATGCATTCTACCCGGAATTTTATAATGCCGATTCAGCATTTTTTTATGCTCAGGAAGCATTACGAATTCAGGAGAAAATGAAAGCAACGGTTCAAAGTAAACAACAGAGCCAAAGCAGTTTCAATTATCAATTAATGAGCCTGCAGGAAGTCATTGCATCGCTTTTACATTCATTGGGGAATTTTTCAAAATCACTGGAGTTACGTTTTGAAAATTTAAAACTGGCAGAAAAAGAAAAAGATAAATTCGCTTTAATCGCAACCATGAAGAGTATCACTGTTGATTATTCTTCCATGAAAGATTATGGTAATGTTTTACTCTATGGAAAACGTATAGACTCCATTGTAAAATACATTGATAAAACTCAACAGGGATATCCATGGGCCTCCTGGACCGCAAATAACATTATAGCGGATGCTTATTATAAACTTAACAGACCTGATTCTGCTTTATATTATGCCAGAAAAATGAAGGCGGTTCAAATAGCTAACAGTTGGCCGGGCTATATTATCATTGGAAACGAACTTCTTGCTGATATCTACTCCGCCAATGGAAGTATTGATTCCGCATTTGCATATTACCGCAAAACATTACCGATTGCTTCAGCAAACAGGGCGTCACAGTCCATCGCATATATACAGGCAGGCATGGCCAGGTTATTTCAGAAAACAGGTCGCTTAGATTCTGCCTTAATTTACGCAAGGCAATCTTTAACTTATTTTCAGACGAATAAAGCAGAAGTGAGGGCATGGGGTGAAAATAATGACAGCTATGTTGCAGAGATCAGTCCGTTGCTTGCTGAATTATATAAAGCAAATGGCCAGATGGATAGTGCATATAAATACCTGCGCCTTTCTGTTACAATAAAAGACAGTCTTTACAATTCAGATAAGGTAAGACAATTTCAAACACTTGGTTTTAATGAGTCAGTGCGCCACCAGCAGTTAGAGCAGCAAAGTAAAGAAGCACAGCAGCAATATGAAACCAAAATAAAAATGTACGGGCTTATCAGTATCATAACCGGGTTTTTGATACTGGCTGTTGTTTTATACCGAAACAACAAACAAAAACAAAAAGCAAATACAGTACTGCAATCACAAAAGCAGGAAATAGAAACAACACTAGGCGAATTAAAGAATACACAAAAACAATTGATCCAGTCAGAAAAAATGGCTTCGCTCGGAGAACTTACCGCCGGTATTGCCCATGAAATTCAAAACCCGTTAAACTTCGTTAATAATTTCAGTGAAGTAAATACTGAGCTAATCGATGAAATGAAAGAGGAATTGAAAGCTGGTAAAACGGAAGATGCCATCAGCCTTGCCGAAGATATTAAACAGAACAATGAAAAGATTACTTTTCATGGCAAGCGTGCCGACTCAATTGTAAAAGGGATGCTGCAGCACAGCCGCAGCGGCAGCGGACAGAAAGAAGCCACTGATATCAACAATTTGCTGGACGAATGTCTCCGTTTAAGTTTTCATGGCATGCGGGCAAAGGATAAATCGTTTAATGCAAAAACAGATACTTCGTTCGATGGCAGCCTTGGTCCCGTCAATATTGTTTCACAGGAAATAGGCCGTGTATTTCTCAACCTGTTTACCAATGCATTTTATTCGGTGATGCAGAAGAAAAAAGAGCTGGAAGAAAGCTATCAGCCGGTTGTTACAGCCAGCACCAGTAAAGAAGGAAACCGGGTAAAAATTACCGTAAGGGATAATGGCAATGGTATTCCGCAAAAAGTAATTGATAAAATATTCCAGCCCTTCTTTACCACCAAACCCACCGGCGAAGGCACAGGACTTGGTTTAAGTATGAGTTATGATATTATTTCCAAGGGGCATAACGGCGAATTGAAAGTAAACACGAAAGAAGGCGAATACGCAGAATTTATTATTACATTACCACTATAAACTTTACACTTATCTGATGAAAATTTTAGTTGTTGATGATGAAAAAGATGTTCAAACGCTTTTTGAACAACGGTTCAGGAAAGAAATAAAAAGTGGCGAAATGATGTTTGATTTTGCCTTTTCAGGTGAAGATGCATTGGCCTATCTTAACCAGCATGAACAGGAAGCCGTTCTTATTTTATCCGACATTAATATGCCGGGAATGAGCGGGCTGGAATTACTGGAGCATATCAAACAAAAATATCACAAGCCTCCACCGGTGGTAATGATGATTACAGCATATGGTGATGCCGAGAATTTTAAAATTGCCAACCAGTTAGGTGCTGATGATTTTTTAACCAAGCCGGTTGATTTCACAGCATTAAAAGAAAAACTCAAAAATATCAATTGATGACAAAAATTTTGGTAGCGGATGATGAAGCAGATCTCGAAGTTCTCATAAGGCAGAAATTCAGGCAGAAGATCAGGGATCAGCACTATGAATTTGTGTTTGCCATTAATGGTAATGATGCACTGGCTAAAATGCTGCAGCACCCGGATGTGGATATTGTATTGAGCGATATCAATATGCCGGAGATGGATGGGCTGACCTTACTCACAAAACTCGGCGAAGCCTCTCCCATGGTAAAAGCAGTGATGGTATCGGCTTATGGTGATATGGATAATATACGCACTGCCATGAACAGGGGCGCTTTTGATTTTGTTACCAAGCCGGTAAACTTTGATGATCTTGAAAAAACGATGGAAAAAACCATTCAGCATGTAAAGCTGATGAGAGAAACACTCAAAGCCATTAAAGAGAATAATATTTTAAAAATGTATGTGGATGAGAACGTGCTGAGTTTTATGGGCAGCCGTGAATTTGAAACATCTTTAATGCAGAATGAAACTGTTGAAGCTTCTGTAGCATTTATCGACATCTGCAGTTTTACTTCCATCAGTGAAAATGAAAGCCCTGATACAGTTGTAAAATTATTGAACAGTTATTTCGATGTAATGGTGAAAGAAATTATTGCGCAGGGCGGCTATATTGATAAGTTTATCGGTGATGCCATCATGGCTGTCTTTCGTGGAAATTTTCATTTAGACAGAGCCATTGATGCGTGCCTTGCAGTAAGATCACAAATTGAGAAGCTGCCATCTTTGTCAGATACAGTTTCTTTTATTCCAAAAGTATCCATTGGTATTAATACAGGTGAAATGATTTCGGGCAATATTGGTTCTGCCACTCTGCGCCGTTTGGATTATACAGTGATTGGTGACACGGTTAATACCGCTCAGCGTTTACAATCTGTTGCCGGTCCGGGTCAAATCATCATTAACGAAGCATCTTACGAAAAAGTAAATCAATCGTTCAGTTGCCGGAAAGTTGGAGAAGCTGTTTTAAAAAACAAAACAAACCCTGTAAATATTTACGAGGTTCTTGATTGATAAATTTGCTGAAGAAGAAATATGTTCCGGTATTGCAAAGCTCGATTCTTCTTTCTACCTTTTGCAAGTCGTTACTTGTAGAACGGCTTTTTCAATAACCAACCAATTCTTCACTGCTATGAGCACAGTTTCCCTGCGTTCCATTGATCCCAATGAACGCATTCATGTTTTGGATTCAGCCCGTGGCTTTGCATTGCTGGGCATCTTGCTGATGAATATTCCTTTTTTTGGATTGCCATTTGAAGCAGCTGTTGCTTTAAACATCAGGAATGAATACAGCGGCCCGAATTATTATACATGGTGGATTGTAAGTTTACTCTTTGAAGGATCCATGCGTGGTTTATTCTCCATCATGTTTGGCGCCAGTATGGTATTACTTACAACAAGACTTTCCAATAAAGCGCATATTGACAGTGCTGCTGAAATTTATTACCGCCGTATGATCTGGATGCTGCTCTTTGGGTTGATTGATGCATTCCTGATTCTGTGGCCCGGTGATATTTTATATTCTTATGCCCTCTGTGGTTTGTTCCTGTTTCCCTTCCGCAGCATGAAACCGAAGTATCTTTTCCTTGTTGCTGCAATACTGCTGGTTCTGTTCACAGTTAAATCAACCTGGATGGATAAAGAACCATTGAGGTTGAAAAAGGAAGCAGCCATTATTCAGAAACTTGACACGACGAAAATAAAACTCAACGATGATCAGAAAGAAGTGATGGAGAAATGGACTGGCTTCCAGGAAAAGCAAAAGTTAGAGAACAAACAAAAAGAAACAGTAAATGAACTTCGAAAAACAAAAGGTTCTTACGCAACACTGTTCTCGTATTATGCAGATATCAACTTCATACTGCAGACAACAGATTTTTATCACAATGGTTTTCTCGATTGTATCATCTTTATGCTCATTGGTATTGCTTTTTTCAAGCTGAAAATTCTTACCGGCGAACGGAGTAAACAGTTTTATCTTATTCTCGCTCTATTGGGTTATGTAATTGCTTTCCCTCTTGCTTACTGGAAACTGCACATGGCCGTCAGTACAAAATTCGATATCATAAAAATGCTGGAACAAACTCCATTTGCTACTTATGAAATCAGGCGTTTTGGATTAACCATCGGTCATCTTGGATTAATCATGTTTTTTTACAAACTTGGCTGGTTCAGGTTTCTGTTCAATGCATGGGGAAAGGTTGGGCAAATGGCTTTCAGTAATTACCTGTTACAAAATATCACCTGCGGTATTTTATTTCATGGTCATGGATTTAACCTGTTCAACGAACTGCAGCGTTATCAACTGTATTATGTAGTTGGCTGTGTATGGTTAGTCAATATTCTTTTCAGTTATATATGGTTATATTACTTTCGTATCGGACCGCTTGAATGGATATGGCGCAGTTTAACGTACTGGAAATGGCAACCATTACGAAAGCATACAATGATTGAAGCGGCACTCTGACAAAATAAAAATGGCAACTTTTTCTCTTACATTAAAACACACTTTATAATATGAAAAAACTAATCGTCCTGCTCCTGCTGCCTCTTGCAATTACTGCACAAAAAAATTATTCAAAAGAGATAGATAATTATACCCAGGCAGAATATAAAGTAAAAGAATTCAATGGAACTATCCTTGTGATGCAAAAGGGAAAGGCCATCTACAAAAAATCATTCGGAATGGCAGATCGGGAATGGAATATACCCAATACAGCAGATACAAAGTTCCGCATCGGTTCTGTTACCAAACAGTTTACAGCAGCCTGTATTCTGTTATTGGCAGAACAGGGAAAATTGAGTGTTGATGATCAATTAAGCAAATACATTCCTGATTATCCAAAAGGCGACAGCATAACCATACATATGCTGCTTAACCATACATCAGGAATAAAAAACTATACTGATCTTCCTGACTTCTGGCCCAAAGCCATCCTGCCCCTTTCAACTGATTCAATGATTGCGCTTTTTAAAAACAAACCGCTTGATTTTGCACCGGGTACAAAATGGAACTACAGTAACTCCGGTTATTTTCTGTTGGGTGTGATTGTTGAAAAAGTTTCAGGAAAAAAATTCACTGCATATCTTGAAGAAAACATTATTCAGAAAGCAGGTTTAAAAAATACAGGTATGGATCGTCTTGATTCTGTTTTAGTCTTTCGGGCAAAAGGTTACGACAAAAACAGACAGGGTGTTTGGCAGCAGGCCATGTTTATTTCAATGGAAGGACCTTACAGCGCAGGAGCCATGGTATCAACAGTTGAAGATTTATACCTCTGGTCAAAAGCGCTTCATAATAACCAGGTGCTTTCAGCTGCAAGTACACAAAAAATGATGACGCCCTTTATGGATAACTATGGTTACGGTATTGGTATTGACAGTTTGAAAACACATAAACGTGTATCGCATAACGGGGGCATTCCCGGTTTCGCCTCTTACCTCGCCTATTACCCGGCTGATGATCTTTGTGTTGCAGTTATTTCGAATAACGGATCAAATTCTACAGCTCTTGGTACAGCACTCTCTTCAATCATGTTTGATCTTCCTGTTCAAATACCCTACACACCAAAAGAAGTAAAAATTGATGCTGCAATTTTAGACAAGTATATTGGAAAGTATATCGCAACCGGGCCCATTGAATTAATAAAAAAAGACAACAAACTATACCGTCACCGGGAAGGTGCTCATGATATTGAGCTGAAACCTGAATCTAAAACAAGGTTTTTTTATGCAGATGATTCCGGTCGTTTTATTGAATTTGAAGTAGATCAAACAGGCAAAGTGACCAAATCCTGGTTTATCGGAAACGGGGAAAAAATTGAAATGAAAAAACTGGAGTAAAAAAAAAGATGATTCACTTATTTGCAACCAATGCCTGACTGAAGCCTTTCTACAGACAAAAAGGGATTACTTCCTTTCGTCATTTTCAAATAATAATCAGCAAAAGCTGTGACCAAACTCACCATGCCTTTTACCTGAACAGGTTAGCTTTGCAGCTTCATTCAAATTAAACAGCATTGAAATCAGCCGTATTTATTTTATTTGTTCTCCTGTTTGTTCAGTCAGCAAATGCACAGCAGACAAAATCGGTTCAGCAGCAAAGTCATTTTTGGTGGAGTGTAAATACAACTGCACAGGTAAGTAATAAATGGAGTGTAATTGCTGATGTTCATATCCGCAGAACAAACTTTATGGCGAGCAACAGTTTTTATTTTGTAAGGCTGGGAGCTTTATACAATGTAAATAAAAGTTTTTCAGTTGCTGCCGGTGCAGGCCATATGTGGCTGGCAAATAAAACGCAGTTAACAGAATTGTTCACCAATGAAAACCGTGTGTACCAGCAATTCCAGGTAAGCGGTAGTATTGGAAAAATATCAACGCTAAACAGGTTGCGTATTGAAGAAAGATGGTCTCAGAAAATTGTAAATAATCAGCTGACTGACGCATACCGTTATACCACAAGGTTCAGATATATGTTTTCTATGAATGTACCTGTAAGCAAAAACAAATACATTCCTTCACTTGTTTTTGCAGATGAGCTGCAGCTGCAAATGGGCAAAGACATTATCTACAATCCATTTGATCAGAACCGTTTTTTTACAGGCATTAAACAACAAATCATTCCTTCACTTTCATTTGATCTTGGATACATGCTTGTGTACCAGCAAAAGTTAAGCGGCTATCAATACACAAGAGCAAATACACTCCGTTGGTTTTTTTACTGGAAACCGGATTTGAGAAAAAAACACAAGACTCACCCACAGGCTACAGCTTTTCAAATGCCTGAAACAGACTGATTATACCGTTCTTCCACGTTTTTTCTGAATAAAGAAGCTTTACTGTACATTTAAAGATCACTTCTTTATTCGTTGACGCATGAGAAAATTCATTCTTCCTTTTATTGTATTACCATTTCAGCTTTTTGCACAGCCATTCAGCAAAACCGAAATTTCCAGATGGCAGCAACAGGCAAAAAATGTCAGCATCGTCCGTGATAACTGGGGCATTCCGCATGTGTATGGAAAAACCGATGCAGATGCTGTGTTTGGTTTACTGTATGTACAATGTGAAGATGATTTCAAACGGGTGGAAATAAATTATATTGAAAAGCTTGGCCGCAAAGCTGAAGTGTTTGGTAAAGCTGAAATCTTCAGCGACCTCTATGTACGTTTGATCATTGACAGTGCAGAAGCAGTTGCAGACTATAATAAAGCCCCGGTATGGTTAAAGAAACTATTAAATGCTTATGCAGATGGCATTAATTATTACCTCCATAAACATCCCGAAGTAAAACCATTACTGCTTACCCGTTTCAAACCCTGGTATCCGTTGTTATGGACCGATGGAAGTATTGGCGCCATCAGTACAGGTGATATTTCAGAAATGGATGTAAAAAATCTCTATGGCGAAACAAATGCAACAACTTCTGTTACACCAAAACTATTTGAAGAAATCTCAACAGGATCAAACGGATTTGCGATTGCTCCGTCCAGAACAGAAAACGGACATGCTATTCTTTATATTAACCCGCATGTAACATTTTATTTCCGCCCTGAGGTACAGATGGCAAGTAAGGAAGGTTTAAATGTTTACGGTGCAGTTACCTGGGGACAGTTTTTTATTTACCAGGGTTTTAATGAATACTGTGGCTGGATGCATACCAGCAGCAATGTAGATGTAGCAGATATGTATACAGAAAAGATCAGTCAGGGATCAACAGGCCTGGTGTATGAATACAACAATGAAAAAAGAAAAGTAAAAGAAAAGAAGATTACGATTCGTTTTATCAATGAAAACGAACTGCAATCAAAAACATTCACTACTTATTTTACACACCATGGTCCCGTAATGGCAAAACGGAATGATCAGTATATCAGCGTTCGGTCAAGCAACCGAACTATGAATGGCCTAATACAAAGCTGGCAACGTACCAAAGCAAAAGGACTGGAAGATTATAAAAAGGTAATGGATTTAAAAGCCAACACATCTAATAATACCGTGTTTGCAGATAACAAAGGAAACATCGCTTACTGGCATGGCAACTTTGTTCCAAAGAGAGATCCGAAATTCAACTGGGGCAAAGCTGTTGATGGAACAACAGCAGCTACTGAATGGAAGGGATTGCATTCTGTGAATGAACTCGTGCATATATATAATCCTGCAACAGGATGGATCCAGAATTGTAACTCCACCCCCTACACTGTTAGCGGAAGCAGCAGCCCCGTGAAATCAAATTATCCGTCGTACATGGCGCCTGATGGTGAAAATTTTCGTGGTATTAATGCAGCAAGAGTTTTAAGCAGGGAAAAAAAATTCACCATTGATAAAACAATTGCTGCCGGTTACGACCGGTACTTAACAGCTTTTGAAGTATTGATTCCATCTTTGATCAACGCATTTGAAAAAAATGTACAGCCTGCAGATTCATTATACCTCCAACTGAAAGAGCCCATTGAGGTTTTAAAAAGCTGGGATAATAATGCTGCTTCAAATTCTGTTGCAACAACCTTAGCTGTTGAATGGGCACAGCTGCTCAATGCATCTATCCGGAAAATTTATATTGAAGAAGGAGAAGACGACCAGGTTTCTACAACCAAACGTTTTGCTGCAACAGCAACAGCCGAACAATTACTTACACCATTACTGACTGTTATCAATACCCTGCAAAAGAATTATGGCAGCTGGCAAATTGAATGGGGAAGTATCAATCGTTATCAACGGGTCAGCAATGATCTCAATCAGAAGTATGATGACAACCAGCTCAGCTATCCTGTTCCTTTTGTATCGGCTTTATGGGGAATGCTTCCTTCTTATAACAGCCGCATTTTTCCCGGAACAGCTAAACGTTATGGTGTAAGTGGTAACAGCTTTATCTGTGCTGTTGAGTTTGGAAAAAAGATCAAAGCCAAATCATTGCTAGCAGGTGGTAACAGTGGCAACCCAAATTCACCCCACTTCAAAGATCAATTAGAAATGTATACCAAAGGACAGTTTAAAGATGTGCTGTTTTATAAAGAGGATGTGATGAAGCATGCAGAAAGAAGTTATCATCCGGGAGAATGACAATATCTGTCTAATTCAACCGCTTTCCTGTTTTATCAATAAAGAATTCTTTGCCATCTTTTTTTACTTTGGCTTTCCCATTGGTAAATTCTTCTGCATATTCATATATCAGCGGAATTACTTCTTTTCCGTTTTTATCAACATAGCCGTACTTACCACCTGCTTCCATAAATTTTGTATCAACAGCAACTACCGCCATTCCTTCCTGAAAAAAATTAACATAGCTGTACTTAAAAGGAATGATCATTTCTTCTTTTTTACTGATCAGTGCAAATTTTGAATCAAGGTACACCCATGCTTTGTCTACTCCTTCAAAAAAATAAGTAGCAGTTACATACTTAGGAGCAATAACAACTTTTCCATTATCATCTTTATAACCATACAAACCATTGCTACCTTCAAATGGTTTTAAGGTTTGCGCATTGGACTGAATAAAACAAACAGCTGCAAACAGGAATAGAATAAATAATTTTTTCATACGCACTGAATATAATTCACTGCAAAGTAGTTCAGATAGAAAAAGATTTGCTACCCTGCGGATGGTATTCTATTTCATCACATTAATATTTCATCAGCTTCTCCACATACTCACCCAGTCTTGCTTTCCCCATAAAATTCTGTTCCAGTTCTATATTGAAAGGAATAGGGGTTTCCAAACTTCCGCAACGCATCACCGGTGCATCAAGCAGGGAGAAGCAATGTTCGCCGATCCAGGCAGCTATTTCTCCGCCAATGCCGCCAATCAATGTGTCTTCATGCAGCAGCAATACTCTTCCCGTTCTTTTTACTGCTTCACGGATAGCATGATAATCCAATGGAGCAAGTGTTCTTAAATCTAAAATATCAATGGAGATTTCCGGATATTCAGATGCATAATCTTCAGCCCAATGTACTCCTGCGCCATAAGTAATAATCGAGACCTCATCACCGCTTCTTACATGACGGGCTTTGCCGATTTCAATTTCATAATATTCTTCTGGTACATCTCCACTTACAGAACGGTACAATGCTTTATGTTCAAAATATAAAACCGGGTTAGGATCATTGATGGCAGCAATCAGCAAGCCTTTTGCATCCATTGGTGAAGATGGATAAACAACTTTCAATCCCGGAACTTTTGTAAACCATGCTTCATTGCTTTGTGAATGAAACGGCCCGGCACCAACACCGCCACCTGTTGGCATACGGATCACAACATCAGCATGCTGCCCCCAACGGTAATGAATCTTTGCCAGGTTATTAACGATCTGGTTAAAGCCAACCGTTGCAAAATCGGCAAACTGCATTTCCATCAAACCTTTGTATCCTTCTAAACTCAACCCTAATGCTGCGCCAACTATTGCACTTTCACAAATAGGTGTATTTCTTACTCTGTCTTTTCCAAACTCTTCAACAAATCCTTCGGTGATCTTGAATGCACCACCATACTCTGCAATATCCTGACCCATTAAAATAAGGTTGGGATGTTTTTGCATGGATTGATGAAGGCCTTCTTTGATTGCATCGACAAAACGTTTATCGTGAAGCGTGAGGCGTGAAGCGTGAGAGATTGCCGAATTATCAATCACTCTGACTGTCGACTGACGATTCACTACTGAAGGCTCAGCAAACACATCTTCCAGTTCTTCCTCCGTATCAACAACCATTGGTTTTGCAGTATTGGCCAATTGCAATTCAGCTTCAATCTTCTGTTTTAATTCAGTTCTGATTGCTTCAATTCCCGTTTCTGTTAATACCGCTTCACTCAACAGGTAAGTTTCAAAATTTTTAATGGGATCTTTTTTCTCCCAAATCTCAAATAAATGTTTGGGAACATATTTCGTACCGCTTGCCTCTTCATGTCCACGCATGCGGAAGGTTGTACATTCAATTAAATAAGGCTTCTGGTATTCAATACAAAAATCACGAACACCTTTAATGGTGTCCAGTACAGAAAGAATATTGTTGCCATCAATCTTGATTCCCTCTATTCCATATCCTCTTGCTCGTTCAATCAGGCTTTCGCATTTATATTGTTCATTGGTGGGAGTACTTAATCCATACCCGTTATTTTCAATGATAAAGATTACGGGCAAATCCCATACTGCTGCCACATTCAATGCTTCATGAAAATCACCTTCGCTTGTTCCGCCCTCACCTGTAAAAGCAAGTGACACCTTCTTTTCTTCCCTGAGTTTGTATGCTAATGCTACACCATCGGCAATAGCCATCTGCGGACCAAGATGTGAAATCATTCCGCAAACATGATGTTCACGGCTGCCGAAATGAAAACTGCGCTCCCTTCCTTTACTGTATCCTTCCTTATTTCCCTGCCATTGCATAAATAATTTATGCAGCGGCATATTACGGGTGGTGAACACACCAAGGTTGCGGTGAAGAGGCATGATCCATTCGTCCTGTTGCAGTGCCAGCGTGGCTCCCACGGCAATTGCTTCCTGTCCAATTCCACTAAACCATTTGCTAATTTTTCCCTGGCGAAGCAATAAAAGCATCTTTTCTTCGATTAATCTGGGATAGAGCAATGATTGATAAATACCGGTCAGTTCAGAATTGGTAAGGTTTTTGCGATCAAACAGCATTTTTTATAAACTACATTCGGTGAGAAACAAAGTTCTGCTTTCAAGTCAATTAAAAAAGGAATTTCTTTTATTCCTTGCAATCCTTTGCTGGCAAATGCCTGCAACTGTATTTGCACAAACAGTAAAGAGTGAACCTTCAGCATCTGTTAAATCTTATACTTCTGAAGAATTAAAGATCAAACAAAGAGGAACTGAGCTGCAACTGTCTTTTCCAAAAACAGCTTTCCGCTCTGCATTAAAGATCATTAATACCAATGGTGCAGTAATGAAAGCAGTAATGATTGATGAAGGAATTGAATCCATTTCCGTTTCACTTAATGGCCTGCCCAAAGGAATTTACCAGTGTGTAATTGAAAACCGTACCCAGCGGTTTGTAAAGAAGGTTTTGCTGCAATAAGATCAGTTTGCTTTATTCTTATCCTCTTCTTTCAATACCATTTTGTGTACGAATGAATTGATGATGGACAGACAAATGCTGAAGAGCAGTGCATACCAGAAGCCATCTACCACAAAGCCTTTTACAAAATAAGCATCCAGTAAAATAATACAGGCATTGATCACAAACAGGAACAGCCCCAATGTGAAAATAGTGGCTGGTAATGTAAACAGAACGAGAATAGGTTTTACAATTGCGTCAAGCAGTGCCAGCACAAATGCAACCGCAATGGCTGTAAAGAAATGATTGATGCTGATGCCGGGTAATAAATACGCCAGTACAAAAGCATTGACGGCTGTTATAAGGACTTTTAAAATAAACTTCATTTTTAAACACAGAGTTTTAGAGAAATGGAGTAACACAGAGGTTATTCCAGATCCGGGTTACCGTTTATTCTTCTTCTGATGCCATCTTTCAATAAGACAACATTAAAGTTGATCAACAATCCGATCCGTTTATCAGCCAGTTTAAGATAAGTAACCAACTGTGCCTCATGAACCGGTAATATAAATTCCAGTGATTTCAATTCAAGAACTACTTTGTCTTCAACAAGTATATCAATGATAAATTCTTTATCAAGTCTTTCGCCTTTAAAATGAACCGGAACAGCTACCTGCCTTTTTACATGAAGACCTTCCTCTCTCAACAGCTTCATAAGGCAAACTTCATAAACCGATTCCATTAATCCAGGGCCGAGTTCCTTGTGTACTTCTATTGCACACTTAATTACCTGCTCAGTAATTTTACTATACTCCGCCAAAGACATATAAGTGTTTTCTCTTTTTAACTCCTTATCTCTCTGTGCTCCTCTGTACCTCCACTCCTCTGTGTTGAACTCTTAAACCACCACTAATTCATAAAAATCTTCCGGTTGTAAATATTTATTTGCCAGTTCCTGTACCTGCTTTGCTGTAATATGTTTAATGGTATCAACGGATGAATAAAAATAGTTCTCATCCAGCCCATTTAAAATTAAATTTTTCCAGCGGCCAATAATATGGAAGGGACCGTCCAGGTCACCAAGAACGGTACCGATAAGATAATTCTTCACCAGTTGCAGTTCTTCGGCATCCACCAGTTCATTGCGCAGGTCTTCCATTTCATGGTACACTTCTTTAATGGTTGCCTCGCAAACTTCTTTCCCGGCTTCAGTGCTCACCATCCATGCAGTTGTTGAAATATGATTGAGAATATAACTGTGAATGCCGTAGGTATATCCTTTGTCTTCACGGATATTACTCATAAGCCTTGAACCAAAAAATCCACCGAACAATGAGTTCAATACCTGCACGGGTTGAAAATCGGGATGATGGCGGTTGGGAAATTCCCTTGCAATTCGGATAGCACCCTGCACACCGTTTACATCATTGGCAATACGGTATTTCTTTTCATCAGCCGGCGTTACCGGGTGAACAATAGTTGGTATTTCTTTTTGATTCAGTGGCAGCTGACCAATTGTTGCATTCAAATGCTGTATAAAATCAGCAGGCAGTAAACCTGCTGCAAAAATGGTACAGTGGCCATTGGTATAATACTGTTTATAATAATCCTGCAACTGCTGTTGCTGCAATGCATCATAATCTTCTTTGTTACTGTACACACCATAAGGATGATTGCGGCCAAATAAATATTCTTCAATCAAACGTGTTGCAACAAAATCACATTTCTTCAAACTCACAGTTAAGCGCTGCTGCATGTTTTGTTTGTAGATATCAAGTTCATGCTGCGGATAAATGGAATCAGTGATCATTTCAGCAATCACCGGTAAGTGTTTGGTAAAATGCCTGTCGATACAATGCAGAATAATGGTTGAGGTTTCATTGTAACAGCCACGGCTCAGGTGCGAACCATAGTAATCAAAATGTTCCGTCAGTTCAAATGCGTTTTTATTCTTTGTGCCGTTCTTGATCAGAAAGTTGGTGGCAGCTGCAACATTGTTCTGCTGTTCGTACCAGTTACCGGCTTTGAAAACCAGCTCCAGGCTCATCACTTCCTGCGTTCCTGCATTTACTGCATAAACTTCCACCCCGTTATCCAGTATATATTTTTCGTAAGGTTTGAGTTTTAAGTCAAACTCTGTTGCGTCTTTATATAAAGGTGCTGTTGTTCTGTTTAATTGTTCTGTGAGTACACTCATGTCATTAATTCTTGGCTAAATAATACAATGTATTGCTGTTTCGCTCATCAAAGATGCGGATGCTTTCATCCATCAGTTCCTGTGCTGTTACGCTTTCATATTTCTGTAATTCATCGTTCATCAGTTGTGCATCGCCCAGCAGTTCATAATAGGCAAGACTGTTGGCACGGCTCATCACACTCATATCTTCAAATAAAATAGTGCTCTCTGTTTTGTTGATCACTTTTTGCAGTTCTTTTTCATCCACCAGTTGTGTTTTCATTTTTTCCACTTCTTCATTCACTGCTTTTTCTGCTTCTTCGATCTTTACGCCCTTCACTAATTTTCCTTCAATACTCAGTAAACCCGTATCTGTACTTCCGAAATGAGAACAATCAATACTGCTGAAGAGTTTCTTTTCTTTCACCAGCGATTGAAACAAACGGCTGCTGGCACCTCCGCCTAAAATATCTGTGATCAAATCTGTAACATAATATCCACGTTCGAGTCTTGATGCCATATGCCATACTTTATAAAAAGCATCCAGCGGAACATCCGCTGTAATTTCCAGTCTTCGTGCTTCTGTTTGCCTAGGCTCCTGTGGTAACTGACGTACATACTTTTCGCCAGCCGGAATTGGACCAAACCATTTCTCTGCCAAACGCATTACATTTTCTGTATCCACATTTCCTGCAACAACTAAAATAGCATTGGAAGGAGTGTAGTGTTTAAAGAAAAAGTTTTTTACATCCTGCAGCTGTGCTTCTTCAATATGTTTTAATTCTTTACCTATCGTCATCCATTTATACGGATGTTTTTTATACGCCATCTCCCGTATCTTATTCCATACATCGCCATAAGGTTTGTTGAGATAATGTTCTTTAAATTCTTCACTCACCACTTTGCGCTGCACATCTAAACTTTTTTCATCAAAAGCAAGACTCAGCATGCGGTCACTTTCTAACCAAAATGCTGTTTCAATATTTTCAGCAGGGAGCTGACAGTAATAATTGGTAAGATCGTTGGTGGTATACGCATTGTTTTCGCCACCTGCCTGCTGCAGCGGTTCATCGTAATCAGGAATATTAATTGATCCGCCAAACATGAGGTGTTCAAATAAATGAGCAAAGCCTGTGCGGTTTTCATCCTCATCCCTTGCACCCACATCATACAGCACATTTACTACTGCCATGGGTGTAGCCATATCTTTATGTACCAGTACTTTTAATCCGTTCGAAAGAACAAAGCGTTCAAAATTGATCATGTCTCTTTTGTAAGTTTTAGAAAACGACTGTAAAATTCGGTAAAAAAGATTTGCTGAAGGGTATTACTTCAAAATACTGCCCACTTTTAACTCAATCAGCCGGGGTTGAGTGTTGCGGAAGATCAATATTCTTAATTTTTCTCCTGCTGTTTGCATCAGGGCTTTGTATTGCTGAATATTATTTGTAAAATTATTCTCCAACTCCAAAAATTACATCGCCGGGTAAAAACCCCGCCTTTTCAGCAGGCGATCCCTGTTGTACTTCTGTGATGGTTACTTTACCATCAATAAAATAATAACTCATCCCGGTATAAGAATAATCAAACGGATCTTTTAAATGCGTATTGGGCGAAAGGTGAATAATCCGCTCGGGGTAATTGATCACCAGGTTAAACCTCCGCAGTAAATCACTTCCAATTAAACCGGAAATATCAGGGTAAGCCAGCACATTCATCGAATCATCATAAATATGAATCGGTACTCTGTTAAATTTATATGGACCTATTTTTACCCGTTTCACCGTTGAAAGCCGCATGCCTATCTTACCCATCAGCCCTTCTACCTGTGTGCTTACTATTTTTCTTTTTTTGCTGATCAGTACACTATCCTCCATAAACCGATCCGTAAAAAGCAAACACATCCCTGCACCGGTATCAAAATAAAAATTCAGTAAGTAATTTTTTTCATCAGATACATGGTGTTGTGTAATGGGAATAGAGGCAAATTTGGGTTCCAGATATGTTCCATTTCTGGGATACTTATATTTACCGGGTGTGTAAATAGAAATCATCTGGGTATCATAATCAAGGGCAACAATAAACCTTCTTAGTAAAGAGAAGCCGATAATTCCATCAACCCGTAAACCATATACTTCACTCAAAATTTCATAATCGTTAATATGAAAGTCGAGCTTTTCAACATCCAGCCCTTTAAAATGCAAAGTGCCTCCTTTATAATACTGAAGTGGTTTTACGCCGCCAATTCCACGAACGGTACGATCGCTGTTTTCAATGGGTAACTTATAATAGAGTGCAGTAAGTGTATCAAGCGAAATTCCGCCGCTTCCGGTATCTAATATAAAATTGAGTGTGTCGGGGAAATGATCAAGTGTTGCCCTCAGTATAACAATGCCTCCTGTTAACTGCTCAAACTTAAAGCTGGTGAGCAGTTTAGCCGGGGGAAAGTCTCTTTCCTGTGCACTCATTCTGGAGCAGATCAGGAGCAGGCATATCGTTTTAAGCAGCTTCACGGTTCAATATTAATTAAAGTTATGAGTTAGACAAGAGAAATAGGATAAACGCTTCGCTGTACTTACAGAATCTGGCTGTACTTTTGTGGCCACAAAGATTCAAAGGCTCTAAAGGGAACCATTGTTACTTCAGTCTTTCTGTCTTTGTGCCCCTGTCTGCCGCCAGGCAGGTTCGTGGCAACAATTTTCTTTCCTGAAAACGATCAAAATGAATCTGAACGAACTTTATAAAAAGGCATCCAACTTTGAATTCTTAACCATTGAAGAAGGTATGTATCTTTTTGAACATGCACCGCTCACTGAGTTAATGTATGTGGCTGATGAATTACGCAAACAGCAGGTGCCTCACCGAAAAGTTACCTGGCAGATCGACCGGAATGTGAATACCACCAATGTATGTATTGCCAATTGTAAGTTCTGCAACTTCTTCCGTATACCCGGACATGCAGAAGCTTATATCACCGATATTGAAACCTATAAAGTAAAGATCGATCAAACCATTAAATGGGGCGGCGATCAGTTGCTGTTGCAGGGTGGTCATCATCCTGAACTGGGACTTGAATTTTATACAACCCTGTTCAAACAGTTGAAGTCACTTTATCCCAACATTAAATTACACACACTCGGGCCACCCGAAGTAGCACATATTACGAAGCTTGCAAAAAGCACACATAAAGAAGTGCTTACTGCATTGAAAGACGCAGGGATGGATTCATTACCCGGTGCTGGTGCTGAAATACTGATTGACCGTGTACGCCGCTTGATCAGCAAAGGAAAATGCGGCGCACAGGAATGGCTTGATATTATGCATGAAGCACATATGCTCAACATTACTACATCAGCAACCATGATGTTTGGTCATGTGGAAACCATCCGTGAACGTTTTGAACATTTGGTGAAGATCCGTGACGTGCAGAGTCAAAAGCCTGCAGAAGCAAAAGGATTTTTTAGCCTTTATTCCATGGACCTTCCAGGATGCAGATACCTTACTTGCAAAGATCCGTGGTGTACATAATTTAACTACTGCCGATGAATATGTGCGTATGATCGCTATCAGCCGCATCATGTTACCTAACGTAAAAAATATACAGGCCAGCTGGCTAACAGTTGGTAAAGAAACTGCACAGCTTTGTTTGCATGGCGGTGCCAATGATTTTGGAAGTATCATGTTGGAAGAAAATGTAGTGAGTGCTGCCGGTGCTCCACATCGCTTTACCTACAAATCCATCCAGGAAGCTATTAAAGAAGCAGGCTTTGAACCGCAGTTGCGTAACCAGCAATATGAGTGGAGAGAATTGCCGCAGCTGATTGAAGAGCAGGTGGTGGATTATTAGGATGATTGTTTTGTATGATTTACCTCTCATGTTATCAATCGCCTTTTCATATTGACAAAGCAAATTAATTTCGTTTTATTAGTCGCAATGACTTGTATGTTGGCAAGTTGTAGCTCGAAAATTAATATCAACAATTACATTGATAAAAATTCATCGTTTATTCTAACCCTTAACTCTACAGATAAAATAACAGATTTAACAAAAGTAACTCAGACTGATATTAAGGTTAATTCACACAAATATTCAAAACTTATCGAATGGTTTAATAATAATGAGAGTGGGTGGCAATTGACTCCTTCTTCTTATCTTGCTAATATATCAGTCAGGCAAGGTTCATTTGGGCTTTTATATACTAAAGGAACTGATGGCGCTGTTATCAGTTTCATTGATAAAGAAAACAAATCAAGACAATATTCAAAGTCAATAACAAAAGGGGAGCTTGATTTTCTTTCGCTGATGAATGAATAAACAAAAACGTTCTTAGGCGCAGTGTCAGATAGGTATCTTCGCCTGCGAGTCCTGCTGCCAACAACACAAATCCAGAGCAGAGACTCGCCTGAGAATCTTACTTTCAACAACAGAACAATTACTAACATAGGTTTATTCAAAAAAACCGGTGTGAAAAGAAGAGTAAGGCAGATGAATGCGTTAGCTGTGATTTTCACCGACGCCAAAAAATAAAAGACAAGAAATGACAAACATTGAATTGCCGTATTTTGGGCAAATTGACTTAACTCAGTCAGAGGGGTGTTATTCTGTTAAAACTGAATGGAAAGGAAGTATTCTATGGCTTGATTTAAATTTTGAAAACAAACAAATAGGCGAAGAGCAAGCAAAAAATATTAAAGCCTTCCTTGACAACATTGGCAACTTTGAAATACAGAATAAATCAGCTATTGACAAGGATTTTATGGAAGAAGGAGAAACGGCAGACTACATAAATTTCTATGTTGATGAATTAGACGAAGAAGAACTATCCAACATCATAGACTACAATGACAAACAAAGATCACCCAAGCATCAGCTTCTTGATAAACTTAAATTGATTAGAGTTGGACTTTATCCAGACGGAAAATTTGGTGCAAACTATTATGGTGTTTTTGACTATTCAATAGAAATTGACGGAGAACCGTGTAACCAGCTTTTAGTTGTTAACACAACTGTAACGGGTGACTTAGACCATATAACCTGGGAAAGTTGATGAGAGAAATAAAAACAGCTAAATCGGTTTGGCAATATGAAGGCTGAGTGCTTTCAACGGCCAATCCTTCTGTCATCAACACAAATCCTGAGCAGAGAATGCTGAGAATTTCCCTTTCAACATCAGAACAATTCCTACCTTAGGCTTCTTCAATATTAACTCCGGACAAACATGAAAAAGATTCTTGCTATTGCGTTCTTTGCCCATTCTCTTTTAACTGTAAATGCCGATATCCGTTTGCCCAATCTTGTAAGCAGCAATATGGTACTTCAGCAAAAAGCAACTGTAAAAATCTGGGGTTGGGCCGATCCTGCTGAAAAAATTTTTGTAACAACATCATGGAATAATCAAACAGATTCTGCAATAGCTTCAAGAGGAGCAAAGTGGGAAATGAGTATACAAACACCCAAAGCCGGCGGACCTTATACAATTACATTAAAAGGAAGGAATACAATTTTATTAAATAACGTACTGATTGGTGAAGTATGGATTTGCTCCGGTCAGTCGAACATGGAAATGAATTATAACTGGGGCTTACCCGATGTTAAAGAAGAATTATCAACATGCAGCAACAGCAATATCCGTTTCTTTTCAGTTCCAAAGTCAACTTCAATATATCCACAGGATAATTGCGATGGCAGCTGGGTGAGCTGCGATTCAAACACATTGAAAAGCTTTAGTGCGGTTGGCTACTTCTTTGGAAAAAAAATCAACAGCAGCTTAAATGTTCCTGTTGGTTTAATCAGTGCCAACTGGGGTGGTACACCGGCAGAAGTGTGGGCAGAAGAAACTGCTGTTACAAATGATGCAGTATTAAAAGAGGCCGCTGCAAAACTACAGCCATTCGACTGGTGGCCATATACACCCGGCGCTTCGTTTAACGCCATGATTGCTCCGGTTACAAATTATACGATTGCAGGCGCTCTCTGGTACCAGGGAGAAAGTAACACTGCGGCACCCGATTCATATGCAAAACTTTTAACTGCATTAATTGGTTCGTGGCGAAAAGCATGGAAGAAAGACTTTCCGTTTTATTATGTTCAGATAGCTCCGTTCGCTTACGATAATAAGTTTACTTCTGCTATTGTACGTGAGCAGCAAACCAAAGCAATGGCAGTTCCCAACGTTGGTATGGTTGTAATAACAGATCTTGTTGATAATATCAAAGACATTCATCCAAAAAATAAACATGATGTTGGCTACCGGCTTGCAGCTTGGGCACTGGCAGAAACCTATCATCAAACCGGCATTACTTATAAGAACCCGGTTTTTCAAAGCACGGAAATAAAAAAGGAGAACATTATTATCAGCTTTGCAAATGCGCCAACCGGGTTAACTGTAAAAGAAAAAGTCATTACAGAATTATACATTGCCGGAGTTGATAAAGTTTTTTATCCTGCTTCTTCAACGATTGAAAATAACCGGCTGGTTGTTTTCAGTAAAATGGTAAAGCAGCCTGTTGCAGTACGTTTTGGTTACAGCAGCACGGCTATGCCGAACCTCTTCAGCAAAGAAGGCTTGCCGGTAAATCCATTCAGAACAGATAATTGGGAATTAAACAGAAGTGAAAAATAATGAGTTGCAAAAACCACCTGGGCTTTATAAATCTGTTTGCTCATATCAGAGGCTGTGAAAAACCCCGGAGGTTTTGCTTTCTGGAAACTAATCTATCATTAACGGGAGTACTGCTGCCAAAAAAACAAAATCCAGGGCGGAGACATCGCCTGAGAATCCAGAACCCCTAAATACTTCCATTAAAGCAAACAATTTTGTTCATTTTCTGATTAACCTTTTGTAACAATTTGCTTTAAAAAATAAACGTCTGTTAAAATTCCATTAAGAGAAAGATTAAAAGAACATTTTGTTTAAAAGACTGTTTTATAAGGCTAAACAAAAATTTATGAAACAAACTTCTTTTCTCCTTTCAGCAGCTTTGGTGCTGCTATTTTCAACAGTACTTATTTCCTGTAAAAAAGACAAAGTGAAAGACACGTCAAATGTGAATGTTGTACATGCTTCACCTGATGCTCCCGGTGTTGATCTTTTAGTAGACAATTTAAAAGTGAATTCATCGCCGCTTACATTCCCCAACTATACCGGTTATTTAACTGTAACTGCGGGAACAAGGAATATAAAAGTGAATGCAGCGGGTACAAGTACAACAGTAATCAATGCGGATATTCCTTTTTCCAAAGACAAGAATTACTCACTGTTCGCTTTCAACCGCTTAGCTTCTATTAGTGCTATCCTGGTAGAAGACAATCTAGCCACACCGGCTTCAGGTAAGGCGCATATCCGCTTTTTTCATTTAAGTCCGGGAGCCCCGGCAGTTACAGTAGGTGTTTTAAGTGGAGAAACATTTATACCTGTATTCGTAAACAGAACATTTGAAACTCAGTCTTCAGCAACTTCTAATCAGGCTTTTGCTCCTGTTGATGCCGGTACATACAAATTTGATGTACGTGTTGCAGGAACATCAACTTCTGTTTTAACACTTAACAATATCACGTTGCAGGCAGGAAAGATTTATACTGTTTTTGCAAATGGCATTGTTGGTGGTACTCCGGCCCTGGGTGCAAAAATTATACTTCATAATTAATTTTATTCTGCTTTAATAAAAGAGATCCTTGAAACAACAAGGATCTCTTTTATTAATACATGATTCCCCCTTTCGGAGACGAGTGAATAAAGAAAAACCTTCTCAGAATCAGATACTCTTTGTCTTTTACCAACTTCCTCCTCCTCCTCCTCCAAATCCACCACCGGAAAAACCTCCACCACCACCAAAGCTTCCACCACTGCTGCCGCTGCTGCCTGGTTGACTGTAAAAGCTTTTCGACATTTCATTCATGGAATGATCGAGACTGTTTAAGAACATGTACGTGTTAAACCCGTTATAATTGCCCACGTACCAGTTGGGTGGCGGTACATCAAGGCCCTGCAGTTTATCTTTCCAGGTATCGGCCATATTAAATACAATGGCAAAGGGTAATACTTTGTCAAAATAATGTTCGTCTTCTTTTAAGAAAAGTACCAGCCGGTCCTTGTCTACCTTTTGGATGAATTCTTTAAAGCCTGCCAGCTGCTGGTACAGTTCATTTCCTTTAGCTGTTTTCTTCACCATAAAAATTCCAAAACCTGCAATGATTATACCGCTGATGATTAATGCAACGGGAAACCAATACGGATTTCCCCAGTTAGTGAGAAACTGAAAAATGCCAATCCCCAACGATGCCAGGCCCAGAATCAAAAATAAATAAACAAGACCTCTTGAGTATTTTACATAGTATGCATCCCTGTCCACTTCGCCTTCCAGTTCTGTTTTTGCTTTGTTCATGGTTTTGTACAGTACATCTTTCAAACTGTCGAGTGCAACTGTACTGCCGCTGGCAAAAATTCCATTGAACAGTGTGCGTTCAAAAGTGAGAGCAGTTGCCGGAAGTTCTTTTAATTTGATGAACTCGTATTCAGAAGTTTTGATTAATCCCAGCAGCGATTTCTTTTCTGTTTCCTTTACCTGTAAATATCCTCCGGCACCCCAATAAGGGATCAGTGCAGTGAGGTCTCTTCTGTTCAATGCATTATCAATTACATATCCTGCAACACTGGGACTGATATTATCGGGTGGATAATATTGTGTAGTGATGGTAAGACTTTCATCCTTACCTCTTCTTCTCCAGATCCGGAACATCAGGAAAAAAACAAGCACAGGCAAAAACAGCCATGGCATATCACGCAGCATATAATTTTGTTTCGTCAAAAACTGATCAGGAAAAGCAATGCCAACAGTTAATCCCTGGTTGGCCTGCAATGGAACAGTTGTACTACCAGAAAAAGTTTGATTGCCTGTCCATGCAGAAACAGAATTATTTTCCTGCGAACCTGTTGCACCTGTTGCCACAAAATAAGATGGTGTTGCCGGTAACGCATTATACAGTTGAATGGAAAAACTGGCAGAGTCAATGCTGGTATCCCACTGATCACCGATAATATTCAGGTACAGTTCAGAATGATCTTTAAAGAAATTGATAGCATTCAACATCCGGTAATGAATGATGTATTGCTGCACTCCATCAACATAGATGTCTTTTGAACCGATTTTTATTTCTTTATAATTTCCGCTGTTCCGTACTGTAAACTGCTGATCCCTTACCCCGATATTTTCAATGAAAATTTGTGCGTAGCCGTTTGATTCAAGCTGCCGTTCTGCTTTTTGCGTACCAGCTGGTAAAGGAGCCAGTGCATATTTATAAGGAATCATTCGTATAATACCATGACGGCTTTCAGTAAAATTTACCTGGATGGTTTCGGTAATATCGAGCGATGCATCTTTGTTAACGGTCACATCCACATGATACTGCTGAATGGTGTAACCACCCTGTGCATGTACATACAGTGCAGCACAAAATGATAACAGCAGTGAAAGGACTATTTTTTTCACAGCTTGTTATTTAAAACTTTACTTCCACGTTTTTGGCTTCTTCTTTGTTTTCCAGTTCAAAGAATTCACGTGCTTTAAAAGAAAAAACATTGGCAACCAGTACACCGGGGAACTGCTGAATGGATGTATTGAAATCCCTTACCGTCGCATTATAATAACGGCGTGAATTACCCAAGTCGCCTTCAATATTCTGCAATGCAGTTTGCAGTTCGAGCAACTGTGCATTTGCTTTCAGATCAGGATAACTTTCTGCAATTGCCAGCAATCCTCTTAAAGCTCCACCCAGTTGCTGATTAGCTGCAGCCATGCCTGCCACATCGCCGGGAGCTACTGATACTGCTGCATTGCGTGCCTGCACTACTTTTTCCAGCGTCTGGCTTTCATGTGCTGCATATCCTTTTACTGTATTAACAAGGTTGGGAATAAGATCGAAACGCTTTTTGAGGAAAACGCTGATATCGCTCCAGGCATTATCAATTTTTATTTTTGCTTTTACCATTCCGTTGTACATGCCAACGATCCATAATAAAAGTAAAGCGATTACGCCAAGAATAATCAAGAGTGCCATAGCTTAAGGTTTTAATTGTAAGAAAAGAGCGGGTGAATGTTTTTCGCTGATGCAATTTAAAGCAAAAGTTATATAAACCTCCGGGGTTTTATAAACCTGCCTGCTTATAATCGGAAACTCTGGAAAAACCCCGGAGGTTTTTACTCTTCCTTTAATTTTAGTTCAACTGGTTGTTTATGAAATCGAATAAAGGCTTCCGCTCCACCAAACCAATTAAGCAGTTCGGTCCGCTTCAATAATGTTGGAGCATTACTGATTAATGCGTGATAGGAGGAATGCGGCCAATCTTCAATCCGTTTACAAAAACCGTGATGAACAGCATTGGCATGCACATAATGAACTATTTTGGAATAATACTCCTCCGTAACAATCTCACTTCGTTTCACTGATTCAAGGAATAATCTTCCTTTTCGGCCAAATACTTTATTAAAAGATTTTGAATAAGAATTCTGAAAATTACTGACTTGCTGTAATACAAACGCTGGCATTTCTTCATTTGTCAGTTCTTTATGTTTAACCGGATAGATCGATTTGTATGCAATTATTAACTCATCTTCTGTCTTTACTTTCAAAAAGAGATGATAATGATTGGGTAACAGATTGTAACTGAAAATATCAGTTACGGGAGTAAGGTATTCTTTTACTTTTCTTAAAAAGAAGGAATAGTTTTCATCATTGCGGAAAAGATTTTCATTTCCTACAGCATGATTAAACATGTGATAATAATGATCGGGATGTAACAGTGTTTGATAATCAGGCATTCCGAATATTACAAAAAACCTCCGGGGTTTTATATACCTGCCTGATAAAAAACTCAGAGTCTTCAAAAACCCCGGAGGTTTTAATCACTCCTCTTATTAATTCGGCATCACATACATCTTCGGTATTTCGTTTTGTAACAACGCTTTGGGCTTATTGGTAAAGTCAATAAAGTCGGTAACATTTGTGCCCGATGGTGGCGGCGTATAATAACCGGTTCCTCCGTTGTTCCAGAACATTACAAACGCAACTTCAGTTCCATTATCAGTTAAAGCAGAATATAAGTAATTCGAAAACCATCCTGTTACCGGTGCTGTTGTTGGTGTAACCTGGTAACCGGTTTCTGTCATGGCAGCAATTTTTACTTTTGTTTTCGCTAAATCAGAAACCACTTTCATTTTGGTGTTGGCGAGTGTTGCACCAGCCTGTCCGGCACCATTGCGCAGATCCCCGTAATTATCAATTCCCAGTACATCAACATAAGCATCACCGGGATAACGGCTTAAATATTTTGCCTGTGTGTCGTAACTGTTATCCGGCCCGAATGAATACAATACATTACGCACTCCTTTGGTATCTCTTAAATATTCAACCGTAAATTTAAAGGCTGTTTTAAATTCTTCTTCTGTACAAAAACTTGCTCCCCACCAGAACCAGCTTCCATCAAATTCATGAAAAGGACGGAAGATGACAGGAATTAATTCTCCGCTGGTTCCTTTCAGATTATTAAACACAGAAGCCACTTTATCTAATTTCAGTTTATACCAGTTGTGATTTGCTCCTCCGGGTAAAATACTTTTGAATGCATTTGCTTTCTCAGCAGCTGTCATATCACTTACATAAAATGAATTTTCATTGTAAGGTTCACGCAGGTGCCAGCAAAAAATATTGATCATGCCCAGTCCGTATGCCTTCTTTACATTGTTGATGATGCTTACTTCCTGCTGATAAAACCAGTTGCTTGCCTGGCCATCGTTGCTTTTATCCGTTATAAACATAAAATCTGATCCTAATAAAGCAGGATCGTTTCCTGTTGTCTTTTTTATATCAGACATGCCGCCTGCATTATTATAGAATCCTGAAAATGCATCCTGCTGTCCAACGGCAAAACCTGTCTTCGATAATATTTTTAAATTATAAAACAATGCAATGGTTTCTTTGGTTGCATTTGAATCAACCATATACTTCTTTGCAGTAAGCTTGGTAAATGTATCTGTTGCCGGAGGTATAACAGGTGGCGGTGTTGGCGTTGGAGTGGGGTCTGGTTTTTTTGAACATCCGGTCAATATCAGGATCAAACTGATGATAAAAAACAGTTTCTTTTTCATATGTACTTATTTCGCTTTCGTTTGTAACATGTAAATTAATTCCTTTTATTTCTACATGATACTTTTTAAGCAATTTGAATAGAAAATGATAAAATTGTATCATGAAACCTTCTACTAACAGGCTGTTTCAGCCAATTTTAACTAGTGATACAATTTTAGCATCATTTCACTGTTTTATACAACTCTCCGGAATTTTGTAAAGCGATTTATTGTTACTGCTGAGACTTGAAAACCCCGTGGGCTTTATTCTTTTTGTTATCTTTCTATTTCAGAAACTTCATACATGATCAACCTCATCAGAACCAATTCAGATAACCCTGATTTCACAAAACTTGTTGCACTGCTCGACAGGGATCTTGCCATCCGTGATGGTGATGATCATGCGTTCTATGCACAGTTCAACAAAACCAACCACATCCGTCACGTGATTGTGGCATATGAGAATGATGAAGCAATTGGTTGTGGTGCATTCAAAGATTATGAAACAGCTGTTGTTGAAATCAAACGGATGTTTGTGCAGCCGCAGCACCGTATAACATCATTCCCAACTACGGACAATATGCCGGTATTGACAACAGTGTGTGTATGAAAAAAGAAATTTGATCTGTCTGCCGGGAATTTTAACAGACGGCATTTTGTCCGCATGCAACGTTGGTATTGCTTTTGCAATCTCTTTAGCTGTTAAAAACAACAACGAAAAATGAACAAACAACAAACCTCTCTTCTGTTTTGCCTTTTGATGGATGCACTTGGCTATGCCACTTATGCGGTTCCGTTGCTGGGTGAGTTTGGAGATATCGTTTGGGCTCCCATCTCTGCTTTTGTTTTTTATAAAACATTTGGAGGCGTAAAAGGTGCTTTTGGTTCTGTCTTCAACTTTGTGGAAGAACTGATGCCAGGTCTTGATTTCATTCCCAGCTTTACGCTGATGTGGGCATGGAATTATTTTACTGCCAAGAAAAATAATTCTGCCGTTATTAAAACAGTTTAACTTTCTGCCGGGAAATTATAAAAAACAAAGAAGCGCCCACTACAACTGGGGCGCTTCTTTTATGTTATTACAAGGGTAACGTACTATACTTCCATTACAACCGGCTGCCTTTTGTTGAGTCTTTCAACCAGTTCTCTTATTTGGTTTTTCAGTTGAGGAAGTATTTTTCTGACATCGTCAGTTAATTCTATTCCCTGCTGCTGTATACTTTCTATACTCACAACAAATAAATGTATTTCAGGCATGGTGCCTAATAATTGCAAAGCACTCACCATGTCTTTTAAACCGATATCATGTGTACTCATTGCCTGCGGAAAATCTTTTGCAAATTTTGGTTTAATTAATCGGATGGTGCCGGGAATATTTCCATCGAGTGTTGCATCGGCGAGGATAACAATATCATGCTTTTCAAAATACTCCAGTAAATGAAAGCCACCGGTACCTCCATCAAGCACTGAAACATTTGGCGGTAATTCTTCCTTTGTTAACTGTTCAGCAAGATGTACACCAATGCCTTCATCGCCCATTAAATAATTTCCAATTCCAAGAATAAGTATTGATTTCGGTTCACTCATGCTTTTGGTTTTACTTCTGCTTTTTCAGGATTGGGTGTTTGATGTTTGTCTTCTTCAAATACTTCTTCTTCAATAAATTTCCATCCACCACCCATACTGCTTATTTCGCCACGACCTTCAATATAATCATGATAGAAAACAAGGTATACATGTATAACAACAAAGATGATAAAAAACCACATGGCTGCATGATGCAGCTGACGGGTTAGTATATCTCCACCCAGCATTGCTGGCACCCATGCAAACATTTGCGGAAACCACCAGCTGGCCATTGATGCATATAACCCAAAGCCTGTTAAGCACTGTACCAAAAATGCAATAAAGGTTAGGAAGTAAATAAAACCTGCCAATGCATTATGTCCTACACTTAAATGCTCCTGTTGTTTGCCGTTTTTCCGCAACATTAAAATGTCAATTTTAAAAACAGTCCACATTTCTTTAAAGAACCTTTTTGAAGTGGGTATAAACTGTTTCCAGTTGGCATATTTGTTTCCAACAAAACCCCAGTATAACCTGAAAATAAAATTGAAGAAAAATAAATACGCTGCTGCAAAATGAATATAGCGGAACCAACCCATTGTGTATTTTGAGTTCGCCTCCTGTTTGCTCAACAATGCAAGCGGATCAGCGATATAAAAACCGGTAACAATTAAGGCAAGTAATACCAGTGCATTGATCCAGTGATACACCCTCACCGGCAGTTCCCATACATATACTCTGCGAAGCCTTCTGATATATAATAATTTGTTGGCCATAAAATTGGTTTATAAATTAATCGCCTAATACACTTACCCTGCTGATGGTTTTTCCTTCCTCATCATACAGGTGCACACTGCAGGCCATGCAGGGATCAAAGCTGTGAATGGTTCTGATAATTTCCAGCGGTTGATTTTCTATTGCAACCGGTGTATCAATCAATGCAGCTTCATACGCCGACATTTGTCCCTTGTGATCTCTTGGCGATGCATTCCATGTTGTAGGAACCACTAACTGGTAATTGGCAATTTTTTCATTTTCAATATTGATCCAGTGTGCCAGTGCTCCACGAGGTGCTTCTGAATGTCCTACACCCATTGCTGATTTTGGCCATGTCTTCGGATCAAAATTTGTCATCTCAGCCATACGTGTATCGCCATTCTTAATATTGGTGATTAACTGATCATAAAATTCCTGTACCCATCCTGCAGCAAGTACTGCTTCCAGTCCACGTGCAGCTGTTCTGCCTAAGGTGGAGAACAATGCAGTAATTGGAACATCCAGATCTTTCAGTGTTTTATCAACAACTGCTTTGTATTCTTCTTTTCCTCTTGCATAACCAACCAATACTCTCGCAAGCGGACCAACTTCCATTGCATTGCCTTTCCATCTAGGAGTTTTGAGATAGCTGTATTCTTTTGATGTATCTAAATGTTCAAATGGGGGCTTTGGACCGGTATAATTAATTTTACTTTCACCTTTCCAAGGATGCAATCCTTTATTTTTTCCTTCTTTATAATCGTACCAGGAGTGTGTAATGAATTCCTGTACTTCATCATCTTTTTTCAAATCAACATCATACACTTTACTGATGTCTTTATTTAAGATTGCTCCTGCAGGAAATTTATAACTTGCAGTATCCCTGATGCCATTTGTTGGCAGATCGCCATATACCATATAGTTTCCAAGGCCGCCACCAATTGCTCCCCAGTCTTTATAGAAAGATGCAACAGCCATCAGATCGGGAATATACACCTGCTCAATAAATTCTTTCCCCTGTTGAATGAGTTGCTGTACATAAGCCAATCGTTCTGCATTGATACCACTCACATCATCCAAACCAATAGCGCATGCCATACCGCCCACTAAATAATTCGGGTGTGGATTTTTACCACCAAAGATGGCCTGCACTTTTACAATTTCTTTCTGCCATTCCAATGCTTCGAGATAGTGAGCTAGACCAATGAGGTTTACTTCGGCAGGAAGTTTATAAGCAGGATGCCCCCAATAACCATTGGCAAAAATTCCCAGTTGCCCGCTTTCAACAAACTTTTTAATCCTTGTTTGAATATCACTGAAATAACCGGGTGAACTTTTTGGCCAATGAGAAATACTTTGTGCCAGCTCTGAGGTTTTCTTTGGATCCGCTTTCAATGCATTCACCACATCCACCCAGTCCATTGCATGCAGATGATAGAAGTGAACAACATGATCATGCATATATAATACACAATGCATAATATTACGCACCAGTTCTGCATTCGGCGGAACAGTAATATTCAATGCATCTTCTACCGTACGAACAGAAGTTAAAGAGTGTGTGGATGTACATACGCCGCAAACACGGCCAACAAAAGCCCATGCATCTCTTGGGTCACGGCCTTTCAGTATTTCTTCCAGCAACCGAACCATGGTGCCACTGCTGTATGCATCAGTTATCTTTCCGTTTTCGATATCTACTTCAACACGTAAGTGACCTTCAATTCTTGTAATTGGATCAACAACAATTCTTTTGCTCATATAAATGATTATAAGTTGGAATAATTATGATTTTAATTCATGCTCGCTTTCTTTTCCTTCTTCTTCAAGCTTGTGAATGAGTTTATACTTACTCACATTGGTTGCGATAGCATGACCGACAATGGCAGCAGCAGTTACACCTAATGCTACTTTACCTAATGTGTCAGTATTGGCTTCAATACCAAATCCGGGGAACGAAGAGCCACGATCGTACAATCTTCCGTTATCCCAGAAATTTTCTTCGCTGCAACCAATACAGGGATGACCTGATTGAATCGGGAAACTTGTTCCGTTATTCCATTTCATTACACCGCAGGCATTGTAGGTGGAAGGTCCTTTACAACCAACTTTATATAAGCAATATCCTTTTTTGGAATTTTCGTCATCAAATGTTTCAACAAACAAACCGGCATCATAATACGGGCGACGGTAACATGAATCATGAACACGTTTGCTGTAAAATGCTTTGGGTCTTCCCATTCTGTCTAATTCAGGAATTGTTCCAAAGGTTAAGTAATGAACAATTACTCCTGCCATCACTTCACCAATCGGAGGACAGCCGGGCACTTTAATGATCGGCTTCCCTTTTACCAGTTTATGAATAGGAGTTGCAGATGTTGGATTTGGTTTTGCTGACTGCACACAGCCATTGCTTGCGCAACTGCCCCATGCAATAATTGCAGCAGCACCTTCTGCAGCTTCCTCCAGAATCTGCATAGAAGTTTTTCCGCCAATCATACAATACACACCATCGGCAGCTACTGGAACACTTCCTTCTACACATAAGATATATTGACCTTTGTATTTGGTCATTGTGTTTTTTAATGCTTCTTCTGCCTGGAAGCCGGATGCTGCCATTAAGGTTTCTGTATAATCGAGTGAAATCTTATCCAGTAAAATATCAGCCACCATTGGGTGAGAGGAACGGATAAAACTTTCGCTGCAACAGGTACATTCCTGGAAATGCAACCATACAACAGGAAGACGGGGCTTGGTTTTCAATGCTTCGGTAACCTGCCCCAGACCTGCCTGACTTAAGCCCATATAGGCACTCATCATAGCACAGAATTTTGCAAAATCTCTTCGGGAATACCCTTTTCGCACCACCTCTTCGTAATAGGTGGGCATTTGTTTTTCGGCAATCGTTGGCATAATTAGAGTTTGAAGATGGAAAGATTCTTAAAGATGAAAATCTCATTTTTCTCTTGTAATGACACTCGTTAGCACATGCGGTGACTGTAGTCATTGCCTCTTTTTCAAGGTTCGTCTAAAATTGATCTCGCTTAATCCATCAGCCCAAGTCACCTGGTGTTTTTGTTTCTTGCGATGGCTGTTGTGATTTTCTTCCTTGGAAGAAGCAAGGAAATACATGATGCTAAAAAGCAAAAACAGCAGTAATGCATGAGCTCTCCATTGTGATGAGCATCATTGATATTGCTGAACAGCAGGCTAAAAAAGCAAATGCTGTTTCAGTAGATGAAATTGAACTGGATATTGGCGAACTGAGTGGCATTGAAGAACAGGCTTTTGATTTTGCCTGGCAGCAGGCAGTAAAAGATACGGTACTCAACAATGCAGAAAGGGTAATTAATAAAATACCCGGCGAAGGTTTGTGTATGGAATGTGATGCCGCATTCCCCGTTCATCAGTTGTACGATCCCTGCCCTGTTTGCGGCAAACATTTCATCTCCGTACAAAAAGGAAAAGAATTAAGGGTAAAGTCGCTGGTCGTTACCTGATTGTTATTATACGTATAACTTAAATATTTAAAACATGTGTGCTACCTGCGGTTGTGATTCAAACGGAAATGTTACTATGCATGATGTAAGCGATCATGCACATGATCACGGGCATCCCCATGATCATACTCATCATAAAAAAGTGGTGGATGTGGAACAGGATGTACTGCATCAAAACAACCTGCTGGCACAGCGCAACCGTGGTTACTTTGAAGCAAAGAATATTCTCGCTCTCAACCTTGTCAGCTCCCCCGGTTCTGGTAAAACAACCCTGCTTTGCTTCAGTTACAGAAGGTGATGATAAACCACTGAAGTATCCGGATATGTTTTACAGTTCACATGTTTGCATCATCAACAAAACCGATCTCTTACCTTATGTTCCCTTCAGTGTGGAAGCTTTTAAAGAAAATGCAAAAAAAATAAACCCTTCTCTTGTATTTATTGAAGTGAGTGCTTATAAAGGAGATGGATTAACTGTTTGGTACAACTGGCTGAAACAAAAAGTTGAACAGACAGCCCTGGTCTAATCTGCTTATTGAAAAACAAAGAACAACATTCAGTGTTGAAAATTTATACAAATGCAGTCTTGGCATATTCATATCAGTGGAATGGTACAGGGTTTGGGCTTTCGTCCATATGTGTACCGTCTTGCTGAAGAACTGAAGCTGAAAGGAACTGTATCGAATTCAACAAACGGTGTACATATTACCGCTACGGCGGAAGAACCTCTGCTTAAAGAATTTTATAAAACTCTTATTGATCATCCTCCTGCCAATGCCATCATTACGCATCATGATGCTGGTTTAATTGCTTTGCAGCAGTTCAATGAATTCAGCATCCGTGAAAGTGAAGAACATCAGCATCCTGAATTAATGATCACTCCCGATTTTGGTTTGTGCGAAGAATGCAGAAGCGAATTGTTTGATCAAAAAAACCGTCGCTATCATTACCCCTTTATCACCTGTACTAAATGCGGCCCACGCTATTCCATTATTACTTCCTTGCCATACGACCGGCCCAATACAACAATGGAAGAGTATGAACAATGCTGGCAATGCAGGGAAGAATATCATAATCCTCTACACCGTCGGTATTACAGTCAAACAAATTCCTGTGAAGAGTGCGGCATTCCCATGCACTTATATAACAATGACGGTGAAAATGTGTGCAACGATTATGATTGCATTTTTGTAATGCTGAAAGATGCATTACAAAACGGACATACCATTGCAGTAAAAGGAATTGGTGGTTACCTGCTTATGGCCGATGCTGCCAATTATTTTGCCATCAATACCCTGCGTGAACGGAAACAGCGGCCTTCAAAACCCCTGGCGGTTTTATACCCTTCCATTCAATCGGTTGAAAAAGATGTGTTGGTGAATGAAAAAGAAAAAGAAGCATTGCAAAGTATTGTGGCTCCCATCGTATTATGTCAGCTAAAAGAAAAACCAACTTCTGGTATCTGTGCAGATATAATTGCTCCGGGTCTGCATAAAATTGGAGTAATGCTTCCCTATTCACCATTGCTGGCTTTAATTGCAGAACAGTTTAATAAACCATTGATTGCAACAAGCGGCAATATCAGCGGTTCGCCAATTATTTATAACGATGATGAAGCGCTTGAATATCTTGGAGAGGTTGCAGATTTTGTTTTAACCTACGAACGGGAAATTGTTGTACCGCAGGATGACAGCGTGATGCAGTTTACACCTGTTCATCAGCAAAAAATTATTCTGCGCCGTTCAAGAGGATTGGCACCGAATTTTTATCCTGTTCCATTTTCTGATAACGAGACACAAATCATTGCGATGGGTGCAGAATTGAAAAGCAGTTTTGCTCTCTTTCAAAATAACCGTTGTTATATCAGTCAGTACCTGGGCGACCAGGGAAGTTATGATGCACAGTTAAGCTATAAGCATACACTTAATCATATAAGCAGGTTGCTCCGTTTTGAAGCAGATGCCTGCATTGTTGATAAGCATCGCGGCTACTCCATAACAGAAACGGGAAAAATTATGCAGCTGAAAATGCAATTCCTCTTGTTGAAGTACAGCACCATGAGGCACATTTTGCAGCTGTATTAGCGGAAAATAATTTACTGGAAACTGAAGAAACGGTACTGGGAGTTATTTGGGATGGCACCGGTTATGGTTCGGATGGAAATATCTGGGGCAGTGAGTTTTTCACATACGTTAATAACCGGATGAAGCACTTTGCGCAGCTGAACTATTTCAGTATCTTGATGGGAGATAAAATGGCAAGAGAACCACGTTTATCTGCACTTTCTCTTTTTGATTCGGATAATGACGCAGTTAATCTCCTCAGAGAAAAATTTACATCAGCCGAATGGAGTCATTTCAGAAATCAACTGCATATTAATCTGCAACCTGTTTATACATCAAGTATGGGGCGTTTCCTTGATGGAATTGCTTCTTTGCTTGGAATAGCTGATACCGTACGTTATGAAGGTGAGGCCGCTATGAAACTGGAAGCATTGGCACTTCAATGCAAACATCCGGGAACAGAGACTTATGAATTCTCTCTGTCAGGAAATAAAATTGAGTGGCAAAAAATGACAGGGCAGTTAATGAGTGATTTAAAACAACAGGTGCCAAAAGAAAACATTGCGTATAAGGTTCATCTTTCACTGGCGTACCTGGTTGAACAGATGGCGATGAATGCCAACGTGAAAAAAGATTGCATTCAGTGGCGGTGTAATGCAAAATGCTTTGCTGGTTGATTTGCTCACTGACCGGTTAAAAGAAAACTATGAATTATTTTTTCATCAGCAGTTATCACCTAACGATGAATGTATTTCATTTGGTCAGTTGGCCTTTGTACATTTTTCATCAGTAAAAAATAACAGGAACCTGCTGCAGGCAGTAACGAATTAAATTAAAAACGAAACTTATGTGTTTAGCAATTCCGGGAAAAATTATTTCTATCACTGCTCAGCTCTATGAAACCTTCCGCATGGGAAAAGTTTCATTCGGCGGTATCATGAAAGAAATCAATCTCTGCATGGTACCCGAAGCAGAAGTAAATGATTATGTGCTGGTTCATGTGGGTGTTGCCATCAGTAAAGTAGATGAAGAAGAGGCACACAAAACTTTTGAATACTTAAAACAGATAGGAGAGTTAGAGGAACTGAAGGATAAAGAATTGAACGAAGTTGAAAAACTGCATTCAACAGAAGCTGTTTTAAAACCACTGAAAGCACATCTGTAATATGAAATATTTATCAGAATATCGTGACCCTGAGTTGGTGCACCAGTTTGCAGAAGAGCTGCACCGCATTACTACAAAACCATGGACCATTATGGAAATTTGCGGCGGGCAAACACATAGCCTGGTGAAGAATGGCATTCTTGAAATGCTGCCCAAAGAAATTACCATGGTACACGGACCGGGCTGTCCGGTTTGTGTTACACCCATTGGAATTATTGATGAAGCCATTCTGCTAAGTGAAATGACAAATGTGATCCTTTGTTCATTTGGTGATATGCTGCGTGTACCCGGCAACAAAAAAAGTTTGCTTGAAGCAAAAGCAGAAGGTGCTGATGTACGGATTCTTTATTCACCATTGGAAGCTGTAACACTTGCTCAACAAAATCCAGATAAAGAAGTGGTATTTTTTGCAGTAGGTTTTGAAACAACTGCTCCGGCAAATGCACTGAGTGTTGTGCATGCTGCTAAAATGAATGTACATAACTACAGTATCCTTGCATCGCATGTACTGGTGCCACCGGCAATGGAAGCAATACTTGGTGATCCTGAAAATAAAATTGATGCCTTTCTTGCCGCCGGTCATGTGTGCAGTATCATGGGCATGGAAGAATATTACCCGGTTGCTGAAAAATATCAAACGCCGATTGTTGTAACAGGTTTTGAACCAGTTGATTTATTGCAGGGAGTATTGATGGCTGTTCATCAGCTTGAAAAGGGAATGTTTGAAGTAGAGAATCAATATGTGCGTGCTGTACAGCGTGAAGGAAATTTGATTGCACAGGAAACCATTCATGAAGTGTTTGATATTGCCGACAGAAGCTGGCGTGGTATCGGACAAATTCCCAACAGCGGATATGAGCTGAATGATGAATACAAACGATTCAATGCACGTATTAAATTTGATCTTGGTGAAACAGCAGTTGACGGAACGAATGAATGCATCAGTGGAGAAATTATGAAAGGATTGAAGAAGCCTTTTCAATGTCCGCACTTTGGAAAAAAATGTAATCCCGAACATCCATTGGGTGCGCCAATGGTAAGCAGTGAAGGTGCATGTGCAGCTTATTATCATTACCAGGGAGTAGAAGAAGAAGAATTAACAGAAGCAGTATGAGATTAAGTGAAAACTATTTATACCCCAATTCGATTTTTATTTTTACATTGGTCATGGAAGCCGTGGTTTGTTAACAAAAAGATTGTTACAAAGTGGGTTTTGAAGGTAAAAAAATGATAGGCTTGATCACTAGCATGACGGTGATGGATTTTAAAATTAAATGGAAAAATTGCTAAAAATGAGAACCGACAAATGGACTCTTTTTCTCCTAGTTTTTTTTCCAGGTGGAAATTTTGGTGAACTGGCAGTTAATGGAACGAGATATAATGGATTTTGGCACAGGTGGTTACAAAGGCGAAATAGTTGAATTCACTTGCTTTTATAATTAATAAGGTTTCCAACCATACAATAAAATTGGGAAATATTAATAAGCATCAACAGTTATTTAGCACCTGAAGCTGGCGCAGAGATTGGTTTAAAGGCGATACGCAAAAGTCGTGGAGAAAAAGGAGAGGTGGATAAAATTTTGTGAATTACTAAGTGCAATTGGTCTTGTTCAAATCTTCTAAGCAAATTTTCACCACAACCGAAAATGGTCCCCTCGACAAGATCATTAGTTAAAGGACCAAATGGCTGCACATACGGTATGACTAGAATAAGTTCACTGAAAGGATTCGAATTCTGGAATAACCTATTGTGAGCGATACAAGAAACCTGAATTTAAAATTAAAAAACAGTTACTCGATTTATTTGGATCAAAATTCGATTTTATATTAGATCTTACTCGTGGTGGTGGATTGTTTCTAACGGTTGTTAAAAAGTGGCGTATTTGATGTGTTGAAAAGTGATCTGCTTGATCAACAACAAGTTGCTGTTTTGAATTGAACAGGGGAAGGTGCCTGCGAAATGATACTGGCGGTTATGTTATCCATTCTCTCTTGAAGGTTTTTCTGGTGGAAATATTGGTGAACTGGCAATTAATGGAACAGTAAAGATCTTGACATGTGTTGAGCAAGAACCGAAATTATTCGCTGGCTTTTATATGGAAGAAGGTTTACCCATCATTGAATTCTGGGAAATATTAGTAAGATAAAAAAGCTGCTTTAAAAGCAGGTGGAAGATTGTTACAGGTGATACGAAAGTGGTGGAGAAAGGAAAGGCGATAAGATCTTTGTGAATACAAGCGGCATTGGTCTTGTTCATCCCAAAGCAAATATTCATCACAACCGCATCAAACCCGGTGACAAGATCATCATCAGCGGACCAATGGCTGCACATGGTATTGCCATCATGAGCTTACGTAAAGGATTGGAATTTGAAACAACCATTGAAAGCGATACAAGAAACCTGAATCATATTACCCAGCAGCTATTCGATTTATTTGGAGCCAATATTCATTTCATGCGTGATCCTACACGTGGTGGTGTTGCTTCTGTGTTAAATGAAGTGGCGGGGATGACACAGTTAGGTTACCTGCTCGATCAAAAACAAATTCCCGTTGATGAACAGGTGGAAGGTGCCTGTGAAATGCTTGGGCTTGATCCATTATATGTCGCTAATGAAGGAATTTTTATTGCAATTGTAAATCCATTAATTGCCGAAAGTTTTTTATATCAGCTGAAAAAAGAGAAGGATTTTACTTCAGCCGCTATTATTGGTGAAGTAGTTGATGAACATCACGGTAAAGTGTTGATGAAGAGTCGTATTGGCGGAAGACGTGTGGTGAATTATTTAACTGGTGAACAATTGCCGAGGATTTGCTGAGATTGATTCGCCACAAAGGCACGAAGGCTGAAAGAAGCACAAAGAAAATATTCATCCACATCTGACAGGTATTTTCTTTAACTTCTTAAAATTATACTGTTTGTGGTCGCTTGACCAATTACCAAACGAATCAATCTTTTTTTCTGCTGCTATTTATATTTCCCCATATCATTAACTGATGAATGACCCAGGAATGCTGCATGTGCATGGTTTTTTGCACGTGCATAACGCAGAAACACTTCCAGCGTTTTCCAGTAATCATGATCACGCTGCATATCATTGAGCAACAGGTAACCCATAATAATGTTTCCTGCCATCTCAACTAACCTGCGTGCATGAAACTCTATAAACTCAGGATTGTTATGAAACGTTACTCTTGCTTCAGCCTCTTCGTAATCAAATCCCATGGTGATAAGCTGTGACCTGTACGATTCTGTTTCGGGTTTAATCGTAGCTTTTTCATACTCCTGCATCTGTGCAAGATAGGCCCCGGTAGTAACTCCTTTCGTAGCGGCCACAACCTGCAGTTGTGTAGTTCCTTCGTAAATAGTTGTGATGCGGGCATCACGGTAAATCCTTTCGATGGGGTAATCTTTCATAAACCCTGAACCACCGTGGATCTGCAACGCATCATAAGCAATTTCATTACAGAATTCGGAAGTAATTCCTTTTGCCAGCGGTGTAAATACATCGGCAAGTTTCTGGTATTTTTTCTGCTCTTCTTTTTCTTCTTTTGTTAATTCTCTTTCAGCAGAAATATGGTTGTACGTTTTATAGATGTCAACAAAACGTGCGGTTTCATAAAGTAATGAACGGGATGCAGCCAGCTTTGCATGCATCACAGCAAGCATTTCATAAATCGCCGGAAACTTAATAATGGGTTTACCAAACTGTATTCTTTTTTGTGCATACGTCAATGCTTCACGGTAAGCGGCTTCACTGATACCAACCGATTGTGCAACGATTCCAAGTCTTGCACCATTCATCAGCGACATTACATATTTGATTAAACCGAATTTCCGTTGTCCGCAAAGTTCTGCCGGAGCATTTTTGTACACCAGTTCGCAGGTAGGAGAACCTTTGATCCCTAATTTATGTTCTATTCTTCTTACTGTAATTCCGCCACTTTTTTTATCATGAATAAACATGGAGAGCCCACGGCCATCCTGTGTTCGTTCTTCTGTACGGGCAAGCACAAGCGAAATATCACCATCGCCATTTGTTATGAACCGCTTCACTCCATTCAGCAGCCATGTGTTTTTTTCTTCATCAAAATGTGCTTTCAGCATTACTGCCTGCAAATCAGAACCGGCATCTGGTTCAGTCAGTGCCATCGCCATTGTTTCGCCATGTGAAACTCTTGAAAGATATTTTTCACGCTGTTCATAAGAGCCAAATTCATTGATCGTTTCGGCACAGTCCTGCAATCCCCAGATGTTTACAAATCCTGCATCAGCACGGGAAACAATATCTGCCGCCATAATGTAAGGCACGATAGGAAAATGAAGTCCACCAAACTCACGGGGCAATGTAATGCCCATCAGTCCGGCCTGTTTGATAGCATCAAGGTTTTCCTGGGTTCCCTTTGCATACGTTACTCTTCCGTTTTCCAGTGTTGGTCCTTCATGATCAACAGCTTCAGCATTTGGTGCAACAATATCGCCACTGATTTCACCTACAACTTCCAGTACCTGTGCATAGCTATCCATTGCATCTTCATAATCTTTAGGAGCAAAATCAAACGCATCTTTATCATGAAAGTTATTTTCCCTTAGTGCCACTATTTTTCTGCATCAACGGATGTGAAAGATGAAACTGCAGATCGGGGTTATCAGTAAAAAAATTTGCCATAAAAGGTGAATTGAATTTTACAAATTATTTTGTATGCTCTTTATAATACTTAATCATTTTAGGAATTACATTCTCCACTCTTCCTGTTATTACATAGTTGGCGATTTTATTGATGGGTGCATTGGGATCATTATTGATTGAAATAATAATGCTTGACTCCATCATTCCTGCGAGGTGCTGAATTTGCCCTGAGATACCGCAGGCGATATATAATTTCGGACGTACCGTAACACCGGTCTGTCCCACCTGGCGTTCGTGACCTGCATATCCTGCATCAACAGCAGCTCTTGATGCACCTACTTCACCACCAAGTAAGGTTGCCAGATTGTGTAAGAGTTTGAAGTTTTCTGCAGAGCCTACACCGAAACCACCTGAAATAATCACCGGTGAATTTTTGATGTTCACTTTTGATGTTTCCATATGACGTTCGATCACTTTTACTACAAAGGCTGTATCGTCAACATATTTTTCTACATCAAGATTAACTGTTTCTCCTTTGTAACCGGGATCAACAATTTCTTTCTTCATTACACCTTCTCTTACAGTTGCCATTTGCGGACGGCAGTCAGGGTTAATAATGGTAGCAATAATATTTCCGCCAAATGCTGGGCGAATCTGGTACAGTAAATTCTTATAAACCTTGCCGAGCTTTTTGTCTTCGTGTTCGCCAATTTCCAGTTCGGTGCAATCTGCAGTGAGCCCGCTTTTTAATGCAGATGAAACACGTGGACCGAGATCACGGCCAATAGTTGTAGCACCCATTAAAGCAATCTGTGGTTGCTGTTCTCTGAAAAGATTAACAACGATGGATGTATGTGGTAATGTGGAATAAGGCGAAAGTCTTATATCATCAGCCAGGTAAACCGTATCAACACCATAAGGAAAAATTTCCTTTTCAAATCCTGTCAGATTCTCACCAATCAAAAGCGCTTCCAGTTTACAGTTCAGCTGGTTGGCGAGGCTGCGGCCCTTTGTTAAAAGCTCCAGACTTACATCTGCAATCCTGCCTTCATCGAGTTCGCAATAAACGATAATATTATTCATGAAATAAAGTTTTGAGAATGGAAGTTTCTAACCAATAATATGTGCTTCAATCAGTTCATTCATTAACCCGTCAATATCTTCATCAAAGTCATCGAGTGTTCTGGATTCTTTTGATTGAAAAACGATATTATCCACCTTTTTTACTTTTGTTGGAGAACCCCCAAGGCCAAGCTGTATAGGGTCTGCGTCAATATTATTTACACTCCATTCTTTGATGGTAAGATGCGTATTTGCTGTTGCTGTAGCCAGGTAATCTTCATTGCTTTCCTGGTGGTTGCTGATTGTGGTTGCATGTTTATATTTCATCAACCGTTTTGCATTTCTCGGACGGCAACGTGGAGCAGAGCTGTTTACGGTAATGAGTACCGGCAATACACATTCAACAATTTCTATTCCTCTTTCAAGTCTGCGTTTCACCTGAATTGTATTTTCTTTCAGCGACACGATTTCTTCTGCATAAGTGATTTGCGGAATACCTAATTTTTCTGCAACCTGCGGACCAACCTGCGCCGTGTCGCCATCAATCGCCTGGCGACCGCAAACAATAATATCTACATTCTTTATTTTACGGATGGCGCAGGAAATGGCATACGATGTTGCTAATGTATCCGAACCGGCAAAAGCTCTATCGGTAAGCAGGATGCCATCATCAGCACCACGATAAAAACCCTCACGGAGAATTTCTACTGCACGTGGCGGACCCATTGTAAGCAGGGTAATTGTTGAACCGGGAAACTGATCTTTGATCAGTAAGGCCTGCTCAAGCGCATGCAAATCTTCGGGATTAAAAATGGCGGGTAAAACTGATCTGTTAACGGTGCCGTCGGCTTTCATGGCATCTTTACCAATATTCCTTGTATCAGGCACTTGTTTGGCAAGCACAACAATCTGGAACTCTTTCATCTGGCAAGTTTTTGAGTTTATTGCTGCCAAATATCAAGATTAAATTCCTGTGAAAACATGACTGTATCATGATGGATGACCTGATTTATATCATGAAAAAACGGAATGAAGAAATGAATGCTGAATTACTGCACTTCTCACTAAGGAAATGCAGTATTGAAAGATGAAGGCCCCTTTGGTGAAGGTCTGACAGTAAATTATTAACAGGCCAACAGTGGCTATTTATCTGTTAATACCTGTATTTATCGTTTTTGTCTTTTGTAGGTTTCATGTCTTCATCCTTTTCTTTATCATAAATACGTACATAAACGATCCATTCAAAATTGGCGTACTCTGCAACAAGATCAATCACCAGGTTTCCGAATTCACCCGTTACATCATTCATCCGAAACTGGTTGGTCCATAAGCGCAGCTCTTCAGAAGGAGCGTTATAAGGGCCGGTTGCATTGATACTGTTATTAGCACCTTTACTCATGAAAGATTTACCTGCAATATCATTATAGTAGGACTTGTATTGCTTTTTCAGTTCGGCCATATCATCTGTAACAAATAGTTTCGCTTCCCACAACCAGTTGATTTTTGTTTTGGTTGGATAGCCAATCACTTTGGTTTCAACAGCTCCTTTCATTTCAACTGTTGATGCATATTGAATAGTGTTGGGATCGCCCTGGTTCCTGGTTCCTTTAATAGAAGAAAACTGGTTAGGATAATCGTTGATCACTTTTTCAAGCTGTGGCCTGATGGATGTAAACGGGCTTTTGATTTGGGCAGAGAGAATAATTACAGAAAATAAACATGCCGTAAGAAGCAGTAGATTTCGGTTCATGGATACAGATTTGTACTGCAATATAGGAAAACTAATTTATCAATTAAAGTACGTAGGGTATCAGCCGTTTTACTTTTTTTTGATAATTCCTGTATGCATCTCCATAACATTTCACCAGCTTTTTTTCTTCAAACTGCATTCCAATTAAAATGTAAATGATCATCAGGGCAAGCAATAACCAGCATTTGGTGTAAGGGAGTGCAATGCAAAACCCAAGTGCCAGAATAATCGTTCCGCTGTAAAGCGGATGCCGTACATATTTATTGAGCCCCCTGATTTGTAAAGGCATCATTGTTTCTTCCCTGAAACCAAAGAAGGCATTGAGATCATAATTCTTCACAGAAAAAAACATAATGATTGAACCGGCTATTGATACCAGTGTGCCAATTGCAATAAAGAAAGCAGTTGTTTGATAGAAAACAGCCGATGGTGTTCTGTATAAATAGAGGAGAAGGAAGGCGAGTGCGGCAAAATTAAAGAGGTTATAAACGATCCGGTATCACCTGTTTGACAGCCCCGTAATTTTACCCGCCTGCTGTTTCACCGCTTCATTTGCCATGAAACTATGAAGGAAAAAGTAAATACCCCAAGCTAAAATAAGCAGTTCCATCCTGCTAATATAATGAGTTCTGTATAGCGGCAGACCGTATTTTTCACATGCAAAAAAATATCATTTGTACTCTTGCCATGTGGCATAAAGATTGCTAATTTTATGGTATTAAATCCAATGGCAATGTCAAAAAACCAAACCGTACGCAAGGGTTCGTCTGTTTTACAGTCAATCAAACAAATTGTTCATTTGCTGGTTGAGTCGTTTGAGTCACCACAAACACGTCAGTTCAGAAGATTGAAAAATTTCGTTTCGGAATAAGATTAGATAGACTGCTGCCCGTCGAAAGCCATTCGCTCACTGGTGTATGGCTTTTTTTTATGCCCTGAACTCAGAGAGAACACTATCCATTTCCTGGATAATTTCTGATGTACATAAATTGCCGATACTGCCTTCATGTGTATGATGGAGTTGCTGCAGATCAAATTCAAACTCTCCTTTATTAATAGCATTGCCCACCTGCTGGTAAGCTTCCCGGAATGGAACCCCTTTGTTCACCAGTTCGTTCACCGCTTCAACACTGAAGAGATATTTATACTTCTCATCCACAAGAATATTCTCCCTCACTTGCATATTACTGAGCATGAGCTGCATCAGTTGAAGACAGGCTTTCAATTCTTCAATAGCGGGAAATAAAATTTCTTTCGTGAGCTGCAGATCCCTGTGATAACCTGAAGGAAGATTATTGATGAGCAAAGTAAGTTCGTTTGGAATAGATTGAATACGGTTGCATTTTGCACGAATCAGTTCAAAAACATCCGGATTTTTCTTGTGCGGCATTATGCTGCTGCCTGTTGTTAATTCATCAGGGAAAGAAATAAATGCAAAGTTCTGATTCATATATAAACAGCAATCCATCGACAGTTTGCTGAGCGATGCTGCAAATCCGCTTAAACCAATAGCTGCAAATTTTTCTGTTTTACCACGGCTCATTTGTGCATACACACTGTTCCAGTTCAATGTTTCAAACTGCAGCAGAGCTGTTGTTCTTTTTCTGTTGAGTGGAAAAGAAGAACCGTAACCGGCACCACTTCCCAATGGGTTTTTATTGGCAACATGATAAGCAGCTGCAAGCAGTTCCATATCATCCACTAAACTTTCTGCATATGCACCTAACCACAAACCAACAGAAGATGGCATGGCAATTTGTAAATGCGTATAGCCGGGTAATAAACCGTTTTTGTTTTTCTCACTTTGTACAACCAGCAAATCAAACAGGTTTTTTACTTCATTTTTGATGCTGATGATTTCTGCACGGAGATAAAGTTTGATATCAACAGCCACCTGGTCGTTCCTGCTTCTGCCGCTGTGAATTTTCTTTCCTGTATCACCAATTTTTTGTGTAAGAAGATATTCAACCTGTGAGTGTACATCTTCAATTCCTTCTTCAATAACGAAAGAACCCAACTCAATAGTTGACAGAATTTCTTCCAGTCCATTGATTGCAATAGATGTTTCTTTCTTTGTCATCAAACCCACTTCACCCAGCATTGTCACATGGGCAATGGAGCCCTGCACATCATACTTCGCCAAAAGCAGATCGAATTCTTTATCACGGCCAACGGTAAACTGTTCTACCAATGCAGATGTGCTGCTGTTTTCTTTGCTCCAAAGCTTCATAGAATGGCGTTTAAGAGTTTGATGTATAATTCTATCCCTTCTTTTATTTCGTCTATATATATAAATTCATCTGCAGTATGACTTCTTGCACTGTCACCGGGACCCATCTTTAAAGCTGGAAAAGGCATCAAAGCTTTATCACTTGTTGTAGGTGAACCATAATACCCCCTGCCCAATTCAATACCTGCTTTGATCAACGGATGATCCATTGGTATTGAAGTTGATTTCATTCTTGTTGTACGTGGTTTGAACTGGCTCTTCAGGTTTTGTTTCAGTGAATCCAGTATTTCATCAAATGTATACAGTTCATTTACCCGGGCATCAATCACAAATTTACATTGCGGTGGAACCACATTGTGCTGCTGGTTGTCTGTACCAATGATTGTTACAGTCATTCTTGATTCGCCTAACAGCGGACTTACTTTATCAAACTTACAATTACGGATCCAGTCAATATCCTCAATGGCAATATACAAAGCATTCACCCCTTCGTTTCTTGCAGCATGACCAGCTTTGCCATTAGCAACACAGTCAATCACCATCAGCCCCCTTTCAGCAACGGCCATTTCCATTTTAGTTGGCTCACCAACAATACCAAAGTTGATATTGCCGAGATAAGGAAGAACAAGCTCAATTCCATTTACACCACTTATCTCTTCCTCTGCACTAGCAGCAAATACAATATTGTGTGAGAGGTTTTCCTTTTTATAAAAATGCAAAAACGTAGCTATAAGTGAAACAAGACAACCGCCGGCATCATTGCTGCCAAGACCAAACAGCTTTCCCTCTTTTTCAATAGGCGTAAACGGATCCTGTGTATATCCTTTGTTGGGCTTTACCGTATCATGATGTGAGTTCAGCAGAATAGAAGGTTTGGCTACATCATAATTTTTATTCAATGCATAAATATTATTGCCAACCCTGTTTGCAGGTATCCCTTTGAGTGCAAAAAATTTGCCGATGATTGCTGCTGTTTCTTCTTCTTCTTTACTGAAAGAAGGAGTGGCAATCAATTCTTTTAATAACTCAATAGCCTGCTGCTGTAATATGTTTATTTGTTCGCTCATAACTGATTATTAATGGTTGTTCCTTTTGTTCCCTCTATTAACCCGTTTAATTCTTCGGCTTTACCGATGATAACTTTTTTAACTCCGCTGTTCAATGCTGCAAATGCATTATCCAGTTTGGGGATCATGCCTGCAAATATTTTTCCTTCACTTTTTAAACGCTGATAAGCTGATGGGTTGATCTGAGCAATAACTGTTGAGTCATCATCTGCATCGAGCAACACTCCGCTTTTTTCAAATGAATATACCAGTTGCACTTCGTACAGGCTGCTCATCGCTTTTGCCACTTCTTGTGCAATAGTATCTGCATTGGTATTTAATAATTGTCCTTTGCCATCATGTGTAATTGGCGCCACTACCGGAATAAATCCATTGTTTAACAGATGCTTCCAGCTGTCTGTTGTAATTTTTTCTGACAGTACATCGCCCACAAATCCATAATCAATTTCTTTTATAGGGCGCTTATTTGCAGGAATTAAATTCCCATCAGCACCAGTAACACCAATTGCATTACAGTTAAGTGATTGAAGCTGTGCAATCAGTTTTTTATTGATGAGTCCTGCATAGACCATTGTTACAAGATCAATGGTAGCAGCATCAGTTATTCTTCTTCCATCAACGTACTTACTTTCTATCCCAAGTCCTTCACCAATCTTTGTAGCAACCTTGCCGCCACCGTGTACAAGAATTTTCTTTCCTTCAACAGAAGCAAATGACTGCAGGAACGATGAGAGTTTTGTTTCATCATCAATAATGTTTCCTCCAATCTTTATGACTATCAGCTTATCCATTTGCTTTTAAAATTTCTGATAAAACTGTTTGTGCAGCCCACACCCTGTTACTTGCTTCCTGTGTTACTATACTGTTCTTACTATCCAGTACTTCATCGCTCAGTTCCACATTTCTTCTTACCGGAAGACAATGCATAATTTTAGCTTCGTTGGTTGCTTTTAGTTTTTCTTCTGTCAGCATCCACGCAGGGTCGTTACAATAAATTCTTCCGTAGTCTGTATAAGTGCTCCAGTTTTTTACATACACAAAATCAGCATCCTTCAATGCTTCGTCCTGGTTATGTGTGATGGTTGCTCCTTGTGTGAATTGTTCATCCAGTTCATAATCTTCGGGATGTGTAATCACAAAGTCTGCTTCTCCCCATGCGTTGATCCATTGTGCAAAACTGTTGGCCACACATTGCGGCAGGGGTTTGATATGTGGCGCCCAGGTAAGAACTATTTTAGGTCTGCGTTTTTCTGTAAATGTTTCCTTTATTGTAATGATATCTGTCAATGATTGGAGCGGATGAAGTGTTGCACTTTCCAGGCTCACAACCGGAACACCTGCATACTTAATAAACTGTTTGATGAATAACTCACTGTAATCATCTTTCTTATTTTGTAAAGAAGGAAACGTACGGATCGCCAATACATCAAAATAATTTCCCAGAATAGGTGCTGCATCTTTTACATGTTCTACGGATGTACCGCTCATGATGGCTTCTTCTTCAAATTCCCAGCTCCAGCCTTCGCTGCCCACATTAAACACAATCGGATGCATGCCCAAATTCTCTGCAGCAATCTGCGTGCTTAATCTTGTACGCAGACTTGGGTTTAAAAAAATCAAACCCATGCGCTTGCCTTTACCCAGTTCCTGATCCTTTAACGGGTTTGCTTTATACGCTAATGCTTTTTCAACCAAAGCATTAATGTCTTTTACATCATGAACGGAAATAAACTGTTTCAATTTCGATGTTGATTTTAGTTGTCCCGATTTTAAGATCGAGGCAGTTCAATTTTAATAACAAGAATTATCCTTTCAACTTTTCTATTTCTTCTTTAATGGCTTCAATGAAATGCTCTGCATCTCTTTTCTTCAATGCCAGGCTTGGCAGCAAACGGATCACATTTGGTTTTGCTTCGCCTGTAAATATTTTCTGGTTGATCAGTAAATTTTTCTTCAGGTCTTTTAACTCCTCGGGCACATCAAAGCCAATCATCAATCCTTTTCCTCTTACATTTTTCAGCTCTTCAATTTTTTCCAGCTCTTCTCTCAGGTATTTTCCAACCATCACGGCATTGCCCATTAGTTTTTCTTCTTCGATCACTTCCAGTACAGCGAGTGCTGCCGCACAGGCTAAATGGTTACCACCGAATGTTGTTCCCAGCATAAAATGCTTAGGCTTGATATGCGGAGCAATAATAATTCCACCAATGGGGAAGCCGTTGCCCATTCCTTTTGCCATGCTGTAGATGTCAGCATTGACCCCGGATAAATCATGGCTGAAAAATTTTCCGCTTCTTCCATAACCGCATTGCACACTGTCGGCAATATAAACAGCACCATATTCATCACAGAGTGTTCTGATTTTTTTCAGGAAAGAACTGTCCGCTACATTAATACCGCCAACTCCCTGTATCCCTTCAATGATAACAGATGAAATTTCTTTACCCTGCTCTTTAAAACAATCTTCCAGTGCCTGTTGATCATTGAACGGAAGAAAGATCACGTTGTCGGTTTCATTCACCGGGGCAATAATATTTTTATTATCTGTTGCACTTACAGCCAGCGATGTTCTTCCGTGAAATGCTTTGCTGAAGGCAACAATCATTTTTCTTCCGTTGTAAAAGCTTGCAAGTTTTAATGCATTTTCATTTGCTTCTGCACCTGAATTGCATAAGAAGAGCTGATAGTCTTCTTTTCCCGAAATCTTCCCCAATTTCTCTGCCAGTTGTTCCTGCAATGGAATTTTGATAGAGTTGGAATAGAAAGCAATCTTATTTAACTGCTCTTCAATTCGTTTTACCCAATGCGGATGAGTATGTCCAATACTGATAACAGCATGCCCGCCATAGAGATCCAAATACTGCTCGCCTTTATCATCCCATACATAACTGCCTTTGGCTTTTGTAATGGCGATATTGTTAAGCGGGTAAACGTCGAATAAATTCATAATTGTTACTTAATGCTGCTTTCAGCGTATTAAAAATAGTTTGCTTTTAAATTTAGTCCTGTTCTTTCATCGAGACCAAACAGCAGGTTCATATTCTGTACAGCCTGACCGCTTGCCCCCTTTAATAAATTATCTGCTGCTGAATGTACAACCACGATGTCTCCAACTTTCTCCAGCTGGATGATACATTTATTTGTATTCACCACCTGCTTTAAAAAAACAGCCTCTTTTGTTACATGTGTAAACACAGCACCTGCATAGTAGTCTTCGTAAAGTTTATTTAACTCAACTAAACTCAAGTTGCAATGCATTTGTGAGCTGATAAAAATTCCTCTTGTAAAATCGCCACGCCAGGGAACAAAGTTGACAGTGATATCACTGTTGGGCTGTAACTGCAAAAGAGATTCGCCGATTTCTCCCAGGTGCTGATGAGTTAATGTTTTATATGCCTGGATGTTATTAGCTCTCCAACTGAAATGTGAGGTAGCAGATAAACCCTGCCCTGCACCTGTAGTGCCCGTGATACCGGTTGTATATACATCTTTCAGCAAACCTGCTTTTGCCAACGGCAACATACCAAGTTGTAAAGTAGTAGCAAAACAGCCGGGGTTGGCGATGTTCTGTGCAGATTTAATTTGTTCCCTGTTTAATTCAGGTAATCCATAAATGAATTTGCGGTTACCGATTTGAGAACCTACCTGCAATCTGAAATCATTTGCCAGATCAATGACTTTTATCTTTTCGTCAATCGTGTTCTCTATTAAAAACTTTTTTGATTCACCATGACCCAAACATAAAAACAATACATCTGCTTCATTTGAAAGCTCACCGGTGAACTTCAACTCTGTATCACCAAATAAATCCTGGTGAACAGTATAAACAGGTTTACCTGCATTGCTTCTGCTGTGAATAAAAGAAAGTTCAGCAGCAGGATGATTGATCAGTAAACGGATCAATTCTCCGCCGGTATAACCTGCACCGCCAATAATTCCAACTTTTATTTTCATAACTAGTAATTAGAAATGAAGAATTAAAAATGTTAAATGAAAAAGTGGAAGACAACTCTGCACATCCTTTCTCATTCTTAATTTTTCATTCGTTATTTTTCATTCTCTGCCTGAACAGCAGTCCAGATAGAAGTCTGATTGCCGAAGATCTTTGAAAACCCTCTAACATCATCTCCAGTAAACCCGGTATTCATTTCACCATACTTACCAAACTTTGCACTCATGAGATCATATTTGCTTTCAATACCAATTACCTGGAAACGGTAAGGCATCAGCTGCACAAATACATCACCGGTAACATTCCGCTGACTGCTTTCAAAATAAGCTTCAAGATCACGCATCACCGGATCAAGGATCTGTCCTTCATGCATCCAGTTGCCATAAAATTGCGCCAGTGTATCTTTCCATTGCAACTGCCATTTGGTAAGTACATTTTTCTCCAGCGCATGATGTGCTTTCAAAATCACCATTGGTGCCGCTGCTTCAAAACCAACTCTTCCTTTAATACCAATGATGGTATCTCCCACATGAATATCTCTTGCAATACCATAAGGACCTGCTAATGATTGTAAATAGTTGATGGCTTCAACCGGGTGTGAAAACTGCTGATCATTTACTCCTTTCAGTTCTCCTTTTTCGAAATGAAGTTTAACTTCTTCGCTTCCGGTTTTAGTTACTTGCGTTGGCCATGCTTCTTCGGGTAACATGCCTTTACTGTTGAGGGTTTCTTTTCCGCCAATGCTTGTTCCCCACAGTCCCTTATTAATCGAGTAAGCTGCTTTTTCAAAGTTCATTTCCACTCCCTTACTTTTTAAGTAAGTGATTTCATCTTCACGGCTCAGTTTCATATCTCGGATGGGTGTGATGATTTCCACTCCGGGAATCATGATATGAAAAATCATATCAAAACGAACCTGGTCATTGCCAGCTCCTGTGCTTCCGTGTGCTACTGCATCAGCATTTAATTTCTTTGCATGTTCTGCAATATGTAAAGCCTGGCTTAAACGTTCGGCACTTACACTTAATGGATATGTATTATTTTTTAAGCAATTGCCAAACACTAAGTATTTAATGATGCGTTCGTAATAACCTTTCACCGCATCAACTGTTGTGTGTGTTTTTACGCCAAGCTTGTATGCATGTGCTTCAATCTTTTTCAACTCTTCTTCACTGAATCCCCCGGTGTTAACAATTACCGAGTGAATTTCATATCCCATTTCATCGCTGAGGTATTTGGCGCAATAAGTAGTATCAAGTCCGCCACTGAATCCGAGTACAATTTTTTTGTTTACCATAGTAGAATAGAATTATTGAACGTAGAAGGGTGTGACACAACAACTGTCCAAACAGGGAACAGTTGCCGGTTACAAATATTATAAATGAAAAAAATAATGCAGGATTTTTTTGATCTGCTTTCGCTGCCGCCATTCTCATCCTTGTCTTTGCGCAGAAAAGCTTTCACCAGCTTCCATTCCTTGAAACGGAGCAGGCGTTCAAATCCTTTTTTATTTTCTTCGAAGTATTGTTTTGTTTCAGCGGGCTCGTAATGATCTTTTGGGTCATAGAGCATGGCGGTACACATACAGTTTTTTCGATCCTTGCTCATGAGGATATCATAGTTCACACAACTTTTACAACCGGCCCAGAATTCTTCATCCTGTGTAAGCTCGCTGTAAGTAACGGGTTCGTAACCAAGATCGGAGTTGATCTTCATTACTGCAAGACCTGTTGTTAAACCAAAGATTTTTGCATCGGGAAATAACTGGCGTGAAAGCTGGAAGACTTTTTCTTTAATACTTTTAGCCACACCGCTTTTTCTGAAAGCCGGAGAAACGATTAATCCGCTGTTGGCAACAAATGCTCCGTGGCTCCATGTTTCAATATAACAAAAGCCAACCCATACACCATCATTAGTTAAAGCGATCACCGCTTTTCCTTCATCCATTTTATTGGCTACATATTCGGGGCTTCTTTTGGCTATTCCTGTACCACGGGCTTTGGCACTTTCCTCCATTTCCCTGGTGATAGTTTCTGCATATTGGGTATCGCCACTATTGGCTACACGTATAATAATATCCTGATGTTCCATGTCTGTAATTGCTTAACAAAAACGGGATGACCAATCCTAAGAGTATTACCGGGGAGTTGTTCACTGACAGGGGCCTTGGTGAAGGGCTCGTCCTATCAGACGATGCGTCGAGGTCGTGGGGAAAATACATGGAAGTTAGCAGTGCTGTTATTGGCACTTACTTCCTGAATTTGATATGTATTTGTGTTTGTCAACTGCTTTAAAAAATTGAGGAACAAAAGTAATTGATATAATTAAAAGAAAGACATAAAATTTTTTGAAACCTGTAATCTTTCCCTTTTCAGTACAATCGTTAGTTTTTTGTTGCAGAAGATGCTTTAGTCACCAAAAGAAATTATTCATCAATTGTAAGACTGAGAATTTTCATTTCTGTTCCTTTCAAAATCGTGACGCCATAGCTTTTACAATTGGGACAGGCAGTGCCGTAAGCGTTGAGATGAAACACAGTTTGACAGTCCAGGCATTTTGCTTCGCCTTCTATTATATCAATATTGAGTTCGGCTTTTTCAAGTACAGTATTTGATTTGATTGCTTCAAAAGCAAAACGGAGAGAATCAATTTCAATGCTGCTGAGCTGACCAATCTGCATGGATACAGCTGTAATAATTCCTTTGCCTTCCGGAGCCGATTTTCCGCAATGGATAAGATGGAGTGTGCTATAGAAAGTTCATGCATAGGAATTGGATAAGGTTGTTGAACGAATAACTAAGAACCTTCCTTGCTTTCTGTATCTTTTTTTACCTCCGCAGATTTTGCTGCTGCTGCTTTTCGTTTCTTTTCAGCGGCATACTCTTCACGGCTTGCAATTGCTTCATCAAATAATTTGTTCCAGCCGTTGTTGATGTTTTCTGCTTTTAATGCACAGGGAGCCGGTTCAGCAGTTTGGAAAAGTGCTCCTTCTTTTGGACAGGAACGAACACATTCGCCGCAATAAATACAAACCGCCCTGTTATAATGATAAGTTTGTTTCCCTTCCATATCCTGTGAAAAAACAATAGCTCCGGGAGGACAGGCCGTTTCACAACGGCGGCACCAGATACAAAGGTTTTCTTCAAAACCAATTAAACCACGGTAGTCATCGGGCTTATAGGTTTGCTCAAACGGGTACTTTGTTGTTACCGGTTTCTTTAATACGTTTCCAAGTGCTTTAAAAAATGTTTTCATTTCTTACTTTTTTATCTCGCAGTACATGAAAGGCATGGGTCATATGATGCAATAATAGCGGGAACACTTCCATATTCATTTCCTTTGAATGTTTCAGCCATAGCCCCTACATTGGAGAATGTGGGTGCTTTAATTTTTAACCGTTCCAGCACCTGCGTTTTATTTCCTTTGGCATAATAAAACAATTCACCCCTTGGTGCTTCTAACCGAACGGTTGCTTCTCCATCAGGAAATGCTTTTGTTTCAGTGATGAGTGCTGACTCCGGTAACCCGTTAATGATGTTTTCAATGATGCGGATAGAAACATAGATTTCACGAAGCCTCAGCATATTTCTTGCATGTACATCTCCTGCTGTATCTGTGATCATTTCAAAACCAACTTCTTTCCACGGTAACAGGTCTTCTGTTTCGTTACGCACATCAATTGCTAAACCTGCAGCTCTTGCAAACGGTCCAACTACATTCAGCCGCATTGCATTTTCTTTTGTAAGAACGCCAATGCCTTTATTTTTTAAAGACAGTGTCCAGTTGTTTTGATAGATGTCAACCAGTTCTTCTAACTGCGGCATAAAACTTTTCATTCGCTCTAAAATCCACCTGCCAATCTCAGGTTTTAAATCACGGGATACTCCGCCCACAATTGCAAAATCGTATTGAACACGGTTGCCGCAAACAGCTTCTAACACTTCCATTGAAAACTCCCTGTACTGCATGGTTTTCATGAACAATGCTTCAAAGCCGGAGTTTTCTGCCACATGGCTGAGACATAATAAATGTGAATGAATACGGTCGAGTTCAATTACCAGCATCCGCAAATACTTTGCTCTTGTTGGGATTTCAATCTTCAGTAATTTTTCAGCTACCTGTGAATAAGCAGTAGAATGTGAAATTGAACATAAACCACATACACGTCCAACCACAAAACTTACCTGCCTGAATTTAAACTTTGAACAACAGGCAAGTTCTATACCACGGTGTACATAAAACACATTCGCTTCGGTACTTTTAATTTTTTCATTCACCGTGGTGAACTTAAAATGGAGAGGCTCCAGCAGTGAAATATGCTGGGCACCTACCGGTATTTCATATTGCTTTCCCATAATTATTTTTTCTTTCTTAATGGTCCGCTTTCAAAATCTGGTTCCAGTACAAATCCTTTTTCGGTGTTTTCGATTTTGATATTCATCAAATCCACCAGCTCAGCTTCTGCAACCCATGCTGACACAACAATCTCTTTGATGCTTGGAATTTCTTCAGCAGGATTAACGATTGCAAAAAAACAGGTTGTATCGCAGGGATAGGCATAATCGCTGAAGAACCATTGTATCTCCATCTTCTCTCCCAGGTCAACCGCATTCATTACAATGAAATGATGCTGATCGGGTTTGTAATAATCAGCGATATCACTTTTTAATTTTTCTATTGATGTTTCAATCTTCTTCATGCTAATAACGGTTTAATTTCATCCGCAATATTTCTTCTGTTGATCTGTGTTCCTTCTTTCACCACTTCTTTATTCAGCCTTACTGATTTTTCTATTTCCTTTGTTTTTGTTTCTAAAATTGCAAGTGCCTGTACGACACCATCAATAATCTGTTCAGGTCTTGTACCGCAGCCACATACATATACATCTACGGGTATGAACTGATCAATACCACCTTCGCAATTATACATTCCCCTGAACACACCGCCTGTACTTGCGCAGGCACCGCAACTGATCACAACTTTTGGTTCGGGCATTTGTGCGTAGATCTCTACCAGTCTTTCACGGGAGCGTTTGGTAACCGGACCGGTTACTAATAAAATATCTGATTGCTTTGGATTACCTGTATTGATCATTCCAAAACGTTCAATATCATATTTAGGCCCAAGACAGGCAAGGATTTCAATATCACAGCCGTTGCATCCGCCTGCATTGTAATGCAGAATCCAGGGTGATTTTTTTCTGAAAGAAGCCAGGTTCATGTTAAACTGTTTATTAATAAATTAATAAAGGCAAGAGAAAATGCTACTGTTAATGAAAACCGGAGCATCTGACGATAGTTCACCCTCGCACTTGAATTATCTAATGCATTCAGATAAAAGAATGTAAACACAACCAATGCTGCACCTAATAAAATATTACTGCCAGCAAAAAGGAATACCAATGTATAGCAAAAAACATAATCAAGCCATTTAGCTGTATACACGGCTTCATAGAAAATTCCTGAAAACTCAATCTCTGTACCGCCTGTTATTTCCTGGTGAGCTTCGGCAATATCAAAAGGTGATTTTTTCAGTTTGATGGGAAGTATAAGCAGCAGTGCAATAAAGGCCAGCGGCATTTTATATAATAAGGGTTCACTCATTTTGTAAACAGATGAAACATCAAAACTGCCGGTAACCAGGTACATGGAAACAGCAATCAATATCAGCACAGGTTCGTAAGCAAGCAGGGTCATCGCAGTTCTGTTGGCGCCAAGATGACTGAAGATGGAACGTGTACTGTAGCCCGCCAGGATCATGAGTGAAGATGAAAGCAGGTGAAGGAACACCACTAAAATCAAATCACCGCCCAGCAGCAAAACAGCCAGTGCAAACCATAATGAAACAAAGTGCATAATTCCTAAGAAAGCATGAGCGGAGTGAACCATCATTCTTCTTTTATCTGCCAGTTTTAAGAAATCATAAAAAGGCTGCAGTAATGGCGGACCAACTCTTCTCTGCATGCGTGCTTTAACGATGCGTTCAAATCCATAAATCAATCCGCCAATAAATGGAGCGAGGATGATGAGTAAAACTGGAAGCAATACGTTGTTCATAACAAGATCGTTTTATATCAAAGCCACAGCTATCAGTGCAATAAAAAACAAAATACCTGCTGTTGAAAAATAAGGAGTCGCTTTATCGGTTGTGAAATAGAATGAAGAAAAAGAATAATTAATTTTTTCGCCGCACATGTATTCTTTGGCCCTGTCAACTTTTTTAAATTGCACAAACATGGCAGCAACAATTGTAACCGGCAGCAGAAAGAATGCAACCAGCAAAGGCACCATTGGCAGTTTCATTGAGCCGATATAATAATTCCAGCCTTCAGTAACAATAGGAATAGATGAGCCGATAAGATCAGCGGCTACGGGTGAAAATATATGAGTTAACAGGAATGGCAAGCCAACCATACACAATACAATCATAATCATTAACAGGTTGATGATTGCTTTATATGTTTTGCCTGTATGCTCAAAAACAACATGATCGTTCTTCCCAGTTCTTGAAATAAGCGTTCACATCACTTTAAAATAAAGCAGTGAAAAAACTGCGCCTCAATGGCCACAAACACAATTACCAAGGCACCAAATATTCTTTGCTCATGCAGAAAAACCCCCAGTGTTAAATAACTGATCCATTTCCCTACAAATGCACCAAATGGTGGCAGCAGCAGCGACATAAAACCAATGGTTACCGCCAGTGAAGTGTATGGTCCAAGCTCTCCCAGCTTATCCATATCAGAAGTTTGCTTGAGATGAAATACTCTTTCCAAAACCCCTGCATTGAGGAACAGCATACATTTTGAAATACCATGAAACAGGATAAGTACAAGTGAAGCAATGATGGTAACTGGTGTACCAATGGCTGCCATCATAATCATTAATGAAAGCAACCCAATTGTTGAATGGGCAAGAATTCGTTTCAGGTTATCCTGCGACAGAGCGAGAACAGCTGCTGCCACAAAAACAAACCCTGTTAATGCAATTACAACTGTTGCCACAGGTGTTTCTTTTAATGCAGGTGCTAAACGAAGAATCATAAAAGGAGCAATCTTCACCATGGTAGAAGAATGGAGCAGCGCACTCACAGGAGTTGGAGCCACCATTGCACCAAGCAGCCATTTACTGAACGGCATCTGTGCACCTTTAATTAAAGCAGCAACTGCCAGTAAAGCAAGAGGAAGCAGAATGCCGGGTTCTCCTGCATGTGCCAGCAGGTTGGTGAATGTTGCTTCACCGTATCCATTATATGCAATGAAGAAGATAGCAACAAGTATTGCCAAACCGCCAAGCTGGTTCATCCATAAAGCTGTTATGGCGTTTTTAACTGATTCCTTATCTTTTCTGAAACCGATAAACAGGAAGGAAGCGAGTGTGGTTAATTCAAAGAACAGGAAAAAGTATTCCATGTTATCTGATGAAACAACCAGGTTCATGACTGCTATGAACCAGAACATGGTGGAGAGAAAATATTTTTTTCGGAACTTGCTGCATTCCTCTTCCGCAATATACCGCAGCGAATAAATAGCTATAATGCCGCTGATGATATTGATGAGCAGGAACATAAATGCACTCAGCCTATCAACCATGAACTGCATGGCTTCCCCGGATGGTAATGTTTTCAGCAGGTAGAGTAAACCGCCAAGCTGTAAAACACTCATGAGGCCAACCAGCCAGCTTTTTTTGCGCAGGGCTACCCAGCCAAAATAAAGCAGCAACAGGATATCAGCTCCTGCAACAATTTCGTTTACATAATGAGGTACACTGAAATAGAATGGCTTGTCTGCATTAATAAAAAGGTAGAGAGACAGTGCCGATAATAGCACTGCAGAAATAATAACTAAAGCACCTGCGGCTTTTTTAGACAATACAAGCAACAATCCGCTGACAATAACCGGCAGGATAAACAAGCCGGCAATAAGGGAATACATGGCTGAGCAATTTAATTGTCAAAAGAGGCTGCTATATTAGTCCTTACTTTTTCGGCAGAGAATGATCACTGTCACTTAAAAGCATGATGTGGCTTATTAATAAAATGAACCATACTCATTAACAAAAGCTTGCCTTTACTGATAATCCATTATAAATGGCCGGATGGAAGGCAAAAATGTTTTTTTAAAATATGCAAGTGCCTTTTCCAGATTTTTTTCTGCTTCTTTACTAATGGATTTACCCAGCCCCCAGTTTTTGCCTTCTATTGCAAGAGTAAATGTTTCAGGCCTTTTATTATACAGCATTTCGGCCAGGTACAGAATTGTTTCGGGTGATTGCAAATGCGATGAAAAAAAATAATGCCCCGCTTTTTTACACATCGTGATTTCAAATCCATTTTGTATTGCTTCCTGAGAGGCGTCGGCGAATATTACTTTGTTATACTTACTTACAAGTTCTGCATCTTCTATCTGGAGCTGGTATCTGTATTCAACATCAAAATAACCCCGCATTGTCTGGCTGGCAATATCAACGAATTTCCAACCAAGGCCATCATCATTTCGGCCACTGTTGCCAATTCCTATAATTAATATACCTGATTTCTCAGTTTTTGAATCGTTCATCTATCAGCTCGCCTTTAAAATTATATACTTCAGCTTTTAATGGCATCCTGCCCAATGATTGTGTTGCGCAACTCAGGCAGGGGTCATACGCTCTTATGGCAACTTCAACCTGGTTCAGCATGCTGTCGGTAATGGTTCCTTTCCGGCTGATAACATTATTGGCCACCCATTTCACTGCGGTATTCATTGCATCATTATTATGTGTGGTGGAAACAATCAGGTTGCAACGTGTAATCATTCCTTTTTCATCCACTTCATAATGATGGGTAAGTGTGCCACGGGGTGCTTCAATAATACCAATCCCTTTCAAGCGTGGTGTGCCTTTGCGGATGAGATCGTTTCCCAGCAGTTCAGGATCATTCAGCAATTCTTTCATTTCTTCGGCACTATGCAGCATTTCAATTAATCTAGCCCAATGCGAATACATGGTACTGTTATTTACTTTTTTTCCTGTAAATGCAATGAAATCATTTCTTGCTGCATTGGCCAATGGAGTAGGAATGGAGCTGCAAATATTCATCCGGGCCAATGGGCCTACTCTGTTCCATCCTTTTTCACGGCCAACATTTTTCAGATAAGGAAACTTCATGTACGACCATTGTGCTACCGCTTCAGAAAAATAGTCCTGATACAAATCAGTAGAAATATCATTGAGCGTAATTTCTCCCTCGCTGTCAATAGCCCTTAACTTTCCATCATACAAATCCAGTGCACCCTGCTCATTCACCATACCAAGATGACCGGAAGGGAAAGAAGCAAATTCATCGAGCAATTTTTTGTTCTTTTCATGATATCCTTTTATAAAATTGATCATAGCCAGCGACCATTCGATCATGGTATCGATATTCTCGATTTCTTTCCCATCAAGAAAATAATCTCTTTCTTTTTCTGTGAATGTTTTGTAAACACCGCCCGGCACAGCAAGTATTCCGTGAATTCTTTTACCTGCAACAGCTTTGATAATTTCCTGACCAAACTTCCTCATGGTAATACCTTTTATTGCAAGCTCTCTGTTTTCAACAGCAACGGCCATTACATTTCTTTTCTCTACCGGAGCATCCATACCAAATAATAAATCGGGTGATGCCAGGTAAAAGAAATGCAATGCATGTGATTGGAAAATTTGTCCAAAATGCATCAACCGACGGAGTTTTGTTGCAGTGGGTGAAAGATCTTTCGGATCAATGCCAACAAGCTGATCAATTGCTTTTGCAGCGGCAAGGTGATGACTCACCGGGCAAATGCCACATAATCGTTGAACAAGCACTGGTGCTTCCCAATATGGATGACCCTGAACAAACCGTTCAAAACCCCTGAACTCCACAATATGAAAAAAGAGTCTTTCACCTGTCCGTATTCATCAAGATGAATCGTAACCCTTCCGTGCCCTTCCACTCTTGTAACAGGATCTATCGTTATTTTTCTGTTCATAAGTAAATGCGTTAATCGTATTTAAACTCTGAATACAAAATGGAATATTCATTTCCCCAAAGAATATTCTTTACCGCTTTCCAGATATGATTGGCATCAGGGGGGCATCCCGGTATATAATAATCAATCTTTACAATTTCATTACAGGCATACACCCTGTCAAGGATTTTTGGTAAGTCTTCATGATACGGAACAACATTTGCACCGGGTTCGCTTGTTGCCGAATTGAAATAGGCTTCTTCAAGACATTCGCTTAAGAGAATTGAATTTCTCATGGTAGGCAATCCGCCCCAGATGGAACATTCACCAAGTGCAACAAGAATGTCGCAATGCTCCCTGAACTTGCGGAGTGTTTCTATATTTTCTGAATTGCAAACACCTCCTTCAATCAACCCAATATGACAACGTGAAGAAAACTCTTTGAAATCTGTAAGTGGCGATTTGTCGAATGAAACCAATTCAGCCAGATCAAGTATTTCTTCATCCACATCCAGTAAAGACATATGGCAACCAAAACAACCGGCAAGAGATACGGTGGCTATAATTTTTTTACTCATTTCTTCAGAATGAGTTCTTTTTGATTTCTTTTTATGATAGTTTTCCTGAACAGATTCCATATCAAATTTTCGGTCACCAAAAGGTTCTGACATGCTGACACCTCTTACGATAATGGCGCCTGTTGGACAAATTTTCATGGCATTAACTACCTGTTCTTCAGTAAGCCTTTCTTCCTGTTCATAATCGACTCCAACAAATGTTTCATTGCCCCTGTTCTGGTAATTGAATACTTTTTTACCATCGCTTGTTTTTACATCTACAACACAACGCATGCATTTAATGCAGCGATTATGTTCCAGTACCATCCGGGATGGATTGAAATCAATGATGCGGTCTTTAAATAAATGCTGAAAACGGGTGGAAGAAACCCCCAATTCATATCCCATATGCTGCAAATCGCAATGACCGCTTTTTTCACAGGCAGGGCAAATATGGTTCCCCTCTGCAAACATCATTTCCACCAACGCCTTCCTGGTATCAATCAGCTCCTCTGAATTTACTTCTACCGAAAGACCTTCTGCTACCTTTTCTGTACAGGCAGGCGCAAACTTTCCATTAATCTTACATGTACACAACCTGCATGTACCCAATGGCGGCTCAATATGTTCAAAATAACAAAGAGAAGGAATAAAAATTCCATGTTCTTTTGCAGCGAGAATCAGGTTTTTCCTTCTTCTGCTTCAATATTTTTTCCATCAATTGTTATGGTAACCATCTTTGACATAACATTCATATTTTATATTTCTCGTATTCTTTTGTTGCGGCTTCTATGTCAAACTTGAGATTAAGTCCGTTAAACTCTTTATCCAGTTTAGAAGAAAAATAACTGTGAAATTTATCCATTGCATAAATCAAACTGTTGGTGGCAGTTTTACCCAATCCGCAACGGCTTGTGTTTTTCATAATCATTCCCCAGTTTTTTAATTCTTCAAGGTCTTTTTCATTCGCAAGTCCGTTATCCAGCCTTTCTAATTTTCGCTGAATAATAAAATTGCCGGCTCTGCATGGAGTGCAGATGCCGCATGATTCTGATTTGAAGAATTCGGTAAAGTTCAACAGCACTTTCACCAGGTCTCTTTGTTTATTAAAAATCATAAAGGCTCCTCCGCAGCGTATGTCTTTACGGGCCAACAGATCAAGCATAGAGATGCGGCGATATTTTTCTTTGATGGAAATACATTCTCCTGACGGGCCGCTAACCTGTATATAATAAGGATCTTCTGCTTCGCAAAGCTCAAGCAGTTCTGCAACCGTCATACCCAATTCTATTTCGTAAATGCCCGGTATTTTGCAATCACCGGAAACGCTGAGCAGTTTTACTCCGGGCGAACCCGGGATTCCAAGGCTCAAATATTCTTCTGTGCCCATTTCAATAATCCTTGCTGCCGCACAAAACGTTTCTACATTATTAATAACAGTAGGTTGTTGCAAATACCCTTTTTCTACAGGAAAAAACCACTTGGTTCTCGGCTCTCCTCTTTTACCTTCCAATGATTCAAGTAAAGCGGTTTCTTCTCCACATACATAGGAGCCTGCTCCCATTTGCACACGTATATCAAAGTTGAAGCCTTTTATCCCACCGCATTCTCTTCCCAATAAACCGGAATTTCTGTATTCCTGAATCGCATCTTCAAGTTTGCTTTTCAGCCATCTATATTCTCCCCGCAGGTAAATGATACCATATTCAGATCCGATGGTATATCCGCAAATAAGCATTCCTTCAATCAGCGATTTTGCCTGTGTCTGCATCAATACCCTGTCTTTAAATGTACCCGGCTCTCCTTCATCAGCATTACATATTACATACTTAGGTAACGACGGTTGGCTCTTTGCAGCATCCCATTTTTTTCCATCAATAAATTCTTTAAAGAAAAATGACTTAGACCCTTGAGGTGAGTAGCGGATATTAACGGCAGGTGTATCACAAATAGCTGCCGGGTCTGCTCCTTTTTTCAGCGAGGCAATAATGTCCTTTATTTTAATAGCGTTCAGATTGGTAAAAGGATAGAAGTTGATCAATGCTGATGGTTCCTGATCACTGAGGCCAATGCATGGAGTTAAAAATAATCCAAATGTACCTGTGCGGTCAACCGATCCAAAAACGGCACCCGTTTCCCTTTCGAGTGTTTCTTTAATTCGGCTGAATCCTTTTATATCAGCCACAATACTGTTGTTAAGATAAATAGTGTATTTGCCGGTTGGTTTGCGGTGAAAAAAATGATAAAAAGATACCACGCCTTCTACTTCTGTTTCGGAAAGATTAAACTGATGTGCAAGTCTTTTTACATCTTCATCATTAATATAACCACCTTTTAATTGTATTTCCCAAAGATGATTCATCATTTGGGTTTGCAGCAGCTCTTTCATTGAAAGGTATTGAAAGGTTGAAGAGGATAACAAAGTACAGACTGTGAACGAGAAAACAGCACAGTTGCGTCATGCTGTAATATGATTCATATCAATTTAAAATTGGGTTAATCGAAACTACCATTGTTAACAAACAGTAATACTGATGATATTCATCATATCTCTTTTTTAAAGTACATCCTATTTTAGGCACCTGAAAATATAAATGACATTTTGTGTCAAAGCGATTGAGCCCTTCTCCTATAATAGTTTATTACAGAGTATCCTGTATTGATGTTTTTCGAAAAAATTCATTGTTTGATTTAAATCATAAAGTGATATGACTGCTCATACACATCACCACCGTGCTCATGAAAATGAGCTTTCTGCAACAGACCCCCGTGTAAAGCTGATAGCAGCTAAAATGAAAAAAGAAAATTACAGGCCCGATGCTTTAATTGAAATTCTTCATACTGCACAGAACAGCTACGGACACTTACCGATGAACGTGTTGAAATATATCAGCAAAAAGCTGCATCTGCCGCCTTCAAGGGTTTTTTCAACCGTATCCTTTTATCATTTCTTTTCACTGAAATCAAAAGGTGAACATACCTGTCTGGTTTGTACCGGTACAGCCTGTTATGTAAAAGGTGCGCAGCAAATTCTGAATGAAGTAGAAAGGGCATTCAATTTAAAACCCGGTGAAGTGAGTGCTGATAATAAGCTCGGCGTACAGGTTGCCCGTTGTATCGGCGCCTGCGGACTGGCTCCTGCCGTAATCATTAATGATGAGGTGCAGGCAAAAGCTGATGCAGATGCCATTATAGCCAAACTTAAATCTAAAATGGAAACGGTATGAACAGGCATGATTTAAAAACGATTATCTACGCTGAAAAAGCGAAAGATCAGAGTAATAAACACAGGCATAAATTATGCGTTTGCTGTGGTGCAGGCTGTATTTCTTCCGGTTCTGAAGATGTATTGAAAAAATTACAGGAAGAAGTAAAGAACCGTGGGCTTGAAAGTGAAATAGATATTATTCCCACGGGTTGTATGGGTCCGTGTAACCAGGGGCCATTAATTAAATGCCTGCCTGAATATGCTGTTTATCAAAAGGTAGACTGTTCTAATATTTCCCGCATTGTACAAAGCCAGCTGATTGATAAAAAACCAATTGAAGACCTGTTGCTTTTTGCAGACTCAAGACCTAAACCATTTATTGACGCACAGGAAGATCCCTATTTTAAAAAGCAACAGAAAATTGCTTTGAAAAATTGTGGTCATCTCAATCCAGAAAAAATTGAAGATTACTTAGTACATGATGGATATAAAGCTTTTGATAAAGTGCTGTTTGAAATGAGTCCCGAAGATGTGATTGCAGAGATCAAACAAAGCCGTATCAGAGGTCGTGGGGGTGCCGGTTATCCAACAGGGTTTAAATGGGAAACAGTATATAAATATGTAAGTAAACAAAAATATGTAATCTGTAATGGCGATGAAGGTGATCCCGGTGCATTCATGGACCGTAGTGTTTTGGAAGGTAATCCGCACAGGGTACTGGAAGGAATGGCAATTGCAGGTTATGCTGTTGGTGCAAGTAAAGGATACGCTTACATCCGTGGTGAATATCCATTGGCCATTAAACGGTTTGAGCTGGCCATTAAACAGGCAAAGAAATTAGGCTTACTCGGAAATAATATTCTCGGCAGTGAGTTTTCTTTTGATGTGGAAGTACGTATTGGTGCGGGTGCCTTTGTTTGTGGCGAAGAAACTGCATTGATCGCTTCTATTGAAGGCAAAAGAGGAACACCAAAACCAAGACCTCCTTATCCTGCTGAAAGCGGGCTCTGGGGAAAACCAACGCTTATTAATAATGTAGAAACGCTGGCTGCTATCTCTCCCATCATTAATAATGGCGGTGAATGGTACAGTGAAATAGGAACAGCAAAAAGTGCAGGAACAAAAGTGTTTGCACTGGCAGGTAAAATCAACAATGCCGGCTTAATTGAAGTGCCCATGGGTACAACACTCCGTGAAATTATTTATGATATCGGTGGCGGTATACAAGGAGGTGGTCAATTTAAAGCTGCACAAACAGGTGGCCCATCCGGAGGTTGTATTCCTGCTGCACATCTCGATGTAAAAATGGATTACGAATCATTAATCAGCTTGGGTTCTATTATGGGATCGGGTGGATTGATTGTAATGGATGAAAGTTCAGACATGGTGGATGTCGCCCGTTTCTTTATGGAGTTCTGCATGGATGAAAGCTGCGGTAAATGTGTTCCCTGCAGAGTGGGCACCAAGATGATGCACGATCTGCTGAAAAAAATCTGTGACAATAAAGCAACCGCACTTGATCTTGAACGATTGGAAGAATTGGCGGTGTATGTAAAAGAATCAAGTCTTTGCGGACTTGGCGGATCTGCTCCCAATCCATTACTGAGCACTCTTCGTCATTTCAGAGAAGAGTATGAAAACAGGATCAGCAATCCTGAAGAAAAAATGAAAACAGATTTACAACCAACAACCTGATGTATGAACAAGATTTCCATAGAGATCGATGATAAAAAACTGGAGGTTGAAGAAGGCAAAACTATTCTTGATGTTTGCCGTGCACATGATATAGAAATTCTCACCATGTGTCATTTAAAAGGAGTGCTGGATATCGGTGCCTGCCGTCTTTGCCTTGTTGAAATTGAAGGTGTAAGCAGATTACTGTCTGCCTGTACAACCAAGATTGCAGCCAACATGATCATCCGCACCAATACAGAACGGATCAAAAAATACCAACGCATTACAACAGAATTATTTTTTGCAGAACGCAATCATGTATGTTCTGTTTGTGTTGCCAATGGTAAATGCGAGCTGCAGAAGCTTGGTTACAAAGTTGGTATGGACCGTATCCGTTATCCATTCCTCTTTCCTCAATGTGAAGTGGATACATCGCATGCATGGTATGTAATTGATCATAACCGTTGCATCATGTGTACCCGTTGCGTAAGAGTTTGTAATGAAGTGGAAGGAGCACACAACTGGGATGTGATGAACCGTGGCTATAATGTACGGGTCATTTCTGATTTCAATACGCCATGGGGCGAATCTGAAACATGTACATCCTGCGGTAAATGTCTGCATGCCTGTCCTACCGGTGCTATCTGGCCGAAAGCAATTGTGCAGGGACAGCTTGAAAAAAATCCGGGAATGATTAACGAACTGATGGAGAAAAGAGCAATGAAACTCTGATCATTTCTTTTATTAATGTTGATACTAAAAATGAATTGATAAAATGGCTAAGAAAAAATTAGCAACGGTTTGGCTGGGTGGCTGTTCCGGCTGCCATATGTCTTTGCTGGATATTGATGAACGCATCCTCGATGTTGCAAAGCTGGCCGATATCGTTAAGTCGCCTGTTGTAGATGGAAAAGAATTTCCCGATGTGGATATTGCTTTGATTGAAGGATCTGTAACAAGTGATGAACACCAGCACGAGTTAATGCACATGCGTGCACATTCAAAAATTCTGATTGCCCTGGGTGACTGTGCTGTAACAACCAATGTTACCGGCATGCGGAATTATTTCAACCTGAAAGATGTATTTGATACCGCTTATGTCAATGCCATCAGCAACGACCAGGAAGGCGAAGTTCCCAATCATCCTGCACTGCTTAAGCTGAATGATAAAGTCGTTCCCCTGCAGGAATTAGTACACATTGATTTTGTTATTCCGGGATGCCCTCCCGATGCTGATACCATCTTTTATGTACTGTTTGAATTTTTAAACGACCGTGTTCCCGATTTAAGCAAAGTAAAAAAATTGCGTTATGGTTAATCAAGATAAAAGAACAATCCTTATCTCTCCTGTTACAAGAATTGAAGGACATGCAAAAATCACCATTGAACTAAACAATAGCGGTGAAGTGGAGAATGCATTATTTCATGTAAATGAATTCAGGGGTTTTGAAAAATTCTGTGAAGGAAGAATGTATACTGAAATGCCAACGATTACTCCACGCATTTGCGGCATCTGTCCAACCAGTCATACACTGGCCAGTGTAAAAGCCTGCGAAATGATCCAGGGTATTCAGCCAACTTACACAGCAAACCTCTTAAGAAGATTAATGCATATCGGTCAGAATCTTTCTTCACATGCATTATCGTTTTTTCATCTTTCCTCCCCCGATTTTTTGCTGGGCTACGATAGTGATCCTGCAAAAAGAAATATACTCGGTATTGCTGAAAAATTTCCCGACATCGCAGTACGTGGAATCCGGTTACGCAAATTCGGGCAGGAATTAAGTGAACGTATCACGGGTAAAAAAATTCATATCATGGGCATTGTTCCCGGTGGTATGGCTTATCCGTTAACAGAAGAAAACAGGAAAGCATTGCTTGACTGGATACCTGAAGCAATTGAAACAGTACAAAAGGGAATTGAAATCATCAAGCATTTTCATGATGAAAATGCAGAGATGGTGGAAACATTTGCAACTTCCCCTACTTTATATCTCGGTACAGTTGGTCCAAATGGTGAACATGAATTATACGATGGTAAACTTCGTTTCATGGATGCAGACGGTACAATTTTACACGATCAGTTATCGCCTGCAAAATATCTCGACTATATAGCAGAACGTTCTGTTAATTTTTCCTATCTGAAGTTTCCTTATTATAAGCCCTTCGGTTTCGACAAAGGATTTTACAGAGTTGGGCCATTGGCAAGATTGAATGTTGCCAGTAAAATGCGCACCCCTTTAGCACAAAGAGAATTTGAACTCTTCAAAGCAATGAATGGCGGAAAACCTGTACATGGAACTTTTTACTTTCACTATACACGTTTAATTGAAGCGTTGAGTGATGTAGAAGATGCACAACGGATTTTAAATGATCCACAGGTTACATCATTACATATACAGCATAACGGCCGCTGGAATTATGAAGAAGGTATCGGCAGTTCAGAAGCACCAAGAGGTACACTGTTTCATCATTACAAAACAGATAACACCGGTAAACTGGTAAATGTAAACCTGCTGATTGCTACCGGGCAGAATAATCCTTCCATGAACCGTTCTATTACAGAAGTGGCCAAACAATATGTAAAAGGAAATGATTTGAAGGAAGGAATGCTGAACAGGGTTGAATCAACCATTCGCTGTTACGATCCCTGCTTATCCTGTTCAACACATGCCATGGGGCAAATGCCGATGATCATTGAAGTAAAAGATGCAGCAGGAGATTTAATCAAACGCATTGAAAGAAATTAAAACAGGTATGCCATACTTATCAGGCATGTTGATAAATTTCAGGCATCTGAAATAAGTATGGCATACCTTACTCTCTCAAGGTACTTACCCAATCAGTTATATACAGAACAGCTTTCTCAGCATTGGCTTTGGCCTTTGCTGAAAGCTGTTCTCCTGTTTCAAAACATTCGGTTTCTATTCCGCACGAATACAAATTGATTGCTCTTCCGTGCAATTGCTTTGCCAATGAGTTAAGCGTTGCCAAATTGATATGATGTGAAGAATGAAGAACGGCTTTGGTTGTATCAGGAACTTTTTCAAAAAGGATTCCTTCTGCAATAATAGAGGCATCAATCACCACTACATAATCATATTGCAGAAACTGATCAATGAACTCTGTTTGCAATTGCTGGCTGATAATCACAGTTACATTCTGCAGCTTCTTCTTTTCAATTTCAGCACACACAAATGCAGCAACTCCGTCATCTGAACGGAGAGTGTTACCTATGCCTGCAATTAAAAAGGTAGGAGTGCTGTTCATGAAAAAACAATATTACTGCAAGTTATCTTTTACAGAAATGTTTTCTTTTTCCTTTTTAATGAATGAAATCATCAATCCACTTCCAATGATGCAGCCAATACCAAGTAATGAAATGTTATCAGGAAAAGCATCGCCCAGCATCATACCAATAAAAATGCTGAAAATAATATTGGCATAGCCGATAGCAGAAACAATTCCTGCCCTGTCTGCACCATAAGCCTTTGTAACAAAGAATTGTCCAAACAACGCAGCCGATCCTAACAACAAAATCAACCACCATTCATTTCCCTGCGGCCATTTCCAGGCAATAAAAAGCAAATCATCTTCCGGCAGTTGAAATAATAAACGGATCAATACAAATAATAAAGGAACAAGAACACCGGTTAATACAAATGATAACACAATGATTCTTGTATCATAAAACTTTGTAAGTCTGCCAATGGTTAAATAAGCAATGGCAGAAGAAACACCACTGATCAGTCCGGCAATATGATAATACCAGGGCAGATGAATATTGGGTTTATAAATCAACAGCATACCGGTGAACCCGATAAACACCGCCAGCAAAACCCATCTGCCTTCATATTCACGAAACAGCAAAAAAGAAAATAAGGCAATAAATAAAGCTGAAGTAAGACTGTAACTCATGGCTGTACCCAGCGGAAGGTGCAGAATACAATAAAGAAGGGTATAAAGTGCCGTCGTTCCCATCAACCCCCTAAAAATGAGACGGGGAAGATTGCCGCCATTATTCACCGGTTTCCGGTTAGCAAAACTTATGGCCAATACCAGGATGCCAACTGTGTTACGCCAAAAAACCAACTGCCCGGCATTGAAACTTCCTTTTAGAGCTTTGGCTGCGCCACCCATAATTGAAAAGCCCAACGCTGCCAGCAGCATGAAGAAAATACCACGATATGCAGGAGAAATCTTCATTTACTTATAATAACATCTGTAAGTTTTATTGCCTAACTCCTTCGTTCTGTGTTGAAATTGCAATGGTTCCCCGAATGTAATACAGCCTACTTTAACAGCATGTGGAAAAAGACTGATCTTAAGAGTTTGTTAAATGGAATTTTATGTTACCTTAGCGAAGTTTCTGCAAAAAAAAAGGTCATCTGTAGAAACAGTTGACCGTTAACGATTGCTTGCCATATAAAAAAATAGTTCGAAGTAGTTTTTCTTAACAGCTCAAAGCTGTTGTCATCGAGGCCGTTACTATTGCTTTTCCAACTTTTAACGATTGCTTGCTGTATAATTTTTCAAGCCTTAATGATGATGTAAAATTAGCCCAACGGTGTTTACACATCAAATCAAAATACGCCTCTTCATATGATGCCTAAGGCATCCTGAAAGAGGGAAACGTAGATTGGCAAAGGCTTTCACGAAAAAAAATTATTATGGCCAACAGTTTTTCCGATACATTATTTCATTTAGTTCACTCCCTTGAAAAAGCCGAAAAGCGGCATTTCAAGCTCTACATAAAGCGAAGCTCCTCCAAAGAAGACCTCAAAATTATCCAGCTTTTTGACGCATTGGACAAAATGCAGGAGTATGATGAGCAGGTTTTGCTGAAGAAATTAACCGATAACAGCAAAACCAAGCTGGCAAATCTCAAAACCCATCTGTACAGGGAACTTCTGGCCAGTTTACGTTTATTGAAAACCGGTGAAAATGTGGATCTGCAGCTGAGTGAGCATTTAGACAATGCCCGTCTCCTTTATAATAAAGGATTAAAGCAGCAAAGTCTGCGCATTATTGAAAAAGCAAAAGAGGTGGCAAGGGCCAATCAAAAGTTTAATACACTGGTACAGCTCATTTCTCTTGAAAAGAAAATAGAAATTCTGCATATTACCCGGAGCACGACAGAGAAAACAGAAAAGATGGCTGAAGAGGCGTTGGATATCAGCAGCCATATTGATCGTGTTACACGTCTGTCCAATCTTGCCTTATTGCTTTACCGCTGGTATGTACTCAACGGACATGCAAGAAATGTGGATGATGAAAAAGATATCAGAACATTTTTTAAAAGTTACCTGCCTAAGGATCTTGAACTGGTGAGTGGTTTTTATGAAAAGATGTATCTCTATCAAAGCTATTGCTGGTATGCATTTATACGCCAGGATTTTTTAATGTATTACCGTTACAGCCAGAAATGGGTTGATCTGTACAATGAAAACCCTTTTCTAAAAACCGTTGAAACCGGGCATTACATTAAAGGCATGCATACCTTGCTGAACGCACATTTTGATCTGCGCAATTTTCAAAAGTTTGATGAAACATTAAAACAGTTTGAAGATTACGGCAAAACACAGGAAGCACAGGTACACGATAATTTCCGCACACATACTTCTATTTATATCAACAGTGCAAAGCTCAACGGTTACCTGATGAAAGGAACCTTTAAAGAAGGATTGAAAGTGGTTGGAGAAATTGAAGAGAAGCTGCATGAATATGAACTGTATGTTGATCAGCACCGCATTCTTGTATTCAACTATAAAATTGCATCGCTTTATTTTGGCAGCGGCAATTATGAAAAAGCTCTTGATTATCTGCAGCTCATCATCAACGGGCCAATGAACCTGCGTATTGATCTGCAGAGTTATGCAAGGCTGATGCATATGCTTTGTCATTATGAACTGGGGAATTATGAAATCCTTGATTCGCTGGCAAAGTCTGTTCACCGTTTTATGGCCAAGATGAAAAACCTAACTGTGGTTGAAGAAGCGATGTTTAAATTTCTGAAGAACAGTTATAAATCTCCTGATCAGATTAAGGAGGCCTTGAAGAAATTTCTTGATCAGATCAAACACCTGGAAAAAAACAGATTTGAAACAAGATCGTTTGCTTATCTCGATATCATCTCATGGTTAGAAAGTAAAGTGCAAAACAAAACCATGAGTGAAATCATACATGGTAAATACCTGAAGAGTAAGAAGAGGAAGTATTGAGTTTTTGTCCTCCCGACGAAGGAGGGATCTGCCGGACATTCGTACAAAAGCTGAACAGATCCTTCGTACCTCAGGATGACAACTAAATCTTCATCAGTTTTTCTACAGCCTGCTGCAATGTTCTGTCCTGTTTGCTGAAACAAAAGCGAACTACTTTATCATCTTTTCCATTATGACAAAACGCTGAAAGGGGAATGGTGGCAACACCTGCTTCCTTCGTTAAGCGTATGGCTAAATCTTTATCTGCTTCATCGCTGATGCGGCCATAACTGGCGCAGATAAAATAACTTCCATGTGTTGTAAGCAGATCAAACTTTGTCTGCTTCATCAATGCTATAAAATAATCTCTCTTCTGCTGCATGAAACGTGGCAGTGATAAATAAGCTTCTTTGTTTTTTAAATAAATAGCCAAAGCAGCCTGCGCAGGTGTAAAACAACTAAATGCATTAAACTGATGCACTTTCCTGTATTCTTTCATCAGTACAGCCGGAGTAATACAATAACCTAGTTTCCATCCTGTGCAATTATAGGTTTTGCCGAATGAAAAACAAACAAAACTCCGTTCAAATAATTCAGGGTATTTCAACATGCTTTCGTGCGGCAGTTCATCATAAATCAAATGTTCATACACTTCATCGCTGACGATGAAAATATTTGTACCTGCAACAACCTGTTTCAGTTCTTCAATATCATTCTTATCAAGTACACTTCCTGTTGGATTGTGCGGCGAGTTGATCAGGATTGCTTTTGTTTTTGGAGTAATGGATGAGCGGACTAAGTCCCAATCGATTTTATAATCAGGATAAGTTAATGGTAATGGAATGGCAATACCTCCATTGATTTCAATGTTGGGAATATAGCTGTCGTAAGCCGGTTCAAAAATGATCACTTCATCACCGGGGCGTACAATGGTTGTTAATGCTGAATAAATAGCATAGGTACCGCCCGGAGTAATAGTGATTTCTGTATCGGGGTTGATGGATGTATGATACAGATGCTGTACTTTCTCTGCAATTGATTCACGCAAACTAACCAGGCCGGGCATGGGTGCATATTGATTATGTCCCTGCTTCATGGCTTCATACACTTTGGCTGTGAGTTCTTCACTCATGGGATAATCAGGAAACCCCTGTCCGAGATTGACTGCTTTATGTTCTGTTGCCAATGCACTCATCACGGTGAAGATGGTGGTGCCGACGTTGGGAAGTTTGGAATTGATCTGTGGACTCATGTGTTGTAATGTGAGGATATAAAATTAGGGGATTGGAGAAACTTGTTGTTTTAATATATTCACATGTATAGATTTTGGAAAAGGATTTAGCATTGAAAAAACGGTACGAACCTATCGGTTAAGTATTTTAAATGGAATACGCCAGTAAAAGTTGAAATACTTTCGGATGTTTGTAAAAGATATAATACTAATATGACCGAACAAGAACTGCATATTTTTTTAAAAAATAATTACCCACAGGAAAATGAAAAGTGTGAGTGGAAGGAATTTAAGTCATTAAAACATCAAATATCTGGCAGAGAAAGCGATGATGTCATTTCTTATATTTCTGCAATTGCAAACATGAAGGGTGGGCATTTAATTATTGGGGTAGAAGATAATACCCTTAATATAGTTGGCATTCAAGACTTTCATTCCTATAACTCAAAAAACGTAAAAATTAAAATTATTTCTGATTGCCCAAATCTAAGTTCAGAAGGGTTTGATGTTCAGGAATACAAAACTACTGACACACATAAAATTGTTTGGGTTTTTCAAATTCCAAAGCATTTGTATCGATTACCTGTATATGCTCACAAGAAATTATGGCAACGCATTAATGACAGTCTTGTTGAAATGACACAATCCAGATTGGAAGCTATTTTAGGGGAAGTTAGAATATCAGAGGATTGGACTGCAGTAGTTATCCCAGAAGCAAATATTGATGACTTAGAAGAAAAGGCTATTGAAAAAGCACGTTTCGAGTTCAAAAAAAGGAACCCAAAATATAAAGATGAGGTTGATAACTGGGATAATGTAAAATTTTTAGATAAAGCAAAGCTAACTATTAAGGAAAAAATTACACGAACGACGCTTATTCTTCTTGGTAAGGAGGAGTCTGAACATTACCTTGGATCTTTTGTAAAAATTCGCTGGAATCTTAAAACAGTCGAGAATCAAGACAAAGATTTTGAAATTTTTTCCATCCCGCTTATTCTTACTGTTGATGAGGTGTTTAAAAAAGTCAGGAATCTTAAATATAGATATTTAAGAAGTGGTACTTTGTTTCCTGACGAGGTGTTGCGTTATGATCCTTTTAGTATTAGGGAACCTCTCAATAATGCTATTGCTCATCAGGATTATACAAAAAGCGCAAGAATAAACTTAGTTGAGTTCGAAGACGATCATTTAGTCTTTTCCAATTACGGTTCTTTTCTTCCAAAATCTATTGAAGAGGTTGTTTTAAAAGATACCCCTGAAGAAGTTTATCGAAATCCTTTCTTAGTAGAGGCTATGAAAAACCTTGATATGATTGAAACGCAAGGTGGGGGTATTCGGAAAATTTTCAATTTTCAACGACTTCGGTTTTTTCCAATGCCTGATTATGATTTCACAGACGGAAAAGTAAAGGTTACTATCACAGGAAAAATACTTAATGAAGATTTTGCACGTATTTTAGTTAAAAACCCTGATCTTAAATTAGAAGATATAATAGTACTGGATAAGGTTCAAAAAAGAAAACATATTTCAGAAGATGAATATAAATATCTTAAAAAACTTGGTTTTATTGAAGGAAGAAGACCAAACATTTATCTTTCGTTCAAAGTAATTGAACCTACAAACAATGAAGGTTTAAAAGCTGAATATATTGCGAATCGGAGTTTTGATGATGCGCACTTTAAAGAGATGATTTTGGAATATCTTAAACGGTTTGGAAAAACGAAAAGAAATGCTATAGATAATTTAATTATTCCAAAGCTCTCGGCTACTCTTACTGATGACCAAAGAAAAAATAAAGTCACAAATTTTTTAAGCTCATTAAGAATTGATAAGAAAATAAAAAGCACCAGCTATGGGGCCTGGGAGTTGTTTTAAATGAGTTTTAAACAAGTTTAAACAAGTTTAAACAAGTTTTTTCCGAAACCGACTGATAATCAGCCATATAGGCTGTATACATATGTGTCTAACAAATTGTCCCTACCTACTCCTGAAAAAGATTTAGCTCTGATAGTCTTTTTCTTTTATGTTCTATGTATAGAATAGACCACAGCCTTTTCAACCCATAACTAACGATATTAGTTATCAAACAATTACACCAACTCTTACACAATTCCCTTCCCTTTTTACAACATTCACACATTCGGATATACTGCTGTTGAATCAGCTTACCTTGTAAAAAAACAGGTATGGAAAAACGAATACTGGGAATTATTTTATCTATCCTTGGAATAGCCGGGGTCATCTATTCTGCCATCAGTTTTTTAAATGGTGGATCAAGTACAAGAAATATTAAACTTATTATTGTTTCGGATGTGCTTGGTTCCATGTTCTTTTTTGCAGGCATCGGCCTGGTGAGAAACACCAACGATAAAGCAACTTAACATCCCTCAGAGCTTCTATTCTTTTTCTTCCATTACGTTCAGGTCAACAGCTCTCTTCTCCATGAGTTGCCTTTCTTCTTTTCTTTCTCAAAAAAGGGCTTCTACCTTTACTGCAACAATTTTTTCACTCACCCGTCTAACTTGACAAGTGACGAACAGCAACAGGAATATTCCGGCAGATAAGGAACTGGTTCAGCAGGTGCTGGATGGCAATCTGCATGCATATACCCAGCTTATCCGGCATACGGAAAGACTGGTGGCACAGATCGTTTTTAAAATGATCAGCAATTCTGAAGACAGGAAAGACATTGCCCAGGATATTTATCTGAAGGTTCACCGGAAACTTCCTTCCTTCAGCTTTCAGTCAAAACTTAGTACATGGGTTGCACAGGTGAGTTACAATACCTGTCTCGATTACCTGCGGAAGAAAAAACTGCTCCTGCCGGGTGATGGGCCGGAAGGAAATGAAGCCGAAGATGATGGCTGGTTCGCCGGTAAATTTCTTTCAACTTCTCCGGCAATTACAGTTGATACAATGATTCACAAAAAGGAATTAGCGGTTATCTTAAAAACAGCCATCAGTAAATTACCTCCTGTATATAATACCCTCATCAGTTTATATCACCAGGAAGAAATGAGTTATGAAGAGATTGGGCAGATAACGGGCCTGCCCGATGGAACAGTAAAAAACTATCTGTTCCGTGCAAGAAAAATGCTGAAGAACGAATTATTAGTTACTTATAAAAAAGATGATTTATGAATACAAAACATCTTACCGATGATGAACTACAGCAATATGCATTGAACAGTGCAGACTGTGATGCAGCCATTGCTGAACATGTGCATTTCTGCGAAGATTGTAAAGCAGCCGTTGAAACCTATCGCTTATTATTTACAGGCATTGGCGAACAGGACGTTCCTGCTTTTGATTTTGATCTTTCTGAACTAGTGGTAAAACAACTGCAGCCATCGCCTAAACCAAAATTGCTTCCGGAAGATTTTTTCATCTACCTGTTTTCTTTTGTGATAATTACTATAACAGGCGCAATGCTTTATTTCTTCAGGGCATACCTGATTGAACTGTTCAGCAGTGCAGGCAATTTCGCTGTTTATTTAACGGTAGTCTCAGTAGTGGTTCTGCTTATTTTTCTTTGTATTGATCAGTATAAAACGTATCAGCAGAAAATGAAAGCCATTGATTTCTATTAAAAAACTGCAACATAAATACAAGTCATTCGTCTCATCATCTATAAACAAAATATAAAATGAAAAAAATAGTTTCAACAGCAGCATTGATTTTTACGGCCTTCCTTGCAAATGCCCAGCACAGAGAAAGTGAATTCGACAGGAGTATATTCAACACCATTTCTGTTATTTTTGTCGTCATCCTTTTTATGGTTTTTATTGTAAACATTCTGAAAATGTTTCTTGAAAACCGCATGAAACATAAAATCATCGACAAAGGTGTTTCTGAAAGCGCCGCTTCTTCTCTGTTGCAGACAACGCCTAAAAACGATCAGCTTACAACTATCAAATGGGTCTGCATTTTAGCGGGTATCGGCGGCGGACTAATGATTGTAAATTATACACAACCATTGGGGATTCATTCACTGGCAACCATGGCATTCAGTATTTCGGTGAGCTTTTTAGCTTATTACTTTTTTGCAAAGTTCACCAGTAAGTAATTGATGTTTGGGAGACTGTTGTTACAGAAGTAAAAAATCTTATCTTTCTGTATCAATAAAACAACAGCCATGATTGCCCGCCGTAAATTTTTGCAAAACTCTGCTTTGCTTGCAGCAGGAAGTATTCTTCTTCCTGCTTTTGATAATAAAGCTTTCGCCATTTTCCGCAATCGTTTTTCTGCTGCCGACCAGGTAAATATTGGTGCCATCGGTATTAATGGAATGGGCTGGAGTAATGTAATGGCAGCGTTAAATGTTCCCGGTGTAAATCTTGTTGCGGTGTGTGATGTTGATAAGAATGTTATTGACAGGCGGCTCGGCGAATTGAGTAAAAAGAATGTAGATATTTCTAAAATAAAAACTTACGGCGATTACCGGAAACTTCTCGATCAGAAAGATATTGATGCAGTGATCATTGGCACACCCGATCACTGGCATGCACTGATGATGATTCATGCATGCGAAGCAGGTAAGGATGTATATGTAGAAAAACCTGTTGGCAACTCCATCATTGAGTGTAACAGGATGGTTGCCGCACAAAAACGTTACAATAAAATTGTACAGGCGGGGCAATGGCAACGCAGTCAGCAGCATTTTAAAGATGCCATTGATTTTGTGCATGGCGGACAACTGGGAAATATCCGTACAGCCAAAGTGTGGAGTTATGTTGACTGGAAACAGCCGCTGTCAGTAAAACCAAATTCACCTGTTCCTGCAGGAGTTGATTATAACAGCTGGTTAGGTCCGGCACAAATGCGGCCCTTTAATGAAAACCGTTATCATTTTACTTTTCGCTGGTTCTGGGATTATGCAGGAGGATTAATGACTGACTGGGGTGTGCATTTAATGGAATATGCATTGATGGGAATGAAAGCAGAGGTTCCCAAATCAATTGTTGCACTTGGCGGAAACTTTGCAATGCCAAATTCAGCAGATGAAACGCCAGACACATTAATGGCCCTGTATGAATTTGATCATTTTAATATTGTGTGGGATCATGCGGTTGGTATCGGCAATGGTAATTATAACCGTGATCATGGTATTGCATTCATTGGTAATAATGGAACTCTTGTGCTGAACCGTGGCGGATGGGAAGTAATAGAGGAGAAAAAGAACGAACATAAAGTTTTGGTGCCTTTTGCCAAATCTGTTGACAACGGGTTAAATAAACACTGGGAAAATTTTATTGCCGCTGTCCGTTCAAGAAAATATCAAGATCTGCATTGCCCTATTGAAGCCGGTGCTCATGTAGCAACCGTTTCTCAAATGGGAAATATTGCTTACCGCAGCAAAAAGAAATTAAACTGGGATAAAGCAAAAGGAAAATTTACAGACGAAGCCATCAATCAGCAATATTTACTGAGCAGCTATCATAATGGATATAAGCTGCCGAAGGTTTAGTTCTTTGTTGATGAGCCGTTGATTTTATTCTCAGCATTGGTGCTAAGCCTGTCAACATTTCGACCCTTCGAAAAACTCAGGGCGGGCTAAGCTCAATGTGACAGCAGGCTGTCAGGCTGAGCTTGTCGAAGCCTTGTTGAGTAAAAATTCCAACGCATAATCATCCTTACAATTATTTCTTACTTTTCTTCTTTCCCTTCACCAGTTCATACGAATGATCGATCCATTCTTTAATGAGTTTAAAAGAAACAGAGCCATCAACAATGATTGTATTCCAGTGTTTTTTATTCATGTGATAACCGGGCAGCACAGAGGGATACTGTTCTCTTAATTCAAGTGCAAGGTCAGGGTCACATTTCACATTAATTCGCAGGTCTTCTCCATCAAGCGGTAATAACAGGAAAACCTTGTTGTTGATTTTGAAGACTAAAACATCCGGTCCAAAAGGGAGTGTTTCCTCGGCTTCGGGCTTTGATAAACAATATTCACGGATAGCTTCAATATGCATGCAGCGGTTTTGTTTTTATGGGTCATGAAGGTATGAACAGGATTTTATTTCCCCTATTGGCTTTTTGCCTGCTGTTCGCTTCCTGCGAAAAACAGGAAGAAAACAGGTATGATTGCGGACCAACGCCTATGTGTGCCGAAATGATGTGTATTGCTTTCTGGAGCAACCTCAGCTTTTCCATTGTTGACAAAACAACAGGTCAGGATTTGATCTTTGGAGCCAACCCAACGCTTACACCGGCTGATGTAAAATTATTTGTAAAATCAAATTCTCCATACAGACAGATCACAACCTTTGCAGACAGTTCTTCTAATCTCATGCGGACAATGACAGCCAGCGATACAATGGCGATTCAGATTAAAAGTGAACCGCTCCAATATATTGTTGTAAAATGGTTCTGCACAAACGAATGCTGCAGCAGAACTGCTGTTGAGCTTGTATATGAAGGGCAATTGCTGATTGCTGATAAGAATAAAGTTTTCAGGATAAAAAGATGAGGATAGAAACGCTGATGACACGGATGAGAGCTGATCTAATTTACATCTGTGTATAATCACTAAATAAACAATCCGTAGCTATCCGTTTAAATCTGCCTCATCTGTGTTTCTATTAATTCAGCTTCAGCATCGCTTCCCTCAGCTTTCCTAAAAATTCAGGGATCTCTTCTTTTTTACAGGTGCCAACGCTTAAGCGGTACCAGGGAGAAGTTTTTGAAGCACCAAATGCAGTGAAGGGAACAATTGCAAGCTTTGCTTCTTCCAGTAAATATTGTGTAACGTCGGCTTGTGTTTCAAGTATTGTACCATCTGTTTTTTTCTTTTCCGTCAGATCAACTTTAATGGTAAGATAAATCCCTCCCTGCGGAGCAAGCACATCAACCTTGAATCCTTCTTTTTTTAACTGCATAAATCCTTTTGCAATTTCCTCCAGTCTGTAATGGATTTCTTCTTTGAAATTGACGAGGTAGCGATCGATGTTTTCTTTTTGCAATAAATATTTTGCAGTCGCTTTCTGTTCAGCCATTGGTGCCCATGCACCCACATGCGAAAGAATTGCTTTGATTTTTGAAATGATCAGCTCAGGACCAAAGGACCAGCCCACACGAACTCCTGTTGCTGCAAATACTTTGCTGATGCCATCAACAAACACAGTGATCTCTCTCATCTCCGGTCGAAGACTAACCGGGTTATAATGTTCATTATTGCCAAAGGTTAATGTCCAGTACATCTGGTCAAACATGAGAAACAATTTTTTCTCATTGACATTTCTTGATTTATTTTCTTCCAGAATTAAATCACAGATCTTTTCCAGCTCTGCTTTGGGAAACATGGTGCCGGTAGGATTTTGCGGCGTACATAAGCAAAGCAAGGTTGCCCCTTTCAGGTGCGGTTTAATTTCTTCTGCTGTTGGCATGAAATTATTTTCAGGCAATGCTTCAATCATTACATGCTGTGCTTCGGTGAAATGGGTATAATGATTATTGTTCCAGGAGGGAGCAGCATAAATTACTTTATCTCCACGATCAACAATTGCACGGAAGATAGAATAGATGAGCGGACGGCCACCTGATGCAATCTGAATTTCATTCACTCCATATTCCAGCCCTTCACGCTCTTTTAAAAAATCAGAAACACTTTGTCTTAAATCAAGAACACCTTCTGCTGCCGGATAAGTGGTGAAATGATTCTTATAGGCATCAACAATTTCATTCTCCAGTTCTTTGGGAATGGGAAACACGCTGCTGTCGAAATCGCCAATTGTAAAATTATAAATACGTTCACCCAAACGGATACGTTCTTTGATCTGGTTACCAAGCTTTACAATTTCAGAGCCAACTAATGTTTCGGAGAGATGAGATAATTTCATGAAATGCCTGTTTATAGAAAGCGCAAAAGTAACTGTTCCTGAAGAAATAGCTTTGCTTCTCAGAAGTTAACAGGTATGCCATACTTTTTACAGGATTTTGAAATTCATTAAAATAAAGATAAGTATGGCATACCTTGCTTGCTATCTTAGCGGTTAAATAACTACTCCTCTATTCTTTCCAGACAACCATATTCTTTCTTCAATACATCATCATAGCTGTCTGCTTTCTGAAACAGGTTTTTGAATACCCGAACACCATTTTCCTGCAACAGATCAAGATCGTACATGATTCGGCTGAGAACAATATTTTGATTCACACAACTTAAAACCAACCCTTCTCCTTTATAATTTTCCTGCAGCATATACTGGTACAGTGGTTTTATTTTTAATGCATCGGTTGGTAACAAACACAAATACGCATCGCCTGCTATAAAATAATTCTCAGGATTGTAACGAATGATAATTTTTGCGCTGCCTTCTTTTACACTCCATATATTGGCGCCTTCTCGTGCAAGCTTGATATCCTTTCCCAGTTCCTTTAAAATATTCTCAATGGTTTTACCAACACCAACCGGTTCGTATTCTTCTTTCGGTAGTTCAGGAAGCTTTACTTCACTTCCGCAGGCGGGGCAATATTTTCCGCTGTCAAGATTTTCAGGTAATACCAAAAACTCGCAGGCATGGCAACGTGTTGATGGTTTGCCGATATGCGGCAAATAAACCTGTAATGCAGTTCGCAAATAATTTTCCGGTAAAGCGAAGCCTAGATTATCTCCGCCACGAATCACAAATGTGTTTACACCAATTACTTCGCCGCTCATGTTAACCAATGGTCCGCCGCTGTTGCCGGGGTTGATGGCAGCATCAATCTGGATATACTTCAATCCTTCCCGTACACGGTCAACTTTTGAAATTACCCCCTGTGTAGCTGTATAATTCAATCCGTATGGATGACCGATTGCAATTACAGGATCACCATCTTTTAACCGTTGATATTCTCCTAAATTTATTTCGGGTAAATTAACGGCCGGTGGTTGTAAAAAAGCAAGATCATGTTTACGATCGGTATACCATACACGGCTGAGAATTTTTTCAAACTGTTTCCCTGCAATGGTAACTTCTGCATTTCCATCTATTACATGATTATTGGTTACAATCAGGTTGTATTGTTTTAAATAAAAACCGGTGCCTGTTCCTGTTTGTGTGGCTATTTGGATGATGGCATCTTTATAACTATCCACTATCTCGACCGTTGATGGCATTGATGAAATGATTTTAATGATGTTTTAATTAAGCGATTCGTTTAATCGATATTACAGTTTAGAATTAATAAGTCGTTTGAACTGAAATTTTTTTGCTCCAAAATTTATCAATAATCCAACTTCTTTTCTATAGGCTTCGAGATAATTCAAAGCCTGGTTCAGGTTTTCATTATCCAATTCAACTACTGCTTTTAATTCAACAGAAATTACATTCTGCACAAGAAAATCCACTCTTCGTTTTCCCACAATATTTTCTCCATAATAAACACTTATTTCAAATTCTCTTTCAAACGACAATCCTTCCTTTTCAAACTCCAGGGCAAGGCATCGTTGATAAATCACTTCTCTGTACCCATTCCCCATCTTGCTGTGCACCCTCATTGCACAACCAATGATTCTTTCTGTTATTTCAGAATATTTGTACTCAGGTTTTATCATCAGTCAGCACTTTAATTTTGCAAGATCATGGCCATCATTTGTATCACAACATCAGCGGTTTTTATTTGGATTCTGTATTTACAAACTCAACTTCTGCAGTATAGGAATATGTGAAACTCATCAACGAATCATACTTCAGGTTTTCTGTCTTAAAAGTGATCGGCGGAAATTTTTCTGCCCACTGCTGTATGATAGCATTGATCTTTGGTTAAATCAGCTCCCTGTTAAACTGCTTTGTGCTGCTGTTGTACAGTTCATCTTTAAAGCCAAGTTCTTTAAAGAAATCAGAATAACACACTTTCATTAAGATGAGATACATTTCTGTAATTGGCTTTGGTAAACTGAAATTATACTGGCAATATCCAAATCCATACTCACTTACCTGCTGGGCTATATACGGATAGTCGTTATCCCTGTACCAGGCCATGTTCTGATTGGCACCAAAAATCGTATCAGAAATTGTTTTCTGTGTTTGCGGCATGGTAATGGCGAATGTATGCTTGCTTCGAAACAGGTAAGGAAACACATCGTCCTTTGTTTTCGTTTGCACCTTTTTAAATGCATTCAGCATTGCCTTGTTTTTTTCAGGAACCGGTTTTTCGTCCTTTACAAAATACATGGTCACTAAATCTTCAAGGTCGTATAAAAGCCTGCCCTCCGGCACAAGTAAATAATCAATCCGGTAGGCGAGATTAAGTAAGAGGTGAGCAATTCCTCCGCTCATTTTTTCGGCATCAAGCGGTTCCACCACATCAATGGTTTCTTTGATCCATTGAAGTAAATATTTATACTTTACTTCTTTCTCTGCATCAGGAATTGTTTCAACATGATCTGTATCGAGCGTTTGCAAGGTGGCAAAATCCTGTACCAGCAAATCGTCCTGTTTATCGCCTCTGGTGGCTAATTCTTTAAACGCATAATAAAGCTTGTTGGGATTGGCAGTTTCAAGATCTGTATCAAAACGCATGCAGAGCCGTTCGTTTTCCAATGCATACCGGCTGTAGTACAAGTTAAAGTTCTGTTCCAGTAAACGGCGCATGACAGGTACGGAAGGTGAAGGCATTTTTGCCAGTGTCACTTCTGCCGTAAGTCTTTTATCATCATACCTGCCACGAACAATCTTGCTTCCCTGGTAAAAACTGAATTCATACTCAGCTCCGTTTTTTGCTGAACTTACATTCTGTGCAGCATCATCCCGCAGGTAGTTAAAAAAAGTGGCAATACATTCATGATGCTTTTTCTCTTTGAAGAGATTGTCAGCATCTGTCCAGCTTTGTGTCTTTTGCAGGGTTTTGTTGTTGTCGCTGTAGCGGCCAAAAATAACCGGGGGAGCCACCGCTTCAGGTGTTTCTTTTTTCTTTCCCCATCCGAATAACTTATCCAGCATCTCCTTTTATTTAAGAGGGTGAATGTACAAAAGGTTGAAAAAAGAAGTTGATAATTTAACCCTTATCTTGCAGCTTTAACAGGTAATTATTCATTACCTTCCACGCTATAAATCAGAACTGAGTTATGAAGTTTATCGTTTCGTCATCAGCTTTACTGAAACAACTGCAGCAGATTAATGGTGTTATCAACGCCAATACTGTGTTGCCGATTCTCGAAGACTTTTTATTTGAGATCAACAAGAACAAACTGACCGTGGTGGCAACAGATCTGGAAACAGTGATGAAGATCCACATGGATATTGAAGCAAAAGACAACGGACGGGTATGTATCCCTGCCCGTATTTTGATGGATACTTTAAAAAACCTGCCCGATCAGCCACTGACTTTTAATATTGATAAGAATTTTGGTGTTGAAATTACCAGCGATAATGGTAAGTATAAGGTAATGGGCGAAAATCCGGACAATTTTCCGAAAGAACCGGTTTCTGATGATACCACTTCTTTTACAACCACTTCTTCTGCATTGGTTACTGCCATCAACAAAACCTTGTTTGCAGTGAGTAATGATGATCTGCGCCCTGCAATGACGGGTGTGTATTTTGAACTTGATAAAAAAGGATTAACATTTGTTGCAACTGACGCCCATCGTTTGGTTCGTTACAGACGCACTGATGTAAGCTGCCCAAAAAGTGAAAATTTTATTGTTCCAAAAAAGCCATTGAACTTATTAAAAACAGCTTTGCCCGATAAAGACGACGAAATCACTCTTTCTTATAACAGCAACCATCTTTTTGTTGTGCATGGTACAACAGAGCTGGTGTGCCGGTTGATTGATGCAAGATTCCCTGATTACAAAGTAGTGATTCCGGCTGACAATCCTTATAATATGATTGCCAACCGCAACGATCTGGCAGGTGCTTTGCGCCGTGTAAGTGTGTTCAGTAACAAAAGCACCAACCAGGTAGTATTAAGCATTGGCGGAAGCCAGTTGCAACTGGCAGCGCAGGATGTTGATTTTAGTTTTGAAGGAAACGAACGGATGAAATGTCAATACGATGGAGAGGATATGCAGATTGCATTCAATGCAAAATTCTTAGTAGAAATGTTAACTGCCGTTGAAACAGACGAAGTACGCATGGAACTGAGTACTCCAACCAAAGCCGGTTTGATTAAACCAACCGAACAAAACGATGGTGAAGATGTGTTGATGCTGGTAATGCCATTGATGTTGAATCAATAACGAACGAAGAAACCAATACGAACAAAGAAAGTCCCGCTTGAAAGAGCGGGATTTTTTATTTTACATGATCATGAGCTACATCATCATTTTCTCCTTTGATAATTATATTAATGCCAACCTCCGCATGATGCAATTACAGGAAGAGGGAATCAGCTGCTGGCTGAAAGATGAAAACACGGTTACGATTGATCCCATCTTAAGCAATGCCATCGGCGGTATTAAACTCATGGTACACGAAACACAAAAGGAACGGGCGGCTGATCTGTTGCGTACCATGATGAACAAAGAAAAAGAGAACAGAGCCTGCCCCAACTGCGGCTCACTCAATGTAGAATATATTGTAACCAACAGAAAACCGTCGAACTGGGTTAGTGCTATCTTTACTTTCTTTATTGGCGATTATGCAATGGCAGGTGGTAAAGTTTATCATTGTTTTGATTGCCGTCATGAATTTGAAACTGTAACAGAAAAGAAAGAAAACGAATAGGTTTTCCTTCGTAACTTTTCCCTTTAATCATCATGTTATATGTGGAACGAATTGCTTGAACATTTTCAAACCCTTGAACAACGTCCGCTTGAACGGATGGCTATTCTTGTTGGCGGATTACTGCTCTTCTGGATCATTGAAGGAGCGATTCCGTTGTTTCCGTTAAAATATAAAAAAACTAAACTGCGCCATGCAGGTGTCAACTTTGTATTCACCGTTATTCATTTAATCATTCATACGTTTCTTGCAATTCTGATAGTGAAATTATCTGACTGGTGTTTGCAAAACAGTTTTGGTATTACGTACTGGACCAATGCAAATATCATTGCAACCATTTTCATTGGAGTACTGGCACTCGACTTCAGCAGCTGGCTTGTTCACGTGGTAATGCACAAGGTTCCGTTGTTATGGCGCTTTCATCTCATTCATCACAGCGATACCAATGTTGATGTAACTACCGGTCTCCGTCATCATCCTGGCGACAGTTTATTGCGTGGTATCTTTTTTCTGTTGCTCATTTTTATTTCAGGTGCTCCGATGTACAGTGTTATGATTTATCAAACACTGGTAGTTATTGCAACAGCATTCACACATGCCAATATAAGTTTGCCCGTATCGGTTGACAAGGCCTTAAGCTTTATCCTTATTTCTCCCAACATGCACAAAATTCATCATCACTGGAAACAACCTTATACCGATAGTAATTACGGTGCCGTTTTTTCTATCTGGGATCGTTTACTGGGAACGTTTAAAAGTCTCGATATTAAACAGGTTCGGTACGGGCTTGATCGGTATTACCCTGAAGATAAAGACGAGGATGTGCTGATGTTGCTGAAAAAGCCGTTTGAAAAATTAGAAAAATAAGCTGGCAGGTGTTTCATCAATCATTTTCTTGGTTTTGATTCTTTTCCCCCTCTTTGATAAATCATGGCTAAAGCCATCTTTCTTAAAAACATAACCCCAGCTTTAAAGCTGGGGTTAAATCATTAACAGGGTGTAGGCTTTAGCCATGACAACTACTAAAAACTGTTCATATTTGTCTTTTTTGGCTCTTTCGTCTATATTTTTTCAGCGAATCAAAAATAATTTTCTCGATTTTAAAAAATAGTTTTAAAACTAAATGATTGAATTTCAATTGATTTGTTTAAAATCACTATCCTTTTCTGCCAACTACTAAAAAAAAGATGGTACTTTGTGTTGCATAGTACTGAATTTATACATAGATTTGTATTGTCAATGAAATTAAGGTTTGTAGAAAGTGGAAAACAGAATCAGGAAGAGCTCTCTTAATATTGTTTGCCATCAACACAAATCGAATCAAAAAAAACTCCTCAGGTTATGAATATCGAGAACACACAAAGCCAGATGCGTAAGGGAGTACTGGAGTTTTGCATTCTCTCCGTTATCAAGCGGGGCGAAGTTTACCCCAGTGACATTATTGAGGAAATGAAAAAGGCAAACCTTAACATCCTCGAAGGAACCCTGTATCCGCTTCTTACCCGATTAAAAAACGCCGACTTTCTCACCTATCGCTGGATTGAAAGCAGCAGCGGCCCGCCCCGCAAATATTTTTCATTAACCGAAAAAGGTGCAGCCTTCTACAAAGAGCTGGAACAAACCTGGAACGAAATGTCGGGAGCAGTGCAAGCTGTAACCAAACAGAACGGCAGGTCAAATGCAACAGTTACAGGCGAAACAATTGAGGTTCACCCTTCATCGGAATCTGAAAACCCACTTTAACCATTAAACTGTCTTTATTATGAAAAAGGTAATTAATATAAATTTCAAAGGCCGGGTGATTCCAATTGAGGAAGCCGCTTTTGAACAATTGCAAAAATATACCGAGAGCCTCCGCCGGTACTTTGCCAATGAAGAAGGCAGAGACGAGATCATCAATGATATTGAAGATCGTATTGCCGAGCTCTTTGATGAAGAACTGAAAAAAGGTGCAACTTGTATTACCGAAGCAAGTGTAAGCAGCATTACAAGCAGCATGGGAAGTGTGGAAGAATTTGAAGAACTGGATAATGAACCCGGTACAGCAGGTAACGGAAACGGTCACAGCAGCAGCAAATCGTCAGCAACTTCATCTGCTTATGCAACAGCCGATGAACCAAGAGGAAGTTTAAGCCGCAATGCCAATGATAAAATTTTAGGTGGTGTGTGCAGTGGTATTGCTCACAACTTAAAAATAGATCCTTCTATTGTTCGTATCCTGTTTGCGTTGATCACATTCGGTGGTTTTGGTGCAGGTGTGCTGATCTATATTATTATGTGGGTGATTCTTCCGGTAAGAGATCTCAAAACAAATGTGCGCAAGCGTCTGTTCCGCAGCCCCGATGAAAAAGTAGTGGCTGGTGTAGCAGGTGGTATTGCTAACTATTTCAATATTCCCGTGTGGATACCCCGTGTGATCTTTTGTTTACCATTGATCCTGGGTGTTTTCTCTTCTGTGTTCCATAACATGTGGTTTAATTTTGATTTTGAGCCAAGGTTTGTTTTTGGAGGATTTGGCGGGACCCTGTTTTTAACCTATGTAGTGTTATGGATCGTGTTACCATTGGCCAGCAGTGCCACAGATAAATTACAGATGCGTGGTGAAAAGATTGATGTAAACAGTATTAAAAATACTGTACAGGGAGAAATGAGCAGCACTGTAAAAGAACGTGCAGCACAAATGAGTGAAGAAATAAAAACAGGTGCACAGAAAATGAGTGCAACAATCAGTGAAGGTGCACAACGAATGAGTGAAGAAATCAGTTCAAAAAGTAAAGCCTTTGCTGTTGAAGCCGGCCCTGTTGCAAGAAATGCAGGTAACGGAATTGGCAACGCAATAGGTATTTTATTTAAAGCATTCTTTCTCTTTATTGCCATCATCATTGCATTTGCATTACTCGTAGCCCTGTTTGCTGTTACAATGGGTGGAATTGCCGTTTGGCCTTTGAAAGATTTCTTCTTTGAAGGTGCAGGTCAGAACTTCGCAGTATGGGGCACGTTGATATTCTTCTTATTCGTTCCCGTAATTGGATTTTTTATCTGGACGATCCGCCGCATTTTCGGTATCCGTTCAAAAAACAGTTATCTCGGATGGATCTTCGGAAGTCTCTGGACCATTGGATGGATCTGTGCAATTATGCTGGTAGGAAGTGTTTTCAAAAACTTCAGATCATACGAACGGGTTGAACAATCGATTCCTGTTACACAGCCTGCTGCTAAAAAAATGCTTGTAAAAGTTTCAGAACCTGCTTTACGTTACAGCGGTCACTACTCCTGGATCGACACTGATGATCAGGGTTGGGATGTAAATGATGATACTTTGTGGATCAGCAATATAAAAGTACGTATTGAAAAAAGTGAAGATTCTGCTTACAGTGTAAAAACAATCCGTTACAGTTACGGGCAGAACAGGACTGATGCAGAAACAAAAGCCGGTAAAATAGCGTTCAACACAAACTATAAAGACAGTGTGCTTGATCTTGGAAATGGTATTGCAATTGACAAAGTCAGCAAGTTCCGTGGACAGAAAGTATTAGTGGTGATCAATGTTCCTGTTGGCAGTAAAATTCGTTTCGACAAATCGCTTTCAAACAAATTACATCCTTTCAATGTACACATCAACCGTGGCCGCAACAACCGCTATTGGGATGAAGACTATGACAGGGATTATGAATTTGATGTTGATATGTCTTTCCAGTATGATCAGGATACAGATTATATCATGACAGCCGATGGTTTGCAAAGGGTTGATGGAAAAGATAAAAACATCAAATCAAACGATAAAGACCAGGAGCAAATTGATGAAGAAATGAAAAATATCCAGGAACAGAAATCTGAACTGGATAAAAAAGAACAGGAATTAAAACAGAAAGCAAAAGATGTTGATACCAATCGCTACCGTTATACTCCTGCTTCACCAAAAGCACCAGAGAAAAACACGAAGCAGATTGTACAGAAATTAAATACAAACAGTGACGGGCCGTTTTTACCTATGACGGTAAATGCACTGTAACCTTGGTTAAAGTTGGAACAGCCAACGGCCCCGATGTTTTGAAAAAAACGGAGGGGCTTTTTTTAATCCCCTCCTGGGAGGGGACTTAGGGGCGGGTTCAACAACACTATTTTTTATTAATAAATCTATTTTTATGTCTCGCATTAAACTTTTATTCTTCTCCGCAATAGTATTTCTTTTCAGCTTATCCGCTGCTGTCGCACAATCTGCCAAAGAAAAAAAGTCTCCGGTATCAAAAGAGTTGTATGATACTATTTTTCATCTCGACAGTATCTTGTTTAAAGCCTTCAATGAAAAAAACACCGAAGCCTTTATTAAGTACTTCGATAAAGACCTGGAATTTTATCATGATAAGTCAGGTCTTACCGATTATGCCTTTAATATTGATGTATTTAAAACCAATTTTGCAAGGGGTGGCGATTTAACAAGAACGCTTGTAAAAGAAGACATGGAAGTATTTCCTGTTCCCAATTACGGAGCAGTACAGATTGCATCACACCGTTTTTGTCATACTGAAAATGGCAAGCCCGATTGCGGCACATTCAAGTTCATTCATATCTGGAAAAGAACTGCTGAAGGATGGAAGATTGCAAGAATTGTGAGTGTGGATCATTAGCAGGTTATTTTACTTCCTAAGAGATATGCAATCGAAAGTTTTTTAGGCACAGAATTTTTTCGTCTATTTTTGATTTGGCTGTAACCTTACCAGACACGCCATTAAAAAATGACAGAAGAACAATTTTATCAGCTTTTACATAGGCGGCTTTCACAAATTGCTATTGGTGCTTCAGCAATTCGAAATCAAGGTTCAGGTGGACTTATAAAAATTCTTCGAGAGTATTTTGAAAAAGAAGTTAACCTTGAACACTTTATAAAATCTTTGGTTGATGAAACTCAATATAGAGGTTTTCTAGACGGACACACTTCCCATATTTTATCGCTTTTTCCTGATACAGCACAAAGTTGGGGAGCAGCAAGAAAAGGTTTGAATTTGTTTTTAAGGGAAGTTGTTTACAGCAAGTTTTTCTCTACTCGTTTTTCATTGCCAGGTAATTTTGATGACTTTAATCTGCTAGTAAAATTTATGGAAGTGCCGCTTGACAAAGAAGTTGCACACGGTTTAATTATTGACTCAATCGGACATTTGCCAAAATGGATTAATATAAAACATTTAACTCCTGCTTTAAGTGAGATATACCAAAGTCAGGCTTTTATTATTGCGAAACAAGAAAATGTGGCAAGGGTAAATCTCGATTTAAAATATTGGCGTTCCGTTTGACAAACAAACCTGTCATCAACTGGCGGTTTATCTTTAAAATCCTTTTGTATTCTTCTCCAAAAACTTTTCTCTTCATCAATCCTTTCCTTCATTTACTTTTGCAACCATCACTTAAGAACTGAATATGAAATCAACTCCCTTTACACAGAAACACATTGCTCTTGGCGCCAAGATGGCTGAATTTGCAGGATACAATATGCCCATTTCTTATACGGGCATCAATGACGAACATGCTGCGGTTCGCAACAGTGTTGGCGTGTTTGATGTAAGTCATATGGGTGAGTTTATTCTGAAAGGTGAACATGCGCTGGATTTAATTCAGCGTGTGACAACCAATGATGCTTCAAAGCTTACAGCCGGAAAAGCACAATACAGTTGCTTACCAAATAAAGAAGGCGGAATTGTGGACGATCTGCTCGTGTATTGTATTGAAGAAAACAAAGTATACATGCTGGTGGTGAATGCAAGCAATATTGAAAAAGACTGGAACTGGATTCAGCAATTCAACAGCAAGAATGTTGAGATGCATAATATCAGCGACAAAACATGTCTGCTCGCTATCCAGGGGCCGAACGCAACAAAAGTTTTGCAGCCACTGACAGATATGGATATTCTCAACTTAAAATATTACACATTCACCAAAGGAAAATTTGCAGGTGTTGAAAATGTTCTGGTGAGTGCAACAGGTTATACAGGTGCAGGTGGTGTGGAAATTTATTTCGAAGATATTGATGGAGCTGCTGATAAAATCTGGGATGCCATTTTTGAAGCAGGCGCATCAGCTGGTATTAAACCAATTGGACTTGGCGCAAGAGATACGCTCCGTTTGGAAAAAGCATTTTGTTTATACGGTAATGATATTGATGATACAACCTCTCCATTAGAAGGCGGTTTGGGATGGATCACCAAATTCAGCAAAGACTTTACTTCAAAAACAATTTTTGAACAGCAAAAAGCAGAAGGGGTAAAACGCAAGCTGGTTGGTTTTGAAATGATCGACCGTGGTATTCCACGTCATGATTACAAAATCAAAGATGCCAGTGGAAACGAAATCGGGAAAGTTACCAGCGGAACCCAATCACCTTCCCTGCAAAAAGCAATCGGCCTTGGATATGTGGCAACGGCACATGCTGACTTTGATTCGGAAATTTTTGTAGAAGTAAGGGATAAGCTGCTGAAAGCAAGGGTTGTAACGGTTCCTTTTTTGTAGCCTAACCCTCTCTCCTTCAGACGATGGCGTCAGACTGGGCTGGGTTTTTCATATATTGGTATAAACATTGCAGGATATTCATCACTCAATAAAATCCAATGCCATCCATTCATGTAACCACATTTATTGCTGCTCCCATAGATATTGTATTTAATCTCAGCCGTCATATCGGTCTGCACAAAATTTCGCAGCAGGATCATAAAGAAGAAGCTGTTGCCGGCATTACATCCGGTTTAATACAGCAGGGAGAATCTGTAACATGGAAAGCAAAGCATTTATTTAAAACAAGATTCATGACGGTGGAAATTACCGACATGAAAAAGCCTGATTATTTTGAAGATGTAATGAGCAAGGGTGATTTTGTTTCTTATGCACACAAACATCATTTCAAACAAATTGATAACGGCACAATCATGATCGATGAGGTTTCGTTTGAATCACCTCATGGATACCTGGGCAAGGTGGTCAACCGTTTTTATCTTACGGGATACATGAAGTCGCTTATTCAAAAAAGAAATAAAACAATCCGGCTGTATGCAGAAAGCAACAAATGGGAAGCTCTGCTCGGTTAAACCATCTATTTTCGCAAAAAACAAGTTGATTCTTTAGGCAAAAAGAACTTTATTGATTAAACTTGTACACCAAATAATATCCAGATGAAACCAAAGCAATCCACACTGCTTACGCTTGTAATTTTTTTCTCTTTTTTTTCGGGCTCTGTTTTTTCCCAATGTATGATGTATCCTGTTTCCTTACAGGAACGTGTCAGCAATGCTGAATCTGTTATTCTGGGAACGGTTGTTGAAAAAGAAACCTTTCTTGATTCATCAACCATGCAGGTATTAACACTCAATAAAATTTCAGTAACTGCCTGGTTAAAAAATCAGCAGACTGCAAATTCTGTTTATGTTATTACCAACGGTGGTATATACAAAGACAGAGCAACAATTGTCAATCCTTCGCTTCAAATGGAGAACCGGACAGAATATGTTTTATTTCTTCAAACAGCTCCTGCAAAATTTGAAAACAAACAGCTAAGAATACAACAGCCTTCTGCCATTCAGGCAATCGCTTATGCAGATGCACAGGGTGCGTTGGTAAAATCATTTGAACAATATGTTGATGTACTGGATCAGCCGAAACAAAATGAAGAAACCCTGTTTCAAAAAATACAAAACATCACCGGGCAAAAAGCATTCACACCAAAAGGAGAATTATTTAAAGCAAGACCGCAGCAACCGATCAGCAATAAGCCCGGCGGTATAACTGCTATTGGTTCTTTTTCACCAACCACAACAAGAGCAGGAACCATTGTTGCGGGTGATCAGATAACGATCAGCGGCAGTGGTTTTGGTGCGGCAGCCGGAACTGTTTTTTTTACAAATGCAGATGATGGTGGTGCCACCTTTACATCTTCAGGTGTAGCAAGTGATGTTCTTTCGTGGAGCGATGCAAGTATTACGGTGAAAGTTGCATCCCGTGCAGGAACCGGGCCCATCAATGTAAACGGCGTATTTACTTCTGCATCTAATCTTACTGTTCAATATGCCCATACAGCAATCAACAGTACTTTCAGCGGTTTTGGAAGCTCAACACGTCAGCGTTACTATTTACGTAACCTCAATACACTTGGAGGATATACCTTTCAGTTCAATACTGCTTTTGCAGCAAACACATCAGCTGTTGCATCATTTAACCGTGCCATTGTTTCCTGGCGTTGTGAAACAGGTGTAAACTTCAGGGCTGCCGGAACAACAGCTGTTGCATCTTCTACGGCAGATGGAATCAATTGTATTTATTTTGATCCATCCATTTCGGCAGGAACCCTTGCTGTTTGTACAAGTAATTTTTCCGGCTCAGCAACTGGTGGCTGTAATTTGCAGAATACGGTTTGGTGGTTATCAGATGCTGATATCGCATTCAGAGATGTGCCCACCGCCGGTACAACCTGGGAATATGGAACAGCAACTCCTTCCTTTACAGAATACGATTTTGAATCAGTGGCATTACATGAGCTGGGACATGCTGTTGGTTTGGGACATGTCATAGCTTCCGGACAAGTGATGCACTTTGCAATTGCAAATGGCGCAACTTCAAGAATTTTATCCGCCAATGATATTTTAGCTGCAACAGATAAATTAACTTATTCAGTTGCAGCTACCTGTTTTGATCCCGGCGGTTCGGGTTCGCCAATGACAGCGGTTCCGGGTGGCAGTTGTCTTACTCTGCCAATTACTTTGGGAGAACTAAAAGCAAAACGAATCAACAAGGCTTTTAATGAACTTTCCTGGAACACTGTGCAGGAGCTTAACAACGATGGATTTATTATTGAGCGAAGCGATAACGCACAGAATTTTAAAGCGATTGGTTTTGTGAAAGGCAAAGAGCTTTCCCTGTTACCACAATCCTATTTGTTTAAGGATGAAACTGCCGGACCGTACGATTGGTATTACCGTCTTGTTCAAAAAGATCTCAGTGGTCATTCATTAAACTCCTCTGTTGTATTTGTAAAAGGTGAAGAAAGTAAACAATGGGATGTATGGACCGATCAGGCGGGAAGCTCTGTTTATGTTTACAATAAATCAGCTTCAAATAAACCTGTACAGTTTATACTTTACAATAACACAGGTCAGGTTGTTTTTTCAACTCAAATAAATTCCGGCCGGGCACAATTTGATTTTCAGCATTTACCAAGAGCGGTGTACAGTTACAGGGTTGTTGACAGTAATCAGCCTGTTTCAGGCAAACTGGTTTTAGGCAGCCGTTAAAATTTATACTGAACAAAAAATATTTTTTGCCGGGAAGACGGGAATAAAAATTCTTCTTTTCCTTTCTTACCGTCTTTCCGGCACATGTTTCTGCATTCTTTTTTTGCATTTAGCTTCATTCGCTGTACTTCATTATTTTTGCTACTTACATTATGAGTACAAAACCATCGCTCTATACCTGTCTTTCGCCGGCCCTTTTGCATTTGTATGATCTCAACAATGCCGTTGTTGTAATTATTGATGTATTCCGTGCAACATCAACCATTTCTTCTGCATTGTTTAACGGTGCTAAATGTGTAATACCGGTTGATACAGTTGCCAAAGCTGTAGAAATCGGAAAAAAAATTGATGGCATTTCTGCCGGGGAACGTGATGGAAAAATTGCCGAAGGTTTAAAGCATGGTAATTCTCCTTTAGAATATTCAAGAGAATTTGTTGCAGGTAAAACACTTGTTCTTACAACCACCAATGGAACAAGATTGCTCCACATGGCTCTGGATAATAAAGCTGATACCATTATCACCGGCTCCTTTCCAAACCTTTCTGCTGTTTGTGATTTTCCAGAATAAAAATGTAATTCTTGGTTGTGCCGGATGGAAAGACAGGTATAATTTAGAAGACACTTTATTTGCAGGCGCAGTCATTAACCGTATTAAAGAACAGTTCACTATTCATTGCGACAGTTCCTTAACTGCTGAACAGCAATACCTGCTGGTGAAAGACGATCTCTATGGGTTTTCACCCAACCTTACACACTATCATCGCCTTGTAGACCGCTATGGTTTGATTGAAGATATCCGCTTCTGCTTAACAGAAGACATTGCCAATGTTTTGCCGGTTTATAAAGATGGAATGCTGATTGCGGGGAAATAATTTCCGGAAAGAAAAACTACTAAAGATAGCTTAGTTTTTCTGTATTCTGTTTGTCGCAGCAATGTTTTTATTTCTTTCATCTTTTCTCTGGAAATGTGAATAGAATCCTTTTATTTTTGCAGATTGGCCCTTTCGCAACGGCTGCTTAAAAAAATTAATCCAGAGAAGAGAATGGCGTTACCACACCTGTTGAAGTTTGCTTATAATCATGGAACCGAAGAAGTAGTCCGTCGTGGAAAAAAAATTCATGCCATTGGCTTTGCCGAACTGGTTGAACACGATGAATTGATGGGCACCGTTGTATTCCGTGTAAGAGATGATTCCTATGCTACTTTTTACAAAGTCTATATTCAAAAGTATAAGGATGCCAACGCCATGAATGTGCGTTGCAGCTGTCCGTATAATTTAGGCGATATCTGCAGGCACGAAGTTGCTTCACTGTTTCAGTTACAGGATTTAGTTGACAGGAATATTCTCGGCATCAAAGATCTGCGCTATGATCAGCGGCACACCGTTGTGAAAATGAAAAACATTGAGCTGAAAACAATCCGTTCATTAACAGCTGCAGCTGCACTGGATGATGCGGAAATTTTTCTGCGTACCAACAAAGCCTCTATTCTTTCTGCCAAAGATGAAAGTGTAAAAGCCGAAGTAATCATGAATGGTGAGGCCTGGCCGGTAACTATTCAGAAAAATGACGAGCGTAATTTTGATACTTCCTGCAACTGTGCCGAAAGCGCACATGCCATCTGTGAACATAAAGCCGTTGTGTTTATTCAACTCATGAATTCACACGGGCCGATGTATTTCGACAGCATCCGCAACATGGATAAAGAAAAAGGAAAGCTGCTCGGCATTTATGGTTATTCCTTAACTGATAACTGGCAGGAGAAATTTGAATTTATTTATAAAGACGGAAAACCTTTTTTACGTGTGCTTGATCCCGGTGTAAAAAGAGTAGAACCATCCACCATCAAAAAACCAGAGCCCTTCTTTACTCAAACAAATGAACCCGAAGTGGAAGTGGCTGTTGATCTGAAACCCAGTCAGCGTTTGGGAATTGTATTAAACAATAACACCAAACAGTTTCCCTATTTCAGTATTGATGTGGTGAAAGGTGAAACCAATGAAGACGGTGCAGAGTATATTGGTGTGGTTGAAAAATTAGATGTAAGCAAGTTTATTGAAACAGAAGACTTTCCTGAAAATGATAAGCTGTTGCTGCAACTGCTGCGTCGTTTGCAGCCTGCGGAGATCAGCAAGTTTGTAAACCGCAACTCTCCTTTCTCGGGCATCTGGGAAAATATTATTCACCAGGATGAAGATGATTTACCGGAAGATACCAAAACACTGATGCTGGAATATCTTCTTCCACGTATTCAGAAATTATTTGCAGAAACAAGTTCACCTGTTTTACTTCTGCCGAAAGGAAAAGAGTTTAAAACAAAAAATCTTGTTCCTGTTTCAACATCCGGTACTTTCTTAAAACCATTCTTTGCCTTAACACAGAAAAAAAATAAATGGGAGTGGAGCTGTAAAGTAAAAATAAACGGCGCACCTGTTGATGTGCATGATAATGACTGGAACAGTCCGCTGATTTTTTTCCTGAATGATGAAGCAAGAACATGGGAGAAGCAGGAAGATGCACAGCATGCCATTGATTTCGCCAATAACAATAACCGATTGATCGGTAACACTGATCTTCCTTCCTTTCTTGAAAAAGAAGCGCTGAAGATTGCAAGGGAATATCATGTGGAGTTTGATGAAGCATTGATCAAAGAAGTAAAATCGGGGGAGCCGGAAGTAACCCTTGCAGTTGCAGGAGCGTGGCGAATACCTGGTGATGATTCCTACCTTCAGTTACAAAGGATATAAAGTAAGACCAAGCGATAAAGATGAAATCATTCTTCCAAGTGAAGATGGTTTGGTCATTGTAAACCGCAACAAAGAAAAAGAAAACGAATTCATTGGTAAGGTTGAAAAACTGCACTCACAGTTTATTAAACCTGAAGGCGGAACACAGCTTGCATTGAAAGGTGCAGAAGTGTTAAAGAACAACTGGTTCTTTTTGTTTGTGGATGCCATGAAGGAAATGAAGGTTCCCGTTGAAGGATGGGATGTGCTGAAGAATTTCCGTTTCAATACATCCAAACCAAAAACACAGATTTATATCAGCAATGGTGTTGACTGGTTTGATGCAAAAGTGAATGTGGTGTTTGGCGATCAGCAGGTAAGTATTGCTGAAGTAAAAAAAGCCCTGGCCAACAAACAAACACTGGTGCATTTGGCTGATGGTTCATTGGGTGTGTTGCCTGAAGAATGGATTAAACGATATTCTATGCTGTTCCGTGTGGGTGAAAACAAACACGACAAACTGCGTTTATCAAAATATCATATCAGCGTTATTGATGAGTTGTACGAAAACAGAGATGAAGCTGAGCTGATGATTGAGCTGGAAGAAAAGTATGAACGTCTGCGTGAATTCAAACACATCAAAAAAATTGATCCGCCGAAACATTTAATGCCCATCCTGCGTCCTTACCAGGAAAGCGGATTTCACTGGCTCAACTTTTTAAGTGAAGTTGGCTGGGGTGGAATACTTGCCGATGATATGGGTTTGGGTAAAACCATCCAGGCACTTTCGTTCCTGCATCATCTGCGTGAAAAGAACGGACATTTAAAAGCGTTGGTGGCCTGCCCTACAACATTGATGTATAACTGGGAAAATGAAATCAAGAAGTTTACTCCTGAATTAACCTATCATATTCATCATGGAGCACAACGCACAAGAGATAAAAAACAGTTTGATCAGTTTAACGTGATCATTACAACCTACGGTACACTGCGCAGCGATATAAAATTATTAAGTGAGCAGGGTTTTGATTGTGTGATCTTAGATGAAAGCCAGGCAATTAAAAATCCAAACAGCAAGGTTGCGAAAGCAGCAGGTTTGCTGAAAAGCAAGAACCGCATTTGCATGAGCGGTACTCCTTTGCAGAACAATACATTTGATATTTATGCGCAGATGAATTTTCTCAACCCCGGTATGCTGGGCAGTGTAGAACATTTCCGTAACGATTTTGCTACTCCCATTGATAAGTTTGGTGAGAAAGAACAAAAAGATCATTTACGTAAATTATTATTTCCTTTCATCCTCCGCCGAACCAAAGAACAGGTAGCGAAAGATCTTCCGGAAAAAACAGAAACCATTCTGTACTGTGAAATGGAAAACGATCAGCGTAAGATCTATGATGCTTACCGGAATGAATACCGTTCAAAAATTCTGGGTACCATTGAAGATGTTGGTATTGGTCAATCGCAATTAACGATCTTACAGGGATTGATGAAACTGCGGCAGATTTGTGATTCACCTTCTATCTTAAACGAAACAGAAAAATTTCCCAACCATTCTATCAAGCTCGATGAAATTGCAAGAGAGCTGGAAGAGAATATGGGTAATCATAAAGCATTGGTGTTTTCACAGTTCCTGGGAATGCTGGCGCTCATTAAACATAAACTGGAAGAGTTAAATATTCCTTTGTTTTATTTTGATGGAAGCACGTCTGCTGCCGACAGAGAAAAAGCGGTACAGGAATTTCAGAACAATGAAGAAGTACGTGTGTTTTTAATTTCATTAAAAGCGGGTGGTGTGGGTTTAAACTTAACGGCTGCCGACTATGTATATATCGTTGATCCCTGGTGGAACCCGGCTGTTGAACAACAGGCGATTGACCGTACACACCGTATTGGTCAAACCAACAACATCTTTGCTTACCGTATGATTTGTAAGGATACGATTGAAGATAAGATTGTTCAGCTGCAGGAACGGAAACGTTCGCTTGCAAGAGATTTGATTGCTGATGATAATGGATTTGTGAAGAGTTTGACGAGGGAGGATGTGGAGTATTTGTTCAGTTAAAGATTTTATTTGATGATAATGAAAGGGTGCTTTGCACCCTTTTTTGTTTTTTGATTTTTTTAGCTGTCTTCTTTAAAAACAGTTTGCTGTTCTTTCTTTTCTTTTTGCTTGTCCAAAAAGAAACAAAAAGGACCCCCGCAATCGAAGACGGCCGATTGCGGGATGATTCCCTGATTAAGCTTGCTTACTACTGTGGTTAATTGCATTTGTACTTGCACAATCATCCTTTGTTCGTCTGTCTGACTTATTTCGGTTTTGTGGTTTTTCTTGTTTTGCATGTTGGAGTCTTAGCGAGTCTTATTTGCAGTTATTTGAATGCGCTTTGCAGTTGTGCGAATGGAATTTGCAGATAATTGAATGCCTGTTGCAGTAAATTGAAATGCCTTTGCAGTCTTGCGAATGCAATTTGCAGTTCGTGCAATGTTCATTGCAGATATTTCAAATGCTCTTGCAGTTATTTAACCTCGCTTTGCAGTTATTTGAATGCGCTTTGCAATCGCTGCAATGTAAATGTCGGTTTATTGGCTTTTTTGACCTGTTTTTGTATCTTTTTGCTCTAAAACACCTTTTTATGCTCGCTTTAAATGTATTAAAGCTCTTGGAAGACAGGGGTATTGTCAATCCTCAAACTTACTTAGTAAAAAATGGCATCCCTTATTATACGGTGAGCCGCCTTGTTACCAACAAAACAAAAAACATTACTTACGCTACTCTGGAAAAGCTTTGCCTGATCTGTAAGTGTACGCCTGATGATTTGTTTGTGTGGGTGGCTGATGCTGATTTGCAGTTAACGGAACCTGTTGCGCTGGAAAAGCTGAAACCAAAACCCAAGCCGCTGAGTGCTGCTGAACGGATGAAAAATTTATCGGCTGAACAGCTGGAACTACTGCAGCAGTTTATTAATGAGCTGGAGAAGAAGTGAGGCAATGGTGGTTATAAGAGTTGCCGTGCAGCATAAAACCTTTGGTATAAAAAATAAGAACTTGTTTTTGTACATTTCTTTATGATTCAAGTACAGCTGAAGCCTTTACAGCACCAGGCCAAAGAATGGATTGGTATTTACTTTCTGCATCATGCTGATGTTAACAAAGTGCTCCGCAATCAATTGAAGGCGAGGTGGAGCCAAACTCATGGCTGCTGGTATATTCCGTTAAGCAAAGAATCATTTCAGCAATTAAAAGATGCCTTACAAAAACCGGCCACTCTTGAAACGGCAGAGTTGAAGAACTATCTTGAGCAGAAAAAAGGTTAAGACAGCTAAAAAACGGCAACTTCAATTCTTCAGAAATCTCATCAACAAACAGAAGTAAAAAATCCCGGAGCTGCAGTTCCAAAACAGAAAGTATCTGTTTCACCTGTAAATAAACATGTATTACTATTAATGGAACAGCGGTTGAAACTGAAAGCTTTCAGTTCTTCAACCATCCGCACTTATCTGAACGAAATGACGCAGCTGCTGCTTACCTTAAAAGATGTACCTGCCGATGAACTGAAAGCAGACCACCTGAAACGGTATCTTGTTTATTGTTATGAACAACTGGGTTTGAAAGAGAATACACTTCACAGCCGCATTAATGCCATGAAGTTTTATTATGAACAGGTATTACAAAGAGAAAAGTTTTTTGGGAAATACCAAGACCAAAGAAACAATTGATTTTACCTAAGGTTTTGGGTGAAGATGAGTTAGCAAGATTATTTAACGGACTTGATAATCTTAAACACAAGGCAATGCTTTTTACTGCTTACAGTGCCGGTTTGCGGGTGAGTGAAATTGCAGCACTTAAAATAAAGAATATAGACAGCGGGAGGATGCAGATTTTTATTGAAAACGCAAAAGGCAAGAAAGACCGTTATGTAAATCTGAGTCCTGTTCTTCTTGATATTTTACGGGCATATATTAAAACCTATAAGCCAAAGCCAGGAATTTTTCTTTTTGAATCAGAGCAATCAGGTGCTGCTTACCCTGTACGAACTATTCAAAAAATATTTCGAATCGGCTAAAAATAAAGGCCGGAATAAAGAAAGACGTTGGAGTACATTCATTAAGACACAGTTTTGCAACACATTTACTGGAAAAAGGAACAGATTCACCCTATTAAAGATCTGCTCGGGCATTTTGAAATTAAAACCAACGAAAGAATATATGCATGTAACAAAAACAGCAGCTAAATATTACAGCCCCCGCGATGACCAGGTCGCGAAGGAAACTGGGTGAATGTTGATTTAGATTTTACCACAAATAAAATTAAATACAAAAACAAAATTTTGATTTTCAAAGGCGGGTATTTTTTTCCAAGCCTGTTCAATACGCATAATTTTGTTACCTGCAAGCCTATTCAGCGACAGTACTAATAATGGGCAGACAAAATACAGCAAACGTTTGCAATAGCGACCTGACAAGAAACAGCAAAAATTATTGCAGAAAATATATCAATCGGACAAACTAAAACTCAAAAAAAATCGTTTCTTTGCAACTAAATTGTCTTTATGTGCGACTAAAGCCTTAGTAGACAGTTTACAAAACCAAAATTTTAAAATGAAAAATTTTTTACCCCCCCCCCCCATTTCAATTTGTTGAAAATCAAGAAAGTTCGTTTTCGAGAATTTCAGCCCATCTGCATTTCCCTGTTATGGTAATTCACTTTGAAGACAGAGTTAACGGCTTTCAACTTGCAAAATTCCCGTTTCGGCTAAAATCTAAAATATAATAATTATGGGTAGTAGCTTTACCCCAGTTGTTTTCTTAACAAAACCAATACCATGAATAATTTTATAAAACAGTTACTTTTTATTATTGCCTTAGTTTTTGGCAGTAACTTTCTACATGCCCAATCTATAACACCTTTTACAATTTGGAAACAGGTTACACAGAGAGGCGATATTACTTTTACGGGTAATACCACATTAACCTGTAATGGTGGGGCACTTTGCAATACTGGCCGGACAGCGGTATCACCAACCGGTAATGGCGGTGGCAATAATTTCAATAACAATGGTTTTACCATGATTTACAATAATATTGCTGATGCCACCGACCCGGTTCCCCGTTTCAGCCGCACCAATGCTGATTTAACTTTGGGCACAACTGGTGGTTGCGGAGTAATTTACGCTGTACTATTTTGGGGTGGAACTATTACAACCGGAACAACAAACTATGCTAAAAGAGATTCTGTTTATTTTAAAACTCCCATTGGTGGTTACACCGGATTAAAAGCTGATATACTTACTGATGCGGCAATTCCTTTTAATGGTTATTATTGTTATAAAGATGTAACCAATTTAGTAAGACAAGGGGGAACAGGTACATATTGGTTAGCAAACCAAGTAACACAAACAGGGGCAACTGGCCGTTGTGGCGGTTGGGCATTGGTTGTAATTTATAATGACCCAACATTACCATTACGTAACCTAACCATATTCAGAGGTATTTCAGCAATTAATGCTGCAAATCCACAAAACATTCCAATTTCTGGTTTCTTTACTCCGCCATCTCCGGCTTCTGTTAATTTAAAATTGGGGGTGTTTTCTTTGGAAGGGGACAGAGGTACATTGGGAGATAGTTTGAAATTTAACGGTAACCCGGGTTTTGGTTTTCTTTCTGTATTTGACACAAAGAACCCCAATAACAATGCATTTAACAGCACGATTAATAACAATACAGCAGAAATTACCCGTAACCCAACTTATCCAAATACTTTAGGCATTGATGCAGATATTTTTGTTCCTGATAATACAACATATAATTATTTACTCAACAGTGCAACGTCAGCAACAATAAGAATGACATCCTCCGGCGATGTATATGCCCCATTTATGATTTCAACAGCCATAGATGTTTTTGAGCCTAATATAGAAATAACTAAAGAAGTTTTGGATATAAATGGCGGATTAGTTGAACTGGGAGATACCTTGAAATTTGACTTAAAGGTGGTTAACAAAGGGAATGACCCTGCTACCAATGTAATTTTACATGATAGCTTATATGGAGCAATGGATTATGTACCCGGTTCTTTAAAAATAAATACCGGCGCAAATGCAGGTATTAAAACTGACGGGGCTGGTGACGACCAGGCTGAATTTGCTTTATCCGGTGGTGTTAATTTTGTAAAATTCAGATTAGGCGCCGGCGCTAATGCTACTACCGGTGGCGCTATGGGCATTACGGCAGCAACAGACAGTCTTACCACTATGGAATTTAAAGTTACAGTAACAACCGACTGCCAGATTTTTCATTGTAATTCCAATATTGTAAATAAAGCTTTCGTAACATTTGTTGGAAACATATCTGGTGCCAGCCGTAGCACTTACAGCAGCCCAACTGGTTTAGACGAGTATGGATGCCCGGCAATAGGCCCAACAACACTTGTAGTAAATGTTCCCCCATGTACACCACCTGCAGATACTTCAATTACCGGATGTTCACCTTATCCGCTTTCAAACATTTTGCCATTCAGGCCGGGATACAATCAATATTACAACAGCAGTTGGGCGACTGTTACCGATGCGACATCTACTGGAACTTACTATGCAATTAAGCAATTATATCCGGGGTGTAATGACACTATTCAGATGAATATGACTATAACTTGTACATTACCTGTTATTTTAAGTTACTTTAAAGGCGAATACAATAACAATGCTGTAAAATTATATTGGAAAATAGAAACGCAATCTGGTTTTTCACATTTTGAAATTGAGAGAAGCACAGACGGCAGAAATTTTAGTACAATTGGAAATGTTGCCTTATCAGGTAATGACCTCTACAATTTTGCAGATATAAATCTAACTTCCGGTTCAATCTATTATTACCGTCTTAAAATGATTGATATTGATGGCAATTTTAAATACAGCAATATAGTGGTGGAAAGAATGTAAGGAAAAAAAATTTAACATTTACCCTAACCCTGCAAGTGATTTTGTAAATGCAGAATTAGGAAGCAATGCAAAGGTGATTAGCGCCTACAATTAATTGATGCCTGGCAGAACAGTAAATACAAAAATTGTAACCAATGCTCAAAGCAACCAGTTGATAACCATAAGAGTGGAGGGCTTGCAAGTGGTGTGTATATTTTAAAAATTGTAAGCAGACATTATAATGAAACCACGTTGAGCAAGGTGATATTTAAGTAACAGGCATAGTTTTGGTTCAAGCGTTATACACATACACTGAAAGGATGGATTACTCCGTCCTTTCACCTTTTAATATCTAAATTGTAATATTTATATGGAAAACCTTTCATTTATTGAAGTAATACTTTTATTTCTTGTGTCAAATATTCTTTCGTTTCTGTTTGCATTTTTTCTAAGGAAAATAAAAGTTGAAACCCTTAGTAAAAAAATTGTAAAGCTTGAGTTAGAGTTAATGGAAAGCCATGGCGAGACTTTACGGGAAATTCAGGAAAATACAGCGTTAAAAAAAAGTATAACGAATTTGATAACCGACAATCAAAAAGTATGGCAATTAAATGCTTAATCACTTCGTTTTTTTTAAGTATAAAAAAAGTTTTCCGCTCATATAAAAACTTTTCGGAGGACACATTTTGCAGACAGAAAATACTTTTCAACTTCACATATTTTCTATTCAAGGCGACGAAGGCTATGCAGGTAACATTGGGTTTGGAGCCCTGCTCGTTGGTAGCAATTATAAAATGACATTCCGTTTACTAATAACAATATTGACCTTTCTAACTTTCACAGTTACAGCTTTTGGGCAGACAAAGGGAGGGCAAGTAATTATAAATAGTATTGAAAAAAAAGGCTACTACTATTTTCCGAAAGACGCTTTAAATGATTCTGTTTTAGGAATTTTAAGCAAAGACAGTCGCTTAAAATATGTTGCCCCAAACAATAGACCAATTTGCTTTCAATGGAACTCAATTTGCAATGATGGGGAATATTATTTGACAGTCACACCTCAACAAATATATTTTTCTTCAGGACACAACAACCCAAATCCAAATTTTCTTTTTTGGTTTTTTCCTATAGACAGTTCTCAATATTCACAAATAAAAAAAGGCTTATTAAAAAAGACACCAAAAGGTTTTAGCAGCACACCGAAATATTATAAGGAGACACAGCTTTTTTATTTCGACAAACAATTTGTTGATACTTTTAAAATACCTGATGAATGGACAGACTCGATTCAGCAAAATCTTTCAATCCATTGTAAAGCTCAAATTGAAGAGCAATTGAAAAAATATTTTGAAATTATAAACTCTTTCATAATTCATAAGAGCGACAAAATTAAACAACTTACAGACGAAGACATTAGTAGAATAAAACCGAAATATTTAAGTTCAATGAAGCAAGAGATAATAGATTGGGCTCCCAAAAAAGAGCAACTTCAAAAGTGGTGGACGAATAACTGCTACCAACATGAACTGTGTAAAAAACCAAATAAATTTTGATCTTTTTTACGGTTTTGCTGAACAATAGTTTGGTTGATACATCGTATTATTTTTCACTACTGCAAATACCTGTTTCAACAGTTTATTACACACTGCTATCAAGGCTTGTTTTCCGGTTTTACCATTGGCTCTTAATCGTTCATAAAGTGCTTTGCAGGCTGCATTGGTTTTCATTGCATTCATACTGCACATATAAAGCACATCCCGTAAGTTTTTCCCTCCCCGTTTGTATATTCTCGGCTTGCCCTGTATACTGCTGCCGCTGCTGTATTGTGTGGGCGCAAGGCCCGCAAAGCTGATCAGTTGACGGTGGTTCTCTGTGTGTTTAAATCCTTGTGTAAACACGATCAGCATCGCTGCTGCCCGTTTACCGATTCCTTTGATGCTGCTTACGTTTTTCAACTGATCGGGTTGCCATTGCTCAAGCAACACCTGCAGTTTTTGTTCCAGCTGTTTGATTTCCTTTTTCATACTCTCAATTACTTTTTCAATCGATTTAATCGTGTCTCTGCTCGGTACAGGAAGTAAACCCAAACTGTGTAACTGGTTATGAAAACGCTTAATCTGTTCGGTATATTCTCTTATTGTATTGTACAGCTGCTTACTCTCAAAGTAAGCACTGTCGGGCATTTGCCAGTAGGCTGGCTGCTGCTCTATGGCATAGCGGCAGATCCACGCAGCATCTTTCTTATCGGTCTTGTTTCGCTCCAGGTGCATTTGTATGTAACGCTTAATGGCAATCGCATTTACAACACTTAGTTCACAACCACGGTGATGTAAATAAAAAGCCAGCCGGATGTAATACACTCCCGTTGCTTCCATTACAAAATGATAACCAACTCCTGTATGTTCCAGAATTTTTGCAAAGCCCTGGTTGTTGTTGCCCACCTGCAGGTGAAAGAGTTCGCCTAAATTGTTTTGGTAACAAACATCCAGCGTGCTGTGTGAAACATCAATGCCGCAGCATAATTTTTTTGTTTCCATAACCGTTTTTTTTTTGATGTGATGATTGTAATTTTAAACAGGGAAAAAACAAACGGAAGAACAACCTTACTCTGTGCTATCTATCCTAATGCAGGCTTTTACTGTAAGCTTGTTGAACTGTTCAGCATCGGGTAAGAAAAGGGGCGGTGACTTTCATGTTAGAAAGGCTGATGGCCTATTGGGTTTTACGGTCTTACTCCGCCCTTTGTTCTTTCGAAATTGATTGTTTCCTCGCTCTATAAATTTATTCAATTGTAAACATAGGATGGGGTTTGCTGCTATGCTGGCTGACGAATAAATCCTCATCTTAGTGCTACTATCAGCGGCATATCGGGCTGACCGAACACAGATGTGCAGCAAAATATATTTTCATCTTCATATTGTCTCGTCCTGAAATAGGTTTACACAAAAAAGTAAACTTATGGACATTCAACAACAATGCCCCGCCTTCGCTAAGCCCTGCCCGTTGCCTGCAATTATTTAACAACCGCCTATGCCATTTATTGAACATCTAAAAGCAAACTCTGACATTTTTGAGCAAATACGGAATATTGACATTCCGCACAATTATGTAATGACACCCATTTTTACCGAAGCTTTAGACAGTGAAGCAATGCTTTATTGGTTTAACAGTCAAGACGACGGTGTCAAAAAATATTTACCAGGGGCTTATGTTGCGACAGAAGAAGAAGCGAAAACTAAACTGAATGAATATATCCAAAGAATGATATTGCATAATGGTATTCTTTATTCAATCAGGTCTATCCGTGACAAATTTCCTTTAGGATATATCATGCTAAACTCACCTATTTCTTCATCAGGACTTAACGAATGGAGTATTGACTTTTGGTTAAATAAACAACATCGAGGAAAGGGACTTATGACATCTGCAATCTCTAACTTGTTACAATACTTACAACTCATGGACGTTGAAGAAGTCTATGCCCTGGTTGACAAAGACAATATTTCATCAATAAAAATATTAGACTCCTTTGAATTTGAAATAAAAGAAACAGAAAAAAACGGTGAAAGACTTGTGTATAAACTAAGGCTCATTAACTAAGTATTATTGCAGTCAATTCAACAAATACCTAACGCTGTCTGCTATTTTGTTGCGATACCCCTTCATGCCCGAAGAATTAACAAAAGAAAATTTGTTTTGGCTGGAAATTTGTCTTAAATTTGGGGACAAATGTCTAAATTAAATATTATGGCAACCGCACCAACAAATATTACAACAAGGCTTGACAAAGAAATTTCAAATATAGTCAAGCGTTCAAGATTTGACAAAAAGTTTATATCTAATACAAAAGAGATTACCTATTCAGACTTTCTCTCCAATAAAATGCTTATGATTTTCATAATCAGAGAGGGTGTACCTTATTCTTTGTTTAACTTAATTCAACACTTTACGCCATTTACGGATGATAATTGGGCAGACTTTTTAGATATTTCTACAAAATCACTTCAAAGGTATAAGCAAACTTCAAAGAGTTTTAAATCCATTCAGTCAGAGAAGATTATTGAAATGGCAGAAGTTACTAATGTTGGGCTTGATGTATTTGGCGATATGGAAAAGTTTAAACTATGGTTAGAAACACCTAATTTTTCGTTAGGCAATTTGAAGCCATTAGAACTTTTAAAAGATTCATATGGAAAGGAATTAGTAATAAGTGAGTTAACAAGAATTAATTACGGAATACTATCCTAAATGGAAGCATACAGGTTATCAAGAGAAAAGTTTGCAGCAACGTTGTCCGGTAAAGGTGCAGCACTTAAAGGAGCAAGATGGAATTCAATTGGAGTAGAGCTTATTTATACTGCAAGCAACAGGTCATTGGCAATGGCTGAAGTAGCCGTTCATTTTACTTTAGCAACACTCCCAAGCGACTATATGATGATAAGCATTTTCATTCCTGACGACATATCACTTGTAAAACTAAATATCTCCGATTTACCGACTGATTGGAATACATTCCCTCATCCTTCAACAACACAAGCAATAGGTGACCAGTTTATTGCTGACAATAAATTTTGTGTTCTTCAAATCCCATCAGCAGTGACCCAAGGAGATTACAATCTGCTTATTAATCCTAATCACTCAGATTTCAAACGAATAAAAATTATAGAAACTGACAAATTCCCATTTGACAAACGAATCTTCAAATAAAACTGCAGGCAACACTCGGTTTGGTAATATGGCTGGGCGACAAATATATTCTCAACTTTTTGTTCGCTATTCGGCTTCAGTTCCAGCCGACGAATAAAGCCGAGCAATAGAATAAACAATGAACTTTTATTTATTAATTTAGCAGCGGTTACGGGCTGACGATTTTCAAATACCGCCACATCGCCAAGCCGTGTCCGTTGTGTTTTACCTCTCCAAAAAGGAATTTAAATTACCAAATTTTGGTACCTTTATAAAAATCTATGGGGCGAAATACTTCAATTTCATTGGGCGATCATTTTGAAACTTTTGTGGATAACAAAGTATCTACCGGCAGATTTAAAAATGCCAGTGAAGTTATACGGGCCGGGCTTCGTTTACTGGAAGAGGAAGAAACTAAAATAATTGCTCTTCGAAAAGCTATTGAGGATGGCTTTGAAAGCGGATTTGTTAAAAATTTTAATCCTGAGAAACATCTCGCAAAATTAAAATCCGCAAAGAAAAAAAATGGCTAAGCACTCCCTTTCTAATAAAGCAGTAGAAGACCTTTCTAAAATATGGAACTAAACCTATGAAGCCTGGTCAGAACTCCAGGCAGAAAAATACTACTACATGCTTTTGGACAGTTGCCAGGATTTAGCAGACGGAAATATTTCAGGAAAATCTTATCCGGAAATCAATGCAGAAATTCCAGGATTTAAAGCAGGACGACACATCATATTTTACAGAAAAGCCAAAGGAACAGGAATTGAAGTTGCAAGAATACTGCATGGCAGAATGGATTTGAAAAATCGAATTCAGGAATAGAACAACTGCCTTTTATTTATCGGTTGGTGTCCCGCCAACCAAAATCATAAAGTATGTGTCTTGCCTGAAACCGGTTTACAAAAAAGCGTAAACTTTTGTACATTCAATAAGAGTCCTGCCCTTTCTCTGATACCCCTCCATTTTATTTAAACAATCACCTTAAACCAAAATGCTATGCAACAGAACAGAAGAAACTGGCTGATGAAAATTGGATTCGCTATTGCCGGTATGGGTTTTGCAAAAGTTAACTCATTTGCATTGCCGGGCGGGAGCTTTTTGAATACAGCAGACAATATGAAGCTCGGTGCCTTTTCAGTGAGTTTGAATGTAAAAGATCTTGCTGCATCAAAACAATTTTATGAAGCCCTGGGGTTTATTGTTTTTGCAGGCGATCTGAAACAGAATTACCTGATCATGAAAAACGGTAATTCGCTGATCGGATTGTTTTACGGAATGTTTGAAAAAACGATCTTAACGTTTAATCCCGGCTGGGATGAAAATGCCGTTAAATTAGAAAGTTTTGAAGATGTGCGGGAAATTCAGCGAAAGCTGAAAAGCAAAGGAATTCAATTTTCACTTGAAGCTGATGAAAAAACGAAAGGGCCGGCCAGCTTTATGATTGCTGACCCCGATGGTAATCAGCTTCTTTTTGATCAGCATGTTTAGTGTTTAACTAATTTGCTGACAAATTCGTTTGATAAAAACTCCAAAAAAAAGAGTTACTCAAAACGCTGAAAGCCCGTTTTGAAAAAAACATGAGCCTCCATAAGGGAATTGAGTGGGCTAAGGTACAGTCCCGCTTAAGCGGGATGGATGAAAAACTGTGGTCGCTCAATGCAATGGAAAGCACCGGTGGCGAACCGGATGTTGTTGGGCTTGATAAAAAATCGGGTGAATATATTTTCATGGATTGTTCTGCTGAAAGTCCGAAAGAACGGAGAAGTATTTGTTACGATCATGAAGCACTGGAAAAAAGAAAAGAACATAAACCGCAGGACAGTGCCATGAATATGGCAGCCGACATGGGCATTGAGCTTTTAACGGAAGAACAATACAAAGAGCTGCAGAAGCTTGGGAAATTCGATTTAAAAACATCGAGCTGGGTAAAAACTCCTGCTGCCATCAGAAAACTGGGTGGTGCTCTTTTTTGCGACCGGCGCTATGATACAATCTTTCTTTATCACAATGGAGCAGATTCTTATTATGCTGCGAGGGGTTTCCGTGGTTTGCTGAGAGTATAACAAACGAACAACTATGACAAAGAGTGAAATGAATGTGAGGGTTGATTTTTTTAAACTTTTGAAGCTTTTGAGAAAACATTTTCTGCTGTGCCGCTTCGGTTAACTTTGTTTCATAATGCTTCTGCTTTCATGAAAAAAATAACTGCTTTTCTCTTTTACAAAATCTGCATTCCCGTTTCTGTTTGTTTTACGGCTGTTACATTGTCTGCTCAATCACCTTCTGCTGGCGGGGGTGCCCGCAACACTTTTTTTGCAGAATATCTTTCACCAGGAAATTTTTTCTCGGTTAATTATGAACGTGTGTTCAGGAAAGGGGCTTCTTTTTCTGCAGCATACAGAGTTGGTTTCTCTGCAGCAAAAAACACTATCGGTCTTCCTATTGGTATCAGTTTTTTTAACGGGCAGGGAAATTCACATGCAGAATTCAGTTTAGTGGTTGTTCCTTTTGCTGAAGATTATAAGTATCTGTTTTCAGCAGGCAACCAATCAGACAAAAAATTATATATCATTCCCGGGGCCGGTTACCGCTTTCAGAAACCGGATGGAGGTTTTTTCTTCAGAACGATTGTTGCTCCTGTTGTTTTTCTTGATCCCCGTTCGGATAATTTCTGGAAGATGGACGCCAAACTGCTTCCCGGTATTACTGTTGCTGCCGGTTACAGTTTTTAAATATCTTTGAAACAACGGTAAACAGAAAGAAATGAGTAAGCGCACAGATTATATTTCCTGGGATGAGTATTTTATGGGTGTTGCCTTATTATCAGCCAAAAGAAGTAAAGACCCGGCAACACAGGTTGGCGCCTGTATTGTAAATACAAAAAACAAGATTGTTGGTGCGGGTTACAATGGTTTGCCTATTGGTTGTGATGATAATGAGTTTCCCTGGGAAAAGCAGGGCGATTTTCTGCAGACGAAATATCCGTATGTATGTCATGCAGAGCTCAACGCCATCTTAAATAATATTGGGATGGATTTACATGGCTGTAGAATTTATACTGCCCTGTTCCCCTGTAACGAGTGTTCTAAAGCAATTATTCAATCTGGCATAACAGAAGTTATTTACCTGTCGGATAAATATGCAACAACAGATACCTCCATTGCTTCAAAAAATATGCTGAATAAAGCGGGTATTTCTTTCAGGCAGGTGAAGGTTAACGTTGAAAATATAGTACTCTCGTTTAATGAAGTGGATGTATAATTGCACTACCCCTCTTATTCTGGCTTCTCATTATCTTCACTAAAACTTTTTACATGCGGATTATTGCTGTTATTCCCGCCCGGTATGCTGCTACCCGTTTTCCTGCCAAGCTGATGCAGTTGCTCGGTGATCAGCCGGTTATTCTTCATACCTATCGTAATACGGTTGCTACCGGTTTGTTTGCGGATGTTTTTGTAGTAACCGACAGCGAAATTATTTTCAATACAATTACTGCTGCAGGTGGAAAGGCTATTATGAGTAAACAGGAACACGAAAGCGGGACTGATCGTATTGCAGAAGCAGTGGAAGATATGAATGTGGATGTGATTATTAATGTACAGGGCGACGAACCATTTGTAAAAAAAGAACCGTTAGAAATTTTATGCAATCGGTTTAAAGATCCATTGGTTGAGGTTGCTTCACTGATGCATGTTATTACTGATAAAGAAATGATTCGTGATCCTAACTGTGTAAAAGTGGTTGTTAACCGTAATATGGACGCTCTTTACTTCAGCAGAAGCGCCGTTCCGTATCAAAGAGATGAAAAGACTCATGTTAACTATTTTAAACATATTGGCATTTACGGCTACCGGAAAGATATATTACTGAAGTTCACAACGCTTCCTCCTTCGGTTCTTGAACAAACAGAGAAGCTGGAGCAGCTCCGTTTACTGGAAAATATGATTTCAATCAGGATGTCGGTAACAGAGCCATGGAGTGTTTCGATTGATACGCCGCAGGACCTGGAAAAAGCAAAAAAATTATTGAAATAAGGCTTGTGTAATTTTTAACAAAGAAAAAAATAAAAAATCATGCAACTTTTTAAAAAACATTTCTATCTTACTCTCGGTTTTTCATAGGATATTGGATTTTAAAACGGGGCAGGATTTCTATCTGGCCCCTTTTTTATGTCCTTTCCTTACTCTATTACAAACCGAAAGATGCGCTTAACTCCAGCATTTTATCAATCGGCTTTTTTGCAGCCAAACGCAATTCTTCATCCATTGTAATTTCAGGTGTTTCATATTCCATGCAGAGATAAATTTTTTCCAGTGTATTACGTTTCATGTGCGGACAGTCGTTACATGCACAGCTGTTATTTGGTGGTGCAGGAATAAATGTTTTATGCGGATTTGATTTGATCATCTGGTGCAGTATCCCTGTTTCTGTTGCCACAATATATTCTGCACTGCTGTCCTTCTCTGTAAACTTCAGCAACTGTGTTGTACTGCCAATAAAATCTGCCAGGCGTAAAACAGGTTCTTCGCATTCAGGATGTGCAATTACTTTCGCCTGCGGATGACGCAGTTTTAGTTTGGTCATTTTTTCAACACTGAAAATTTCATGTACCATACAGGCACCATTCCACAAAACCATGTTTCTTCCTGTTACTTTGTTGATGTAGGCTCCTAAGTTTTTATCCGGTGCAAAAATAATTTTCTGCTCTGGAGGTAAACTTTCAACAATCTGCTGTGCATTACTGCTGGTACAAATGATATCGCTCAAAGCTTTAATTCCTGCGCTGCAGTTGATGTAAGAAATCACCAGGTGATCAGGATGCTGTGCTTTAAACTGCGCAAACAATGGCGGAGGGCAACTGTCGCTCAACGAACATCCTGCTTTAAAATCAGGGATAACAACCTTCTTGGAGGGATTTAAAATTTTTGCTGTCTCGGCCATGAAATGAACCCCTGCAAAAACAATCATATCGGCTTTTGTTTTTTCCGCCTGCTGTGCCAGCCCTAAACTGTCGCCGATATAATCTGCCACATCCTGGATATCCGGTTCCTGGTAATAGTGCGCCAGGATGATTGCATTTTTTTCTTTTTTCAGCCGTTCAATTTCTGCAAACAGATCTAATTCAGGATCAAGTTCTATATTTAAAAAACCATTTTTTTCGACGCTTGCTTTTGTATCGGTAATGATGGTTGTGCTCATTTTTTTCTTTTTAATTTCAGCTGCAAGCTACTTCAAATTTTTGAAGCTGTTTTTCCGTAGTAACTCTTAATAGACTATTATTTATTTAATAAACTATTATTACTATAGGTGTGAATTGGTGGATATCTCATTTTCATTTTTCTGATAATTAATAAGGTTAGCTGATGTTATGCACAGTAATTCCCAAATAATGCACATCAGCATATATAACAGGAGTAAAGTGTTTACCCGTTTATTCACATCGGTGGATTAAAAAGCTGCTGTAAAAGTGAAAGCACAGAGAATCAATTTTTCTATGTGAATGAAGCGAGGATAAAGAGGGGTTTATAAAGGCCTTTTTGGAAGCACCTTGTCCGGAACCTATGTCTTAACCAAGCGTCCCCGAATTTATCCTGCATAAAACGGGGGATATCCACCGGTTTTACTGTTTATTCACACCGTTATTGTGTATTCTTTTTTCCTCTTTTTGGAATTTAAGGCTCTTCTTTTCCTAAATCCTTTATCCTGTGCTGGTTAGAGGAGTTTTCCACAATTTGTTCAAACCTTCAATTCCCCTTATTTTTGCCGCTCACTTTTATAACGTACAATATACTATTATGTCGATTATTCAGCAGATCCGTGAAAAGTATGCAGCTGTGAGTATTGCTGTGATTGCTTTAAGCCTTGTAGGATTTATTCTTACCGATTACTTTGCAGGAAAAAACAATGTGGGAGGTTCTCAGCCCAGCGCACTTGGTGTAGTTAATGGTAACAGCATTGAGATTAACGAGTTTGATGCCAAGCTTAATGAAATGGAAAATGGTTATCGCCAGCAGGGAATGGATATAAACGATGAAATGCGCCAGCAAATCATTGAAATGCTCTGGAACAATGAAGTGGAAGAGACTGTGTTAACGAATGAATATGAAAAGTTAGGATTAACCTTTACTTCAGCCGACCTCACGAATGCATTATATGGAGATAACCCTCCGCCGGTTTTAGCCCAGCAGTTTAAAGATGCACAAACGGGTGCTTATGATGCCAATGCCGCAAGACAGTACATTAACTCAATGCGCAAAAAGAAAGCCAACGATCCACAACGTTTATATATTGAACGTAACCTGATTGATTATATCATCCGCAATGGTTTACGTACAAAGTACAGCGCCCTGCTTGCAGGAAGTATATTTTATCCAAAATGGCTGAGCGATAAAGAAGTGGCTGATCAGAACAGCATAGCTTCGATCAGTTATGTGGCTATTCCTTATTCAACCATCAGCGACAGCTCTGTTAAAGTAACTGATGATGATATTAATGCCTACGTACGGAAGCACAAAAATGAATTCAAACAGGAAGAAAGCCGTGTAATTTCTTATGTATTATTTGATGCTGCTCCAACGGCAGCAGACACAGCAGTTGCATTAGATGCTGTGATTAAGCAAAAACAGGCTTTTTATGAATCAGCAGATGCGGCACAGTTTACTGTTGCCAATAATTCAAGCATTCCTTTTTATGATGGGTATGTATTAAAATCTGCGATGCAGGTTCCTAATGCAGATTCAATCCGCAACCTGCCAATCGGTGGAGTTTTTGGACCATATGTCGATGGAGGAAATTTTACACTTGCAAAGATGATTGCAAAAAGAGATCTGCCGGATTCTGTAAAATGCCGTCACATATTAATTGGTACAACAGACCAGCAGTCAGGCCAGGTAATTTTAAGTGACAGTGTTGCATCTAAATTAATTGACAGTATTAAGAATGCAGTTTTGGGTGGTGCAAGCTGGGCTGAAATGGTTCAGAAATATAACCCTCAATCTGATGGTAGCCGACAGAATAATGGAGAAATGACTTTTACTGCAAATCAAATACAGGAGCCAAACTTTGCGAAAGAGTTTGGACAGTTTATTTTATTCGATGGTAAGAAAGGAGAACGGAAAGTTGTGAAGACAAGCTTTGGGTATCATTATATTGAAATAATGGATCAGAAGAAAGTTGAACCGGCTTATAAGATTGCTTATTTCTCAAAGGCAGTTGAACCAAGCGATGAAACAACAAATTCTGCAAGCACCGCTGCTGCACAATTTGCAGCAGAAAGCAGAAATGCAAAACAGTTTGAAGCAGCAACAGCTAAGAAAAAACTATCACCACGCATTGCAGAAATCAAACCGAACGAGTACAGTATCCTGGGAATTGGAAATGCAAGAAGCCTGATCAAGTGGGTGTATGAAAATAAAGTGGGTAACGTATCTGAACCAACAAGCATTGGTGATAAATTTATTGTTGCGCTGATTGCAGAAGAAAAAGAAGAAGGGGTGCCAAGTGCTAAAACAGTAAGAGCAGAAGTAGAAGGGATTATTCGCAATGAGAAAAAAGCAAAAGAAATTATTTCAAAAATCGGCAGCAATAAGGATTTGAATGCAATTGCAACATCTTTTAAAACAAATGTACTTCGTGCAGATAGCATTGGATTTGTGGCTCCATTTGTTCCGGGTGTTGGTATGGAACCAAAGCTAAGCGGTGCAGCATTTAACCCTGAACTAAAAGGAAAGGCCGGGGAACCCATTGTTGGTAACAGTGCTGTATTTGTAATCCGCACAGAAAATGTAAGCATGAAACCGGCTGGTGATATGGATTACAGTTTCAGACGTATGCAGATGGAACAGAATATGAAGCAAAGTGCCGGTGGAGCATCAGTACAGGCTTTGCGCAAGTCAGCGAAAGTAAAAGACAACAGAATTAAGTTCTATTAACAGCATAGATTAACACATTAACGATGGGCATAACAGAAGTTATGCCCATTTTTATGCACAGTAGTTTTACTAATGACACTATGAAAAAATACGGGGCCATTGTTTGAGTAAAATGTATAACGCATATTTGGAGTAAATTTACTGTCATCAAAAAAAACAGTATGAGTGAAGTGATAGTAAATAAGGTGGCAGAAAGTTCTTTGGTAACCATTGACCTGGCAGATTACTTTCCACATGAAGAGCCGGTTATTTTTGATTTGAAGGAATATCTCTTCATGGGATTGATTGTAAAGGAAAAAGAATTCAGGGCGGGTTTGCAGCAAACAGCCATTGATACTTTCCGGAGATAAAACAGTGTTGGTTGTTTGCACTGCCGATGCAATTATTCCTATGTGGGCTTATATGTTAGTTGCGGCTCATCTGCAACCTGCAGCAAAGGAATTGTTTTTAGGAACAAAGGATGAATGGAAAAAGAAAAAATTACTGGATGCAATAGCAGCAATTGATCTGTCTGTTTATAAAGACCAGCGTATAGTGATCAAAGGATGTGGCGATGAACCTGTACCTGAAGCAGCATATCTTGAAATAACCAACCGTTTAAGACCAATTGTGAAAAGCATAATGTATGGAGAGCCTTGCAGCACTGTACCGATTTTTAAACAACCAAAACCAACCACATAAACCACGGTGTCATTCAACGAGTTTCGTAATTACCATCCTTACCGGCTTACTCCGAGACAACGGAAATTTTTAAAACAATGGGAAAAGCGCAGAGCAACTCCTAAATGGAAGTATATCCTCTATAATGGCGTGTTACGTGAAGGGTTGATTTGTATGCTGTTCATTAAACTCATTCAGCTGTTCTTTGACCCAAAAGCCTTCACCGGGTTTTATTTTAATTTGATGGGCTTTCTTTTTCTTTTTCTTGAAATCTGTTTCTGGTTAGGCGGCGGAGCAATTATTGGATGGTTCAAGCACCGCAGCTATGAAACAGAATACGAAATGCTCAAAAGTATGGAGCATTTTTAATCAGATCATTCTACCTCAACTACCAGTTCAATTTCTACGGCAATATTTAAAGGCAGCGCCACCATTCCCATAGCAGCCCTTGCATGTTTTCCTTTTTCACCAAATACAGCAACCAGTAAATCACTGCACCCGTTGATTACTTTTGGATGTTCGGTGAAGTCGGGCATACAGTTTACGTAACCGTTTACTTTTACAATCCGCTTTACCTTGCTTAAGTCACCACCCAGCGCATCCTTCAATGTTGCTATCAAACTCAAGCCGGTTATTTTTGCGGCTTCATAACCCTGTTCAGGAGTTAAGTCTTTACCTACTTTACCTGTAATATTTGTTCCGTCGGCTTTTGTGGGGCCATGGCCAGACAGAAAAATCAAGTTGCCCGTTCTTACATATTTTACATAGTTGGCAATAGGTTTTGTTGCAGGTGGTAGCTGCAATCCAAGTGTCTTCAGATTATCATCAGGAGAAGATTGCGCATTTGACGTTACAAACAAAGCTGATAAGAAAAAGGCAAATAGATATTTCATGGTGCGTGAAAATTATAATTAAAACCATCCTCTTTTTCTGAACAGGTAAATCATCACAACAGGAACTACCAGCATTAATGCCATGGCAATAAAAAACCCATAAGGGTTGTGCAGCCAGGGAATGCTTTCAAAGTTCATTCCGAAGATTCCGCCAATCACAGTTGCAGGCGCAAGTAAACAGGTTACCACCGCCATCACTTTCATTACCTCATTCATTTTCAGGTTTACATTACTGAGATACAGATCATGTAAGTTCATCATCATATCACGGTAGTTCTCTGCAAGATCATTAGCCTGTACAATATGATCATACACATCTTTAAAGTATTTTTCTGTGCGTTCTTCCAGAAGGCTGCTTTCACTCCTCAGGATGCCATTTACCATATCCCTTACCGGTGCAATGTTCCGCTTCAGTACAATCATTTCTTTGCGCAGCTGGTTAATTCTTGCGAGTGATCTTTTGTTGGAGTTTTTCACAATGTCTTCTTCGAGTAATTCAATTTTATCACTCAACTTTTCCATTACTACGAAGTAATTATCTACAATTAAATCTATCAGTGTATAAAAGAGATAATCAGTTCCACTTTGGCGGATCTTATTATTCCTGAACTGAAGCTTATCCCGCAGTGGATTAAACACATCCCTTGAGGCATCTTCCTGGAAACTCAGCACAAACTTATCACCCAGAATAATAGAGATCTGTTCTGTTTCAACAGTTGAATTCTGTTCGTTAAAATACAGCATGTTCAGCAGGCAGAAGATTACGTCATCAATATCATCCATTTTCGGACGCTGACCAAGACTTAGAATATCTTCCTGTACCAGCTGGTGTATATTATAATGATTACAAACCTCTTCAATATCCTTGCGGCGCAAGCCATCAATATTAATCCAGGTTACACGGGACGAATGCTTGTACATAAAACAATCCTTTACATCTTTCAATTTTTCTTCGTGGATGTTTTCTGCATCATAATCATACACAAACAGGTTAATCTGTTCTGGCTCTCTCCGTTCGGGGGGGGCAGTAGGGTTTATACTTAGTATTTTCTTCGTCCGCAACAGGTTAAATGGATTGAGAACAAGGTCGAGATAAGAGCTCCGTTTCCCCATAATATAAAATTTGAACGAATTTAAACATTCATTCTTCATCTTGCCAACTGTTGTGTAGCTTTAGGATATGATCCGATATGTAACAGCCATCATGTTTCTTGCATTGGTGATTTCCTGTAACAATGAAGCATCAACAGACAAGAAACAGGGCAACGAAACCGCCACTCCGCCCCAGCAGTGGTTTGAAACAGATACTCTATTAGTGTGGGACTGCACAGCTGAAGACCGCTCCCGTAAAAAGATTTTTGAACCGAGGGATTCTGTAACTGTACCACAGGCATTAATCAACGGGATTAATAAAACCTATGCCGAGGTAAAACTCAGCTTCGATCATATTTCAGACGACACACTCTATGTATCCATTCCTAAAGCTGAATGGTTAACTGACCGGGCAGGCAATGCAGGGGCTGAACAGTATCTCACTTTCGCTGCATTAAATCTCCTTGAAACAAAAGGAATCAATCATGTTGATTTTGTGTTTGCCAGCGGTGCACATGCCCGTGCTGCTACATGGACCGATCTTGATTTTAATGACTGGAAAACAGATACAACGTCGGTGAAATAATACTCTTGTAATATTTTACATTGTCTGATTGCCTTTGGGCATTCTGTGTTGTTATTATACATAACCGAGCAAAGGGTTGGTTGTAAACAGAGAACTCCCTAAAGGAATGCTCCGGCAGAATTACAATTCAGCTTTTATATTTGTTAAAACTTTCAGCAGCAGATATGTTGGTATTTGCTTTGAACAAGTAAATATTGAACCCAAAGCCATCACCATGAAACAACTTTTACCTGTAATCATTCTTCTTCTTTCTCTTGCAGCGTGCAAGGGAAGCAAATACAGCACGAGATCTGACGAAAAAGACCTGGCTACACTAATCAAACGGCTGAATAAAAAAGGCGGCGATGAAAAAGTCATTGCAGATCTGAAAGAAGTGTACAATAACGCTTACTATAAATCAACACAGCGTCTGGAAAATTATCGATTCGATCCGGCCCCGCAGAAATGGGATAAAATTGTTCCCGAAGTCGAAGGCCTGCAACGTATGTACGAAACCATCAGCCAAAGTGCATATGCATTACGAATGGTCAGCCCAATTAATTTTTATCCGCAGCTGATTGCAACAAAAGATTCTGCAGCGTTTGATAATTATGAGTATGGCAAACAGCAGCTGGAGCGGAACAACCGGGAAGATTCAAAAGATGCTTATTATGCTTTTAAAAGTGCCATCCGTTTTGTACCGAACTATAAAGATGCAAAACTACTGATGAGGGAGGCTTATGAACGAAGTATTGTAAATGTGCTGGTGAATAATATTCAATACGATGATTTTGGAATGGGCGGCAACTGGGGATGGAATCAATACGCCAACAAAGACAGGATGACGCACAGCAATATTCTTCGTGATCTTGGCGGACAGTCAGCATCTGCAATTCCTGCACGCTTCTATGATGAGTATGCCTTACGCAGGGAAAACAGGGCTCCCGATCTTGTTGTTGATCTTGTTTGGAAAAACCTCCGTTTTGATTACCCGAAAGAAAGCACTAGAAAATATGGAAGAAGCCAGCAAATTCAAACCGGAACTGATACCGCAAACAGGCCCATTTATAAATCAGTTAATGCAACCGTTAACGTAACGGTGCATGAATTCACTGCAAGCGGTGATATGAACCTGATTGTAAGTGATGCAGTTAACCGAACCCAGATAAAATGGGACAGACTTCCATCTGAGTATCGGTATATTTTTGAGACAGCTACTTATGAAGGTGATGGGGATGCATTAACTGATGAAGACCGGGAGCTGATCAACCGCAGGCGCAACCAACCCATGCCAGGTAAAGAAGATGCTATGGGCGAAATGATGCAGAAAATTTATAATGACCTGGTGAACAGGATCAGGAATGCAGCAAACTGGTAATTAAATTAATATTCTCTCTTAGCTATTATTGCAAGCGGCAAACCGATGCAAAGGCAAAGAATACCGGCAGCAATTGCAGCACCTGCCAATGTAAACGGAATGGCAGGAGTATTAGATAAAGGCAGCACAACTCTGTTCATCACAGCCCAGGTGAATACTCCATACAGGATGGCAGTTAAGATAACATTGTAGGAAAGAAATTTCAGTTTGGGATAGATAAAGAAAAAGAAGGTTGTAAAAGTAAACGCAATCAGGAAGTGAAACAGCAATCCGCATACACTCATCAATATACCTCCGGTAAACGCTTCTTTTCCAAATACGCCGCTGGCAACAAACTTTAAAACATTTTCCGGGCCCTTGCCTGTTTTAATAAAATACTGGAGGCAGGCCGCAATGATATCCAATGTGCCAACCAATAAACCGGCGCCAATTATGTTTGATATTTTCATGACCAGTCAGAAAGATACTCTAAGAAAGGAGAATTTCATAATAACAACTGATATCTCTCATATTCGGCGAATCGTTTAAAAAAGGTTGGCGTAATATCTTTGAGCCATGCCCCCCGAAGATGAGCTGCAACAACGCTGGCAGAAATTAGAAAGCAATTTGACAGAACGATTGGGAAAACAACCCGATCTGGAGGATGTGTTGTTGTTTATTGGCGTGTATGAATCAGGGCGGCCTCCAAAAATATTTACAGAAAAAGAGATACAGGATTTAAAACAGATGGCTCTTTGCACCATACTTGCGCCTGCCAGATATTTTGAACTGATGTGGGTGGATGATACCGGCTGGCCACACTTCCGGAATTTAGAACCTGTGCCGAAAATGAGTGTTACTGAAAGGGAAGCTTTTTTAAAACCTTATGTGTTGAAGTATGCAGAGAAGAACAAACTGATATAGTGCTGAAAAACCTCCGGGGTTTAAAACAGATGTTGCTCATTCGTTATAATCAAATAAAAACCCCGGAGGTTTCGTTACTTGACGGGCGATAAATCCATGATCTCTACTTTTCTGAAATCAACCGGTTGGCCTTCACTCTGCAAAGCAATGAATCCGCTCTTAAGCGCTTTACCATCTATTTTAATTTTCGGATCATAGCGGTTTGCAACGCCGCCACCTATTTGTGGTTTGGAATATTGTAACACGGTATCGCCATTAATGATATGTGTAATCAGTGAATCGCCTAATACAATCAGTTCGGCTCTTACCCATTGTTCACCATCATAGGTTTTTGAAGTAGAGTTAATGCAATGCGAATCTGCAATTTTTCCCTGGTACACAACATCAGTACCGGGCGAACACATGTTACCGGTTGGTCTGGGTTTGCCATCGCTGAGACCACCTAAGAACTGCATTTCAATGGAGATGGGCCAGTCCTGTTCTTTGGGCATGGTTCGTGGATCCTGCGAATGAAACATCACTCCGCTGTTACGTAAGGTATAAGAAGGCGCTCCTTTTTGCAGTTCACCAACAAAGCGGTATTCAACTTTGAGATGAAAGAAGGAGAAAGGCGTTTTATAATAGAGATGACCAAACTGATCATTGAAATCGCCGTACTGATCATAACGCACTTTGATTATACCATCTTCTACACGAAATGTATTTCCAAAATTTACATTTACATCATGATGCTGAATTTTTACCATCCAGTCGTTGATGTCTTTTCCGTTGAAGAGAGAAACCCATTGTTTGTTGGCTGTTGTTTTTTGTGTGGTATGACAGGCAAGCGTTACAACACATGCAATGGTTATTGTAAAGAAGATTTTCTGCATGGGATAAAGTTATTGATAAAGTTTGCCAATGCAAATTGAAATAACAGGCATTTATCAACTGTACTCATGAGGCAATTTAGCATTCTGCTATTATTTGAACGTTGCAGACAACTGAGGATTATAATATTCAGCAAGCAATGTTTGCCCGGTCTTTTGATTGAATTTTTTTTTCACAGCAAACATGTCCCAGAACCAATAGCGGGTGGCTATTTTTAACTCATAATATCGGGGGATAGTATCAGTTGATTGTACTTCGTCAAACCTGTATTGATATTTGTCGGGCAGGAGAACAGGAACCTGTCCAAGTGTTATGAATGATCCAATAATGGGCTGTCCGCATGCAAAATTTAGTTGAAGAGGATATAATTTTATTTTAACAACCGGTTTGTTTACTGTGTCTGTTACAAGTTTAAAAACCCCGGCCTGTTTAAAAATTTGAAGCTCCTTTGTTAATTCAGGATTAAGAATAAAGGCGTCCTTCTTTTCACCGGTATAAGTAAAGTTTCGGTATTCCTTTGGGAAAATTCTGTATGAATAGCAGGATGAAAGAAGAACAGCCAAAGATATCGTCAACAGAAATAGTTTCATGGTGTGGTAGTAAACTTTAAGTGAACCCGGGCCCTGATTTCTACATTGATTCCTTTCAGATTGTTTTTTGAAACTGCACCGGCAACTTAAATATACGGCAGGATTTCAAAATCCTGGGTCGGCTAAGGCCAGACCCCGGGCAGACGGAAGAGACCTTGCGCCACAGTGATATCACGAGAAAATTTTTATGTCGTTGGTGACAACACCAGTCGACGGCATGCTTTTCTTTGCAGCATACCAACTGGGGCAAGAAAAACAATACACGGTATCAACCAAACTACTGTTCAGCAAAACCGTAAAAAAAGATCATATCACTTTTTGCTCTTCTCTCCCTGCCCATGTTGTACAGGATACCCACGCTGAGCCCATACAAGAACACCTTCATCAAGAATGGCTGTGTGTTTATAACCAAAACGCTTCAGCGTGTTAACGACCTGCGTAGATGCAGCATGCGGACAAGCGCAATAAACAACAATCCACGTACTGTCGTTAGGAATGTCCTTAATAAACTTATCAGGCTCTTTATAGTAAGGCACCGAAACAGCACCAGGAATATGTGATTGATGCCAGCCGGCCTCAGACCTTGCATCAAGTATGATCATGCGTGTTTTATCTTTTAATGCTTTCGCAAGTTGTTCGGCAGATACGTAAAGGCCTTCACGCAAAGTAAACGTTGGTGCTTTGCTGGTTGGATTTAATATATAGTCTTTCGGCAGCGGTTTTGTTACTGCAATTGCTTCGGGCGCATTCCATCCTGAAGCCCTGCTTCTGAGATAAGCAGTGATCGCATTTATTTCAAACTTGCTAAGACTGTCTTTGAATGATGGCATTGCTGTGCTGTCTCTGCCTTCTGAAATTGCATAACGTAAAAACGCATCGCTTGCAGTGGCCAACAGCATAGGATTTCCCAACGCAGGCCCACGAACGCCTTCTCCTTTTACACCATGACACACAGCACAATTTCTTGCATACAATCTTTTGCCGAGCGTTACATTTCCGGTAACAGGTTTGGTTGACATGTCAATTGGTTTCTTTACTCCGCTTAACTCGTGAAGCCATTGTAATAACAGCTCGATGTCATCATCATCTAATGGCCCGCCCTGTTTTTTTGCATAAGGTGCCATAGCAGTTCCTGAGCGTCCATAACTAATTGCATGCCTGAGATAATTGTAACTGGCACGGGGCAACTGCGTTGTTGCCATTAAAGAATGCGAACGTAAAGAGGGCGCATAATCTGCAGCATGGCCTTCACGATCTTTACCATGACACAAGGCACAATATTTTGTATAAATGTTTGATGCATATTTTGCCGAAGCACTGTCGAGTTTAGTGCCCTCTTTAAAACTGTAGATCTTCGCTAAGGCCGCCTGCTCTTTTGATTCTTCTATAAATTCAAATTGAACACCATGGGTATATTCTTGTAATACGATCAATCGTTTTAGTAAGGTATCAGTTACCAAAGCTTTGGCCGGCAAGTTTTTTTTCAGGAACGTATGTGTTTCTTTCAGGTTCTTTACCTCAAAACCTATCGCATATACAGCTTGCCCCCGTGTTTTTAAAAACTTGCTCAGCTTATCGTCGGGTGATGAGGGAGCAATTACATGCAACTCGTGGTTATGTGCAATTTTAAAACTCGCCATCGTGTCGTTTGCCTGCAATTCCTTCAACCCGATCTTTTTAAATTCTTTGCGTGCAACATTCAGATCTTTGACAACAACCCGTAAAAAAGATATGCCAATAACTCCGTTAGGATTATTATCGTAGTATTTACGCCAGGAGTACGGTTTCCATTGGCTGTTTATTTCCTCGTAAGGCATGCCTGTGATCTCCATAAAAGCGGGGAGATAGGCCGGCGGATTTTTTGTGTTGAAGTCTATGCTGCGCCACTGCGGACCACCATCATCCCAGTCCCAACCCTTTGGCATTTCAGTGGCAACACGGCCAGAACTGGGCGTGTCTATTTTAAATCCCTGTGTATGGAGCCAGTTACGTGTTGTATCAACCGACGATGTGAAGAACGAATACAACCGCACACCTTCATATTGCTTTGCAAAAGAAATAAGAAAAGAATCCTTTGGTACAACCTTCCCGGTATCGTTAAGTGAAAGAAGTTCAATGGCCGAAAAATCTGCAAAGCTAACCGCAGCGCTGAGCGTTCCGTCATAGATTCCTTTTTGAAATTTTTCAGGCATCTTAAACCCGAGAACTTTTGTAAAATAATTTCGGGTGCTGTCTAAGTCTTTTACAAGTATTGTTGCAGTGCTGATACCAAATCCTTCTCCAAGTAACGGACTGTCTTTAAGTTCTTCGTCCTGTTTGGTATTGCACGATGAAACAATTGCAAAAAGGAAAAACAATGCTGAATGAAAGCGTGGCTTCACTGGGGGTTGGTTTTGGGTTATGAAAAAAATACGTTCTACTGCTACTGAACCGAAACGTTTTCATGACAGATCTCAACCTCACCAAACTGTACCGGAAGAAGGATAAAGCAGTACAGTTGACCAACAGAAACTTTATTAACGACACAAGGCTAAGAAAAAATAGCTGAGTTGCAGAATGTTTTCTTTAAAACATAAACGATCAAACTCCCGGGGTCGGCTAAGGCCAGACCCCGGGCCGACGACACTTGGAGTATTTGAGTTTAAGTTGAACTAAGCCATTTCCCTAAAATAAAACCAAGCTACTAATGTCACAAGAGTTGGTACAATTACGGAAGTGTAACTCCACATTACGTTATACTTGAATAAAATAACTTGTGTCGTAATGATTATAAGAGTGTATGTTACAACAGCCCACTTTTTCATATACCAAATCCCGGCTAAACTAATCCAAATCGAAAACGAAGATAGTAGTAAGAAACTTTTATACCATTGTCCAACCATATAAGAAAGTTCAGTTGTCCAAAGTAAAAGGGCAGGAATTGTCCCCAAAAACCTAAAGCACAAGCTGCATAAATGAGTGAAGGAGTCGGATGTTGACTTTTATTTGTTTTTAAATCGTCGCTCATACTATTACTTTCTGTTTCATAGTTCTTGGTATGTATTTCTGTTCCACAGACTGTTTGTTTAACGTGGCGGTTTACATTTAAATATACGTCACTTCTTATATAAAATAAGTCTGTTCATCAAGTGTAATCTATACAACCTCATTTCAACAACTGATACGCTACAAAACTTAAGATATAAGCCAGCCCCGTCATATAAACCAGTTGTATCAAAGGCCATTTCCAGCTTTTGGTTTCACGCTTTACAACAGCCAGTGTACTCATACACTGCATGGCGAGAAGATAAAAAATCATAAGCGATACACCGGTGGCTAATGTATATACTTTGGTTCCATCGGGTTTTACAGCAGCATGCATTTTCTGCCGCAGGGTTTGTTCATCTGTTCCATCGCTGTCAACAGAATACAGCGTTGCCATGGTACCAACAAAAACTTCACGGGCAGCAAAGGAAGTTACAATGGCAATCCCAATCTTCCAGTCGTAACCCAGTGGGCGGATGACGGGTTCAATATATTTTCCCATCTGCCCTGCATATGAATTCTGTAAAAGAGCAGCCTGTTTTTCTTTTTCGAGTGCAGCAGTTTGTTCGGGGTTTGCTAGCTTCAGCTGGTCATACTTTGCAGTAACGTTCTGCATATGATCTTTCGGCCCGTAGGAGCTTAATGCCCATAATAATAAACTGATAACCATGATCACCTTTCCTGCATCAAACACAAAAATCTTTGCTTTCTCAATCATGGTAACCAGCACGTTTGCATAACGTGGATGACGGTATAACGGCAATTCCAGTATAAAGAAACTTTTTTCTTTGAGGTTGATAAAACGTTTGGCTACATACGAAACAATCAATGCAATCAGCACACTGAATAAATATAGTCCCATCATCACCAAACCCTGCAGACTTAAAAAACCCAGCACCAGTTTTTTTGGAATGACCAGAGCAATAAGGATGGTATAAACAGGAAGCCTTGCACTGCAACTCATGAGCGGCGTTACAAGGATGGTGAGTAAACGTTCTTTCTGGTTTTCAATATTCCGCACACTCATGATGGCGGGAACAGCACAGGCAAAACCGCTGATCATGGGCATTACACTTTTTCCGTTCAGTCCAACCTTGCGCATGATCTTATCGGTTAAGAAACCAATACGTGCCATATAGCCGGTTTCTTCAAGGATGGTAATTAATCCAAACAGGATCATGATCTGCGGAACAAACATAAATATGCCGCTGAGCCCGGCGAGTACTCCATTCAAAAACAGATCCGTTAACCATCCACCGGGTAACCAGCTGCTGAACCAGTTTTCTGTTTTTACAAAGAGCAGTTCAATCATGTCCATGGGATACTGTGCCACCAAGAACACACTTTGAAACAGCAGGAATAAAACAAACAGAAGAATTGCATAACCCCACACTTTATGCAGCAGAATGCGGTCGAGCTTTTCTGCAATCATTTGTTTTTTGATGGGCGATACTTCTGTAATAGAAGTTTGAACAATCTGCTTAATGCGCTGGTAACGCTGCATGATCTCTTCGGCCTGGATACGTGTATGCTGAACTTTGTTCTTCTGCTCAATGGCTTCTATTTTGTTTTGCTGATCATTGCTGAGCAAAAACGATTCATGATTGATAAGATGATGAATAGCAGCATAGTCGCTTAAGTGCGGCAGTAATTCTTTTACCTCAGTTACCGCTTCCGTTGCCAGGGCTTTATTCGAAATAAAATCAAAGGCTGGCGGACGGTAGAATTTATTGGCAGTATCATCCACTGCTTTTTTCAACTGGGCAATTCCTTTGTTCTTTCTCGGGTTTACCGGAACTACGGGAATACCGAGTTCTCTTTCAAGCGAGCGGATGTTGACAATGATATCTTTTTTTCTTGCTACATCCATCATAGTAAGCGCAAGAACAACGGGCACTTTTAAATCAATTACCTGCGAAACAAAGAGCAGGTTTCTTTTTAATGTACTTGCGTCGGCCACCACAATTACCAGTTCGGGCTTTACTTCCTGGTCCTGGTTCATGAGTACTTTATAACTCACCCATTCATCGGCACGGCGTGGATAGAGACTGTAGCTGCCGGGCAGATCAATGATCTCTGCAGTGAGCGATTCAGAAATGCGGCACTCGCCTGTTTTCTTATCAACCGTTACTCCGGGAAAGTTGCCCACTTTCTGGTTTAAACCGGTGAGGTTATTGAAGAGGGAGGTCTTTCCGCTGTTGGGATTTCCGACTAAAGCAATATGTAATTTATTGGTGGCCATGTAAGCGAAGTGCAAATGTAGCCTCAATTATGAAGTTGCATTTACGAAGTTTGGAAAGAATAGTTGAGTGCCACGGAGGCACGGAATGCACGGAAAGAACAATTTGTGAATTTTCGCATAATTCATGGATTAATCTCTTGAATCAAACTGTACCCTGTTTACCTTTGGCTTTCAAATTCATTTTATAATCATATGTCGAAGTTATTTTCCTTTTTCCTGTTGCTGGTATTTACCCTCAGCGCTGCTGCCCAGAAATTAAGTAAATCAGATAAACTGAGTGTACAGAACATCCGCAGCCATGTAAGCTTTTTGACTGATGATAAACTGGAAGGCAGAAGAACAGGAACAAAAGGCGAGCAGCTGGCATCGCAATACATTGTTCAGCAGTTTGAAAAAAACGGTCTTACCCCAAAAGGTGATAACGGCGGTTATTTGCAACCGTTTGAAATGAATGAAGGCAAAGAAGTCCTTTCTTCTTCTTTATTTATTATTGATGGTGAGCATTTAAAAGTGGACAAAGATTTTTTTCCTTTCAGCTGGAGTGTAAATGGAAAGGGAGAAGCAATAGCCAGCCCCAGTTTGCACGAAAGCGGCGGTGCCTGGTTCTGGGATATTAAAGAGTTGCTGATTGAAAATGAAAAGAGTCCGCATTTTGATTTGATGACTTCCATCCGCAGTAAAGAAAAAGATGCAGCACAGAAAGGTGCAACGGTATTAATTATTTTCAACAGTGGAAAAAAAGATGCCGGAGTAAAGTATGATGGAAAGGACCGTTCAGCAGCTTCAACCATTCCGGTGATCTGGCTGCAGAAACGCATGGCTGATAAAATTGCCAAAGACCCATCACATATGATGGATATTAATTTCAAAGTTGAGCAGGGCGAAAAAACAAGAAAAGGAATTAATGTGGTTGGGTATATCAACAACAATGCAGCATCAACCATTATTCTCGGTGCACACTTTGATCATTTGGGTTATGGAGAAGATCATAATTCAAGAAGCACAGAATTACCTGCCATTCATAATGGAGCCGATGATAATGCAAGCGGTACAGCAGCGTTGATTGAATTGAGCCGGATACTGAAGAAAGCTGGAAATAAAAACAACAATTATCTCTTTGTTGCTTTCAGCGGTGAAGAGCTGGGATTGTTTGGTTCAAAATATTATACAGAACATCCAACCGTTTCTTTTACGGATGTGAATTATATGATCAATATGGATATGGTTGGTCGTTATAATGATTCATCAAAAGCAATTACCATTGGTGGTTTTGGTACATCACCCTCATGGTCAACATTGCTGTATGAAAAGAAACCTGCGTTTGGTATTAAGGTTGACAGCAGCGGTACCGGCCCGAGTGATCATACTTCTTTCTACAGAAAAGATATTCCTGTGCTGTTTTTCTTTACCGGTTTGCATACTGATTATCATAAGCCCAGTGATGATTTTGATAAGATCAATTATGAGGGAGAGTTAATGATTGTAAAATATATTGAACGTCTGATTGACCGGACAAGTAAATCACCCAAACTTGCTTTCACTAAAACAAGAGAACAGCAAACAACGACCTCTGCAAGGTTTACAGTAAGCATGGGAATCATGCCTGATTATACATTCAGTGGCGGTGGTGTAAAAGTTGATGGAGTAAGTGATGGCAAGGCTGCTCAGAAAGCAGGGTTAAAAGCCGGTGACATTGTAGTGAAGCTTGGTGATTTTAATGTCAGTTCTGTTGAAAGCTATATGCAGGCGCTGAGCAAATTTAAAAAAGGTGATGCAACAAAAGTGAAAGTGAAAAGAGGTGCAGAAGAGCTGGTGTTTGATATCAATTTCTAGTACATGAAACTGAAGATCGATAATGAATTACTGATTGAAGAGTTTTTTGAAGATACTCACCTGCTGGGCATCATGGCTCCGTTGGGCAGTCATCAGTTTGTCTGGCAGGTGAACCATGGTTTGCGTTTCGATTTCAGGGTGAACAACGATATAGAAATTCATCTCAACAAAAAGAACCGGCAGTATTTCTTTTCTGTGTTTGAATACAAAGAGCCCAATATTGCACTGAGTTATTTTTTATACAAGAACCAGTTTGACGGGGAATACTTACTGCCCGAATTCAAACACCTTGATTATCTCTGGTTAACAAAAGGAGACTTACCACCTGCAGAAGAAGAAAAAGAATTGATTGCCGGTATCCGCACCATCCAGGGAGTGCAGCTGGTAGTTGAATTAACAAATGAGAAGATTAAGAATAAGCAGCATCTGATACTGTGAAGAAATTTCTAACTCTTCAACTTTACTCATCATCAAATTAATTTCCCATGTGGACAGAAACAAACAACACGCTCTATAAAAAATTTGAGTTCAACGATTTTTCAGAAGCGTTTGCTTTCATGACCCGTGTGGCGATGGAAGCAGAAAAGATGAATCATCATCCCTTGTGGACCAATGTGTGGAACAGGGTTGAGATCTGGCTCAGCACACATGATGCGGGAGATATTGTTACGGAGAAAGATAAAAAGCTTGCCGGTAAAATCGACAAGCTTTTGTAATCGTCTGACGAATAATTCAATCATCAATTATTTAATAAACTGAAACCATTGCTGAAACAGTGGTCCTAAAACAGGAATCGGTTTTTCTTCGCCCTGTACGGCAGAAATTAAGCCGATAATCCAAAAGACAAACAGGCCAATAAACAATGCGGTGATTAGCCAGTAAATCATTCCGGAAAAAGAGAAGAGTGTAAACATTCTGATCAGCCACAATGCAGTCCAGGTTACCATCAGTCCAAACGATTGACGTAAATGAAAAACAACTAAAGAAGGTTTTGGAGTTGTGTTATTACTTGTGACCAGGGATATAATCCAGCCGATCCACCACAGGTAACTTACCCATGACGTAGTTTTTGCATCCATAACAGATTTGGTTTAGTGTGTGAAAGAACAATACTAATATACTTACTTCGTACTGCTTTCACAACAGGCTATTGCAAAACCTGTATTACTTTCTCTGCTTTGGGTATAAGTCGGCCAATTGGTTCAATGTATGATGCAAGCTGATGTTCTGCAAACAATTGCTGCACTTCTGCCAGCTTCTCTGCTTTTACAGCAATCAGTATTCCGCCATTGGTTTGCGGATCGGGTAACAGTCTGAACGCTTCCATTACATTCACTCCTGTTTCAAAAGCAACCTTTGTGCTGTAGCTGTTCCAGTTGCGGGTTGTAGCATCGGGCATAATACTTTGCGCCGCATATTCTTTTGCCGGTTCAAGAAAAGGAATCTTGTTATAAAATAATTCAGCAGATAATCCGCTGCCCTCTGTCATTTCAATTAAATGACCAAGCAAGCCAAAACCGGTTACATCCGTCATGGCAGTAACTGCATCCAGCTTGCCAAGCGCTTCACCAATTTTATTGAGCTTCATCATTTGCGCTGGTGCCAGTTCTTTGTGCTCTTCTTTCAGCAAACTTCTTTTACCGGCTGTTGTTAAAATTCCAACACCAATTGATTTGGTAATCAGCAATACATTTCCTTCCTGTGCCGTATTGTTTTGTTTGAGATGTTCAAGATTTACTAATCCTGTTACAGCCAAACCAAAAAACGGTTCCGGCGAATCAATGCTGTGTCCGCCTGCTAATGGAATTGCCGCTTCATTACAAATAGATCTTGCACCATCCAAAACCTGTTGGGCAAGTTCAGCCGGAAGTTTATTAACAGGCCAGCCAAGAACAGCAATGGCCATGATTGGTTTTCCGCCCATTGCATATACATCGCTGATGGAGTTGGCTGATGCAATCCGTCCAAATGAAAACGCATCGTCTACAATCGGCATAAAGAAATCGGTGGTTGAAACAACAGCTGTTCCGTTACCGAGATCATACACTGCTGCATCATCTTTACTGCTGTTGCCAACTAATAAATTTTTATCAACAATAGTTGTTTGGGTTGATTGAAGGATCTGTTCTAAAACGGCCGGTGCAATTTTGCAACCACAGCCGCCGCCATGTGAGTATTGTGTTAGCCGGATAATTTCTGATTCCATGCCGCAAAGGTAGCTGAAGCGGTTTATTTTCTCCGCAGTTCAATCGCAGCACTTTTCTTTGTATCGGAGCTGAAACGGATTTCATGTCTGGCATCAGCACTGCGGATAATGAGCAGTCCTGTATTGGGAGGAATACTCCCTTCGTTTTCTGCAAACATGGTGAGAACAATTCCATCTGCTGAAACAGGAAGCTGAATGGTTTGTTTCAAAGCTTTATCGGTTAAGCCAACCTTGTTTAACAGCACACTGTTGTTGAAGAAAACAGAAACACTGTCACCATCAATTAACCCATCATCATATAATTCAATTGTTACAGAATCTGTATCAAGTACAATTGTTCGCAGAATATTTCTTGGTCTTGATGCAAGTTTTACTGAATCACGGTTAGCGGGTGCTGTTGTTTTTCCATCATCAACCTTCACTGTATTTTTCCGTTCAAGAATTTTAATCAACCCGGATTTGGACGGGTCATCTTCTTTTTCAAAAAGTTTTCCCCTGTTGAAGAGTAAGCTGTATGGTTGTTTTATTTGTTTGCTTCCATTCGCCTGTTGCTTCTTTGTTATCAGCACCAAAGAAAAGAATATGACTTTGCATAACACCGGATGGTTCGGGGGGATTCTGATACAATGTTTTTTTCTCGGTGATAACCATGTAGCCATCAAATACGGCTCCGGTTATTTCACACACGGCATAAAAGTCGGCGGTGCCTGCTGTGGAATAAGAATAACCGGAGAGAGAGGTTCCATCCTGGAAAAGCAACAGTTCATATTTGTAAGGAATTCCCTGTTGCAGAATGCTTGTTGTTGTAAAACGGCCCATCCATAATCCTGCTGCATTTTGTGCAGAAGAAACAAGGCTTTGCAAAACAAAAAGGAACAACAGCATTCTTTTCATACTGCAAAGAAAATACATCAAACCTTATGTTTCTGTTATTCTTTTCTCCGAAGGAGAATAGATGAACTTTTATTGTAGTTGGAACTGAAAAAGATCTGGTGACGTTCTGTAGATGTATAAATTACCAGCAAACCGGTATTGGGTGGAATTGATCCAAGGTTTTCTGCAAAGAAGGTAAGCTGTACAGTTTCTCCTGCTTTAAAATAAATGGTTTTCTTAAAAGCTTTTGCACTCAATCCTACTTTTGCAACAACCAGTTCATTATTGACAAACACACTTACTGTGTCGCCATCTATTTCACCATTGTCATATAGGGAAAGAGTAACACTGTCTTCGGTTATATCAACTGCCTGAATAATTTCGGTTTCTCTTTTTGTTATCGTTGGATTGTTGATAACCGGTGGCGGCGCCATTACAACCGGTTTGTTTGTTGCCGTTGTATTAGTGGTTTCGTTTACTTTATTAATCTCAATCTGTGGCTTATCATTTACAACAGTTGAAGGTTGAGTTACAACGGGAACTGTTGGTTTTAGTACAACAGGTTTTGTTTCTGTTTTAACTGTTGGCTGTTGAGTTGGCGGAACAGTAACAACAGGTTGCTGTTTTGGTTTTTCAACGGGAGCTGTAACAATTGGTTTGGGTTGATTGGTTACAGGTTTATTTTGATTCGATGCAATTGTCTGTGTTGAATCTTTTACCGGCACCACCGTTGGTTTGTTAACCACAGGTGCAACAGGAAGTTTTTGTGTTGGCTGGTTTACCGCCTGTGAAGGCTGATTGTTTTTAATTGTTGTTTCGTTGCCGATCTTTCCTGCAATGGTTTTTGCTGTATCAGCTGACGGTATGATTACAGGAGCAGTTACAACCGGAGCTGATGGTAAATTTTGTTTCGGTTGATTCGCTGCGTCTGAAGGTTTGTTATTCTGCAGTTTTGTTTCGTTGCCAACTTTTCCCGCAATGGTTTGAATAGTATCAGCAGGAATTACAGGCGGTGAACTTTGCGATGGAGTTACACCTGCAAGTGAACCGGCATTATTTTTTACTTCAAAGGTCATTTCCTTATGAAGCTTTTTTTCTTCCAGCCGTTTGAATAATTGAGTAGTTGTAAAATCCTGTTCCCTGTTGATTTGAACAGTACCGGTAATGGCCATATATTTTTTGTACCGGTTGGTGGTCCATTCACCGCTTAAAGAATTGGGATCACCTGTTTTTTTATTCAGCTTAAAGAAATAAACAACTTTAATTCTATTTGCTTTTTCTTCAAAGTTTTTTGATACAGACTGTTCATCTTCTATAATAAGTACAGAGTCGGTTATTCTTGCTTCAATTTTAACGGTGTTATAAATCAGGGAGTCATTTACAATAAACAGGCGGTAACAGTAACCATAATATTTGCCATCTTTTTCTTTAATTGCCAGCTCAAAATTTATAGCACGTCTCGGGCTGTCCTGAACCATTGTGCCTTTCCAGCTGCCTGTTATATCCTGTGCCTTTGTGTTGAATGCGCAAAGGGAAAAGAACAGGAGTACGAATAAGTTTTTCATGCTAAAGCGGTTGTAATAGTTGGTTCATATTGGATTCGTGAACAGAAACACAGGGAATCTTCTGTAATAACGCTTCCAGACCTTCTCTATTATGCATTGCTTTTAAATACTGTTTGTCGTAATAACTGAGCAGGATACGGAAGGAGTCTTCTGTCCTGTCCTCAATCAGGGCGCCAACGGCTTCTTTGGCTTCAAGCCCACCCAGCCTTTTTTTAATCCGGATGATGGCGTTTACCAGTTTTTCCTTTTCCTGTTTGCCGTATTCGGCAGTAATATGTTTCAGCCGCTCTTCAAAGGGAATATCGAGGAAATATAGCGTTTGTGCCCGCATCTGCCGCCATAAATTGATGGGAATATTTACTTCTCCAATCCGCTGACTTTCATCTTCCACCCAGATGGGTTTTTGTTGCTGTGCCGCATCATACAGTTTCAGGGAAAGTTTGTTTTCAAACATTTCTTGCCTGGGTTGTTTGGGCATACCCAAAGCACCAAAGGCGGAGCCTTTATGATGTGCCAGCCCTTCGAGGTCAATTACATTTTCTCCCTTCTTCAGCATAGCTTCCAGCACAGGAGTTTTTCCACTGCCTGTATATCCACCCAGTACGTTAAATGTGTATTGTTTTTCAAACTGCTCCAATACCCAATGACGAAAAACTTTATAGCCGCCAACAAGTGTATATACTTTGAAACCATATAAATCAAGTAACCATGCTACACCTGCACTCCGCATACCGCCTCGCCAGCAGTGAACTAAAATTGTTTTTGTGTTACCTGTTTCTGGTTTAACTACCGGCTTATGACTAATCACTAACGACTCCGCTTCCTCCACCATCTTCCGCATCTTCACACCAAAATAGTCAAGACCAATTTTTATAGCCACTTCCCTGCTCTGCTGTTTGTAAGCAGTACCAACAACTTTTCTTTCTTCATCAGTAAATAACGGGAACGAATAAGCACCAGGGATATGTGCATGGGTATATTCTCCGGGACTGCGAACATCAAGTACCGGATGCTGTTTTGATAATGCTAAGAATTCTTCAACAGTAATTTTTTGTATTGCCATACAGAACTGTATGTATAAAAAAAGTCCCGCCTTTAAGGGGCAGGACCTGTTATGATTAATTTTCTTTGATCTGAATATTTACTCCTTTTTCTTTCTTCTCTATCTTGAGGTTGCCGCCATCTTTTGTTTTAATTTCAACCTTCCCGTCTTTGCCTTCTATTTTTATTCCATCGTCGGCATTGATCTTAATATCTACAGAATCATTGTTATCATCTTTTCCTTTTATGGAAACACCATTCTCTCCAATTTTTACTTCAGCTGAATCTGTTTTGATTTCAATCTTTGTTTCACTCTCCACTTTTTCTTTATCTGTTTTTTGTGAATTGTCTTCACAGCTAAGCAATAGAAAAAGCGCAAATGCGGGAATAATCTTTTTCATAAAAAGAAATTAACTGTTCATACTTACAAGAAACTCACTGTTATCTTTTGTGCCTCTCATATTCTGCAGAAGCATATTCATTGCTTCTTCTGTATTCATATCAGCCATATGCTTGCGCAAAATCCACATACGCTTGGCGGTATCTTTATCGAGAAGTAATTCATCACGGCGTGTGCTTGATCCAACAATATCAATTGCAGGGAATACACGCCTGTTGGCCAGCTTACGATCCAGCGCCAATTCCATGTTACCGGTTCCTTTAAATTCTTCAAAGATCACTTCATCCATTTTGCTTCCTGTATCAACAAGGGCTGTTGCAATAATGGTTAACGATCCGCCATTTTCAATTTTACGTGCAGCACCAAAGAACTGTTTTGGTTTTTGCATGGCGTTTGCTTCCACACCACCACTTAATACTTTACCGCTTGAAGGTGCAACTGTATTATGTGCTCTTGCCAAACGTGTAATAGAATCAAGTAAGATCACCACATCATGTCCGCACTCAACCAAGCGTTTTGCTTTTTGTAAAGCGATGGTACTAACCTTCACATGTTTTTCAGCAGGCTCATCAAACGTACTGGCAATTACTTCTGCCTTTACGCTGCGCTCCATATCAGTTACCTCTTCCGGTCTTTCGTCAACCAGTACAATCATTAAATAACATTCAGGGTGATTTTCTGCAATTGCATTGGCCAGTTCTTTCAGCAACATTGTTTTACCCGTTTTTGGCTGGGCTACAATTAATCCACGCTGACCTTTACCAATTGGTGTAAACAGGTCCATGATACGTGTACTGTAATTGCTGGAAGATGTGCAGAGATTTAATTTTTCAAAAGGGAACAATGGTGTGAGGTAATCAAACGGTACACGGTCACGAACTTCATCTGGACGTTTTCCATTGATAGTATCCACTTTTAATAAAGCGAAATATTTTTCACCTTCTTTCGGAGGGCGAACTGCACCATAAACCGTATCACCTGTTTTCAAACCAAATAATTTGATTTGTGATGGAGATACATAAATATCATCAGGACTTGATAAATAATTATAATCACTTGAACGCAGGAAACCATATCCATCAGGCATCATTTCCAATACACCTTCACCAAGAATTACACCATCAAATTCAATATTGAAGGTTTGTTCTCTGCGGTTAACAGGATATTGTTTTTGCGGAGCCGGTCTTTCGTCAGGTAATGTATTTTCTGCTTCCTGGCTTGTTTCTGTTTCTGCAGCCTGTTGTTCTCCAACTTCAATTTCAGGACCTGCTACAAAATCATCTTCGCCCGGTATGGTAAAACCAGAAGGGATAACGGGAGTTACAACTTCTTTCTCTGCTTTTTTGATTGGCTTTTTTGTATGTACAACCGGAACCGGAATGGGGGCTGGTGCTTCTTCTTTCTTTTTACGGATTTTTACAACGGGTTCAGGATCGCCGCTTTCTACAACGGCCTCTTCTGTACCTGAAGCGGTGGTTGTTTTTACAATACGTCTTCGTTTACCCTTTTCTTCAGGAGTTTCTTTTGCTTCGCTTTCAACAACTGCCTGCTTGTCGAGGATTTTGTAAATGAGTTGTTGTTTGTCCATTTTCTTGGAGCCTGTGATCTTTAACTGCTCAGCAATGTCCAGCAGTTCGGGAACGAGCATGTCGTTCAATTGTAAGATATCGTACATATAAAATTTAATTCAGTTAACACGAATTCAAAAAACGAGGATTGTTTAAATCTGAAAGTTTGTATTGAAATAAGTTAAAGGGACCTGGAACGACTGAATTTGATGAGCTTATTTGAAGATCGGATTTTAAAAACCAGTCAGATTCCACTGCAATATTACGGTAATATTAAGAAAAGCAAAAAAAATATAAGATTTCAAAAAGCAGGGGGTTGAGGCCTTTTCCGGATTTCACAGAATGAAACAACCTTGCTGATGGCTTAGTAATTATCTTTGCCGCTCAAAATTTCAGGCTATGTTTAACAAAAGAGTGAAGATCAAAGAGCTTCTCAGTTGGGAACCATCAGAACAGCAGGTAACGGTAATGGGTTGGGTACGCACTTTCCGCAACAACCAATTTGTGGCTTTGAACGACGGGAGTACCAATAATAACCTGCAGGTTGTGCTGGAGCTGGGTAAGTTTGATGATGAGTTGCTGAAAAGGATCACCACCTCTGCTTCCCTGAAAGTAAGCGGAACCATGCTGGCTTCCCAGGGAAAGGGGCAAAAGCTTGAACTGAAAGCAACAGAACTTGAAATATTAGGTGACAGTGATGCAGAGAAATATCCGCTGCAACCAAAGAAACACAGCCTCGAATTTTTAAGGGAGATTGCCCACCTCCGTTTTCGTACCAACACATACGGGTCTGTTTTTCGTCTCCGTCATTCATTAGCTTTTGCTGTTCATAAATTTTATAACGAAAAGGGATTCATTTACCTGCACACACCAATCGTTACCGCCAGTGATGCAGAAGGCGCAGGAGAAATGTTTCGTGTATCAACATTACCCTTTGATAATCCACCACGCAATGAAGATGGATCCATCAACTTCAAAGAAGATTTTTTTGGTCGTGCTACCAACCTAACTGTAAGCGGACAATTAGAGGGAGAGCTTGGCGCCACTGCGTTTGGGGAGATCTATACCTTCGGTCCAACCTTCCGTGCAGAGAATTCAAACACTGCAAGACATCTTGCTGAGTTCTGGATGATTGAACCTGAAATGGCTTTCTGCGATTTGGAAGACAATATGAATCTTGCTGAAGAATTCATCAAGTATATCATCCGTTATGCAATGGAAAATAACAGGGAAGACCTGGAATTTCTTGCACAGCGTTTGGCTGATGAAGAAAAACAATTACCGCAGGACAAACGCAGTGAATTGGGTTTAATTGAGAAGCTTGAATTTGTTCTGAACAATGAATTTGAACGTATCACTTATACTGAAGCAATTGACATTTTAATTCAATCGCCTGCATACAAAAAGAAAAAATTCCAGTACGATGTAAAATGGGGAATTGATATGCAGAGTGAACATGAGCGTTACCTGGTGGAAAAGCATTTTAAAAAACCAGTGATTGTAACCAACTATCCGAAAGACATTAAAGCATTTTACATGCGTCAGAATGATGATGGTAAAACGGTAGCTGCCATGGATATTCTCGCCCCGGGTATTGGTGAAATTGTAGGTGGTTCACAAAGAGAAGAACGATTGGAAAAACTGGAGCAACGTATGAAGGAAATGCATGTGCCAACAGAAGATCTCTGGTGGTACCTCGATACAAGGCGTTTTGGCTCTGTGCCACATGCCGGCTTCGGTCTTGGTTTTGAGCGAATGGTGCAATTTGTGACAGGTATGGGTAATATCCGTGACGTAATTGCCTTCCCCCGAACCCCCAAGAACTGCGAATTTTAGGCAACAATGAGGTTGATTCAGCGTTATAGATATTCTGAAATCAATATCTATGCAAAAAAATCTACTCATTTTTACCCTGCTGCTCATTACCCTTTCTGCGGTTAGATGCAAAAAGAATACTGATCCAACACCTCCGGTTACAACCGATTATCAGCCTCTTACTGCAGGAAGCGAATGGAACTATACGGTTACCGGAACAAATGCCGGAACCTTTAAAGTAACTGCTACCAGCAAGGATTCTGTCATCAGCGGCCGTACTTATAAAGTATTCACTAACTCAGGTGCTGCCAATGAATATTATTACAAATCTTCAGGCGATTATTTCAGGTATAACAGCATTAAAGAATTGAATAATCAGTTAGTTGAGGTTTTATATTTAAAGGACAATCTTGCAAAGGGTCAAACCTGGACTGAAACAAAGACGGTGAACATTAATATGGGACCACCTTTAGGTACTATTCCGGGAACCGTCCAGTTTTTGTTTACGGTAGTTGATAAAGGAATTGATTATATCGTTGACGGGGTTACGTTTAAAGATGTTATTAAGATCAAAGCAGAACCTGCGTTCTCTGTACTTGTTCTTGGAACACCAACTTCTGTTCCCAGCACTTCTGATCTGCAGTATTTTTATTCAAAAAATGTCGGGTTAATTTACAGCAAAACAATCCTAACCATTCCTGCAGCATCTATTAATGCAAGCTCAGAAACAAAACTCGGAGTTTATACAATCAAATAAAATCTCTGGTTACCGTTGTGAAAAGAATTGCTTTTTTCTCACTTCTATGTTTTCTCTTATGTTGAGATAAAACAGGTTGATATCGCCTGCATGGTAATTTTTCCGGTTGTAAACAAAACCGAAGGGAACTTTTGGTTTGTTGATCCAGAGTACACCATTGGTAATTCTTGCTCCATTAGTATGCCTGTAAATTTTTTTATAATTCAGCAATACTGACCCCTTGTTTTCTTTTCTTGTTGCAGGCAGTTCATCCATTCTCCAGGTCAATGGATTTACAACCGATGAGCTGGTCGTTTCATTTTTTACATAGTAGGGCAAATAACCTTCCCGGAAGGTTCGCCAGCTTACAAAGCAGCCCGTCGCAGAAGAGTCGGCACAGGGTTTAAGAGAAGAAAAATAATTTGTTGGTACCGAAAGCCCAATAATATATGCACAAACCAATTGTTTCTGTAATGGTTTGTTTTCAAAATATTCTTTTAAAAGTCTGCCTGCATGAAATGTTCCCTGGCTGTGTGAAGCAATAATGATGGGTCTTCCGTTATTATAATATTTCAGATAATAGTCAAAGGCTGCCTTAATATCGTGGTAAGCTAATTCAAGCGCAGCTTTTGAAGAAACAGTATCTTTCGAAAAGAAAGAATAGAGATGAGCCTGCCGGTAACGGGGTGCAAATACACGACAACTTTTATTAAAAACACTTGCCTGGTATAGAATAGATGAATAGTCTGTTTTTGCATTTAGCTCTGCATCATTAATGTCAGCATTCCAGATTTTTCCCTGCGATTCTTTATCAGTTAATGTTGTTGGATGAAGAAAAATACATCAACAGAAGTATCAATGGTCTCGCCTTTAATTCCTGTTGAAATACTATCCGAGGGGTCTTTTTTCCAGGGATGTGCGGCCCAGTATCGCAGATCTGCATAGTCTGGTACTAAAGCTTTACCCGTAAATTCATGTTCATATGATTCTTGATATGACTTATATGCAGGTGAACATGCAATCAGAATAAAACAACTAATAACAGGTATAAATAAAAAAGCTTTCTTTGAATCAATCAATTTTGTAATTTTTGCAACTCAAACCTAAATGAATTAGCCGAAACTTTATTGACAACTAAACATTTTTAACATGACAATTCCTGTAGTTGACTTAGCCGAATTTACAAGTGGCGATTCTGTGCGCAAGCAAAAGTTTGTAAACGAATTGGGAAAAGCGTATGAAGAAGTTGGTTTTGTGGCCGTAAAAAATCATGGTGTTCCTGATGCCCTGATTGCGGATCTGTATAAATATGTACAGCAGTTTTTTTCATTACCGCTTACTAAAAAACGAGAGTATGAAATTCCGGAACTGGCAGGACAGCGTGGCTATACTTCTTTTGGAAAAGAGCATGCAAAAGGAAGTGATGCCCCGGATCTGAAAGAGTTTTTCCAGTTTGGACAAAAAGCCGAAGGAACAGATTTTGTGCCTGAAGAATATCCTGAAAATGTACAGGTTGATGAAATTGCAGCATTTAACCCCACCTTTCAAAATGCGTATCGTGCATTTGAAGAATCGGGAAAGAAATTACTACAGTCGATTGCTTTATATCTCAACCTTGATGAGTTTTACTTTGACGATTGGGTGAGAAATGGAAATTCTATTCTGAGGGCAATTCATTATCCGCCAATAACAAGTGAACCTAAAAGCGCTATACGTGCCGAACAGCACGAAGATATTAACCTGATTACATTACTGGTTGGCGCTTCGGCTGATGGATTGCAGATTCTTACAAAGCAAAATGAATGGGTAGGCGTTACATCATTACCTGAACAGATTGTTGTAAATGTTGGTGATATGCTGCAGCGTTTAACAAATAACAAACTTCGCTCAACTACTCACCGTGTAGTAAATCCACCAAGAGAACTATGGCATACCTCAAGATTTTCCATACCTTTCTTCTTGCATCCAAAAGGGAACATGTCGCTTGCCTGTTTAGATAGTTGTGTAACTAAGGAAAGCCCGAAAGGTTATCCGGATGCAACAGCAGGAGAGTATCTTGATGAAAGGTTAAGAGAAATTGGATTAAAGAAATAGAGCAACAAGTAAAGAACAAGTCAACTGAAATTCATCCGCCATATCCCGTTTTTAAAAGCTGTATTATTTTATACGCTTACTGCTTTTGGCGGGCCCCAGGGACATTTGGGGATGATGATGAAAACATTTGTCAATAAAAGAAAAGATGTTACTGCCGCTGAGTTGACCGAGCTGATGTCTTTTTGCCAGCTTCTTCCGGGAGCAAGTTCAACTCAAACAATTACATTAATTGGATATAAACGTGGCGGCTTTCTGCTTTCTGTTGTTACGTTTATTATTTGGGTATTGCCCGCCTGTTTAATAATGGGCGGCCTCTCTTTCCTTGTACATTATTTCGATCGAAAAGCATTGCAAACCGATATTTTTAAATTTCTGCAGCCAATGGCTGTGGGCTTTCTTGTTTATGCTACATGGAATGCATATAAAATTGCAGTTAATAATACAATCACCCGTGTAATCATGATTGTTGCCGCACTGGCTGTATATCTTTTTTTTAAAACACCCTGGGTATTTCCAGTAATTTTAATTTCTGCCGGAATTGTTACAAACTTTAATAATAAACGCATTCCTCAAAAGGAGATTCCAAGGAAAAAAATCAAATGGAGGAATTTGTGGGTGTTTGTGTTTGTTTTTGTTTTAGCTGGATTTCTCAGTGAAACGGCACGTAAGCAGAATTGGGAAAACAAAAGAGCTTTTAATCTTTTTGAAAATTTTTATCGTTTTGGAAGCCTTGTTTTTGGCGGAGGCCAGGTATTGGTTCCTATGATGTACGAGCAGTTTGTAATCAGGGAGAAAACCCAGTACATGACAGGAGAAGAATTATTAACAGGTGCAGGGTTTGTTCAGGCAACACCTGGTCCTGTTTTTTCTATGGCTGCCTATGCAGGCGGAATGGCAATGCGCAATGAAGGAAAAGGAAAACAGGCATTGGGTGTTGTAATCGGAACCATCGCTATTTTCCTCCCAAGTGCATTACTTGTTTTGTTTTTTTATCCTATTTGGAATAATCTTAAAAAATATGCGGTTGTGTATCGTTCACTTGAAGGAATTAATGCAGCAACAGTTGGTTTAATGATTGCTTCGGCATTTTATCTGGCAAGAGATATTTCTATATTGGAATTGAATGCAATCAGCTATGTAAACCTGATTGTTATTTTCTTTACAACGGTTTTGTTAAGCGTCACTAAAATTCCGCCCCCTTTTATTGCGCTTGCCTGTTTATTACTTGGTTGGGTCTTTTAATTTGTAATAACCAGCATTTTCTATTTCATCGCAAACTATATCAGGAACAAGATACCGGATTGATTTGCCGGACTGAATCAACTCACGGATATGAGTAGCCGAAATTTCTAACAGTGGAGCATTTACAACCATCAGATGTTTAACGCCCTCTTTTTTTATTTCAAAGCCCGGGCGTGTATAAACATAAACAGGATAGTTTTGCATGATTTGATCCGCATTCTTCCATTGATCTAGGTTTTGCAAACTGTCGCTTCCCATAATAATTGAATAAGCATGTTGCGAATATTTTTCTTTCAGGTAAGACAATGTGTTGATTGTATAGGAAGGTTTCGGAAGCCTGAACTCAATATCAACAGTCTTAAGCTGGGTTGATTTTTCAATTGCTAAGTTTACAAGGTGCAGACGGTCGTATTCATTCAGCAAATGCTTTTGTTGCTTAAAAGGATTTTGTGGTGAAACGACAAACCACACTTGGTTTAAATCCGTTTCATTTAACACATGCTGGGCAATAATCAGGTGACCATTGTGTATTGGATTAAACGAGCCAAAGTATAAACCAATTTTCATTAACTAATTGAATTATAATTACTTGTGTGGGTTTACTAAAATGCTTTTTGCTTCTTCCAGACGAAGACTTAACTGGTAACCGGCAACCTTTATACTGATTGGATCTCCGAGAGGGGCCTTCATTTCCATTAGTATTTCTTCCCCGGGAACGCAGCCCATTTCCATCAATTTCAAAAGAAGCTCGTCATTTTCAAAAGAATGTATCGTTGCTTTTTCTCCCTGTTCCAAATCTGATAATCTTTTCATAATCGTTTGCAAAAGTATCATTTCCCTAATGGAAACTTTACCGATTTTTGAAGGGTGATGCAAAACAGAAAAGTTCAATTTTTTTACCAGAAAGTCCGATTTAGTTTTTTGAGGCGAACCGCTTTGAAGTTGTTTGTGGAAACGCTGTTTCGTTTAGAGAAAAAAAATCTGAAGAACCTAAACGTTATTTTTTGTACAGATAACGCTCTTTTAGCAATCAACAGGGAGTTTTTAAATCATGATTATTATACCGACATTATTACTTTTCCTCTTTCTACAAAAGGACAAGCTGTTGAGGCTGAGCTTTATATTAGTGTTGACAGAGTGAGGGAAAATGCAAAAAAGCAGGACATCCCTTTCTCGACCGAGCTTCACCGTGTTTTATTACACGGGTGTCTCCACCTTACTGGGTATAACGACAAGTCTTCACAACAAATTAAGAAGATCCGTGAACGGGAAGATCATTATTTACGTTTATACTTTAACAAATAAGCCCATGTTCCACGTGAAACGCATCCTTCTCTTTATTTCTTTTCTCTCTATATCTGTTGCAAAGGCACAAGGAACTCTCACTTTACAGGATAAACCCTTTGTTTATGACAGAACTCTGGACAAAGCCTTGTGGCAAAAGCTGATGGCTGAAAAGGGGTTTTCTTCTTTGGGAGAAAGTGAGCAGCTAATGTTTTATTGGACAAATTATTTTCGAAATGACCCTTCTCGCTTTTATAAGCAAATCATAAAAGCGTTTATCAGGCAATTTCCAGAGGCAAACACTTCTGAAATTAAAAGCCTCGAAAGAGACATTAAGAATGCGAAAAGCCTATTGCCTGTCTTATTACCAGATAACGGATTAATGCAAATGGCAGAGGTTCACAGTGCTGATTTAGCAAGGCGTGGCAACATTATTTCTCACAGATCTTCAAAAGGAAAAGACTTTGTTCAGAGAATAAGGGATGCCGGTTTATACCGATGCGGAGCAGAGAATATTTATGTCGGGGTCTTTGACCCTCTTGAAGCATTGATAGCTCTTTTAGTTGATTATGGTGTTTCAGATAAAGGGCATCGAATGAATCTTCTTGATTCAAGGTTTGGAAAATGGGCATATCGTTTCCTTCAATCAATCAGAAACGAGGGCTGTTGGTGCAGGACTTTGCCTGCCAGTAATGTTCCACGTGAAACAGCGACCTTCTTAACTCGGGATTCCAAGTTATCTTTGCAGGCCTTTTAGAATCAAAGGTCGAGTAAATCATGTTTCCTGAATACGATGTAATAGTGGTTGGTGCAGGTCATGCCGGTTGTGAGGCGGCTGCTTCTGCTGCAAATATGGGCAGTAAGGTTTTGCTGATAACAATGAATATGCAAACAATTGCTCAAATGAGCTGTAATCCTGCAATGGGCGGGATTGCAAAAGGCCAAATTGTGAGGGAGATTGATGCGTTAGGTGGTTATAGCGGGATTATAAGCGACAAGAGTATGATTCAATTCCGTATGCTGAACCGGTCAAAAGGTCCTGCAATGTGGAGCCCAAGAACCCAGAATGACCGGATGCTTTTCGCAAGTACATGGCGAGAGATGCTGGAACAGACACCAAATGTTGATTTTTACCAGGATATGGTTGGTCGTTTGTTGGTAAAAGATGGAAGATGTTATGGTGTTGTTACAGGGCTCGGGCATAAAATCAGATCAAAAGCAGTTGTAGTAACAAGCGGTACATTCTTAAACGGGGTAATTCATATTGGGGAAAAGCAATTGGGCGGTGGGCGAATTTCAGAGAAAGCTTCCACTGGAATTACCGAGCAACTCGTTGAGTTAGGTTTTGAAAGCGATCGTCTAAAAACTGGAACTCCTCCAAGAATTGACGGACGAAGTCTGGATTACAGTAAAATGGAAGAACAGAAAGGAGATGAAGAAATCACAGGATTTTCTTATTTGGATGTACCGAAAATTAAGTCAGAGGCGCAAAAAAGTTGCTTCATCACTTATACAAATACCGAGGTTCACAATGTATTAAAGACAGGATTTGACCGAAGTCCTATGTACCAAGGTCGAATTCAGGGGACGGGCCCAAGATACTGTCCAAGCATTGAAGATAAAATCAACCGCTTTGCAGAACGGGATCGTCATCAGTTATTTGTAGAGCCGGAAGGATGGAATACAGTGGAAATCTATGTAAACGGTTTTTCAACCTCGTTACCGGAACAAGTGCAATACGAAGCGCTTCGTATTGTGCCGGGGTTTGAGAATGCGAGGATGTTTCGTCCCGGTTATGCAATAGAATATGATTTCTTCCCGCCAACACAGTTAACTTATTCCTTAGAGACAAAGCAAATTCAGAATTTGTTTTTTGCCGGACAGATCAATGGTACAACAGGATATGAAGAAGCCGCTTGTCAGGGTTTGATGGCGGGAATCAACGCACACCTAAAAGCCAATGAACAAGACCCCTTCATTTTAAAAAGAAGCGATGCTTATATTGGAGTATTGATTGATGACCTGATCAGCAAAGGAACAGATGAACCATACCGCATGTTTACCAGTCGAGCAGAATACAGAACATTACTTCGCCAGGATAATGCTGATTTACGCCTGACAGAGAAGAGTTATAAAATGGGATTGGCATCACAGGAGAGAATGGAAAAAACAAAGACCAAGCTTAGCGCTGTAGAAAAAATCAAACAAACTCTTTCTGAAGTTTCACTTACTCCTGAAGAAATCAATCAATTCCTTGTTGATAATAACAGTGCCGCATTAACACAAAAACAAAAAGCGATTCAGATTTTATTGCGCCCGGGAATTCCACTGAAAGAAATGATTGAGGCTTCACCAACCTTACAGCAACTAACGGGAACGAACAGCCAGGATATTTTGGAGCAGGCAGAAATACAGATCAAGTATGATGTGTATATTGAAAAAGAAAAAGAGCTTGTGCAGCGCATGAGCCAGCTGGAAGACTTAGAGATACCTTCATCATTTGACTATAATAAAATATCTTCTTTAAGTAATGAAGCCTTACAAAAATTCAAGAAAATAAAACCACGAACACTTGGACAGGCATCACGTATCTCCGGTGTTAATCCAAGTGATGTGCAAATACTCATGGTGTTTATGGGAAGGTAAAAAATGGCTGCTTTTTTTATTTTCATATCTACTGTAAAAATCTGACAGCTGTTAACAATCGTTAACTCCATTTATCTTTTTCGTTTTACTCTCTGTCATTAATCACTACGACTTGGATCGTTTTTCAACAATATTTGTTGAAACGATTTCCGTAATGAAACAACGACTGTTAAACCTTATCATCCCTTTAGTTTTTTGTGCTGCATTCTCATTTGCACAAAACGGCCAGCGTGGGAAAATTTCATTGAAAGTGTTGAATCAGCAACAGCAGCCAATCGAAAATGCAACAGCTGAACTTTTACGAAGCAAAGATTCTTCTTTAGTTAAAACAGCGTTGTCAGACAAATCTGGGCTTGCAGAGTTTGAAAACATTCCTTTTGGTTCATACTTCATCAAAACAAGTTTAGTGAATTATGAAAAACAATTTTCAGCAACAGTTATTTTATCTGCGGAACAATCTTCGCTAACAGTTGCAGATGCAGTTTTACAACTATCCGTTACCCAATTAAAGGCAATTGAAGTAACAGGACGTAAACCGTTTATTCAGCGATTATCTGATCGAATTGTGGTGAATGTTGATAACAGTGTTATAAATGCAGGAAGCTCAGCGTTTGATGTACTGGAACGTTCTCCCGGAATTTTAATTGATGCCAACGATAATATCAGTATGCGTGGAAGATCTGGTGTTATTATTATGATTGATGGAAAACCAAGTCCCATGAGTGGAGCTGATCTTGTGAATTATTTACGCAGCCTTCCTTCCAATGCCATTGAAAGGATTGATCTGATTACAAACCCATCTTCAAAATATGACGCTGCCGGCAATGCAGGCATTATTGATATCCGCATGAAAAAAGATCAGCGCTATGGTACCAACGGATCTGTTACAACAGGATACGGGCAGGGAGTTTATCCCAAAGCCAATGCTGGAATTAATTTCAACCACAGGAATAAAGCAATGAATTTATTTGGCGGATATAATTATGCCTACCGTATGAATCTCAACCACCTTCTGCTTGATCGAAATTTTTTCAGCAATGGCCAATTTACAGGAAAGGATGAAAAAAGATAACTATACAAAGATTCCCCTTGAGCTGAATACATTCAGGATCGGAGCAGACTTTTTCCCTTCAAAGAAAACAATCTTTGGATTTGTAGTGAACAGCAATATCAATTCTGTCCGCCCGTTTAATAATAATAGCTCTGTTGTTATTGATCAATCAAAGCAGCCAATCTTTACGTTCAATACGCAAACAAGAAACAGGCATAAGAATAAAAATGCTGTAGCTAATTTTAATTTCAAACATACATTCGACAGTACAGGAAAAGAATTAACTGCCGACGTGGATCTAGGATATTTTAGCTCCAACAATTTTTCATCTGTCAATACACAGTATTATCAGTTGAATGGAACTCCGCTTCAACCGGATTATATTCTCGATTCCTATCAGAAGGGAAATTTAAAACTCGCAACAGTTAAGGCTGATTATGTGAATCCATTGAAAAAGAAAGCTAGGCTGGAAGCAGGCTTTAAAACAAGTTTTGTAAAAACAGACAATGATGCCCTTTTTTATAATATGAGCAGCGGAACTCCTGAAGATGATGTGAATAAGACCAATCATTTTTATTATGATGAAAACATCAACGCCGCTTATCTCAACTATAAAAAAGAATATCAAAAAATTGATTTTCAAATCGGGCTCCGGGCAGAAAATACGAACGTAAAAACAAAACAGGTAAAAGGAAATATCACCTGGGATTCCTCTTACACGCAACTTTTTCCAAGCGCCTTCCTGAATTATAAATTAAAAGAGAATCAAACAATTGGCGTTTCTGTAAGCAGGAGAATTGATCGACCTAACTATTCACAACTCAATCCGTTTTTGTTTTTAATTGATGTAACCACCTATTCAACAGGTAATCCTTCACTGCTGCCACAGTTTACCTGGAGTTATGAATTAAATTATACGGTTAAGAATATCAACCTTACGCTGGGATACAGCCATACAAAAAATAATCAGAACATAGTGATCACAAGATTCAAAGATGTATTCCCGAATATTCCATCCGATGATAATGTAACTGTGCAGATTCCCGTGAATCTTTCTTCATCTGATTATATTGGATTAACAGTTGCTGCCCCGGTACGTATTAACGGCTGGTGGAACATGATGAACAACGCCAATATTTTTTACAATCATTTCAATGGCAATCTTGCAGGTACAGCGTTGAACAATGGAAAGATGGTTGCATCCTTAAGCACCAACCAAACCTTTACATTGAAAAAAGGATGGACTGCAGAGATGAACGTCAATTATAACTCTGGCGGGCAATATGGATTTATGGTTACAAGACCGCAATGGGGCATAGGAGCAGGTGTTCAAAAAACTTTATGGAAAGGAAAAGGGCAGGTAAGATTTAATATCACCGATATTTTCTGGACCAACCTGCCAAGGGCAACCATTACATACAATAATTACATCGAATACTGGAGAGCATACCGTGAAACAAGAGTAGCCAACCTCAGCTTCACCTATCGCTTTGGAAATAATAAAGTGCAACAGGCAAGACGAAGAGCATTGGGTTCAGAAGAAGAAAGACAACGGGCGCAGTAGAGTTTAACTGATTCTGAACTTGTCGACAAGTTTTCTCATGTTGATTAATCGGGCTGGTATTCTTATCGGCCCTCTCTTTTATGTAAAGTTTGCAGTAGCTGCAGATGTGGCTGTAGATGGAGAAGAGTATCTTTCTGAAAAAACTTTTTCAGATGCTTATAGAAATGGCTGAAGTCGTAATAACCGTAAATACCATAATGAAATGTTTCCGGGGCTGTAATAATATGGCTGACGGCTTTCCTGATCCGTAAAACCTGTAATGCTTTTTTGCTGCTGATTCCTGTTGAGGTTTCAAAATACCTTTGCAATGTTCTTGTTGAAATAGCGTACTTCTCTGCCAGTTCTTCAACCGACAAATCAAATTTATTTTGTTTTAAACAATCTGCAAGAATGGATGTAACAATTTCAATGGGTTGAAGCGATCCTTCATATTGTTCAAGAATCTGTTCATAATGTTTGCATAGAAGAGATGCTCTTTTTTCAAATGAAGTGGATCTTTTAATACTGCTGATGACTGGCTGATCCAGCAAATAACTCAGCGGGAAAATCGTTCCGCTGTATTCAGAGAAATTGACTTTCTTTTCAAAAATAACGGGACTTACTTTGAACTTAATCCCGAATATACAGTTACCGGTTTGATGATAACATTCAATATGATTCAACCGGGGTAAAAACCCATCGCCCTTCATTTCCGTTTTATTTTCTTCTACCTGCATTACAAACGGAGTACCCAGGTTTACCAGGTAGGTGTAACCAATATTGGGAAACAATACATCACTGAAACCCTGCGGGTGCTTTTTCCAGAGATGATCAAAATTTGTTTGCCAGAAAAAATCAATGAACAACGAAAGCCTGCCCAGCGGGTAATGCCGGTGATAATTTTTCTCAAAGTGATCCTGGTGAAAAAATTCAATATGCTGCACGGAAACAAATTAGAAAACAACAGGGCACAAAAAACACAATTATGTATGAATGGTGAACCGTTTATCAAACAGATTATTATACCATAACCTTTTTAATAGTTGATGATTTAACTGTAAGGGGCAAAATTTATCAATTCAATTCTGCTTCACTTGATTTTTGGTGAAGGTGAACAGGCTTCAACTGGATAATGCGGAAAGTATGCAGTATTCGCATTATCAAAAAAGTAAGATCAAACTCAAACCATTTACGGGCAAAATTGGCATTGTTTTTTTCTTTGTGGTGATTGTTCTGAAACAATTCACCCATCAGCAAAACTCCCCATGGTGTTGTATTCTTAGAATGATCTTCAATATTATAATTACGGTAACCAAGTTTATGACCAAACCAGTTAACAATCGCTCCCTGGATTGGTCCCATCAGAAAATGAATGGGCAGCAACAGAAACCACCAGAAGCTGGGGGCAAAAAACAAATAGAAGCTGACATAAGCAACGATAAAGAAACCACGGGTAATATTATTATGACCAAAGCGATCCAGCTTATCCCAAATGGGCAGGTACTCACGGGTAAATTCTGCATCAGGAATATTTTTGCCGGTTACAAACCCGCTGAATATTTTAGCTGTATGCTTCATCATCTGGTAGATGTCTTTAAAGAAATGCGGAGAATGCGGATCTTTCTCTGTGTCGCTATAGGCGTGGTGCATGCGGTGCATTACAGCATATGCACGGGGAACTAAAAATGAAGAACCCTGTACAAACCAGGTTAAAAAGTAAAAGGTTTTTTCCCATCCTTTACGGGCAGTGTACATCTGGTGGGAAGCATAACGGTGTAAAAAGAATGAGTGAAAGAACAACGATAAGAACCAATGCAGGAAAAAGAACAATAAAATAGCTGTCATAATATAAATCTGAGTAATAACAACAAAGAAAAGCTATTAATAGTTCTCTCCACGAGTTGTTAAGATTTTTTATCTGATTTTGACAGATTAACCTGATAAGAGCCCCTGCATCAAGAAAAAAGCTCGTCATACGACGGGCTTTACAAATGGTTGTTATTTTTTAATGGTGACGGTTTGAATCATAATCACGATCATTGTAACGTCCTTTACTGAACTGCATGTTAACTTTTTTAATTTCCATGCGACGTTTGTCTTCCAGGAAACGGATCTCTCTCTGCTTTTGAAAACGGTTCATATAGAAACTGCTTCTTACTTTCTGAATCTTATAATCATATTCCCGGTTGATCTGTGCAATCTGCATATCTCTTTTCCGTTCATTATAACGCTTGCTGTTATTGTCACGGTCGTCTTTTTCATAACGGCCATTGTTAACTGTTGAGCCTTTGCCATAACCGTTTTGATTATCCCGTTGATCAAACTGCTTATTATCACGGTTACCATTCTGAGCATTTGCAGCTGTGAATAAAGTTGCAGCGAAGAGTAGAGTAAAAATCTTTTTCATGTTTTTTTGTTTAAGTAGTAAATAATACAGTTGAGACCTGTATATGTAAACAGTGTTTACAAAGAATACGTTAATACCACTCATACAACATGGTTGCCGTTCTTTGCATAAAATGAAAGGAATAATTCTTACTGATCATTACATATCAGTTACCGAGATCAATTATTGCAAAACTTTCAGCACAGTGTTCCTGTACATTTTGCCAATGGGAATTTCAGTATTACCAATTTCTATCAGCTCAGCAGTAAATGTTTTGATAGGATACAGCGAAACAATATAAGAACGGTGGACACGTATAAAGTCTTTTTCAGGCAGCATTTCTTCAACAGAAGAAATCGATTGTTTAGTAATATACGTTCCTTTACCGGTTACGATTTTGATATAATCTTTCATGCTTTCGATATACAGGATATCCTGTAAAATCACTTTCACCATCTTCCTGTCAACCCTGAAATAAACAAATGCTGCACTTTTATTCTCTTCTGCCAAGGCGGTTGTTTCTGTTTTGGAAGCACCGCCGGGAAAAGCTTTATTCAATGCTTTCAGAAAACGTTCAAATGTAATTGGTTTCATCAGGTAATCTACCACATCCAGCTCATAACCTTCCAATGCATATTCCGGGTAAGCGGTTGTGATAACTACTTTCGGCGGATGTTTTAAAGTCTTCAAAAAATCAGTACCGTTTAATTGTGGCATCCTGATATCGAGAAACATCAGGTCAACAGGCTGTTGCTGTAACAAAGCAAACGCCTGTAACGCATTGGCACATTCACCAGCAAGTTTCAGTGTAGGCGTTTCTTCTATATAGCGTGAAATGATTTCCCGTGCAGGAGGTTCATCATCCACTACGAGGCATTGTATGGGCTTTGTTTCATGCATTGGCTGCTTGTGATAGTTGCTGATGGACGATTCGCTGTTCTTTCTGCTGCCCCAGTTCCAGCTTCAGGTTTACAATAAAAACATCTTCTTCGCTGGTAATATTCAATTCATGTTTGCCTGGGTAAAGCAGCGAAAGTCGTTGCTGCACATTTTTAATTCCAATCCCGGCACTGTTTGTATTGGTTGCAGGATGATTTACTTTTCCGTTGAGCAACTTAATCTGCAGTTCTGTGTTTTTTATACTTACCTGCAGATGGATCCAGGGCTGTTCAAGTACATTACTGGTGCCATGTTTAAAACAATTCTCCACCAATGGCAGTAATAACAAAGGTGCAATCAAAAGATCATTGGTTTGTGCAGGAAGATTAAGATGAAGTTCCAGTTTATTGCCATAACGGATCTTTTCCAGGTTGATATAATCTTCAATCATCTTCAGCTCTTTACTCAACGAAACGAATGGCTGAGTGCCTTCGTAAAGAATATATCGCAACAGGTCTGATAACACGGTTACCATTTTCGCTGCTGCAGGAGAAGTAGTTTGTGTAAAGGAATAAATATTATTCAGTGTGTTGAATAAGAAATGAGGATGAATCTGCGCTTTTAGTAATTGCAGTTGCGATTCCATATTTTCTTTTTCCAACTGCAGGTTTCGTTGTTCTTTAATGTACCAGTATTTCATCAGTTTAATTGCTGCAGCCAGCCCCCCAATCGTGATAGCTCCTCTCAAGCCAGCCAGCAGGAACAGCAGAAAAGTAGTGTTCACATAATCATTATAAGGAACGGAAAAAAGATGAAACCGTAAAAAGGGCAGCATGAATTTTCCAATCAATGCAGAGATACAGGCAACCAGGAAAAACAGGAACAGCACAAGTATCGCCGATTCAATATACTTTCCCCTAACCACAAACTTTGGAACAACAAAATAGATGAGGGAATACGTAAGAAACATATGGGGAATCATAAAGAAAAAAGAGTCCACCATTGAAACAGGAATCCTTTTGAAATCAGGAAACAGACTGAACTTTGCCGTGTAAGAATATAAAATACCAAAAAACAACCACCAGAATATCCAGAAAGCTGCATGCCGCTGGAGACGGTACTTTCGTTCGTTGGAGAATATAAAAAGTTGCTGCTGCATGATCTCTATAAAGTTAAGAAGCAATAAAGAACGATTTAATCCGCCTGTGTATTTGTCGATATACGCTTGATTTTCGCAGACGAAAATCCTTCATCGAAAAAAACCCGGTCATTAAAAGAACCGGGGATTGTAAAACTAACATCCTGGCTATTTCAGAAGAACTGCCAGGTAATCTTTATCTGCTTCCGGATATTTATTTTTTTCCATGCTGTAACAGTCAGCTCAAGTACCTGCTTCAATTTCATCTTTACTTTACACTTATCGATATTCAGTTTTTTACCGCTGATTCTTTCGGAGTAGATCAGCACATTATCAAGGGTGTAAAAGCGGACAATATGGTTCTTTGGCGTATGCAGATTGCTTTCCACTATCCAATAACCATTCTCAGGCAGCCAGGCGGGTGATTTTTTGTTCTGTTGTGCCATTCCGGTAAACACAAGCAGCATGAAGCCCGTAACAGCGATCCATTTTTTGAGTTGTTGTTTCATAACAATAAGGTTTTGATGAGTAAATAATTTCAATCACAAACCTATCGCTAAGCACAAATCTTAATTTTAATACTGGACAAATTTGGGAGTTGACCGGTTATACAACAGCAAACTGCAGCCCGGACAAACTTGTCGACTAAAAAGAGGCGCTGGTCTTTTTTACCGACAAAAAGTAATGATTGATCAAAGCGAATTGATGAGCGGAGTACTATGTAAAACAGTTTAACAAAACCCGGCATGCTGTATCTTCATACTGTGGCAGATGTACATACCATTGAACAGCGTCGTTACAACATGCAGCAGATAAAGTCGGCCAATACAAAGCCCGAAATGTTGGTGAGAAAATTCCTGCATGCCAATGGCTTTCGTTATTCCTTGCACAAGAAAACCTTGCCCGGTAAACCTGATATCGTATTGCCAAAATACAAAACCGTCATCTTCATTCATGGATGTTTCTGGCATGGTCATACAAATTGTAAATATTTTACCATCCCTAAAACAAGAACAGAATGGTGGGCCAGTAAAATCAATACCAACAAAGCCAATGATGCAAAAGCGGTAAAAGCATTGAAGAAAAAAGGGTGGAACGTGATTGTAATTTGGGAATGTAAATTAAAAGGGAAAAAAAATGAGCGGACTCTTTCCCTGCTTGTGAAAAAGTTTGAATGATGATGAGAAAAAAAATCTCATCATCACCAGATATAGATAAAACTAATTTTCTAAACGCCGCAGTTTTAAACCCGTTGCCTGGGAAACAATCAACGGAAATTTTTCTACAATTACATTGCTGGTATCAAGACCGAAAGCTTTCTCTTCCGAAAGACTTATTTCCTTTAATATAAAATAGATTCGCATAATCAGCCTTTCAAATAACGGAAGTTCATTGTCCTGGCTTAAAAATTTTTCCATCACAATAAAAGAAAAGTCACCTGTTACATGGTTTCTCTTCAAACTTTCATAGCGGCTTGTTACATTCACCTCTTTATTAGCAACTAGCTCTTCCACAACTTTTCTAAACAACTGATGTATACGGGGCTGTACCCGGAAGCCTAATCTGAAATCTACACGTATGATTTCATTGGGAATTATATGTGTTACTTCATACTCTTTTGTATATGGATCATCCATTGTATCAACATGCACCAGCCAATAGATATCAGCTCTTTTCGGCATACGGTTTAACATGGAGTAAATCACTTTGTGTTCAATCTCTTTTAGAATGTTGGCACTTGTGAGATACACCAGGTGTGTAGCATATTTCGGAATACTTGAGTCGTTACTCAATTCCTGAATCTTGAGAACATAATCATCCAGCCTTACAAATTCAACATAGCGGTTTTTAATTTTTCTTGCCCTGTACCAGGTATACATAACAACAAACAGTAACCCACCAACAAGAAGGGTAACATAACCACCGTGAGGAAACTTATCAAGGTTAGCGATAAAAAAACTGATCTCGATTGTAAGATATACGGCCAGGTACACATAAACCCAAAACGGAGCTGTGCGGTGCAGCACAAGGTAATTGGCAAATAAAATGGAAGTTGCAATCATGGTGGCAGTGATAGCCAGACCATAAGCTGCTTCCATATTGGTTGCTTTTTTAAAATAGAGGGTTATGCCAACACAGCCAACAAACAGTAAGAGGTTAACAGCTGGTAAAAACAACTGGCCTTTTGTTTCGGTAGGATAATTGATTTTCATCTTTGGCCAGAGGTTCAAACGCATAGCCTCGCTCACCAAGGTAAACGATCCGGAAATTAATGCCTGACTGGCAATGATGGTTGCAGCGGTTGCAATACCAATTCCGTAATATAAAAACCAGGAAGGCATGATGCCGTAAAACGGATTGAATCCTTTTTCAATTAATTCTGATGTGATGATTACCCCATTGTAATGATGGAGCAGCCATGCACTCTGGCCCAAGTAGTTTAGAACCAAACAGGTTTTTACCAGTATCCAGGAGTAACGGATATTCCACTTACCGCAATGACCAAGATCTGAATACAAAGCCTCTGCTCCTGTTGTGCAGAGAAATACTGCCCCCAAAATATAAAACCCCTTAGGATAAGTGCTGAGCAATTTAATGGCATAGTAAGGATTAAAGGCTTTCAACACAGCCGGTTCGTCAAAGAGCTGAAATAATCCCAGTACTGCCAGCATCAGAAACCAGGTGAGCATAATGGGACCAAAGAAACGGCCAATAAATTCTGTACCAAACTGCTGCACAAAAAATAAAACAGAAAGAATGCCGATAACAATGTAGATAATTGTTTGCTGACTGATACTTGCAAATGCGTGTACCTGTTTCAGGCCTTCAATGGCTGATGTTACAGAAATGGGCGGAGTAATCATTCCATCAGCAAGTAATGCTGCACCACCTGCCATAGCAGGAATCACCAGCCACTTTCTTCTTCTTCGCACCAGTGAGAAGAGTGAAAAAATTCCACCCTCTCCTTTATTGTCTGCACGCAAGGTAAGGATAACATACTTAACCGTTGTCTGCAGCGTCAACGTCCAGATGATACAGGAAAGGGCGCCGATAATCAGTTCTTCTGTAACCAGTTTTCCATTCGTAATTGCATTGAGTACGTATAAAGGAGATGTTCCAATGTCACCGAAAATAATTCCTAAAGCAATCAGCAATCCTGCTGCAGTTACTTTATTATGTGAAAGATTCATTTCAAAAAGAAAATGATGAAGCGGTAAAATTATAACGGAGTTTCATCAAAGCATGCATAACAGTTGTAAGCAGAACAAATCTTTATAAAATCTTTATACGGGTTTTTGTGTATAAAGCATAGCTATGCAGGCTACATTTGCAACAGAATACAGCATATGCAGAAATTCTTTTTGCGGAAAATAGAACCATGGAAACAATATTTATACAGTATTGTGCTGGTACTTCTTGTTGCTGCCGTTTGTTATGCACTCACACCTTATATGGGTTACCGTGTATCGGCTCTGGTTCTGCTTGTAACTGTTTCTATTATTGCTGTTTCCTATGAAATACTGCCGGTATTAATTGCTGCAGCATTATCTGCCTTTATCTGGGATTTCTTTTTCATACCACCGCATTTTACCATTCATGTTGCTTCAACAGAAGATGCTATTCTGCTGATTATGTATTTTATCATTGCAATGGTGAATGCTGTGCTCACTTATAAAATAAAACAGATCGAAAAACTGGCGAGACAACGAAAGGAAAAATCCAATGCAGTTAAAATGTACAATACACTGTTTAATTCCTTATCGCATGAATTAAAAACACCCATTGCTGCCATCATTGGTGCAACCGATAATCTGCAGGCAGAAAATGAAAACCTTACAGCAGATAATAAAAAGCAACTGGTGAATGAAATTGCCAAAGCTTCTTTCAGGTTAAACAGGCAGGTAGAAAACCTGCTCAACATGTCAAGAATAGAATCGGGATTTCTGCAACCCAAAAAAGACTGGTGTGATGTTGGCGAGCTGCTGTATGAAGTAACCAGGAGAGTGGAAGAAGAACATACTGCACGGCATATTGAAATCAATCTTAATCCTGCACTGCCATTAGTGAAAACAGATAAAGGAATACTGGAACAAGTGCTGTATAATTTATTAATGAATGCAGCGAGATATACCGATGCAGACAGCCTGATTGTTGTAACAGCTTCTTACCGGCAGCGTCAATTGCTGCTGCAGGTAGAAGACAATGGAAATGGATTCCCCGAAGAAGAAATGCATTATGTCTTTCAAAAATTTTACCGGCTGAAAGATGCAATAGGAAGCGGCACAGGTCTTGGGCTTTCTATTGTAAAAGGATTTACTGAGGCACTTGACGGTACAGTGCAGCTACAGAACAAAATAACAGGCGGCGCAAAGTTCAGCATTCAGATACCGGCAGAATATTCAACCCTGAAACAACAGCCATGAATAAAGCAGAAATTTTAGTGATTGATGATGAAGTACAGATGCGCAGGCTGCTGGAAATTACATTGCATTCAAATCAATACAGCGTTACAGAAGCATCCACAGCAAAAGAAGGGCTGATCATGGCGGCCAATCATCCTCCGGACCTGATTTTGCTTGATATCGGATTGCCCGATAAAAGCGGACACGAAGTTTTGCAGGAGCTGAGGCAATGGTATACAAATCCGGTAATTATTTTATCAGTGCAGCAGCAGGAAGAGGAAATCATTAAAGCATTGGATAATGGTGCCAATGATTATTTAAGCAAACCCTTCCGCACGGGTGAATTGCTTGCACGTATCCGCTCTGCGTTACGGAGTGCTGTAACCGAAGAAACTGACCCGGTGATAACCGGGCATGACCTGGAAATTGATCTGGCAGTGCGTACCGTGAAAAAAAAGAATGAAGCGGTAAAGCTTACTGCTACAGAGTACAGTTTACTATCATTGCTTGCCCGCAACGAAGGAAAAGTGCTCACCCATCAGTATTTATTAAGAGCAGTATGGGGGCCTGGTTTTATTAACCAATCACAATACCTGCGGGTGTTTATTGCACAGATTCGCCGCAAAATAGAAACCGATCCCAACCGTCCTGAATACCTGCTCACCGAATCAGGAGTAGGCTATAGGTTTGTGAATAAAGAATAATCTTTTTTTCAGTGTAATCTTTTCCGCTCAGCCATTTCCGGCAACGGGGAATTGTTGAAAATGCAGTTACTTTGCAGTACGGGTTTTAAAGTGCATGAGTCATAAATAAGGTGGCATGAAGCCATCATTGTCCTCGTTTTTTTACCGTGTAAAAACAATCCGTTTCGTATTCAAAAAAAAGGAAGTGAAGTTTAAAGCAGGAAAGATATTATTCAGGGGGTTAAAATATACAGGCATCACTCTGAGCACTATACTGGTGCTTATGTTTTCAATTCCTTACCTGTTTCCCGGATTTGTATCAGATAAAATTAAAAACTGGGCCAACCATGCCATTGAAAGTAAACTGAATTTTTCCAAAGCAAGATTGTCTTTCTTCAATCATTTCCCTTCGCTTACATTAACACTCTATGATGTTTCTTTAACCGGTTCTGCTCCTTTTGAAAAAGATACACTTGTATCGGCAAAAGAAATTGCACTTGAGTTGACCTCAGCACGGTGTTCAATAAAGCCATCCGTATCAATGAAATTTATATTACCCGTGGAAACGTACAGGTACTTGTAAGTAAAGAAGGGCAACCCAATTATAATATTTATAAAAGAGAAACTAAAACCACATCCGGTACCGACACAGATACAGCTGCTTCTGATGCTGCATTGAAATTAGACAGGATACAGATCGAGGAATCTGCACTGTTATACAACGACCTGTCCATTCCTATACTCATCAAAGCAAACCGTTTCAATTACCTGGGTAAAGGAAATTTAAGTGAAGCGGTGTTTAATCTTAAATCAGAGATCAGGATGGAAGGTGTTGACTTCGTTTATGACGGAGAGCAGTACCTTACCGATAAAAAACTGAATGCAAAACTGCGCACAAGAATCAACACTCATTCGCTTGAACTTGATTTCAGAAGAAATGATTTGATGATTAATAAACTGCCCGTTGCACTTACCGGAACATTTCTATTTCTTAAAAATGGTTACCGGATGGACTTCAATGCAAAAACTCCATCAACAGAATTTGAAAACCTGTTTACTGCTTTGCCCCCGGCTTTTGTAACATGGCTCGATAAAACAGATGTGGGCGGTAAAATTGAAATGGGCGCATCTCTGAAAGGCGATTTTATTGCAGGTGAAAACCGCATGCCCGATCTCAACTTCAATATGAAAGTGAGCAAAGGTTCTTTTGCTACAACAGCGGTGAAAGAAAAAATCACAGATCTGTATCTGAACTTTCATTTTGTATTACCGGAACTGAATACAGAAAAAATGATCATAGGTGCTGATACATTGAACGCCCGGCTTGGTAAAGATTATGTAAAGGCATCTTTTGAAACAAAAGGATTGAGCAAACCATCCATCAAAGGATCGGTGCAGGTGGCGGCTGATGTTGAAAAATGGGCAAAGATTCTTGACCTGCCGAAAACAGCAGGAATAGATGTAAAAGGTTTTTTGCAGTTGCAGGCAAATTTCATCGGAATCCATAACCCGGCACAGAATCAGTATCCATTGATGAACGCCGCAGTTCAGTGGAAGAAAGGAGTTCTTCAAACAAATTACTATCCACAACCCATCACGGATATTGATGTAGATCTCAACATCATTAACAGTAAGGGCACAGCAGAAGCCATGCAGGTAAAAATAAAACCGCTTTCACTTCAGTTCGAAGGCCAGCCGTTTACATTGACTGCTGATGTAAAAAATTTCGACAACCTTGTTTATACCATCAGTTCCAAAGGCAGTCTCAACATCGGTAAACTATATAAGCTCTTTGCAATAGAGGGGTATGATATAAATGGATTTATTAAAACCGATCTGTCATTAAGCGGTACACAGGCTGATGCAGTTGCAGGACGTTATGATCAGCTCAATAACAAGGGAAGCATTGAGATCAGGCAGGTCAACCTCCGTACACCCTGTTTCCCAAACAGTTTTTTAATCAGCTCAGGTCTTTTTCATATTAACAACGATCAGCTAAAGGCTGATCAGTTTGTGATGCATTATCTCAGCAACACTGTTTCTCTCAAAGGAACATTCGGCAACATCATTAATTATATCATGAAGAAGGATGCTCCTCTGCAGGGAGACCTGTCTTTAACAGGTAAGCAAATTCTCATACAGGAATTCATGAGTACAACAGACAGCACTGCAGCAAACACATCCGCAAAAAAAGCAAATACAACTCCTGCTGAAACAGCAACCGGAGTAATCATCATTCCTGCCAATTTAGATTTTCAGTTTCATGCTGCTGTTGATAAAGTTGATTATAACGGTTTAACTATTCATAACTGGATTGCAGATGCTGGTATAAAAAACGGCAACCTTAAAATCAGCAAATCAGCGTTTACAATAGGTTGGTGCACCGGTGAACATGGAAGCAACTTATGCTCCCGTTAACAACATGCAGGCATTGTTCAGTTATCATATCAATGCAAAAGAATTCGACATACAGAAAGCATACAAAGAAATACAGCTCTTCCGTGAAATGCTTACCAGTGCAGCAAAAGTAAAAGGACAGGTTTCCATTGATTATACATTAAACGGAATGCTCAACGACAGTTTATATCCTGTAACAAAAGTTTAAAGGGGGCGGCACGGTAAGTATTAAAACGCAAACATCAGCGGTTATAAATTATTCAGCGCAATCAGTAAAAAAAACAGGGAAGGACGCAGTTGATAATCCTGATCTCTCCAAACAAACCATTGAATTAAAAACAACCATTGCCAATAACATCATTAACCTGCAGAAGGTTAAGCTCCGGGTGGCGGGCTTCCGTCCTCGTTTTGAAGGGCAGATTGGTTTCGATGGGCGTTTGAATTTAAAAGTTCGTCTTGGTTTGCCACCCTTTGGTATCCTCGGTATTCCGTTAACCGTTACAGGTACGCAGGAAAAACCACTTGTGCGGTTGGGCCGTGGAAAAAAAGAGGGCGGACTTGATGAAGAGGGGGCCGATGAAGAAGATAAAAAAGAAGCGTCCGAAGCAACCGATAAAAACAAACAGCAGAACTGAGAACACCTTCAGCACTTACATTTTGTGCAGCAATGAAGCTTCCACTTCAATACGGTATCGATGTTTTACTGCAGCAAACTGCTGTATATAAACACAAACGCATTGCATTTGTTACCAACAATGCTGCCACCACATCAACGGGCGAGTTGAGCCGTGTTACTTTATTGAAGAACGGCTTTAACATCACAATCATCTTTTCACCGGAGCATGGTATTACAACTATGGGTGATGATGGCGCTTTTCAGCAAAATATTACCGATACAGTAACGAGTTTGCCCGTCGTCAGTTTATATGGAAACAGGTTAGCGCCAACAGCAGAAGACTTTCAGGATGTTGATTTGGTCTTGTTTGATATACCCGATGTTGGATGCCGCTTTTACACCTATCTCTGGACGATGACGCATGTAATGGAAGCTTGTGCGGCCAGTCTAAAACCATTTGTTGTATTAGACAGGCCTAATCCCATTGGTGCAGAACTTTCAAAAACAGAAGGTCCTTTTCTTGATGAACAAACCTGTTCATCGTTTATCGGCAGATGGAATATTCCAGTCAAACACAGTTGCACATTGGGCGAACTCGCTTTATACTTTGCCGCAACAAAAATCAGCGGATTAATTATTGATGTTATTAAAGTGCAGCATTACAGGCGAACAAAAACAGCTGCTGCCGATTTTTTCTTTACAGCAACCTCTCCTGCCATACAGCAAATTGAAACAGCCATACTTTATCCCGGCACCGGATTGCTGGAAGGCATCAATGTAAACGAAGGGAGAGGAACAGAAAAACCGTTTCAACTCTGTGCTGCGCCATGGATGAAAACCGAAGAGCTCAAACAATCAATGGAACAGCAGCAACATCCAGGCATTGCATTTACAACATGCAATTATAAACCTGTTGCAGGAATGTATGCCGGTGAAACCTGTAACGGACTGCAACTGCATATCACTGATGCAAAAAAAGTTTCAGCAGTGAAAACCGGTATAGCATTATTGCAAACAATTATTCAGCTTCATCCGCAACAGGTTGAAGAGCGGTTATATACAACCAACGCAAACCCAACCGGCATTGCTCATTTAGATAAACTGCTGGGCGTTCAACATGCGTTTACAAAACTGCAACAGGGTCGTTATATTGAAACAAACATTGCAACCGAATGGGAACAGAAAATAAAACCGTATTTATTGTACAAATAAAAAAACCCGAATTAACGGGGCATTATTTATAAAAATTTATTTGAATCTTACAGAGGAATACTGACCGTAACCTCACATCCATGCCCCGGGATTGAATAACAGCTGAATTTTCCGCCATTCATTTCCGCCCTGCGTTTAATATTTCCCAGGCCAATTCCCTTGCTCACCGATTTTGTATCGAATCCTTTCCATTATCCCCAATCCGTAAACTGATTGTATTGTCAATTACCATCACATCTATTTCAACTGTATCTGCAGCAGCATGCTTGAAAATATTATTCATCTGCTCCTGCAGAATCCGGTACAAGGCTGTTTGAATTTCAATACCGATCTGTTCCTGTTCAAAATCATCAAAATGAAGCTGAACATCAATAGTTGAATTGGTGGTTAATGATTCAATCAGTGACTGAAACACATCTTTAAATGAAACATTATCTTTTGAAGCTGGTGTAAGCTGGTGACTCAGCTTCCGTATTTCGTCAATAGCATCTGATATATGTTTTTTACAGGTGTCAATGGTTTCAGCAAATACCGTTTCATTTTTTTGATGCTGCCTTGCAATGCCAAGGTATAAGAGAGAAACCGATAATATCTGGTTTACATTATCGTGCAGCTCCATACCAAGCTGCTGCCGTTCTGATTCCTGTGCATCTACAATAGCTTTTGAAATACGGATCTCTTCTTCTTTTATATACGTAACATCCTGCATGGCACCGATGATGCGGCTTGGCTTACCTTCTTTATCGTATAACACAAAAGCACGGTCAAAAATATATTTATAACTGCCGTCAGAACAGCGGTAACGGTAATCCAGCTGAATGTTTTGTTTGTGCTTGAGAAATATTTCATTCAGCACATCCGATACAGTTACAAGATCATCCGGGTGTATATTTTGTTTCCACCAGTCGGGAATATTTTCCACCATCGATTTTTCATAACCAAACATCGTCGTAATACCCTCATTATAACGCATCATATGTGATGCATATCCCAATCCCAAACAGTATCACTGGTTGCTTTGGCAAGAATATTATAACGGTTAAGGGCTTTCTGTAAATTTATTTCCGATTGTTTCTTTTCGGTAATATCCTTCGTTGAAATATAGGCTCCGGTAATAACTCCTTTTCCATCTTTTACCGGCATATAATTTACCAGCACCCATTCAGGCAAACCGGCAATAGAAAGCTGCAGCTCGTATTCAACCTTTTCGCCGGCAAATACCTTTGCCAGGGTTTCTCTTACAGGTTCATCCTGCTCATCCGGAATCAGCGGAAGAATATTTGTACCTACAGTTACAGGTATTCCCCAGGCTTTTTCAAGATTGGCTGATGCAGATTTATTGATCAGGGTTACTGTATAATTTTTATCCAGTACATAAAAACTATCTGATGAACTCGACAAAACATGACGGAGCTTTCTTTCCGATTCTGCTAAATGCAATCCGGCCATTTTACGATCGGTAATATCCCTGTTTACACCAATCATCCGCAATGGATTTCCTTCATGATCTCTTGTTACAAGCGCATGTGATTCTATATAACGGATCGCCTGATCGGGCAATATAATTCTGAATTCAGTATTGTAATCATAATTTCCCTTGATTGATTTTTCAACTTCACATTACCTGGTCAAGATCATCCGGATGTATACTTTGTTTCCAAGTCTCAACAGTAGCGCCGGGTAAGGCTGAATCTTTTTCGTACAGTTCATACATCCTGTCGTCCCATAGCAGTTGCTGAAGAACCAAATCTCTTTCCCAGATGCCAATCTTAGCTGAACGGGTTGCTAATGAAAGACGCTCTGAAATATTCTTAATTTGTACTTCAGCTTTTTTCCGTTCGGTAATGTCACGTACAAAAGCAAGTACACGCCCATCGCTCAGCATCCTCGAATTGATTTCTATTTCTGCAATCGATCCGTCTTTTCGTTTCAGCTTTCTGGTAAACAAAACCTGTTCACCTGCTTTTACTCTTGCCACCACCTCTGAGTTAACAATAACGGGTTCATCAAAAAGAAGACCCTGCAGTTTCAGTGTTCTAAATTCTTCTCTAGTATAACCTGTTTGTTTATAGGCGGCTGTATTAAAATCATGAATGGTTCCGTCATACGAATAAACAAGAACACCATCCGTTGCCTGCTCAATAAATAACCGGTATCTTTCTTCACTTTGTTTCAGTTCTTCCTCTGCTTTTTGCGCTGTGTAATATCTCTCACAATCGACTGTATCTTTCCGCCTGCAATCAGCTTCGCACTGGCTTCTGCATAAAATCTTGTGCCGTCTTTACGCTGGTATTGTCTCTCAACCAGCAATATTTTCCCGCTGATCAGGTCATTCATATTGATGGGCATCTTGTTAATATATTCCAGTGGTGTGATATCACTTAAATTCAGATGAAGAACTTCTTCTTTTGTGTACCCCATCATAGCACAGCCGCTGCTGTTTACATCAATAAACCTTCCCTGCTGATCTAAAATAAAGATCCCGTCTGCCGCATGATCAATGAGGTTGCGGTATTTTTCTTCGCTTTCTTTTAAATCAAGTTTGTTTTTTTTCTCGGTGGTGATATCATTGAAAACAAGAACAGCTCCGTTGATATTTCCGTCATTGTCAAATAAAGGCGACCCGCTGTTATTGATGATTAATTCAGCATTGTTCCTGGTTTTTAATACTGTATTATTTTCCAGTTCTATTGGTACGCCTTCTTTTAAAATGCGGCTTACAATATTTGTAACAGACAACCCGGTTGATTCAACCGATACGTCATATACCTGATGAAGCGGTCTGTTTTCTGCTTCCTGTTTATTCCAGCCGGTAATCTGTTCTGCAGCAGGATTCATGTAAACAATTCCGCCATCCTTATCGGTTGTAATCACCCCTTCTGCCATACTGCTCAGCGTGGTACGGTATCTTTCTTTCTGCATTTCCAGCTCTTTGCTGATCCCTTTGGTGCGGATGTTTTCACGCAGCAACAAATAAAACGAAACCACAATCAGTAAAAGAGCAGCAGCAAGACTGCTGTAAGCAATTTTGTTGTTGGTATCCTTTACCTGCCAAAAGCTGGTCTTTGATTCACTGATCTGTTGATTGAACTTCTGAAAGATTACCCCGCTGTATATGCTGATGGAATCAGATAAGTTGAAGCCCTCTGTGCCGGAAAAGAATAATAGAGCTGAATCCCTGTTCTGTGCTGTGAGGGTATTTACTTTTTGAAGAAACCGAATCTTCTCATCAATAAAGCTGTCGAGTTTTGCATAGGAAAAAGCAATTGTTTCATCAGTTATTGCCGAAGCCTTAATCTGCAAACCGACACTGTTGATGGAATCAAAGAGAATATTAAAATTGCGGAGAAATTGTTCATTACCGGTAAGTGCATACCCACGGCTGTTACTTTCAACCGTCTTCGTATACAGGCCAAGCTTTTCAAATGCATCTTTCTGCTGTACATACACCTCCTGTTTGCTGTATTCTTTCTTAAGCCAGTTGTTTTTTGTGATTAAATGGTAGATAGCTGCACCCGGCAGCAAAAGTGAAAAAAACAGCATATACAGAGGAAATCCTTTACTGCTAATCCAACCCACTTTACTCTTCAACTGTATATGCTTGTTTCGTTTTATCACAGGATTTTATTCGTTGCCCGTTTATTGATAGCGTTGATAACGGGTGCTATTTTTTCAAAGTCATTGTATTTATCAAATAAGTAATCAGCCCCACTGTCTCTGAACTGCTTTATACTGAAATCGCTCGCCAAATTGAACAAAACCATCACCACTGTTTCAGCTGAATTCTCCCGGATTTTTTTCAGCAGATCAAATGCCTTGTTTCCTTCAAAATCAAAATCAAGTAACACTACATCTGTTTTCTGTTCGCTCAGGCAGTCAATTGCTTCGGCATACGTACAACAGTTGTGAAAGGAAACACCTTTATTGGTTTCATTAATCAGCTCAGCAATCCTGTTGCTGATATGTTTTGAACAGCCAAGAATCGTGATGACCATAAGGTAGTTTTCTTACTGCAAAGCACCTTGAAATCAATGAATTAAAAAATAGTGAAGTAATGAATATGTAGATAGAAAGATCACAGGGTTGGCTGTAGTTGTACAGCTACAATAAGATCAAAAGCAAACCCACTCTTTCGGGGAGGCCTGCAGTTACAGATCAATATCAGAAATAATCTGGTGCGTAATGGCATAGCGGGCAAGTTCGGCATTGCTCGAAAGATTGAGCTTTTCCATAATCCTGCTGCGGTTGGTGCTGATGGTGGTGGAAGCTAAAGAAAGCGATTCAGCTATCTGCGAAATGGATTTGCCAATAGCCAGCAGTTTAAAGATTTCAAATTCCCGGTTCGACAGTAATTCATGCGGCTGCTTGTCTGTTTTCTGCGCCAGTAGCCGTTCTGCAATTTCGTTGGTAATATATTTTTTGCCCATGGCAATCCGCTGAATAGCCTTGATCAGTTCATAAGGTGCAGCGTTTTTGTTGAGATAGCCGGAAGCTCCGGCTTTTAATGCCCTTACGGCATACAGGTCTTCCGGCATAAATACTGAGGATTAAAACCGGCAGTTCGGGTTTAATGATTTTTATCTGCTGCAATGCTTCCAAACCACTTCGGCCCGGCATATCTAAGTCGGAAATAACAAGGTCCCAGTCCTGCAGTGTAACTTCTTTTACCAGTGATTCCCCATCGGCCACTTCATGTATGATTGCAGAAGGATATTCATCCTTCAGTATCTGGATCAATCCCAAACGCACAAAACTATGATCATCGGCTAATATAATTCGGTTCATAAGTTTAGGTCTTATATGGCACAGTGATGGTGATTTTTGTTCCCTTACCGGGCGAAGATACCAGTTGAAATGTTCCGTTAACCGACGACACCCGTTCCTGCATACCTAAGATACCAAATGATTGTTTGCTGTAAGGCATATGCGGATGAAAACCTTTCCGTCGTCTTCTATTTCCAAAATCAGCCGGTCGTCTTCTGTGTTCAGTGAGCTGAAGACCCTTTTCGCTTCAGCATACCTCGTAATATTCGTTAATGATTCCTGGAAAACCCGGAAGATGCAGGTGGCAACAGGCTCTTCCACTTTTAAAACTGTTTCATTACTGTGGAAAAAAAAAATCGGAATACCTGTATTTTCAGTAAACTGGTTTCCCTGCCATTCAAGCGCATCAATCAATCCGTAATCATCCAGCACACCAACCCTCAGCTCGTTTAATATTTTACGGATCGATAAATTACTTCCATCAAGCAGGGTGATGATGTTGCCTAATTTGGTTTTAATCAGTCCTGCTTCATTGGGTGTTTTTTATTGATCCATGCCACATCCATTTTAATAGCAGTCAACTGCTGACCAAGTTCATCATGAATTTCACGGCCAATCCGTTTCCGTTCTTCTTCACGGATGTTTTGAAGATGTCCTGTTAGCTGCCTCATCTGCAGAGAAGTTTGCTTTACTTCTTCTTCTGCTTTTTTGCGTTCGGCAATATCAATGCCTGTTCCAATAAGGCAGGGATTGCCTTCATATAACACACGCTTTCCGGTGAAGTAGTAAGGAATTTTTTCTCCCCCCTTTGTTACAAAATCAGCTTCAAAGGCCGATTCTCCTTCACGCATCGTAATAGCAAAATGCTGCTGCACCAGCAGGCGGCCTTCGTCATCATAAAATTGACCGGGATGAATTTCTTTTATTTCCTCAGCCGAATAACCCGAAACTGTTTCAAAGTTTTTATTCCAGCGCAAAAAAGTTCTGTTGGCATCAAACAAATAAAAGATTCCCGGCAAACTGTTGATGATAGAGTCACTCAGTTCCTTTCTTTCAATACCTGGTTTTCAATTTTCTTGTGTTCGGTAATATCAGTTACCATCGCAAGGGCTCCCAGGTAATCTCCATTTTTCATTACCGGGTTGGTGCTCATCAGTGTCCACACAACCCTTCCTTCTTTTGTTATAAATTTAAACTCGTGGTCTTCAGCAATTCCCTGCTTGCGGCGTTCAATATTCCTTTCAGAAATATTTCTTCCTTCATCATCCATGAAATCAAACAAATGTTTCCCCAGCATTTCATCTTTGCCGTAACCCAGCATTTCAGCCATGCGGTTATTCACAAACGAAGTAAGACTCTGTGCATTAATTAACCAGATTCCCTCCTGTGCGGTTTCTACAATCTGCCGGTATTTTTCTTCACTTACACGCAGGGCATCTTCTGCTGTTTTGCGTTCGGTGATGTCCATCATACTGCCCATCATACCCGTTGCTTTCCCTTCCTGATTCCTTATAATGTAACAGCGGTCGTATAAATTCCTGTACACATTTTCGCCGGTAAGAAACCGGTATTCAGTAATAAAAATATTTTTTCTCGATGCAAGGGTTTCCTGCTGACGCTGTAAAATCAGTTGCCGGTCATCGGGATGAATCCGTTGCGCCCATACCGAATGAGCAGGCACAGGATCGGCCATCGTTAAACCATATAACTGCTGGTGTGTTTCATTGCACCATAATTTTCCTGTTTCCAGGTTCCATTCCCATACCGCATCATTCGTTGTTTTTGCAATCATCTCAAACCGGTGGCTGGCCTGCCTGAATTCTTCTTCTGCTTTTTTCGGTTGGTTATATCACGAACAAACACCAGCATCCGCTCATCTTTTTAAAAACTTTGCGTTTATTTCGGTAAGAATGATTGTACCGTCTTTCTTCCGCATGGGTCTTTCCGACATCACCGGTTCTCCCTTCGTCATTTCCTGGAACTGGAAAGGATTTTTTCAAGATCTTCTTTCAGAACCAAGATCATAAATCGTCATACCTATCAGCTCTTCCATTGGAGTACTGGCTCATCTGCTGGCCGCTGCTGTTCACCGAAACAAACCGGCCTCTTTTATTGGCAATAAAAATTCCATCCGATGCCTGTTCTACCAGTGTGCGGTATTTCTCTTCACTTTCTTTAATGGCCTGCTCTCTTTTTTTTTCTTCTGGGTAATATCCTGAAAGAGCGACATCCCATCGGTTGACGGATAAAGATCCAATTCAAACCAACGGTCGTACTGCACATAATATTCCTGTGCAGAAACATGCAGCTGTTCATCCTTTGCCGTAAAATAAGCTTCGTGAAACAACTGGCCGATCCCTTCCGGAAATTCGGCCCATATATGGCGGCCAATCATTTCTTCCGGGTTTCGATTGGTCATTTTCCGGCCCTTGTATTCATATAAGTGCAGTTGCCGTCAAATATCAAGTGCGGCAAATCCATCCGTAATACGGTCGAGTGTTTTTATATTTCTGTTCTTCCTCCTGCAGCAAATAGGTTTTTCCTGCACCAATTTTTCCAACCGGGAAGGCTGCGAAGCAATATACCAGGCAAACATTCCTCCCGTTACCGCTAACACTAATCCCAGGAGTGAAAAAATAAGTACAGCTGAAAAAGTAATACTCTGTTCATCGGCTATATACAGTTTCCATTCTCCATTGGGAATCTGCACGGGAACAGTAAGCTTTGGTTTGAACGATTTCTTATACTGTAAAAAAATTCTCCTCTTTTCCTGTTTGATGATTTACTTTTTTCAGTTCATACGAGTAACGCTGGTTGGCTCCCGTATCTATTCCTGCTGCTGTTAACAGGGTCTTCAGTTTAATTACGGTAGCTGAAAAACCCCAGAAATGATTGTTCTTATATAATTGGTACCCTGCATACAAATCCTTCACCACCCTGTTTTAAATGCAGCGGTCCGGATATAAAAAGTCTTTTTCAGAATGGTGAGGATCGCTCCGCTTTTGCGGGCAGAATCGGTTAAAATATTAAAGCCAATCACCGATTCATTTCCCTTCAGTGGATACACATGTGTAATTACGCCACCTTCTACCAGTTCCGTTGGCTTCGCTGATAAGATCACGATGTTCAATTTGTTTGCGCAATAACTAGCGCTGATAAGAAAGTAACTGGGTAAGTAACAGTATAGCAGTGAAAATGAACAGGCCGCTGAATGCTGGCCGTTTAATAAACCGAAAAAATGACTCTTTGTTCATGCTGTATGCCGGTAAACGTATTTTTCAGATGAGGAGCACTGCTGTAAGCAGTTCCTTTCCTGTATAAATGTACAACTGCATTTATGTATGCAGTAATCCATCTTCCTGTTTTAAGTTACTGAAAAATCCCGAACCGCAAAGGTTCTTAAAAAGCAAACAGAATGTATACATTTTCCCGGCAAAAAAATAACCCAATAAGAAAGGCACCACCCGGTGCCTTTCTTATTTTACGCTTATGTTTATTCAAATGAAACAGCTCATTCATTTATGGTGGTTAGTAACGGCCCTTGCTTCTGTATTCATAATGCACTTTTCTTATTTCACGCTCACGCATATTCTGTAAATGACGCAGCTGGCGTTGTTTTTCAAAACGGTTCATAAACAAAGCATTTCTTACACGCTGCATTTTAAAATCATATTCATTGTTAATGCGGGCTATTTCCTGTTCATTCTGCGTTCACGTTCAAAGCGGCTGTTGTTGTAATGATGGTCTCTGTCGTACCGGTTATTGCCACGGGCAATATCATTTCCGTTGCGGTTATTGTTCCAGTCATCACGGTCACGGTTTCCGTTCTGTGCATTGGCAGTTGCAAATACTGCAACGGCAAATAAGAGAGTAAAAATTGTTTTCATGTCTGTTTGTTTTTATAGTGAATAATATACATAGAGGCAAACCGCAGACCATTGTTTACAAATAAACTGTTAATAGATTTTACTGAAGAAAAAAGAAGATATGTAACCTGTAATTGTATTTCAACGCATCGTTCCTTGCGTCGCACTCTTGTACCGCAATGCAAAAGGAGCAAAAATAAAGCGGTGCATTGCACGACTCTAAAATAGAAGAGAGTAAAAAATTGTAATGCAGATTGCTTCGCCAAACAACAGAGGCTCGCAATGACGCTTCGTAGGTATGATCATTCTCGTTTACGTCATTGCGAGTAAGTAAGAACCATTCGAAACTTACGACCGCAGGTCAAAGCAATCTTCATAGTTACGAAGCGAAAAAACTTTATTCCTTCACCACTTCAATCTGTTCCTTACTCTGCAACACAATCTGCGGTTTATCCTTAAACAATTCCACCTTCCCCGTTACACAAATGTTCTTATTCAGAAACAACTCTTCCGGCACAGTTTCAAACTGTTTGCGAACCTCACTCCATATCACCACCGTAAACAACTGGTTGGGAAAAGCAGCACCAACATTTAAAAGCGTTGGACTGTTTTTACTCTGTTCAAAATAACGGGCACTGAAAACCCTGCTGCAAATTTTTACACTGTCGCCCACATGCTTGCCAATGTCTTCGGCTTTGATGGTCATTTGTGCAGAAGCTGCTGATGTAAGAACAACACAGAGAAGAAGAGATAAGAGGTAACGCATGAATTTGTTTTGTGCGAAGTTGCAGGAATAAACAGAAGGGTCAGTAATTGATTACATCAACGGAGGAAAAGCGTTTGAACTTCAACCTGCAAATGATTCATGCGGAGAACAGTTGGCCTAATCTCCGCATGATTTGCGGTGAATAAGGGGTTTAATCTCCGCAGAATTTGCGGCGAATATGCACGGCCCTGTCCATCTCAATGCTTTCCCTCATTCGTGTTATTCGTGCAACCTGCCTGCCGTCAGGCAGGTTCGTGGCCTTCTGCCTTTAATTCTTCCTCCGTGGCCTCTTTTCCCCTTTAACTTTTTACCCCAAAAATGGAATCAACAGAAATACTGCTAAGAACCCATTTACAGGCAGCTGACTGTCATAATATAATAAATGGTAAAAAAGCCTAAAGCATCAAACTCTGGTAATCGTACAGCATCAAAATCTGGTAATCGTACATGATGAAAACCGAAACTTGCTCACAGCGTTATTTTTGAATCCGTTTGTAAAGAGTTAAATTAAGCACCTCTACATTTAAATCATTTCTCATTTCTTTTAAAATATTATCCTCCTTTTCAAAACAATCGCTGATTATTTTGTTCTGAATTTCTAAAGGCTCAATATCAACTTCAACATCTAAAAAAAGATCTGCCAAAACCGAAAGATCCTGAATAATTTTTGAAGGAAAAACAAGCGTAACTGTTGCCAGGAAATATTCGAAAGCAAGAATTTTTTCTCAGGCGAGTCTCCTGCAAGGGACTCGCCGTGTAAACAACAGCCACCCTTTACTCTGGCCGCAGCCCATCCTCATCACGTATAAGCCGCCTGATCGTTTCAATGCTTTCCTCCGCTGCCTCACGGGTTGTATACATACCAAGAAACACATAGCCGCTTACAATGCCGTAACGGAATGCCGCCACATTATTTTTAAAAACCTCATCTGCTGTTAATACCCTCAATTCATTTCGTTCAACCTGTCCTTCCAGTACAAATAACTCGTCTCCGCCTATCATTTTTCCTGCTCCGCCCAGAGCCTGTTGAATCAGTTCATTTGTGTCCATATCATTCGTTTGTTCGAAGCTAATACAAACAGCGGTTAAGTTCAAATACCGCCGCCGTATTTTACCGGTAAAATACAGGCACAAAAATTTGGAGATTCTGTTGCAGTCTGCCTGGGGTCTTCCGCTATTTAAAAAACCCCTTATAACTCTGTGGCTGTATCGAACAGAAGCTCTCATAATCTCCTGCTTAATAAAAATCTTCGGCTTCTCAATAAGATTAAATACACGGTAGAGGTAAAACTCCTTTCCCTTCAACTTCGCAAACTTCCATTCATTCCTTGAAAAATAGAACGGAGTTTCCTTTGTAAGCTTTGTTGTTTTCACCTCAATAAAACGGTCCGTACCATTATTGTTTCTCGAAAGAATATCATAACCCATTCCATCACCTCTGTCTTTTGCAACCCATTCAACCTGTTCGGCAAGTTTTCTTTTCCTGCTTTATTCAGTCTCCATCTCTCATAATCAAAAACCAGCTGTTCACCCTTTTCACCCAGTTGGCGGTTGTTCTGTTCCTTAGCCAGATAATTAACTTTTATCGGTAAAAACAAAGGTTCCTTCTCAGTTACTTTTTGTTTTAGGCGGACTCTTCTCAATAAGCTTTGCAAAATCTATTTTCTTGGTTGGCAGTTCAATCTTCCCTTCTGCAAATTGTTGAAATCCCTTTTCAAAAAAGCGCTTGTTCTTTTCTAAAAACAACACCACCTCATCAGCAAGTAACTGCTGTCTTTGCGAATAAGGTTTATAGCCTTTAATATAAGGCAATCCCATCTCAGCAAGCACATAACTGATATTCATATGCTTGTATTCAACAGCCTTAGCCCGGTTGTTAAGCAGGGGTGTCAGTTTTCTTCTGTGTTCTGCCTTGCTGTAGGGTATGCCATTAAGTTCCTTTTGAAACATATCAAAATAATCATTCACAATCAGTATCACCTCTTCTTTGGTCCAGTCCATAGTAGAATATATGTTTTGGAAAGTTAAGCCCAACGTGACGTAAAAGCAAATGCAGGAAAAAAAGATTGAAATAATCTTGTGTCTTAAAACATACAGGTTTTCTTAAGAGAAAGTATAAAATTTATACTATGCAAAAAATGAAATACACACCTACAGCAAAAGGCTACTTCTCCGGTTGCGGAGGCATGGAGTTAGGAATAATGATGGCAGGTATTAAAGTGATTCAGTCGCTTGATCTGGATAAAGAAGCAACAGACTGCATGAAACAAAACAGTCATTATTTCAAACACAGCATCTTAACCGCCGACATAAAAGATATGACTGTCCTCGATCAGCCAAAGACCGATATCATCATTGGTACCTATCCATGCACAAAGTATTCAGCAATTGCCGACATCCATGGAACAAGAACAGGCGATGATCTCTTCCTTCATTTCTTCCGTCACATAGCGCTGGAAAAACCCGAAATGTATATTGTTGAAAATGTACCCGGAATGAAAAATTTAAAGTGGTCATGGAAGCAATGTCACAGCTGCCCGATTACTATGTAAATATCTTTGCCCGGTCGATGCTTCTGTTTGGCTGCCGCAAAAGAAAACGCCTCATCCTCATTGGTACAAGAAGAAGATGCTCTTTTACGCTGCGGTGGCGGGAAAAGAAAACTGTTAAGAAATATCATTGAAACAAACCCGCAGGTTGATTTCCCGCTTACATTTTGAAAAGGCTGAATGGTGGCTACAGGGATTATCCCATTATCATTGATCCTGCCGATGCTTCTGCCCTGGCCCCCCACCTGCGTAGCCCACTATGCAAAGATTTAAGTACAAGACTGCTGCTTGATAAAAATTCTCCTCACGGTGTACGCCCTTTTTCAATCCGGGAATATGCCCGTTTACAGGGCTTCCCCGATGATTTCCATTTTGAAAACAAAAGAAGCTCGTATAAATTAATTGGAAATGCAGTTCCGGTTGATATGGGCTTTTGGATTGGGAAACAGGCTTTTTGTTATTTTCAGTAAAGGGTTCCATCTCTCTTTGTTATTTCTACAGGCATCAGGTAAATATTAAGGATAAAATGGGTTGTCCATATTTTATATTATTCAAAAGGATATGCCATCCTTTATAGTTTTCAATTCCATGGATATTTAATGATCTTTTCCATTTCTGGAGGTTAACTAATTCAAGTTTGTACCATTTATATTTTGTTTTTAGCTTTAGAGCTTAATCAAACCTAAAATATTCTATTTCTTCGGTTCAAAAACATACCCTTTGTTTTAGAAAACAGAAGATTATATCAGAAATATTAATTGCCACAACTATTCCATTGTAATATGATTAACCTGCGAGAAGTAATCGACACTCTTTACGAAAATAAGAATGCAGATCAATTGATTCCCTATTTGAAAAAGAGAATCTTTATGAACCATTTAAGAAAGCTGAAACTCAAATCAATGAATTAATCAAACTGCAAGGCGAACTGAACAGAAACATGTCATGCATTCCTATTGGCATACTTGTATCGAATCTCCTGATTGCTGTTAATAGTACTCTTCAAAAGAAGAATGAATCTAAAAAGGCGAGAACTAGAATCAGTACTTAGTGATCTAACAATAAAACTATACAAACAGATTTTAATGCAAATTAAGACTAAGCGAAGAGAGCTTCAATTACAGTTGGCTTTTGCTCTTGCAAAGACATGTGAATTTCAAGGGTATGATAAAAATCAATTGCTGGAATCATTAAATCTTGAAAGTGTAGTAATTTATAATTCATCCATCAAAAAGGGTGAAATTATTAAACCCTTCAATGAGAGGGTGCCTTCTTTAATCATAAACGGAGGATTAGAACAGTTTAAGTTTATACAGGAGATATTTGTAGACCAAAAATTGCTAATAAAGAAGACGGGGTTTTATAAATTGTTCAATAATCCGGATAAAGCTTTGGCAATCCAATTTAATGTTGGCAGAGCAGATATGATTCTTCAACTTTTTACATATCTAAAATCAACAAAAATGATTTCTTACAGTAACTGTAGAAGTATTTATGATGTTTTTCGCTTTCATATACTTGACTTTGAGGATAAATTTTTAAAAGGAAAACCTCCACGGGAGCGTATGAATGTTTTAAAAAATAGTAAAGCAAAATGGGCTGCCAATCAGCGTTTGATCGAAAACTGGTTTACTAATTTAAATTAAGAAAACTTTACCTACTACTTTACCTTATTAGAGGTAAAGTCCATTTGGGTCCGAACTGAAATTACATTTGTTTAAAATATTCAATTATGAATCATGTTAGAAATTTAATTAATCAAAACATTCTGTTACCGGCAGATGTAATTGTTTTAAGAAAAAACTATTTGGAATGCTGGATCACTTTGCCGTTTTCCTTGGTTATGACAACAGAAACATTCCGGTATTTACTGCTAATTATACTAAGGGGACAAAGCAAATTGAGCATTCAGAATTGGAGCAGTTTCTGCAAAATCTGGAGCCGCAACGAATTGTAAGATTTGAAGGAAATCAAATTCAGAGAAAGAAAGCGGTTGAACGTGCTCTTTCTAAAATCGGTGAAAATAACTATAGTATGCTGGAAAATAACTGTGAACATTATGCCTCCTATGTTCAAAAAGGAGTTTCTCAAAGCAAACAGGCAGAATCTTTTAAAACTGGTTTTGAATCGCTTGGCCAAGCAGCCTTAGTTACTTTTTTTATTGGGGCAATAGTTACATTGCTTGATGATTAATCGTAAGTAATATTTTTAAATCTGAATCATGGGAAAGAATGCCAAACAAGAGTGTCTGGAACTTATTAAAAAGAATCAATTCATAATAAATACTGCATTTATCCAAATGAATTCTAATGCACGTCTGATTTTAACTGATTTGATTTTATTTCCTATTGTTGAAAATTCTTTCGTTAAGAACTTTGAAGTCCATTGCTTATTTGAAAATGGGGTATTTGTAACAATAGAAAAATTAGAAGTAGTGCTTAACGACAATTTTTATAAAAGGGTTGATTAATGATTTTATGCCGATGTTGGTATGCTGCAAAGAAACGCACGCCGTCGTATGGTGTTATCACCAACGACATAAAATCTTGTATAGAATTTAATTGATTTTCAGGCTCCTTTTATACAAGGAGTAACGTATATTATGTGTTAGCAAGAAAAATTTATGAGCTCACAAAATTTGATAGAAAATTCTATCTCAAAAACTCTATTAAGTTTAATTACCGTGCCAATTCTGGGGCCGGCTCTAAATGAAATTATAGACTTCAGAGGAAAACTTAAACAAGAAAGATTAAATACATTTACTGAATTATTAGAAAATTACTTTTCAAACCACAAAGGTGTTAAATTAGAAAATTTCCAGACAGCAGAATTTAGTGATCTATTTGAATCAGTACTGAAAAGAGTAGCTCTTACAAGTTCATTGGAAAAGATGAAAATATTTAAGGCTATTTTGGTAAATCAAATTGAAAATCTAACTCTTCTGTTTCTGGTCAGATATGTATATAGATCTCGTATCTGAATTATCAGAAATAGAAATTAAAATCCTTTTTGAATATCGAAAGTATTTCGAATCTTCCCATCCTCTATTTTCTGAACGAGACAAGTTACATTTGGAACAATCAAAGAATTCAATTTATGTTCAAACCCGGAACGAGTTTATATAATCAAGGTATGCGAGTTTAACCGGTAAAATTGCTAAACTCGATCAAAGAGCTTAAAAATTAAATGCTATTAACACCTCTGATTTTTTCAATTTCAGAAGATGAATTTCAATTCTACAAACAGAAACTATTTTCAAAAGCTCTTTTAATAGATACTGGAGTAGGCTCTGTAGGTCGTCGTCCATTTGACACCATGAATATTACACAATTTGGATTGAGATTTATTGATTTTATTATATCATCAAACTAAACCCAATCTGGCGCAGGCCTCTGGCCTGTTGCCATTGCATTACTTTTTTAATTTTCATCAACTTATTATTATCATAGTTTGTTTCGTCAATAACAAGTAAGACGTTTTCCCTGCATTCTTGGATAACTCTCTGTTTAAAGCTAACTTGTACCGGTAAAACCTATGTATGTTCAAACTCCTTTTATTACTTCTTTTTTCAGTTTCGGTAAAAGCGCAAACTGTTTATAAAACACCATCAGGTGCAAAGTATCATTTGAGTACCTGTCACATGGTAAAGAGAATGTATCAGAAGAAATCACAGTTAGCAAAGCAAAGAACTGGGATTACAGCCCTGTAAAATTTGTAAACCACAAAATATTTATGGGAGCAGTTCAGTACCGGGAAAAGCCAAGGGAACAAATACCACTGTTCAATGTTTGGGAAAACGAAAAGCGGTACTCGCTGTAAACACATGACAAGTATTGCCAATGGCTATTGTTATCAGCATCAGCCAAACTGATTTATTCTACTCCGATATCTGAGAATATTTACTTCTTCCCCACTTTTTCCTCCATCAGCAAATGATATTTCTCAAGCAATTCCATGTATTTATTCTTCAACTGTTCTATCACTTGAAGCGCCTCATCCAATGATTTTGGTTTTCCATAAGCCTCACTTGGCTCTTCCAATAGGTACTTTGGCATTTCAGGAAACTCATCAGTAAAATCATAATGCAGTGCTTTACCATAAGCAATCATTACATGAAATTCTAGTTGTGGGTTTTTAATATGCTTATAATAAGCAGCACGGCTGTAATCTGCCTTCTTGGCTACATCTTCAATATTTAATCCTGATGCTCCAACTGCAGCAGCTAATACCTGCCCCCGGTCCTTATTTGTTTTTTTTCTGGTCACCGAGGTAAAAATCCAAAGAGCTTTGTGTAAAAATAGACACAAAAAGTTGACAATTTCAACAAAAAATGTTTACTATTGTGTACTATCTTTAAAATTCAGAATAACTGATATTGAAGAAAGTTTAAATTGCGGTACTTCATTATTTAACTAATTGAAGCATTCGCTTTGAGTCTCGTCTTGAAACCTCGGAAATTTCATTGGACACGGGATAATAAGTGGATGCCCACGTTACGGCGTGGGCTCTCTTATTCGTGTCCGGGCTCCCGAGGGCCTCAAGGCGGTAAGTTGAGTTCCACGCCTTTTTTACAAGGCACTTTTCTCACTTACAGGGACTTTCAAGCGGCCATTAAACAATAGCACATGAAAGTTCAACACACCCACAAAGCCATTTACTTACTCCAAACCAAGTTTGCCTGTAAGCCCAAAAATCCTGTGTAAAAAAACTTCCCGCTTGTCCGCTGAAGCCCTTGTCCAACGAAGCCTTGGCGTAGTTGGATAGCGTAAGCGGATCTTACAAACTTCCCGGCAACATACATTCTTAAAAAACGCATCCCTTCAATTGAGGATAATCATCCTCTTCCTCCTTTGGAGGTTCACGAAAGTGAACGAACGCAGCTCAGGGGGGAGGCGTTTAAAAACAAATCAAAATGAAACCAACCATTTGGCTCCTGGCCCTGCTATGCCCCTTCCTCAGCATGTGCCAGTCAATCACAATCAAGGGCACTGTTATCAATGAAGAAGGTGCTCCGGTTCAGGGTGCCACCATCTTGCTCAAAGTCTCAAACCGTTCAACCATCGCCGATGCAGCCGGTCGCTTCGCCATCCCGGGCACATCCGCCAAAGATTCCATCACCGTTTCCAGCCATCGGCTACAAACCATTACAGAACCAAACAATGAACGGGGTCTCATCAGCATCACACTTAAACGCAGGTACACCTTATTAGATGAAACCATCATCATGGCCTATGGAACCACAACAAGAAGATACAACACAGGCAGCATCTCTAAAATAACAACGGCCGAACTAAGCTCCCAGCCTGTGTCAAACCCCTGGCCGCCCTGCATGGCAGGGGTGCCGGGGCTTCTTGTAACACAAAACAGCGGGGTCACCGGTTCGGCCATCAGTATTCAGTTAAGGGGTCAGTCCTCCCTTGATCTTTCCCTCTCCCGCAACGATCCGCTCATGATTATCGACGGTGTTCCATTTGAATCAGGAAACCTCCCTTCCAATTTGCTAAGTTCAGCAGCAAACAATCCGTATACAGTGGCAGGTACTGCACCCGGTGGCATTAGCCCCTTAAACAGCATCAATCCAACGACATTGAAAGCATGGAAGTACTCAAAGATGCAGATGCAACAGCTATATACGGAAGCAGGGGAGCCAACGGGTCATCCTCATTACAACCAAAAAAAGCAAAAGCAGGCAAAGCAAAATTCTCTGTAAATATCTATAACGGGTTCAGCAGGGTGGCACGTTCAATGGATTTTAAATACCCTCAATACCTGCTCATGCGCAAAGAAGCATTGGCAAATGATGGACTTATACCAAACGCAGTCAATGCTCCTGATCTTGTGTTATGGGATACCTCCCGTTACAGTAACCTGAAAAAATTACTGATTGGTAATACAGCACACACGCAGGATTGGCAGGCTTCTTTATCTGCCGGTACTGTAAATACACAAATACTCATCAGCATGGCTTACAATCAGCAAACAAATGTATTTCCGGGCAACCTGCCTTATAAAAGAGGGTCCGCTCATCTCAACCTCTCACACAAACCTGCTTCCGCAAAATGGGACATACAGTTCTCAGCCATCTATGCAGCAGATAAAAACAATCTCCTGCGTACCGACTTAACAAAATACCTCACGCTTCCACCCAATATAAAACTAAAAGAAGCCGACGGTTCACTTACATGGCAGGATGCCGGAGTAACTTATTCATCACTGGGCTTTTCAAATCCCTTCGCCGAATTATTGCAGCAGTACGAAGCACAAACAACCAATCTCTCTGCCAATCTTCAGTTCTCGGTAACCCTTACAAAAGAACTAAAGTTCCGGCTCAGTTCCGGTTACAACAGGCTTACAACAGATGAAACAAATATCGTCCCCAAAACATCCATTGCACCCCGAAAACAGCACCCTCGCATTTTCACAGTTTGCAGCGGCAGCAAGAAATAACTGGATACTGGAACCGCAGTTAGAATACAATAAAACAATGGGTAAAAGCAAATGGCAAATACTTCTTGGCGCCACATTCCAGAACAGGAATTACAGCAGCACATCCATACAGGCCTCCGGTTACACAACCGACCTCTTGCTCTATTCCATGAATGCAGCAGCAGCAATCACTGCTTCCAATAACAGGGAAACCTACAGGTACAATGCAGTATTTGCAAGAATCAATTACAACCTGCAGCGAAAATATATTGTAAACCTCAGTGCCCGTCGGGATGGCTCAAGCCGCTTTGGTCCCGGCAACCGTTTTGCAAATTTTGCAGCAGCAGGCCTTGCATGGATTTTTTCAGAAGAATCCTTTGTAAAAAACAACATAAGCTTTCTCAGCTTTGGTAAGCTCAGGGCCAGTTATGGTATTACAGGAAATGATCAGATCGGCGATTACAGGTTTCTCAATTTATGGTCATCCACAACCAACCCTTACCAGAGTATTCCGGGTCTTCGTCCATCCAGCCTCTTCAATCCTTTTCTCGAATGGGAAAAAAATAAAAAGCAGAACTGGCAATCGAATTGGGCTTCCTCAATAACAGGATAACCTTCAATACAGCATACTACAGGCATAGAAGCAGTAACCAGTTAATCAGTTACCGTCTGCCGAATCAAACAGGATTTTCTTCTGTGGTAAAAAATCTTCCGGCGGTAGTTGAAAATACAGGCTGGGAAATTGTTTTGAACACAATCCTGATAGCAACAAAAAAATGGGATTGGAAAATTTCAGTCAATAGTACAATACCTTCTAACAAACTCCTTTCATTCCCCGGTTTGCAGTCTTCCAGTTACAGTGGTTATTATACAGTGGGAAAATCGCTTTCGGCAATTCAGAAAATAAAATTTACAGGCATCGATCCCGCAACTGGTTTATACAGCTATGAAGATTATAACAAAGATGGCACCATTTCTACACCGGGCGATTTGCAGTTATTGGGCAATTTGGATCCTGCTTATTACGGAGGCATAGCAAGTTCACTGCACTATGGTTCATGGGTGCTCGATATCTTTTTTGATTACACCAAACAGAAGGGCCCGAACTATCTCGCCTTCCAGTATCTCTATCCGGCAGGCTTCCTCATCAATCAGCCCTCATTGGTTATAGATCGCTGGCAGAAAATCGGTGATCAAACATTGGTTCAGCGTTTCGGCGCAACAGCCGCAAGCCCTGTATATGCAGCCTCTTCAAAATTGCTTGCATCCGATGGTATTTTTTCTGATGCATCATTCATCCGCTTTAAAAATCTGTCGCTATCGTATAACATTCCGGTTGCTGTTCTTGCCAAAAAGAAAATTGAAACGCTTCGGTTGTATATGCAGGCACAGAACATCTGCACGTTTACAAAATATAAAGGGGCCGATCCTGAAACAAAAAACTTCACACAGTTACCGCCGTTGAAAACACTGGTCTTCGGTATTCAGTTAACCTTCTAAATTATTTTTATGCACACAAAAAATTATATACGCTGCATCATGCTCTTATTGTCTGTATACCTTACAGCCTGTAAAAAATTTGTCAGCATTCCTTCTCCTCAAACCCAGCTCGAAACTTCTGCTTTGTTTGAAAACAACCAGGCAGCCATTGCAGCGGTTGTAGGTTTATACAGCCAGATGATGCAAACCTCTGTATCACTGACAAATGGAGGAGCAACAGTATATCCTGCCTTGTCTGCCGATGAATTATACAACACATCATCCAGTACAGATTATGATGCATTTCGTTCCAATGAAATACAGTTCGCTTCAAGCCTCGGCTTAACAAGGTTATGGACATTCGGCTTTCGCAACATCTATCACATCAATGCAGTACTCGAAGGGCTGCAGGCTTCGGTATCTGTAACAGATTCATTAAAGAAACAGTTGAGGGGCGAAATGCTGGTTACAAGGGCACTCAATTATTTTTATCTGGTTAATCTCTTTGGCGATCTGCCATTGATTCAAACAACAGACTTTACACTGAATCAGTCTTTACCACGTTCTGCTTCCGGTAAGATTTATGATCTCATTCTTTCCGATTTAAAAGAAGCAAGGGATCTGCTTCCGGTTACGTATCCAGCGGGTAGTAAAACAAGACCAAATAAATTCACTGCATCAGCACTTTTGGCAAGAACTTATTTATACTTGCAAAACTGGCCACTCGCAGAACAGTATGCATCAGAAGTTATCAGCAGTAATCTTTATACGCTCAATCCTTCATTAAGCAATACATTTCTGGCTGCATCTCCCGAACCCATCTGGCAGATCTCTCCTGTAAGCAGCACCATCAATACAGCCGAAGGCAATACATTGATTCCTTCATCTGCAACGGCAAAACCTGCATTGGCAATAACTGCCTGGTTACTGAATGCATTTGAAACAGGCGATCTGCGGAAAACAGGCTGGCTCAAAACAAATACCGTAGCCGGTCTGCCTTATACCTATCCCTTTAAATATAAAGTACGTACTGCTGCACCTCCTTACAGTGAATACTATGTAATCATTCGTTTGGCCGAAATGTATTTTATAAGAGCAGAAGCAAGGGTACAGCAGAACGATCTTGCAAATGCAGTTACGGATATCAATAGTATTCGCAACAGGGCAGGTCTTGCAAACACCGTATACAATACACAGTCTTCATTGCTTGCTGCAGTAATGCAGGAAAGAAGAATTGAACTCATGTTTGAGTGGGGTCATCGCTGGCTCGATTTAAAACGTACTTCTGCTGCCGGTACAGTATTGCTTCCGCTCAAATCTCCCGGCTGGCAGTCAACAGATATTTTTTATCCGGTACTGCAATATGAGTTAGACACAAACCCATTCCTCATACAAACTCCCGGTTACTGATATGAACAAACAGCTGATAATTTTTTTATAACTGCTGCTTGCGTTTTGTCAGTTGGCAATGTTCAATGCCAGCAGATAAAAACAGGGGAACAATGTCCTGAGTTCAAAATAGGCAGCACACTTCAATACAGGGATACAGTAAGTTTATCTGATTTCAGAAACAAACTGCTCATACTTGATTTCTGGAACACAACCTGTATTTCCTGCATCAAAGCGTTTCCAAAACTCGATTCAATACAGAAACTCTTCGGCAACAGGGTGCAGATCGTATTGGTGAACAGGGAGTCAAAAGATTCTACAATCGCATTCTTTAAAAACACAAACAGCTGAAACCGCCTGCACTGCCAATGATAACAGCTGCGGATAAACTCTGGTTTCTTTTTCAGATAGCAGAACACCTTACAGCGCATGGATCGATTCAGCAGGCATTGTACAGTATATAACAGAATCATACAATATCACAAAGGCACATGTGCAGTCATTGCTGTCTGGCGCAAAACCTGCAATGAAAAACCTCAGTGAAACCTGGCTTAACCCGCAGAATTTATTATATGCTTCATCCATTACACCCTGTAAGGAAAATACAAATTCCGGTTTATCCGAAGGAACAATTGTGAAGGAAGAAATGATTCATTTGCTGAACCCCTGCACTTCTGTTGCTGATTTATTCCGTCAGGCATACAGTGAATACAACAGGTACAATTTTTCAACTCCCGGTCAGATTATTCTCGAAACAGAAGATCCTTTTCCGTTGATATACCCTTCAAAGGAAGAGGATATCGACAACTGGAAAAAACTGTATCGGTACACCTACGAGTTGAAACTTCCGGCAGCAAAACAGCAACTGCGTTATAAGATCATGCAGCAGGATCTGGCAAGATATTTTGATATAGAGGCAGCCGTTGAAAAAGAAAATTGGAATCATTTGTGTTAATCAGAACAGGTACACCCCGTTTAACAGTATCAAAACAAAAAAAACCGCTCAATCAGTTAGTGGGAAAGAAATATACAGGCGATTCTCTTCGCTGCATAATCAATTCTCCATTCAGCAAATTTTCTGAAACGCTGAAAGGAATGATTGAAACAAATCTGCAAAAACCTTTTATTGACAGATCAGGCATTTCCACTGATATAGATATTTGTCTCCGTGGTATATCAATAGAACCCTTCAGTATAAGTAAGCTCAATGAAGACCTGGAAAAGTATAACCTGAAAATAATCAGCAGCAAAGAGTTAATAACGGTACTGGTGCTCAAAAAAGAGAATAGCAATGGCTATTCTCTTTTCGGGTTAAAAATTAAAGTTTTCGGATGGTAAAATCTCCGGCTCCTGATGTACTGGGTGTATGTCCATCTTCCCATGCACGGATACAGTCTGCATTATTACCCGAAGGACAGCTTACCGGGTTCACCGCAGAAAGATCGGCAATAGACATGGGCTCATCATTTAACGGCTCACCTGTATCAACCTGCCCGTTTACCACTTCATAAAAATAATACAGCGTTGTTGATGGCTGTTTTGCTTCCTTCAAAGCAAAAGCACTGGCAATCCCGATAAACAGAAATGCAGCTAATCCTAAGAAATACCTTCTCATAATTTCACTTTTTTTTGTTGAAAAATGTTGCCTACTCTTTTTAGGTTTTCGGCTTCGCCTTCTGCATCAGCTGTGCACGGCCTTTGCAGGTATCACGTAATGCGTTAAAAAATCGTTGAAGAAAAAAGAGCAGAACTGAATACCCCGTCTGTTAAGGCGGTGCATCAGTCTGCTCCCCGTTGCGCCATAAGGATAACCCAACAGTTTTCACCCCTGATTCAAATGAAACGTTCACAGTAAACCTCTTCGCAGAAACACCGGCAGATAAATAGTTTGCAGAAAAAATTGATTGGTCATGGTATAACTCCGCATTTTTTGCGTGAGCTATCCTTAGGCATCATAAAGTTCCGAACTCATTTTTTCAATTGCAAATGAAAGAGGCTTCAAAAAAGCACAAAAAGGTTCAGAAAAAGCACAACCGGTAATTCATACTTTGTTTTGTCTGCGGTAAACACCCGGAGTAATTAAAAACTTTTTTTTAAACATTGTAATAAAATATTTTTCATTACTAAAACCTGTATTCACGGCAATGGCCTTAATGGGTTCATCAGTATCAATCAGTAATTGTCTCGCCATTTCAATTCGCTGCTGTAAAATATATTGATGTATAGTTACACCGTAAACTGTTTTAAACAGTTTCATCAGTTGGTTTTTGTTCATCCCCGTTAGCAGGGTAAGATGTTGTACACTGAAATCTCCGCCGGGATTTCTGCAGCAGCTCTTCAATTGGTTCCAGTGCTTTCTGTTTCATACGTTACAACAGGTTGGCGTAGTTCAAGTTCTCTTTTACAAAATAGCAGTTCTGTGTAAGCCCTTCTGATGAATCACATGTGATATCGGAAATATTCCTATGGAAAACAGGAGTGTTATGCAATTGTAAAGCTGCTTCTTTCCTGTAATTGCTGCAACCATGTTTACCTACCCATGCAAACCTTGCATAGTTTTCTTGCACTTGCAATCCATTTTATACGATATGGGAGGGGTATTTATGCGACTCTTAACTTCAGCAACATAAATAGACATAGTTAATGAGCTGTCAATGAAATAACCGGCTAATTATGTAAACAGCCTTATAACCGATGTCAACTTACAGTCCTGTATAGCTCTTTTAGGACTACCAAAAAAGGCTGTATAGTCAAATCAGGATTTATTATCTCACCTGTGTGGCTATTTTAGGATTACCCGTTCCGGGTGTATAGCTAATCCAGGATTTATTCACTCACCTGTATAGCTATTTTAGGACTAGACACACCCCGGGGATAGAGCATAGATAGAGCATGGATAAAGCGTACTTAAAGCGCTGGAGAGTTATGTGTAAGTCGTAATGTCAGTTTAGCATCCTGCAGCACATTAAGACGTCATTGCGATCCGCCTGCTGGCGGAGAAGCAATCTGCACTGTTTCAGGAAATATCTTTTCCCTTCGTAGTAATATAGATTGCTTCGTTCCTCGCAATGACGTAAACGAGAATCATCATCCTTCGTAGCAACGAACATCAACCAAACTCTTCCCAATCAATCAACCTCTTTGAACTTAGGATGTTGATGTAAGTAATGTTGTTCTTAACCACAGTAGCAGCAAAGCAACATCAGGGCGTTATCCAGCAATCAGGCCGTACATTGATTGCTGGGGTCCTTTTTGGTTACTTTTTGGACAAGCAAAAAGTGACAAAGAAAAAACTGGCGCATGCGCCAGCACATAAAAAAAAGAATAGAGTTGCAGCAAAATAAAATCTTTGTTGGTCAGCGATCAACAAAGGCACAACTACAATTGTTCATTCACCTGTTTCCCAAACCCATCATCATTCAATAGATTTGAAACAGCACAATAATTCACCTCCTCAACGCCATCATCATGAACAGAAGAAATTTTTGAAATCAGGTTCTGTTGCCGGTCTCGCCATTGGCACAGTGTCCATTGCTTCCTGCAATACAGGTACCGATAAAGAAAATCAGCAGCTACCACCACCTACCTGCCCGATGATTTTGCATTGAATGAACTCAGCATTGATGAACTGCAGCAGAAAATGCAGAGCGGCGAATACACAGCGAGGTCGCTCACCGAACTGTATTTAAAACGCATCGAGGCGATGGATAAAAACGGAGCGGCCATCAACTCCGTGATTGAACTCAACCCTGATGCCCTTTCCATTGCTGATGAAATGGACAAAGAACGCAAGACAGGAAAACTGCGTGGACCCATGCACGGCATTCCTGTACTGATCAAAGACAATATCAATACCGGCGATAAAATGATGACCACGGCAGGGGCACTTGCACTGAAAGGAAATATTGCAGCGAAAGATGCATTCGTCATTAAACAACTGCGGGCAAGCGGTGCAGTGCTGTTGGGAAAAACCAACCTGAGTGAATGGGCCAATTTCCGTTCCACCCGATCAACCAGCGGATGGAGCAGCCGTGGCGGACAAACAAAAAATCCGGTGATGCTCGATCGTAATCCCTGCGGATCAAGTTCGGGTTCGGGTGCAGCAGTGGCCGCTAACTTTTGTGCCGTTGCTATTGGTACAGAAACCGATGGTTCGGTGATTGCACCTTCTTCGTTCTGTGGTATTGTCGGCATGAAACCAACGGTTGGTTTGGTAAGCCGCAGCGGCATCATTCCTATTTCAGCCACACAGGATACGGCAGGTCCCATGGCGAGAACGGTGAAAGATGCAGCGATTCTGTTGGGAGCGATGACGGGTGTTGATGCGGAGGATGCAGTAACGAATGAAAGCAAAGAACATATTCAAACCGATTATACAAAGTTTTTAAATGCGGATGCATTGAACGGAAAACGTATCGGCATAGAAAAAGATTTTCTGACAGGACATGAAGGAATGGTTGGTTTATACAAGTCGGCCATTGAAGTATTGAAGAGCAAGGGCGCTGTGATTGTTGAAGTGGAACTGTTGAAACTGACAAGAGAAGCAGGTTCGGGGGAACTGGCAGTGTTACAGTATGAATTTAAAGACGGGGTGAATAAATATCTGTCAACTTCCAACACCAACATCAAATCACTGGCGGATGTGATTGCATTCAACAAAGCGAATGAAGCGACGGCCATGCCATATTTTAAACAGGAACAGCTGGAACTCTGCAATGCAAAAGCGGGGTTAGACAGTAAGGAGTACATAGAAGCTATAAAGAAAACAACATCGGCGAGGAAGATCATTGATGAACTGATGCAGAAAGAACAATTAGATGCGATTGCAGGTACAAGTATTGGACTTGCCTGTTGTATTGATTTGATTAATGGTGATTATGATACTGGATTTTATTTTTGTCCGCCTGCTGCCATGGCGGGTTATCCGCATATTACTGTTCCTATGGGTGCGGTGCATGAACTGCCTGCGGGGTTATCGTTTATTGCGGGTGCATATAAAGAGGGTGAATTGTTTGCTCTTGCTTATGCCTTTGAACAGGCAACGAAGAAACGAACAGCGCCGAAGTTTTTGAAGACAGCTGGTAAAGTATAATTATCCTTATCAGCGTCATTTCGAAGAAGTGGGGAAGCGATAGCTTCGGCACCACGACTGAGAAATCTCATTGTTATTAAGGGAATACTAAGGATAAGATTTCTCACATTTGGATCCGTCACTTCGTGACCCCAAATGTTCTCCGCCTGACCGGACGGGCAGGGAAATGACGTTGGAGAGAATGATCATTCTTCTTTTCTTAATTTCATATTCTTCAAGAAATTGTTATGCAACAACTCTTCATTATTGGCGGCACCACTTTCGATCATATTGTTTACCTGCCACAACTTCCTCAACCCATTCCGCAAACTATTCACCAGGCAGCTTTTCATGAAGGCACGGGTTCAACGGGCTCGGGTAAGGCATTGAACCTGCACAGACTTGCTGTACCGCTTCAGTTATACAGTGTGCTGGGCAATGACAGTTACGGTATACATTCAAACGATTTAAGAAGGGCAGGTGTGGATGCTTTTATGATTACGATCCTGCAGGAACAGAAAGGCATATCAATATCATGGATGCAGAAGGAAGACGGATTTCAATGTTTGTAACACAATCATCAGAAACCATTGCGTATAACAAAGTGCCTATTCAAAAAGCAATTGATGCCGCTGATGTGCTTGTGCTGAATATTATTTCTTACTGCCGTGGATTGATTCCAATGGTTGTTTCATCCGGCAAGCCTGTGTGGACTGATCTGCATGATTATGACGGAAGCAATTTGTATCACCAGGGTTTTATTGATGCATCGCAATACATTCATCTCAGCTCTGATAATCTGCCCGAATATAAAACGGTCATGCAGCAGTTTATTGATGATGGAAAACAATTGGTGGTGTGCACACATGGTAAAGCAGGTGCAAGCTTATTGACTCCTGCCGGTGAGTGGATAGAACAAAAAGCGTTATTGCATTATCCTATGCTTGATGCCAATGGTGCAGGGGATGCATTTTTCTCCGGCTTTTTATTTGGATGGATGAAGAAAGAACCCTTGCAGAAAAGTATGCCGTTGGGTGCTGTAAGTGCAGCGCGTTTGTATTGGATCGAAACAACTGGCGGCAGAAAATTTAACGGCTGAGTTACTGATGGAAGAATGGAGGAAGAATTTTTAGTTTTTCAACACAGAGAAATGGAGGAACAGAGAAACACAGAGAAATAAAACAAAAACCCGGTCTTAACAGAACCGGGTTGTATAATAGAAGGTCAGTACAATTTATTTTTTCCGTTTACGCTGGTATTGCAAAACAAGATCGGCCTTGCCATCTTTATTAAAGCGCCATGTTTCCTGGTAAGAAGTTGTATCCTTTACTCCTTTTTTATCGGTACTGTAATCAACGACCCAGATCAATACCCAGTTTTCTTTTTTATCGGTACTGTAAACAGGCATGTATGCATCAACGGAATCTACAACGGTGGTAATATTAGCTCTTACTTTTTTCCATTCGTTGATGAGGCTGTCTTTTGTTCCTGTAAAAGTGGTGCCATCGGCCCATAATGCAGTTACAGTGTCGGCAAAGAAATCGCCTAATCCATCAAACTTGTTGGCTTCCCAGTTTTTCCAGCTGTGGAGTACGGCTTTATCGGCAAGCGCCATATCGCCCATTTCAAATGCGTTGGAATAATTGGCGGCAAACATACCGGCCGCCGGGGCTTTTGTTTCAGTTGTTTTGGTTTCGTCTTTTGTGTCGGCTGCGTTTTGACAGGCAACGGCAAAAAGGATGACTGCTGCAAGCAGGGCAAACTGTTTCATTGTTTGAATTGTTTATAATGTGAATAAAGGGATAGGGGGAACTAAGGACAACAGGTGGCTTTATCTTGAGGTGTGTAGTAAGAAAGAGTCACCGCTGTAAGTAAAAATTAAGATATAGTAATTTTTTTCAGGAATGAAATGTTTGAGAAAAAGAGTTGGAAGAAATCAACACAGAGGAATGGAGGAAGAGAGTTGCGAGGAGAGATTTACAGGTTCATGCAGTTACGAATATGGCGTGGAAATGGATATACGCCCAAAAGATAGCAGGAAACAGGTGAGCTTTTCTTTTTGATTTACTATAAACCCCGATTTTTATTTTCTATCTTTCTAAGACTCAAACCTTCCTGCCATGACGAAAATATTTTTGAAAGCCATAACAGGCCTGTTTCTCACAGCAATTATTTCGGGTTGTGCTTATTACAAATACACAAAGAACAGACAGGACAATATTACAAATCAGATAAACCTGATCAATGGAAAGAACTGGATAAAAGGAATATACTGGTGGTACATTCTGGAAGTACATTGAAAGAAATATACGATGTTACATTGAATAAAGAAACGAATGTCATAACAGGTAATATCCGCCCTTTGGATGCTACAGCCATGTACTATTACAATAAAATTATGCAGGATGAAGATAGCATTGCAAGAAGAGAAAAGAAGCGGGTCAGTAAAATCGCTACCAAACAAGTTCATTTTTTCTGAAAAAAAGCAGAAATACCCGACAGTACCACTATGAAATTTGTTTTAAGCGATATTGAGAAAGTTGATGTATCTGAGCAGGCCGATGTAAATATTCTGATTAATTTAGGAATTGCGGCGGGAATAGCAGCTGTGGGAGGTGGCGTTTTTTTTATTAATAGCCTGTAACTGTCCTCATGTGTATGTTGATAACGGGTCAGGATTACAGATGAATAATTCGATGTACACAGGCGCAAAAGCGCCTCAGCTGGAACGGTTTGATTACAAACAATTGCCGGACTACTTTAAAGATTCTTCCAGTTTCGCTTTAAGTATTGTAAACGAGTTAAACGAAAATCAATACACCAATATGCTTGAATTGATGGTTGCAGTACATACAGAAAATGTTGAAATTGTAGCTGATAAGCAGGGTAGTTTACATACCATACAGGCTCCTCAACTTCCTGTGCAAGCGGCAGATAATAATTCAAACAGTATACTGAAAGACGTTTCGTTATCAGACAAAATTTCTTATAAATTTAATGCTGATAACAAATCAGAACTGAGTGAAGCGCTGTTAACGTTTAAGACCCCGAAGACAAACCTTACACGGGAAATTAATTTTACGACTGAGAAATTCCCCGTGGTCAGCCCATGTGTATCATGAATTTATTACGCTTTTTGGTAAAAATTATTCAAAGTGGGTAGAGAAGAATAAAGATCAGACAAAAGAAAAGCGGGAATTATGGATGAGAGAGCAGGGTATTTTTACCGCAGGTTGAAGTTAAAACCGATAAAGGCTGGCAAAGTGCAGGAGAGGTTGATTTGATGGGCGAAGCGAATTTTAATTCCATTGTTGTCCTGGTAAAAAATTCCACCTTCTTCAAAAAACCTGGAAATCAGACTTCGGTCAGGATTTATGTTTTGGGAGCTGGATTATGCTGCTGTTGATTTTTCTCCAAACCAGAAAATTGAGATACAGAAGCTAAAACCGCAATCTGCAACAGGAAGTGACGGGCAGGACTTTACTCAGGCGTTAAGTTTTGATGATGATCTATATATGGAACACATGGGCAAAGAGTCTTCAACTAAAGTAACCTTTTAAGTCATTACATACAAATCCTGAATTAAAACGAACATTGATACTTCACAGTAAAGGGTATTACATTTCAAAAGATGAGTTTACCGGGAAGACCCATCTGAAAGAATTAAAGAAATTTAAGAACCCGGGGCAGTTGTCAAGATTTTCACGTGATCTTTATTTTGATATCATCAACAGAACAGCAAAGAATTAAAGAGTGATTTTGATTCACTGCCCATGATTAAAAAAATGAATTTGAACAGAGCAGAATTTATTCTGCTTTACATAAAGCAACCTCAGTTTGATGAGCAGTTATTTTTACTTTGCAGAAAGGGCAGGGAAATAAAGTGCCGTCATAATCTAAGAGTGCATAAAATTTCCCCCCGCCACATGGCATTTTTTTTCTTGTACCTGCCGGAAACAAAAAGGTTGGATAAGCAAAGTATTCACGGTTAAAATTGTATTTGTTGCTTAAATTCTGCAGGTAGTCTTTGTGTGATTGATGCAGTTCAACATCTTTATCCTGGTAATTGCCTACCGCTCTCGGTTCTAAAATATTTACAACCGGCACTTCCAGTTTTTTAGCTAAGTCAATAAGTTTTGGTATACCCCCCGAATCAATGTAATGCCTGGACGGACATACGTTGATTGCAACAAATATACCTGTAGCGTGCAGGTTTTTGATTCCCTCTAAAACCCAGTAATAGGAGTTTTTATTACCCCTGAAGGTATTGTGTCCTTCTTCAAGATGATGATCAAGGCTGATGGCAGCACCATCTAATCCGGCTTTTTTCAGCTGCTGTGCTTTTTCAAAAGTTAATCCATACGCTGATGTATACACCCACTGGTTGCATCTTTCTTTAAAATGTGCCAGAAATTTCAACAGATCTTCAAAGCGGCTTAATGGTTCTCCACCGGAGTAGATTAACTGGCCCACACCTTTTTGAACAAAGGGTTCAATTTTTTCAATAAACTCATCGAAAGTAAGGGCATCCCTGTTATACAGTGTTGCGGCTTCACTGCAATGTTCGCATTGCAGGGGACATCTTTTGGTGATGGCAATGAGCAGCCTCCTGATCGTTTGCTCATTACCGGTAACAGGTTGTAATTCGAGTAAATGGCTTTTATAAAACCTGTTAAAACCTGCAGATGGCCAGGATGGATGAAACATATCCCATACATACCTGCCATCAATTTTATAAGCACGAACAAGGTTTTTGATATCAAGCATATTGCTGATTCTTCTGATAAGCCTGACGATGACTTTAAAAGATGTGAACGGATTTCTAGATTTTGCAACCAATCCACCAAATATTACACATTGCCAGAATGCGGACAATATGATATTCCAATTCATGAATTCTCCTGTATTTCGATATCATGTATTTTATTTTTAAGATACCTGATTGCAAATGCTACATGTTATTTGAAAGTACTCCGGCAAACCAGCACTCTTAAAAATATAAAAAATTTTGCTTTAATTTCAACTGATTCATTTATTAAGTACAACGGGCTGTCATTAAAGTTTTGCAGGTTCATTAAGCCCTTTTATATCTTGTTCAGCAATCTGCAACGGCGAAGAGATCCTGCTTTACATTAAAAACAAAACAGCTTCTTTATTTCAAAACGGGTAACATCAACAGACCTAAACGATCCGCCCATTTTTTATATTCAGAACCGGAAGGATGCAGCCCATCCGTTGCAATCAGTGAAGGGTTATATCGTGCTTCACGGGTAGAAGGAGTAATATCTAAGTAAGCACAATTGTAAGATGCGGTTACTTTATTGATAGCGTTGAACCAGTCAATTTCCAAACGGATGCGTGCTGTATCATAACCGGCAGCAAAAGGAGTTACGCTGTAATCGGGGATAGAAAGCACAAATACATTTTCTTTTTACCTCTTGCAAGCTGAATGGCTCTTTCTAATAGCAGCGTAAAACGCTGACGGTATCCGGTTGTATCATGTGTTTGATACTGATCGTTTACCCCAATGAGCAAACTCACCACATCATGGTTTACCGGGTTTTGAACATTGAGTGCGCTTTGAAGGCTGTTGGTAGTCCAACCGGTGGTGGCAATAATATTTGTTACCGTAAGATTGATGCCACTGAGTTTTAACCAGGCGGCAGTTTGATTGGGAAAACGGGCGGCTTCGGGAACACCCTGCCCGATTGTATAGGAATCGCCTAAAGCAAGATATGTTTTTGCCGGACTGGTAAGAACAGGAGGAATTACAGGTGGTACATATGGTCTTGGCGCTTCATACCCTTCTTTTGGTTGCATGCAAACAGGAGCTGAAAAACAAGTATGATGGAAATAAAGCGATGCATTATTATAAATACGAATAAACCGGCTGTTTGGTTCAACTTTCCAGCAACTTCATTCCTGTCTTCGTCAGTTCAATCTTTTTTCCTTGTAGAGTTTTCCCACCGTCATCTTGAAGGTTTTCTTACTCATACCAAATACTTCATAGATTTCTTCCGGTGCTGATTTATCATGGTAAGGCAGGTAACCGCTTTTTTGCTTGAGTAGACGCAGGATCTTATCTGCTTCATCTTCTACTTTCTGATAACCGGGTTTACCAAGGGCAACATCTATTTTATTATCGGGGCGGATGGTTTTGATAAATCCTTCCAGTTTATCGCCAATGGTAATATTCTGAAATACTTCATTAAAGTATAAAAGTCCGAGGTGTTTGTTATTGATGATAACAGCATATCCCAATTCCGTTTCACGGAATACCAGCAGTTCCACCAGTTCCAGTTCTTTTACGGTGAGTTCTTCATTGCTTAATCCCTGTTCAATATATTCTGTTGCTGCAACTCTGCCGGTTTGCTCATCAATAAAGAGTTTCACTAAATAATCACCGGCCAAACGCATGGGGCTGATCTGTTTGCTTTTGGGCACAAATAAATCTTTCATCAAACCCCAGTCTAAAAAAGCGCCCTGCGGCGTAGTTGATACAACCCGCATCAGTGCTATATCGCCAACCACTGCATTAGGATGAAGTGTGGTGGCAATCAATCTTCCTTCTGAATCATGATACACAATACATCCAGCTCATCACCCACTTTTGCATCTTCAGGAACAAAACGCTTGGGTAACAATAAGCCTTCTTTGCCATCGTTTAAGAAAGCACCCGTTTGGTTAAAACGTTGTACCTGCAGCCTGTTATAATCTCCAACTTTGATCATGTGAGGGCGAAGATACAAAGAAGAAGCCGGGCTGAGAGTTTGAAAGGGGAAGGCGACGCTAAGAGTTCAAAGGAGGGAAAAGAGTTAAAGGAGGAAAACAAAAGTAATAAGGCAAAGAGGTAAAGGCGGGAGGCAAGGAGTGAAGGCAAAGGGAAAAGAGTTAACTTTGAATTGATTGCAGAAGCAATCAGTATAAACAGAAACAATAAATCCTCAGTTATGTCATTGTTCAATACAGGCAAGAATAAAAAAGATAAAACGAAAAGCACATTACCCGCTAATAAGTCAGCGTTTATTGGTCCAAAGGGTGGCGGTAAGGCCAATACCAAAACATCCAGCAGTGCAGGCAAGCATGTAGGTGGTGCACAGAGAGGTGCTTAACTTCTTTTCCATACAATAGTTTCTCACACAAAAGTTTATCCAGTTAGCTTGCTGTAAATTGCAGGCTTCTCTTCTTTTGGCTCAGCTTTGTTTTCCCTTCAACAGGGATTCGACAGGCTCAACCTGACAACAGGAAGACATTTACAATTTATGATTGATTATTTAAAAGGATTGAATGAGCGGCAGCAGGAAGCAGTGAAGCATATTGACGGACCGCTGATGATTGTGGCGGGTGCAGGCAGTGGAAAAACAAAAGTGCTCACAACAAGAATTGCGCATTTAATGGCGCATGGAGTTGATGCATTTAATATTCTGGCACTGACCTTTACCAATAAGGCGGCCAAAGAAATGAAGGAACGTGTGGAGCATATCCTGGGCAACCACGAAGCAAGAAATTTATATATCGGAACATTTCACAGCGTGTTTGCACGCATCTTACGGAGTGAAGCAACCAAGATGGGCTATCCTTCCAACTTTACGATTTATGATACGGATGATGCAAAGAGTGTGGTGAAAACGGTGATCAACGAAATGAACCTGGATGATAAACATTACAAACCATCTACTGTTTACAACCGGATCTCTTCTGCAAAAAATGCATTGGTGGGTCCGGCAGAGTATGCAACGGATTATCATATTCAGCAGGAAGATATGCGGGCCAACCGCCCGGCCATTGCACAGATCTTTGATTCATATGCCAAGCGTTGTTTTAAAAACGGGGCCATGGATTTTGATGATCTGCTGATTAAGTTTTATGAGTTGCTGAAAAATTTCCCCGAAAGTTTAGGCAAGTACCAGCGCAAGTTTAAATACATCATGATTGATGAGTACCAGGATACCAATCCTGCCCAGTACGAAATCATCAAGTTGCTTGGTGCCATGCATGAAAATGTTTGTGTGGTGGGTGATGATGCACAAAGTATCTACAGTTTTCGTGGTGCAACCATTGAAAATATTTTACAGTTTCAGAAAGATTATGATGATGTGAAAGTGGTGAAGCTGGAACAGAACTACCGAAGTACGCAAAACATTCTGAAAGTTGCCAACGAGGTAATCAGTAATAATAAAAAACAGATTGAGAAAATCCTGTTCACAGAAAATGGAGAAGGAGAAAAGATCAAGCTGATCAGAACAATGACAGATAATGAGGAAGGAAAGTTTGTTGCTGATACCATCCAGGAACAGAAGCTCCGCAATCATTACCGTAATAAAGATTTTGCCATTCTGTACCGCACCAATGCACAGAGCCGTGCATTTGAAGAAAGTCTGCGCCGCATGAATATTGCCTATATAATTTATGGCGGTATCAGTTTCTATCAACGCAAAGAGATCAAAGATTTTATTGCATACATGCGGTTGATCGTGAACCTAAGAGATGAGGAAGCTTTAAAACGGATCATCAACTTTCCTGCAAGAGGTATTGGTAAAACAACCGTTGATAAAGCAGTGTTGTTTGCGAATGAAAATAATATCAGCATGTGGGAAGTGCTCACAAGAGCTGCACAGTTTGGTTTTCGTGCAGGCACTCTGGAAGCGATTGATGGTTTTGTAATCATGATTAAAAGTTTTGCCAGCATGCTGCAGAAACACAATGCCTATGAAGTGGCGGTGCATGTGGGCAAGCAGACGAATATTGTAAAAGAATTATTCAACGATAAGAGTACAGAAGGTTTACAGCGTTATGAAAACATCCAGGAATTATTAAACTCCATTAAAGAATGGGTGGATGATACGCAGAACAGGAACCAGATTGATGATGATGGAGTGGTGATACCCCCTCCGCCCCCTGAAGGGGGAACTGCTAGCTCACAAAGCCAGCTTTTCAACGACTCAAATATAAATGCATACTCTCCACCCACTGGCGGAGGAAATTCAGAGGAGGCTTTAGGGGCTGTTACACTTGGTTCTTATTTACAACAGATCACATTGTTAACAGACGCAGATAATAAAGATCCCGATTCGGACAGTGTAAAACTGATGACCATTCATGCGGCAAAAGGATTGGAGTTTGGCTGTGTGTTTGCTGCGGGGCTGGAAGAAATGTTATTCCCCAATGCCATGAGCATTAACACAAGGGAAGAACTGGAAGAAGAGCGACGTTTGTTTTATGTGGTGATCACAAGGGCAAAAACAAAACTCTGGATCACTTATGCTAATACCCGTTACAAGTTTGGACAAATTGTACAAAATGAGCCAAGCCGTTTCTTAGATGAATTACCCGAAGAACAGGTAGATAAAAAGTTTTGCAGGTGGTGGCATGAAAAATCAGAACACAGGATTTGGCAGCGGTTCTGCATTTGACCGTATGAAAGGCTGGGGTAATAAAACGGATTATAATGATGCTGCTCAGGTGGAGAAGAAATATGGTGCTCCACCAAAGAAACAAAGTTCAACACCCTCTTATATAACACCGCCTTCACGACCGCAAACAGTGGAACATAAACCTGCTGCTGATTTTGTGGCGAGTGATACCAGTAATTTGCAGGAAGGACAAAAGTGGAACACCAGAAATTCGGTTTTGGTGAAGTGATGAAAATGGAAGGCAGTGCACATAACCCTATTGCTACTGTGAAATTTGAATTGAACGGTGAGAAAAAGATTATGCTGAATTATGCAAAGCTGCGGATCATTGACTGAAAAAATTATAACAACAGAAAGCCACAGAAATTCCTGTGGCTTTCCTGTTTATCATAAAAGGAACATGGGTTGCATATTGAAAATAAAAACTGCTACCATTTTATACTGCCTATAATTTCATCTACTATCAAAGGAAAACGCACCTGATCTTCTCTTAATAATCCAACACTGATATAAATAATTTCTTTTGCATCTGCATACCAGAAATGACGTTGATGCATCAACTCCATAAAGAAGTGCTCCGTTGTTTTAAATTGTTTACCACCGATTACAAAATCGGTAATTGGATTTTGCTGGGTATTAATGGCCGGATTCATGCGGGTAGTCAATTGTATCAGCTGTTCAATAGTAAGCTTTCCTGTGTTTGGTGTACGGATAATCTGTATAATTTCAGATTTGTTTGTACTCCGCAAAACCAGTTTGTTATCTGTTTGTGCCTTGCTCATAAAAATTGAGTTGTAACGGCCCAGCTTATAATCCCATTCCCAGGGGTATTTCAGTGCTACTTTCGGAGGCTGTGTTTTCAGGTGTTTCCATTTCTGAATACCAACAGGCGACAGATAATTTTCAATAACAGGAACAAGCCATTGCAGAGCCTTCTTCTCAGTTGTAAAACTGTCTACCTGTGTTTGACCCATAAGGAAAGTTGCTTCGTATGATGTAGCAATGGCAATTCCTCTTGTATCATTATTATGCCATGTTTTGGGAACGATCATCCCAATCAACTGTTTGTGCATTATAAAATGATAACGGTGAAGTCCTTCGGCAAGCTCAGCAATTGTGTCAATGGTAACGCCTGGAGGTAAACGCAGACTTTGTGCAGTAATGCTGTTACAGAAAAAGAGCAGTAACAGAATGTTTCGCAGTTTTTTCATAATGAATTATTGTTTTACTATTTCAACCCTGCGGTTGAGTGCTTTGCCTTCTTCTGTTGTATTAGTTGATACAGGGCATAAGGATGCGACTCCATCTGAACCAAGACGTGCAGGATTGATTTTGCCTGTTGTTACCAGGTAATTTTTTACAGAGAGTGCCCTGTCTTTTGAGAGTTTGCTGTTATTGGCAAAAACGCCGGTATTGTCTGTATGACCAACGATGTAAATCTTTACCGTTGGATTGGCATTGAGGTAGTCAATTACTGTTTGTAATGCTTTTTCTGATTCGGTTTTTATGGTAGCTTTATTTACATCGAACAAAATGCCGTACAAAGCAATTTTTCCATCACGGTCAATTCCATCACTCATATTTACTTCAATATCCTGTTTCATTTCGTCTACTTCCACAATGATAATTTCAAAACCTCTGTCATCTGTATCAACTGCATTGTCTATTTGAAAATAAACGGTCTTGCCGCTTTGCTTCATTTTATAAAAGCTTTTGTTTAATGCAAGTGATTCGCCTTTTGCTTTTATAACGGCATTGTAATAGTTGGTGTGAATCTGTACACCACTGAACAGGCGTGCTTCTTTGGGATCCTTAGCGTATGAAATTATAATAAGCCTGCCGCTTACTTCTTTATACTCCCGTTTATCTTTTGTATTTATAAAAGAGTACTTATAAGTATCGTATTCACTTGTTTCGCAACTGCGGATAAAGAAGCCGGGCATACGGGTCATGTATTTGGGTTCAGCGTTTTCGCAGCCGGCCTTGTCCTGTGCATTTGCAGTTACTGAAAAGAGTGCAAGGGCAATAAATAGACTTTTCTTCATTGTGTGTTATTTTTTATAATAATTGAATTTCTCCTGCCATCATACTTTGTCCCATTACCGATGCATCTGCACTTACATTAAGCCCGCTGTTCACACCAAATACGGCTTCGCCTTCAACACTTGCTCCATTTAATCCAAGCGTGGAAGATATTTCCATTGCCGAAGCGCCTGCAGAAACTTTATTACCAATATCTGTTACATTAAAATTATTGTCGAACGTAATAAACTGCGTGGCACTTGCTTCCAGGCTAATTACACCCATTTCTGCCTGTGCTCCCACACCGATATACATAGTTGTTTGTCCTGAAGCGAATTCATATTCAAACCCGCCCATAATTCCTTCTCCCATTTCAACACTAAAAGATTCGCATGTTAAACTGATATCCCCGATCACAAGCGGAATATTGATGCTAACGGGACAATCGATGTCTTTGAAGTCTGCATTTTTTGTAGCCGTATCTGTACGCTCAAAAGATGTGTTGCAGGTATATTCTATTACCTGTACGCTGGTGAGTTTTTCAGCAGTACCCAGCAAAATGCCCCTGGCTAATACAAGGTCCCTGGCTGCAAAAGGCACAGATGCAACATAAGGATACCAGTATGCAACTGTATTATAATGCCACCGGGCATTGTTCCAAACATCTTCGCAATACTTCAGGTAACGGCTCATGTACGCAGCATTTTTGCTGTTGTACATGGCAGTTTCTTTGGCGCAACAGGCATCCGGGTCCAGACCCTTACACATATCTTTCAGTTTTCCCTTCCATTCTTCATCAAAAGCTGTTTTCCATTTGGCAAATTCATTTTCATAACGCTGCAGATCGTCTGTGTAGGTCCGGTATGCTTTAGCCATTACCATCTGTGCTTTATCAAACAGCGGAGGCATTTTTGCAGCTATCCTGCCACCCGATTGCTGCATCCGCATCATGTTGATTGCATTGGCCTCCATATCACGGCCCACCCTTTCATCATAATCTTTTTGAGCGATTGTCCATGCTTCATTTTCTGCATGCATTTTTGAGTTAAATGTTACGCAGGCTAAATAATCACCACCCGAAAATGAAGGACAGACAAACGGAATATTATCATCCATTTCCGGATACTTCATTCGTGGTGGTAAGCGAAGATGATTGCCGGCATCATCTGAAGGTTTTGTTCTTTTTAAACCCTCAGCGGCAGCTTTGTTATAACCACCCTTCATCGAATTACTGTATTGCTGTGCTGCTGCGGTATTGTTACCTCCTGCTTCATTAATATAACCCTGCGTGGCATTGGCTTCAATATGAAAAGGCTCAATGCGGGAGGCAGCAGACAGAAAGCGGATGGCATTATCCATGTCGCCGAGGCGGAAATAAGCCTGCCCCAGGTTATTATTTACCATAGCACTTTGTGAAGCATTGGCTAAAACATGCTGTGAAACAGGAATCGATTTGTGCGGAAAACCAACATGGTTAAGCACTGCTGCAAAGTTGTTTAGAACAAGACTGTTAGCCGGATTTTTTTTAATTACAGAGCATAGTACATACAGTGAAGAAACATATTGTTTTTTCGCAAAGAATAACAAGGCAAGATTGTGGTGGTTTGATACCGGGTATTTTTGCATAAGCCTCGTAGCTATTGCAATTTCTTTGCTGTTTGCTTTTTGCTGCTGAAGTTTTGTTTGAATGTTGCTGACGTAAACAACCAATTCAGCTGCTGATAATGTTTTTACGGGAATGGATGCCAGCAGCTTTGCATTTTTAGGCAGCAGCGAAATCTTATCATCATCATTTGTAACGGAGGGGTTACCTGTTTTGGAAGTTGAAGATGCAGGCGGTTTTTGCTGTTTAGTCTGCCCCTGGGGCTTTTTCATTTGCACTTCAAACTGTTTTATAACACGTTCAAGGCTATCTTTCAATTTATTAATTGCTTCAATATCCTGTGCTCGTGAAATAGAAGCTAATGAGATTATAAGAACAAGGAGAACAAACCTTTTCATAGTTACTGCTATTATGCAGAACAAGTTCAGTAATCTTACGGTACAGCACAATTGCTAATATTAGTAATAGAAGAAGAGACTATACAAGTTTTTGACGCAGAGCCATTGCAACGGCTTCACTGGCAGAATGTACCTGCAGTTTTTCATAAATCTTTTTCAGGTGTGCGTTCACGGTAAAATATGTAATGGATAATTTGCCGGCAATCATTTTGTAGCTGTTGCCATCGGCCAGTAATTTCAACACCTCGTTTTCTCTATCGGAAAGATCATAATCGGCCTGTGCCACCGGTGTTGCTTCCTGCCGGAAATACTGCAACACTTTGGCTGCAACTGATGCCGTCATCATTGCACCTCCTTCATTTACATAACGAATTGCTTCAAGTATCCGGGTTGGTGTTTCTGTTTTTAATATATATCCTGCAGCACCAAAGCGGATGCTGTCAAATATTTTTTCATTCTGTTCAAATACAGTTTGCATTAATACTTTTACTTCAGGGAAATGAAGCCTGATAATTTTCAGCCCTTCAATACCATTTACATTTGGCATATCAATATCCATCAGCACAACATTTGGCTGCAGGGTTCTGATCTGCTCCTGCACATTTGAACAATCAGGAAAGTCGCCAACACACTGCATTTCATCTGCCAGCAACAACAGTGCCGAGAGGCTGTCTCTCCTGTCTTCATTGTCATCATATATCAACACTTTTATCTTTGGCATACTATCAAATTAAAACCTTTCTACCGGAATAATCAATTGCTAATTCTAGTAAGCGGAAACGAGCAGACAATGGAAGTTCCTTTTTCAGCCGATGAATTAATTTCAAAACTGCCTTCTGATTCTTTGCATCGGGTTTTCATGTTTATCAGGCCGTTTCCCCTTGTTGTACCGGGAATAAAACCGGTTCCGTTATCAGAAATTTGCAGATGAAGCTGCTCCTCTTTTATATGAATTTGTATAAAAGCTGCTGATGCACCGCTGTATTTGGCAATATTGTTAACGGCCTCTTTGCATACAAGCAGAATGTTTTTTTTGGCGTCTGTTTTTAACAGGAGTTGCTGAACAGGTTCCGTTGTTTCTATTTCAAGCCGGATGTTCTTTGCATCAAGCAGGGATGATGCAAACTGACGGATACGTATTACCAGGCTTTGTGTATCGTCGGTTTCTGCATTGATGGCCCAAACAAGATCACTCATGTTTTCCATCACTTTTTCTGATGTGAGTTTGATTTTATTCACGAGCTCACCCGCTTTTGCCTGGTTCTGTTGTATATATTGATCTGCCACCGTGCTGAAGATATTGATGCTGCTGAGTGAGGAGCCAACCTCATCGTGCAGTTCACGGGCAATTCGGTTTCTTTCCTGGTAACGGGTTTCCATAACCGCCTCTACCCGTTCGATATCTTTTTGCCTCACAAGCTCCCTTTGTTCTTCCAGCTCTTTCATAGCCTTTTCCTTTTCTTCATAAGTAATGCGGAGGCGATAGCCCATAGCGGCAGAAAATAAAAGCACATCAGCCACTTCACCAATAAACGTAAAGCCGAGGGCATAAATATTTCCAATACTGAAATGGTACACATAAGAGGCAAAAGCAAGAGCACCAGTTACGAGGAAGATTAAAGAACCGGCAAGTATGTACCGTTGAAACACGGTTGTTTTTCTGAATGCATAAATAAGAAGCACAACCAGTGAAATAACGATCAGCAGCAACCTCGATCCACGGAATAAATACCTGTTGCGGATTTCAATTGTATGAGTGAGCATCAGCACTACATGACATACAGCGATCAGCAAAATAATTGTTGAAAGTGTTTTCCAGAAAAAATAAAGTTTGCGGTGGCTATGCGGACGGATATCGAGAGCACGCCCTACAAATTCAATATAGCCATAATAAAAAAGAAGTTGCAATAACTCGTCCCAGAATTGAAAGAGCCAGGTACTGTGTGCATGGCCGCTTTGATCTTTTGACAATAATACCCTACTTAACAAAAATAAAGAAAGCAATAACAGATAAACCCAGTAATACAGCAACAGTCTTTCTTTTCTTTGAACGTACAATACGAGGTGATACATGAAAGCGAGTGAGGCACATCCAAGTGTGTACAGCAGGAGGTAGTAGTAAATGATTTCAGCAGCGGGATTCATGGCAATTGAAAATAAGTAATTGCGGCCAAAAGAATATCAAATTGAAGGAGATATTATGAAAGGGCAGGTTTACCCTAATAAAAAAGACATCGATCACCGATGTCTTTTTTTATTGAACAGAAATTTATTGATTAAAATAAACCATCAACACTGAAATAGCGTTCGCCTGTATCGTAATTAAAAATCAGTACACGGCTTCCCTTCGCCATTTCAGGAATTTTCTTTGCAGTTGCAGCCATGGTTGCGCCACTTGAAATTCCCTGGAAAATTCCTTCTTCACTTGCTGAACGGCGGGCATAATCAAATGCTTCATCTTTGCTTACCTGTATCACACCATCCAGAACAGTTACATCCAGGTTGGCAGGAATAAACCCTGCACCAATTCCCTGTATGGGATGTGGTGAAGGAGCACCACCGCTGATTACCGGAGATAGCTCCGGCTCAACAGCAAATACTTTTATATTAGGGAATTTCTTTTTTAATTCACGGCCAACACCGGTAATATGTCCGCCAGTACCAACACCCGTAATTAAATAATCCAGTCCCTCCGGAAAATCAGCAATGATTTCCTGTGCAGTTGTTTTTGCATGCACTTCAATATTCGCAGGGTTATCAAACTGCTGTGGCATCCAGCTGCCGGGAGTTGCTTCTATTAATTCTTTTGCTTTTTCAATAGCACCTTTCATTCCTTTTTCACGGGGCGTTAATTCAAATGTTGCACCGTATACACTCATGAGTTTGCGTCGCTCAATACTCATACTCTCGGGCATCACTAAAATAATTTCGTATCCTTTTACTGCAGCTACCATTGCCAAACCAATACCTGTGTTGCCACTTGTTGGTTCAATAATGATACTGCCGGGTTTTAATAAACCTTTTTTCTCTGCATCCTCAATCATGCTTAATGCAATACGGTCTTTGATACTTCCTCCGGGATTTGCTCTTTCCAGTTTGCTCCATACTTCCACATCAGCAGAAAATAAATGGTTGATCTTTACATGCGGCGTGTTGCCAATTGTTTCTAAAATGTTATTTGCTTTCATCTGTTTTCGTTTATAAAAAATTTAAATGATAAAGTTTAACGGTTCGGTAAAATCTTTTTTATCGGCGATAATGATTTGATTTTTTGTATACACTACACTGTGCGGAATTACACTTTCAATAATCCATGTGTTGCCGCCTACAATACTGTCGTGACCAATGACCGTTTTACCACCAAGAATAGTACTGTTAGCATAAATCACCACATTGTCTTCTATTGTTGGATGACGTTTGAACTGTGCATCTTCTTTTCTTACAGCAAGTGCACCTAAGGTAACTCCCTGGTACATTTTTACATTCTTTCCAATTACACTTGTTTCACCAATTACAATACCGGTTCCATGATCAATAAAAAACGGGCAGCCAATTACAGCACCCGGGTTAATGTCAATCCCTGTGCGACTGTGTGCCAGCTCACTCATCATACGTGGTAAAATAGGAATCTGTTTCTGATACAGCACATGCGTTAAACGGTAAACTATGATTGCCTGGAAACCAGGATAAGAAAGCACCACTTCTTCCAGCGATTTGGCAGCTGGATCAAATTCAAGAATAAGTTCTGCATCTTCAATCAATTGCTGTTTAATGTCGGGCAGTTCATCAAAATAATGTTCTGCTATTTCTTCTACATCAATTGAATAGTTCTGAGAGAGTGGTGTAAGAATTTCAATCAGCTTTTTTTGCAGGGATGCCTGCATTTTTATTTCTGCCTGATCAAAGGATTTGGGATCATGGATAACCGGGAACAGGTAATTGATTAATTCATCCGTAAATGAAACCACCGTTTGCCTCGATGGGAAATGACTGCTCAGCAGGTAGCCCGGAAATTTGCTCATAATAAAAGGTTTATTGCTTCAAAGTATTCGGCAAACATCTAACGATCGGTAGCTAAGTGCTGTTGACCGCAGATAAAAATACAGTTTATTTTCATTTTGTCTACCTGTCCGGTCGGATTATAAACTGTAAACAGCAATGATTGATAAAAAATGACAAACATTTAACAGGCGGGACTATTTCACCGCCTTCTTCAAAGCCTCTACCGTTTTTTTATCATTGCCGATAAAGATCTTACCGTTGAAGATGGTAACGGGTCGTTTCAGAAAGGTATATTCTTCCAGTATAAAGTTTTTATAATCGTCTTCAGTGAGTTGTTTGTCTTTGAGACCAAGCTCTTTGTATTTTAATGCACGGCGGCTGAACAGTGCTTCATAACTGCCCGAAAGGTTTTTCATTTCTTCCAGTTGTAATGGAGTGATCTTTTCTTCTTTAATGTTCTGCATTTCTGTTCCCGCCTTTACCACTTTTGTTTCCCTGATAATTGCCTGGCAGGTGGTGCAGCTGGCGAGATGATACATTTTTTTCATGTGTTATTTTTTATTGATTTTTGGCCACATAGGATATCCATAAAAAATTATCATCGCTATGTGAATAAATTAGCTCCCCGCCTGAATGACAAAGTCGGGCAGGGATAATTTTTTATGAATATTTCATTCAAAAAAAGATTTGCGTGTAACTTAATTGATTTTTGTACAACAAATACAAAAACCAACTGGTTGAATGATCGAAACCGCTGAACAGGAATTTTTGCAACTGGTAAATCAAAACCAGGGCATTATAAGAAAGGTGTGTCACCTCTATGGCCGCAATGATGCGGACAAGGATGACCTGTACCAGGAAATTGTTATTCAGCTGTGGAAATCATTTGATTCTTTTCGTGGCGAAGCAAAGTTCAGCACCTGGATGTACCGTATTGCATTGAACACAGCCATCAGCAACCTGCGGAAGCAATCAAGAAAAGTAGCACTCAGCTTTCCGGAATTTATACCAACAGAACAGGCGGATACGGATGAAGAAAAACTAAAAGAAGAGAAGCTGAAGGAAATGTATGCAGCCATCAGCCGCTTAACCGAAGTGGAAAAAGCTATTGTGATGCTTTTCCTGGAGGATAAAAGTTATGACGAAATGGAAGAGATTCTCGGTATCAGCAGCGGCACACTTCGTGTAAAAATGAACCGCATAAAAGAAAAATTAAGAACACTCACTAAAGCACAGGCATATGGAACTTGATCAGTTAAAAGAAATGTGGAGCGATGTGGGAAGCAAAGAACAAGGCCCGTCGGCAGATGAGCTGCAGGCACTGCTGCAAAAAAAATCAAAAAGCCCCATTGCAAAAATGAAACGCAACCTGTTAATAGAGTTGCTGTTAATTGTTATCATTTATGTTTTCACTGTGACTTACTATTTTTTAAATTATTCCGGTGGAATGCTCAGTGCCGCCTGGATGCTCATGGTAATTGGTGTGTTCTATGTTTTTTATTACCTGCGGAAAAGAAGACTGCTCAATCAAATGGAATGTGTAAGCTGTGAAATAAAATCGAATTTAAAAATGCAGCTGGTTACACTGGAGAAGTATGTACGGTTTTACATGATCTCCGGTACCTTATTGGTCCCGGTTGTTTTTGTTATAACAGGATTGATTGTTTTATTGTATTCACCGGAAGCTGCTTCTGTTCCAGCAGTAAAAACGACAAGTTTCCTGCTGAAATCATCCGCTGTTCTGTTTGTTGCAGCTATTGTATTTACTATTCCCATTTACTTCGCCAATAAATGGTATGTTCGTAAATTGTATGGTCAGCATATTGAAAGGCTGAAAAAGATTGTTGATGAAATGAATGAAGATTGATGTTTTATACCTGGCATCACAAAAAATAATTATGAAAAAACTGCAACTGCTTTCCTGCCTTTTATTTTTGATTTCTTTTTCTTCAATTGCTCAAACAAAAGAAAAAAGCAGCCTGCTATGGGAAATCAGCGGCAACGGTTTGCAGCAATCCTCTTATCTCTTTGGCACAGTGCATATCATCTGCAAAGAAGATTTCTTTTTCCCTGAAACACTGAAGGAGAAATTCCTGAGTGCCGATGCTGTTTTTCTTGAAATTGATATGGACGACCCGGCAATGATCATGAAGATGATGACATTGCTGCAATTACCGAAGGGACAAACCATCAAACAACTGTTTGGTGACACTGCGTTTAAACGGTTCGACAGCAGTTATAAAAAAATAACCGGATCTTCTGCTGCGATGTTCAATACGTTCAAACCATTTATGCTGATGAGCATGCTCACAGAAAAAACACTCAACTGCCCAACCCGTGAATCGTATGAACAAACTTTCATGACAATGGCGGCAAAAAATAAAAAAGAAATTAAAGGACTGGAAACAATCGAAGATCAAATCGCTGTGTTTGATGCTATACCTGACAGTGTAGAAGTGGCTAACCTGAAAGAGATGGTAAACGATTTTCAGAACCAGGTTACAGAGTTTGAAAAATTAATCAGCATTTATAAAACACAGGATATTGATTCTATCTTCAATTTAACACAACAGGGAACGGATGAGTTAAATGCTGAAGCAGAATTGCTAACTAAACGAAACAGCAACTGGATTCCGGTGATGAAAGCAAATATGCAGAAGGCTTCCTGCTTTTTTGCAGTTGGTGCCGCACACTTAGGTGGTGATATTGGTGTGATTGCTTTATTGAGAAAACAGGGCTATACTGTTAAACCGGTGAAACTATAATCCGAAACAAAGCGCTTACGGCAGATAGAAAAATAGTTGTTTATTTGTTGCTCAGACGAATATAGGCAGATGAACATGCAACACTACCTCGTATTTCTTTCCAACGCATTTAACAAACATTTTTTTATTCAGCAGCTGCTCGATAAAAAAGCGACCGGTGTTTTTGAACAGTTCAATGAAACAGAAGCAGCACTTTTTTCTTCGTACAGAATGCAGCAGTTTTTACTGGAAGAAGAGATTCATGGATCTTCAGGAATTGAAGATGCGGCAAGGCAAAGCCTTCGCTCTATGTCGAGTGGTGAACAAAAGAAAGCATTACTGAAACACCTCTTAGCACAAAAACCGGGTCTGCTTATTCTTGATAATGTATTTGACAATCTTGATGTGGAAGCACAACAATCACTAAGAATTGAATTAGGAAAAATTGCAGAACATACACCCATTATACAATTGCTGCACCGGCAAAGAGATGCACTTGATTTTATAAAGAACAGAATTACTCTTACTGAAAAAGGAGAAGCAGTTCCATTCAACCCAGCTGAAGAGAAAGAAGAAGCAACAACAGAACAAACGATCCCGGCACCACTTCACACATATAATTTAACAACAGATGAACTGGTTCGGTTTGCTAATGTGAATGTGAGTTATGATGGCAGGCCGGTTTTACAAAACATCAACTGGACCATTCATGCCGGAGAGTTCTGGCAACTGAAAGGCCCCAATGGCTCCGGTAAAACAACTTTGCTTACGATGATCACCGGTGATAATGTAAAAGGGTATGGACAGGAGCTGTTTATTTTCGGCAGAAAGAAAGGCAGTGGTGAAACGGTTTGGGAAATAAAAAATAAAGTTGGTTATCTCACTCCTGCCATGACAGATCTGTTCAGCACAAGACATACATTGGAGCAAATGATCATTTCCGGTTATGTGGATTCAATTGGTTTGTATACCATTCCAAGTGATATGCAGAAACGTGCAGCACATGAGTGGTTACAACTCTTATCAATGGAACGGAAGGCAAATAAATTTTTTGCTGATCTTTCTTCCGGCGAACAACGGATGGCATTGATTGCAAGAGCGATGGTGAAACATCCGCCACTATTAATTCTTGATGAACCGCTGGCTGGATTGGATGATCACAATGCAAACAAAGTAATTCAGCTTATTAATAAAATTGCAGCAGAAAGTGAATCAGCTATTCTGTATGTTTCGCATCAAACGGAAAAAGAACTGACCCCGCAGAAAGTATTTGAATTAACGAAAACAGAAAAAGGATCAATCGGGACTGTTGTGAATCATTGAGTTTTTCACCGCAAAGGCACCAAGGTGCTATGAAAAATAAGAGATATTCTTCTAATAAGGCTTGGCGTCTTTTGCGACTTAGCGGTTACTTTTAAAACCTCGTTTCCATATAATGCGGCATCAAATGTCTCCATGTATTCCAGTCGTGCGGCCACTCTTCACCCCAGATATCGAGTTCGTAATTAATATTCTTATCGTATAAAATTTTCGCAAAGCGACCGCTGCTTGATGGATCTTCATACGCACCGCTTCCACTAAAAATGTGGATGTGATTGCTTCTGCGGATTTGTTCCAAAACATTATGATCAGTTAAGTTGGGCATATAATGCATGGGGCTGTTGTAATACACCTGTTCATCATAAAATCCTTTGGTGTATTCCGTAAGATCATACACGCCACTCATGGCCAATACACCATTAATCAGATCGGGGCGTTTCAAAAATAAATTCATACTGTGCAATGCACCAAATGAAGCACCGCTTACGATGATCTGTGTATCCCATGAAGTGCTGTTGCGGATAAACGGGATCACTTCATTATAAATATATTCATTGAACTGGTTATGGCGGATGGCTTTGTGTTCACCCTGCATTTCATTATTCATCCAGCTTTCTGTGTTCATGCTGTTAACAGAAAACACTTTTACTTTTCCGGCTTCGATCCACGGTTTTAAGGTATCAATCAGCTGAAAACGCTCATACTCTAAATAATCAGCAGCGGCTGTTGGTACAAGCAGCAATGCAAAGCCATAATGACCGTATGTAACAATGGGCATTTCTCTTCCTAACGAGGGGCTGTACCAGCTGGCTAACTCTCTTTGCATAAACGGTCTGTTTAAAGGTGAATGTGTTTGAAATGAAGATAATCAAAAGGATGTTCAGATCGGTTTTCCGCCCCTGCTTCTGGCTGCAATTTACGATACAGGGAATTTTTAAGGGCATTACAGGGGGATTTGTCTCAAATTGGTCAATCTTAAAACAAAGACCGGTAAATCTTGTTATTTTTGTTTTACCCACCATAGCCTTGGCGAAGGGGGGCTTAAAGTTCTCGATTATGATTCAAACAGGAAACCCCGTTATCAGCATTTATACAGAAATGACCCCTAACCCGGAAACAATGAAGTTTGTAGCGAACAAACTCCTGTATCCCGGAAAGAGCATCGATTTCCCTGAAGTTTCTACAGCAGAAGCTTCTCCATTGGCACAGGAACTCTTTGGTTTTCCTTTTGTGAAAGCCGTGTTCATTGCCAGCAATTTTGTAACCATCACCCGTTCGGCTCCCGATACCGACTGGCAGGAACTGATTCCCAGTGTGCGCCAGTTTTTAAAGGACTACCTCGAGGAAGGTAAACCAGTGATTGATGAATCAAAAATTGTAACACCTGTAAAAGAAGATGTGGTATTGAGTGGCGATGAAAGTGATGTGGTGAAACGTATTCAGGAAATCCTGGAAAATTATGTAAAACCGGCTGTTGAAATGGATGGCGGCGCTATTCAGTTCAAAAGTTTCAAAGATGGTAAGGTGAACCTGATGTTGCAGGGAAGTTGTAGTGGATGTCCTTCATCTATGATTACATTGAAAGCAGGTATTGAAGGCATGATGAAGCGGATGATCCCTGAAGTGGAAGAAGTAGTGGCAGAAGCCGAGTAAAAAAATATTTTCCCCGTATAATGTTAAAGCGTTGCTATTAAGCAACGCTTTTTCTTTTTATTAAGATTTGAACGGATAGTTTAGCCAACATTATTCGACACGGTTCGATATTGAATCAAAACTATACGTTATGCGCTCCTTCAAAACAATGCTGCTGTTGATAGTTGTTAACATCAGCGCAGCGAATGCGTTTTCTCAAAATACGTTTCTGTTAAAAGGTACAATTGTGGATGAAGAAACAAACTCACCGCTTGTATACGCAAGCATTGGCATGCTGAACAGACCGGTTGGTACCATTTCTGATACAGTGGGCAATTATTTTTTTGAAATCAGCAACGAATACGTAAACGATACTTTACAGGTAAGTCATGCAGGGTATGAAACAAAAAAGCTTTTACTTTCTGAATTTGCAAAGCAAGACGACAAAACAATCAAGCTTGTAAAAAGAGTTATTTCATTGCAGGAAATTGTATTGTCAAACAGAAGTGGTGAAGAAGAAAGCTTCGGGCGAAATGCTTCAGGAAAATTGATGCAGGTATCGCTGCATAACAAAACCTCAGCCGACATGACGGTGGGCTCTGAAATGGGGATAAGGATCAAACCAAAATCACCGGCTTTGCTAAAAAATATAAACTGGTATATTTCGGCAAACAATTTTCGTTCAATTAAATTCAGGGTAAATGTTTACTCTGTGAAAAACAACATGCCCGACAGTCTTTCGACAGATAAACAGATTTTTGGTACTGTAGGCGAGTACATAACAGGATGGATACAGCTTGATCTTGAACCGTATAACATAAAAGTTGATAAGGATTTTATTATTACCATTCAGTGGATCGAGAGTAAAACAGACAATAAAGACAAACCAGTAACAATGATTCCGGCGGCAGTTTCATTTTCAAAAGACACTTACGTCCGTATTGCAAGCCAGGATAAATGGAAGCGGATGGGGCTAAAGTTGAGTTATTTTGTAACGGTAGTTTATTAGTTTAGATACATGAAACTTATCGGTTTAATTATATTCGTTTTTATCCCGCTGTTTCTTTTTGCTCAGCAACAATATAGTATTCATGATCTGAAGTCAGGTAAATTCAAAGCTGATACCAGTTATATTTACCAGCTTCCGTTTTCCAAACACAAAAAAGTATTTCTTATACAGGCTTATGAAAGCAACCTAAGTCATAAAGGAGAAGTTGCTCTTGATTTCAAAATTAAAAAAGGTACAAAAATCTGTGCAGCAAGAGAGGGAACAGTAATTGCGGCAAGAGGAGATTCAGATAAAGGCGGATTGAAACCTGAGAATTTATCTGATGGAAATTTTATCAGCATTCAGCATAGTGATGGATCAGTTGCACACTACTGGCATTTGCAGAAAGAGGGCGCTTTAGTAAAAGTTGGCGATGTTGTTGTCAGAGGTCAGTTGATTGGACTGAGTGGTAATACAGGTTATTCTGCATTTCCCCATCTTCATTTTGAGGTGAATCAAAACGGGAAACAAATACCCACCAGGTTTCAAACAAAAAAAGGCGCAAAATATTTGCGCCCTTCGAAGTTTTATCGTGCAGTGTAATGCTTATACCAATGTTGCATCGCTGCTGATTGCCAAACCTTTTCCCAGTAATGCAGAAATAGGACAGTTAGCTTCAGCATCTTTTACACACTCATCAAATTTTTCTTTGCTGATGCCGGGAACTTTAGCCGTTAAGATAAGATGTGATTTGGTTACCACGCCTTCTATCAGAGATATTTCACACTTTGTTTCTAAAGACTCCGGTGTAAATCCGGCAGCGCCTAAGATAAAACTCAGCTTCATTACAAAGCAGCCCGCATGTGCAGCTGCAATTAATTCTTCCGGGTTGGTGCCCACGCCGTTTTCAAAACGGGAGAGATATGAGTATTGTGTTTTAGTTAAAACGGTGCTTTGTGTTGTAAGGTGACCGTTACCTTCTTTTCCTGAGCCATTCCAAACGGCGGTTGCGTGACGTATCATAATGATTAATTTTTTGTTTGATTGAGGCGTAAAACTAAGGCAAAAAACCTTTTGTCAGCCACCTGTTCTTATGAATTGACGGTAAGTTGATCTATTTCTTTTTCCAGATCACCCCTCTTTCTTTGAGATAATTCAATACAAAATCAAAACAGGCTTTATCGTTGCCAATCAGCTCAGGAGGGAAGACTCCCTTTTTTGTTACCATCTTTTTAGCCAACAGGTTTACTGATGCGGTGCAGGTATAACCAGTTGTTCTTGCCATTGATGATAGTTGTGAAGCCTTGTCATAGTAATCCAGCAGGTTGTATTCAATTGTTTTTCCTTCGCCATGAATGATCACTTTCATTACGGTTAACTCTTCTTCCGTTTCGCCCAGCTTCCATTCATTGATTAGTAATTTGGAGGTGAATTGAAGGGGAGAAATATCTTTTCCGTCAACGTTTATTTTTTCTTCACTGAAAAAGCCGCTTTGCTTTAATGCAATGACGAGATCAATATGTCCCGGATAGCGTAAAGTCTTTTCCTTTTGTGTGGGCACATGCGGCATGGCGTACAGTAGTGAACGTAGACCATCCGTATTAAATGCTTCCAACGTACCAACGCCTTCAAACTGCATCATCTCCCGTTCTGTTAACGCCGGTTTTGTTACGATCTGTCCGTTTTCTTTCAGTCGTGCAGGTCTTGTGTATTCTTCAATTACATCAACAGGCGAAAAAGGTGCTTTGTAAAAGAAGGGAGGTTTTGGATGAACAGGTAATCCACCGACATAAATCTCAAAATCATCGATCTTCATTTCTTCATTGTACCTGCCGATGATAAAATTGCTCATACCCGGCGCTACCCCACAATCAACAATAGCGGTTACATTTTTTCTTTCGCCAATGCATCTAACTGCAAAACATCTTCAGGAAAAAAAGAAATGTCTGCTACATTCTTGCCACTTTCAATTACCGCCTTTAATGTATCAAAACCCATAAAGCCGGGAACAGCTGTTACAACCAGGTTGAAGGGATGTAAAAATGCGGGATATGCTTTGTAGTCTTTTAAATCCTGAACAACAGTTTGTATGTCTGCATTTTTTGCTGTAAAATTTGCAGGTTCTCTTTACTTACATCAAAAGAAGTAACAGCATAATTTTTTGCCAGGTCAAGAGCAATAGCCCTGCCTACCATACCTGCACCAAGAACAGCAATCGTCATACATGAAAATTTTTGCAAAGATGCCAGAAAAAAATTACAGCCGAATCTGAAAATTTAATTTCACTTTTGAATACAATGGAAACGATCTGGCAACAATTTATAACAGGCATGCAGCAAACAACAGCGTTGGAATACATTGCTGTTGCTTCGGGAATTGCAAGTGTTTGGTACAGCCGAAAAGAAAATATACTTGTATATCCTGTTGGGTTAGTTAACACGGTCATTTATATCTGGCTCAGTTTTAAGGGTCATTTGTTTGGCGAAGCCACAGTGAACTTTTATTATACAGTCATGAGTATTTATGGTTGGATTCTTTGGGCAAAGAGAGACGCAACTCAACACGCAGCTGTAAAGATTCAGTTTTCAGATAAGCGCTGGTGGGGTTATCAACTGGCCTTTTTTGCTGCTTTTTATATTGCACTTTATTTTTCACTTCAGTACCTGAAAGAAAACTTTGCGCCGGGAGCTATTCCCTGGGCCGATGCGTTTGCTGCGGCAACAGCTTTCACAGGCATGTGGTTAATGACCAAAAAGAAGGTGGAAAGCTGGTACTGGTGGATTGCCACCAATATTGCTTCTATTCCCCTGTACTTCGTTAAACAATATGTTTTTACCAGCGTTTATTATTTTATCTTATTGATCATGGCAGTTTTTGGCTTTCTGGAATGGATGCGAAAGAGTAAAATTACATAGTGTTATTACCGTTGTCTGGTATGCAATCAACAGTTATTTTGCAGTCCTTACGTTATGTTGAAAAAAATTGTCGTCATTGGCCCCGAATCCACCGGAAAGTCAGTTCTGTGTGAACAGCTTGCCCGGCACTATCATACAATATGGTGCCCGGAGTATGCAAGGGAATATTTAATTGTACTTGGAAGAAAGTATAATTATGATGATCTCCTTGTTATAGCACAGAAGCAGGAAGAGTTGGCAGAAAAATATACAGCAGATGCCGCTCAGAAAAAATACACTTCTATTTTCTTTGATACAGACATGCATGTGATGAAAGTGTGGAGCGAAGTTGTATTTGGTAAATGCCATCCGTGGATTCTTGAACATGCAGCCACTCAGCAAAGCGATCTCTACCTTCTTTGCAAACCCGATATTCCATGGATCGATGATGGTGTGCGGGAGTACCCTGAATTACAGGTTCGGAAGGACTTATATAAAATCTATAAGGAAATACTTTCCAAACAAAGAAAACCCTGGATTGAAATCGGCGGAAATTATGAACACCGTTTTGAAACAGCAGTTGTAGCAGTAGATGCGGTACTGAAATAATACCGCTTATTTTTTCTGATCAAAAATCAACAGAGCAATATCGGGGTCACTGTCAAGGTTATTCATTTGCCGGGTAATCCATCCGGAACGGACAGCAACATATCTTGACAAGGGCTTTACTGAATATTTTTTTGGATTGGGCAGGCAGGCAGCAATCTGTGCGGCTTCTGTTCTGCTAAGTTTAGAAGCAGGTTTATGAAAATATTTCTGACCGGCTGCTTCAATACCGTAAACTCCTTTGCCCATTTCAGCTACATTCAGATAAACTTCAAGAATTCTTTTTTTCCCCCATACCCACTCAATCATTTTAGTAAAATAAATTTCCAATCCTTTTCGCAACCAGCTTCTGCCCTGCCACAGAAAAACATTCTTGGCTGTTTGCTGCGATAAGGTGGATGCACCACGTACACGGTTTGGTTTTTTCTTATTGTATTCAATTGCTTTTTCAATATGCTTCCAGTCGAAACCGCCATGATCGGGGAAGAGCTGATCTTCGGATGCAATCACCGAAAGCCTTGCGTTAGACGACATGTTTTCAATTGACACATAATCCCGTTTCAAACCTTCTCCCTTCAGTACACTTACTAATTGAGTCATGGTAACGGGAGGGTTTATCCATTTCAACAGTATGATATAAATAAACTGTGCAATGAATAAAAACAAAAACAAACGTTTCAGAAAACGCAATGTTCTCTGGAGAAATGATTTTTTGGTTGCATTTTTCTTTTCAGCCATTGCTGCAATATACATGATGAATTTTAGTTGGGAACTTTTTCAGCTTTATAAAGATCCAGCACCTGCAGATCGTATTTTTCACCAATAATGTAACGTTTGTTTCCATTGGTTATTACACGTTTGATATTGTAGAACATGATCGGTGCATACACAAGAGTTACTCCGGCAATCAATGAAGTAACAAAGGGCTGACCGCTGATCACAAGGCCTGCTGTAAAAAGAGGGATGCCTGCGTTGGCATACAGGAAAGCTTCCTTGCTGAAAGGAATGATGCGTTCCTTTGCACCTGATTTTTTGTACACGGCAACGATTTCGTTTTTATGAATTCCGCCTCCGGAAAAAAAGATACTGTCGTTCTGAATAAGATAAATGGTGCCGCTGTATTTCAATCCAAGTTTTGTTTGAATGGTTATTGCCGAACCTTCGCTGTATCTTTTTTTTGCAATGCCATTCTTCCGCAGAATCAGCTGATTAAACTGGGCTGCAGCAGAAAAATGGAACAGCAGTATAAAACAAAAAAAGTAAATAGGTTTCATTATAACCATCAAAAGAACAACAGAATGATGAAAGAGAATGTTAAACCCGTAAATGTAAAGATCGGGAAAAAGGAAGGGCAGGAATACAGGGGATAAAATATGGAAGTCAGAGGAAAGACAGCCTTACCCCTCAGCGAAGAAATATACTGTGGTTAAAAATACCCAAGAGAGGGCATTCTATTCTTCTCAGAACATGGTAATCTTGTACAAACTATTTGCATGAAAAAAATTATTGTTGCCAGTTTTTTTGCAGGTCTGCTGTTTGCCTGCAACACTCCAACTAAAAAAACAGAAGCAACTGAAACCAAAGAACTTCCGGTACCTGATGAAATAATTACCCTGAAGTTGCAGGAAAAATTAAAAGGGCAATATGATAATGTGTGGGATGTTGCCGAGGGCTTTGATGCAGTTTTAAAAGACGGCAAGTGGGGCTTTGTTGACACCAGCGGGAAACTGGTCATACCATTGCAGTTTGAAAGCCCTTCACAGTTCAGGCATGGCTTTGCTACTGTAAAAAAAGACGGTAAAATGGGGATCATTGATAAGACAGGGAAGCTGCTGGTTGATTTTTTATATGACTACATTGGAGATTATAACGACGGTTTGTTTTCTGCCAGGGACTTGAAATCGAAATATGGGTTTATTGATTCAGCCAATAATGTGATCATTCCTTTTGAATATGATGAAGTAAATATTTCCTGGTTCAGTGGCGGAATTGCTATTCTGCAAAAAGGAAATAAATATGGAGCAGTTGATAAAACCAATAAAACTGTTGTGCCTTTTGAATACGATGAACTGGGGATTACAGATGGTTTTGCGAAGGGATATGTTGTTGGGAAAAAAGGAAACAAAACGTTGTTGGTTGATAAAACAGGACAACTGGTCAACCTGGCCAATATTGAATTGTATGAAAAAATTCAGCCGATTGAAAACAACCTGCTGGTTGTAAAAGAAAAAGCATCAGGGAAAGAAGGGATCATTGATCTTACAGGGAAAGTGATTATTCCGCTGAAATATAATTCTGTCTCTAATTTTTATAAGGGCTATGCAATTGTTGAAAGCGACAGTGGCAGATATCTGCTGGCTGAGGATGGAAAAACAGTTTTCGAACAAACACCTTTTCTTAATCTGCAGATTTTAAAAGAAAACCTGTTTTATGGAAACACAACAAAAGATGAAATCATGTACCTCTTTGATATTACCGGAAAGCATGTGGTAGAAGAAGGTTTCGGCAGTATTATACCAATGGCAGAGAATATGCTGCTTGTAAACAGAGATGGCAAAGCCTGGTATATTAATTATAAAGGAGAGAAAATTGCTGATTTGCCGAATAAGAGATAAAGAAATTCAAATATTTTTTAACACCCTGCTTTTGCGGGGTGTTTTTGTATTGAGCAAATTGTTTTATCTACCTGCTTTTATAAAACAGAATCCCCACCATAATCACAACTCCAAACACAAGCAAAGTAAGCCCTGAAATTTTATTAATAATGTTGATGGTTTTAAAGTAAGCCGCTTGCGTAAACGGTTCGCCAGAAATACTTTCAGCAAATCAGCAATAAACACAACTGCCAGGCAGGAACCAAACAATGCAATACGTTCGTTTACGGGAGTGGTAATAAAAGCTGTTGCCCATGTAAACCAGAATGCAATAACGCCGGGGTTGAGCAGGTTCATAAAGTAACCGGCAAAAAAGATCCGGGCATAATCACCTGCATTCCGTTTCATCTCAATGCCATCACCCATTTCATTCAGTTTCATTTTTTTAAAGAACAGAAAATAAATACCAATACCCATAAGCAGAATACTGCCACTCATACCAATGATTTTTTCAAAACGAAGTAATCGGTTGAATAGTTCAGTGAACACATTACTGACGAGGACAAGTGTTAAATCACTTGCTGCAACACCAATGGCAAAACTTAAGCCGCCTTTGTGGCCGTTGCTGATGCTTTGTTTAATAATGGAGAAAATAACCGGACCCATACTGATGGCCAGTAATAAACCTAATGCCAAACCTTTGATGATTGCCTCCGTCATATTTGGAGTGATTCTATCCTCATAATTTTCCGGTTTCAAGAAACTGTTTCCAGTCGGCCAGCATCTTTCCTTTCAATACTCTGGGAAACTTATGCTGCGATCCTATTTTGCCTTTCAGCCTCATGAATTCCATAAAGCTTGCTTCAGGAAGTATATCAAGGTACACATCTCTCAATGCGCTCACACGTTCAACGGCGTAATCATCATTGATCTCTTTCAGCGCTGCATCTATTTTATTCCTGATATCATCAGCAGTTGCACGGTCATCGCAGGCAACATACCAGTGATGCGCAAAGAAATTTCCTTGTGGCTCGCCCACAACGGTGTATTCAGGTATTGAAATATTCAACTCTTCGCTCACCATTTGAATGGCCTTGTTCATATTGTCAACACTTAAGTGTTCGCCCACTAAACTGAGGAAGTGCTTGGTGCGGCCGGTAATAACAATTTCACATTTTTCTTTATCGGTAAACTTCACCGTATCGCCAATTAAGTAACGCCATGCACCTGCGCTGGTACTGAGCAGAATTGCATATACTTTCCCTTCTTCCACTTCATGAATCATCAATGCTTCGGGCTTGTCAACGATGTTTCCGTCAGCATCAAAATTTTTATCATTGAATGGAACAAACTCTAAAAAGATATGCTCGTTGGTAACAAGCTTCATCCCCTGTGCATCCTGTCTGCTTTGATAGGCAATAAATCCTTCACTGGCGAGATAGGTTTCAATATAGATCAATGGCTTGCCTAATAATTTTTCAAAGCCATGTTTGTATGGTTCAAAGGCAACACCTCCGTGTACAAAAAATGCCAGGTTCGGCCATATTTCATGAATGTTTTTGAGTTTGTAACGCTCAATGATCATTTCCATACACATCTGTATCCATGCAGGAACACCAATCACAAAACCAATATCCCAATTGGGTGCTTCATTAACAACGTATTCTAATTTTTTAGTCCAGTCTTTGGTACGTGCAATTTTTTTACCGGGTTTGTAAAAAGGGCTGAACCAGAAAGGAGCCCGTTTAGCGGTGATGCCGCTTAGATCACCTGAATAATAACCCGGACCTTTTTGCAGATCTGTACTTCCACCCAGCATCAGCCATCCCTTACTTACACTTCGTACCGGAAGATTTTCATAGGTACGTAATGAAAGTAAACTCTTGATCATTACAACACGGTTGCCACGCATCAGGTCGTTGGTGATGGGAATATATTTACTGGCAGCTTCACTGGTGCCGGAACTAAGTGCATAATATTTAATTGCACCCGGCCAGCAAACATCCGTTTGACCTTCTAATGTTTTGTGCCACCACTGACTGTAAATTTTATTGTAATCGGACACAGGTACCAGCTCCTGGAATTTTTTTCCAGGGTGGCGATCGTTCAGAATCTGGTCAAAACGATAATGCTGACCAAACTGTGTGTATTTCGCTTTCTTCAATAGATTTTTCAGCACTTTGATCTGCTGTCTTTTGGGTGAATTGACAGGCAGGTTTAAAGCCCTGCTGAGTGATTTTGGAAGATTAAGTTCAATTAGTGACATGCTTACCGTTCAATTGTAACAAATGTACCAACTCAATGACGATTGATACCTAATTTTTTATAACTGGAAAAAAGGATTCTGATATCATTTAACACTTCATACTCCCGGGCATACCATTCATCGGCCAGTAACAGACCCTCTGCATTCAACTGCATCTGGATATGCGGTATACCGGCAGGCCCCAGCACAGATGGCTTGAGTTTAGGCAAATGCTGATGTACAGTTGAATAACCGATCCATGTTTTCCGGTAAAGTAATACCTGCATACTATTATTTAATAAAGTAAGCGGATGTTTATTGAAGATAAAATGAAAAGGAAACAGGACTAATAAAAAGGCGGAAGAAACAATGTCGACCAGTCTTTTTAAACGGAGATTCACCGACTGTGCTAATTGGTATTGCCGGCTGTTCAATACCTGCCCGGCTTCATTTTTTGAATCGCTGCCAATGATGCTGTCACTTCCTGCTGCATGTAATCTCAGTTTTACCTGCTGCCCCGTTTGTTCATACAGGGAAATGATCTGCGCAAAAGAAAGGTCTTTGCTTTCGCAGAGAATCAACTCTTTCAAGGGTGCGTTTGCCAGCAGCTTTTGCAAATCATTCAAGTTACCAAGTGAACGTTCTTCGCTGAGTGGACTTACAAAACCCTGGATATGCTGCAGTCATCCCGAATGCTTCAGCAAAAAGTTCACTGTTTGTAAATCCTGTTGAGTACCGGCAACTACTGTAAAGTGTTCGTCTTCATTTTCTGCTTTTTGTACAATATCTGTTTTCAGTAAAAACCAGCGCCAGATATATAAAATGATATAACTGAACAATGATCCGCTAACAACAATACCTCTTGAAAAGCGAAACCGTTCCGGTAATAACGAATAAGCTGCCAGAATAATTACAAGTGAAATAATGGTTGACCTCCGCAAATTTTTATAGCGAAACATCTTTTCATACAAGCCTGTATAATAACTCACCAGCAGGAACAAGATGGAAATGCCTGTAAATGAAATCCAAAGCAATTGATCATTATAAATAATTTCTGTCCGTACATAGTTTACCCAAATATATCTGGCCAGCCAGAAAGAGAGAATAATCAACAGTGCATCTAAAACCGGTAAGCCGATCTTCAAAATAAACCGTTTTACAATACTCAGCAAAGCTCTCAGCCAGATTGCAGTGTTGATCAATGCCGAAAACATTCCTGCTTTGGAAGTAGAGTAATGTTTTTTTACAAAGCGACTCATGGCCATATAAAACATCCGCACATAATTCACTGAACCCTTCTTGGTACTTTCGCCTTTGAAATGCAGGATGGATTGCTCACTGAAGTAATAATTTTTAAATTTCCCGCCTGTTGCGGAGCAGCCCACCTGTTGAATGCGGTAACTCAAATCAACATCTTCACCATACATGAAGAATGCTTCATCAAAGCCGCCTGTTTTTTCCAGTACTTCTTTTTTAATCATCATAAAAGCGCCGGCCAGCACATCTGCTTCATGATTTTTGTGTTCATCTAAATAACTTAAATGATAACGGCTGAATGTTTTTGATTTAGGAAATAAAGCAGAGAGTCCGCTCAGTTTATAAAACGAAGTAAGTGGTGAAGGGAAGGAACGCTTGCTTTCCGGTAAAAAATTTCCTCTGCCATCCAGCATACGGATGCCTAATGCACCTGCATCTGTTGTTCTTTCTAAAAAAGAAATACAGGCGCTGAAACAGTCTTCGGAAACAATTGTATCGGGGTTAAGGAATAAAATAAAATCACCCGTTGCCAGCTTCAGGGCCTGGTTGCAGGCTTTACCGAAACCAAGATTTTCTTCATTCCAGATAAATTGAACAGTATTGAACTTTGGTTCGAGATATTCCCTGCTTCCATCTGATGAAGCATTATCAACAACAAAAACCTCTGCCTGCATTCCGTCAACAGCTTTTTGTACTGACAGCAGGCACTGCTCCAGGAAATATTTTACGTTGTAATTGACAATGATGATGGATAATCTCATAAGTATCGGGCAAAACAGATTTCAATCAGTCACGAAAATAGGATACTAAGCGTATAAAGTAAGATTCAGGGATGTTTTGTTTTGCTTCCATTTAGCCTGCCCGCCTCACTGCTTTGGCAGGCGGGGGGTTGGAGGCATCCTTGTATCTTTGCGCATGCTTAAACAAACCCTGATAGCTGCCACGAAGGCAGGAGCTGAACAGCTGAAATATTTTTTTGAGAAGGATTTTGAAGTGCACACCAAACAGGGAATCAACGACCTGGTAACAGAAGCAGATCATGCCGCTGAAAAAGCCATCTTTGAAGTAATCAGAAAAGAGTTTCCCGAGCATTATATTTTGAGCGAAGAATCGGGTGAACTGCCCCAGGATTCCAATTACAAATGGATCATTGACCCCATCGACGGAACAGTGAATTATGCCAACGGTATTCCTATTTGCTGTGTAAGTATTGGTATTGAAAAAGACGGCAAGATGATTTTGGGTGCCGTGTACAATCCTTTCATGAATGAATTTTTTTTTGCTGAACGTGGCAAAGGAGCAACGCTGAATGATAAGCCGATTCGTGTAAGTGAACAGAATCAATTGATCAAGGCTTGTTTGGTTACTGGTTTTCCTTACACGTATTTAGATGCAGTGAATGGCCCTCTCGAAGTGTTTGAACGGTTTATCCGTAAGGGAGTTCCGGTAAGAAGACTGGGAAGTGCAGCCATTGATCTTTGCTGGGTTGCTTCCGGTCGCTTTGATGGATTTTATGAACACAAGCTGCAGGCATGGGACAGCGCTGCCGGATTTTTAATGGTAGAAGAAGCAGGTGGAACCATCACTGATTTTGAAGGAACTTATTATTCACCGTATCAACCGCACCTGGTTGCAACAAATGGAAAAATTCATCAGAATTTGCTGGATATCGTTAATAACAGAAAAACGCTGGAGTAATGTACGATGTACGGTGTTAGATGTACGACAGTATGTAATTTTGGAAACATCATAATTTGCCGACAGATGGATTCAGAAGAAATGAAAAGGCGAACAAAAATGTTTGCTATTAATGTAGCAAGGCTGACACAAAAACTACCTGACAACGCAATTAACAGAGTGTATAAAGGTCAGATTATCCGTTCATCGAGTTCGGTTGGCGCAAATTACAGAGCATCAAGAAGAGCAAAATCGAAACCTGATTTTATTAATAAACTGAAAATAGTAGAGGAAGAATTAGATGAGAGTTTGTTTTTCCTTGAACTGTTACAGGAATTTAACATGGATTTTGAAACTGAAATAAAAGAGCTTTATAACGAAGGAGAAACTTTATTAAAAATTATTGTTAGTTCGATTGTTTCCTCAAGATAAAGAGGGGCGTACATCGTACAGCTAACATCTAACATTTATAACATGTCTGAAGAAAGAACAGAAATCTCCTCTCTCGGAGAATTTGGATTGATAGATCATTTGACCAAAAATATTGAGCATCAGAATGCATCAACTATTCTTGGTGTTGGTGATGATGCAGCAGTGATTGATCATTTTGGAAAACAAACAGTGATCACAACTGATCTGCTGGTAGAAGGTGTGCATTTTGATTTGATGTACACTCCGCTCAAACATCTGGGGTATAAAAGTGTTGTGGTAAATGTGAGCGATATCTATGCAATGAATGCTACACCTACACAGATCATAATGAGCATTGCCATCAGTAACCGTTTCAGTGTGGAAGCGCTGGAAGAATTTTATGATGGTGTGTATGTTGCCTGTGAAGAATATGGAGTTGATTTAATTGGTGGCGATACAACATCATCACAAAAAGGATTTGTGATCAGCGTAACAGCATTGGGTGAAGTAGCGCCGGATAAATTTGTAAAACGCAGTACAGCAAAAGTGAGTGATTTGATTTGTGTAACCGGTTATTTAGGCGGAGCATACTTAGGATTGCTGTTACTGGAAAGAGAAAAGAAAATATTCCTCGAAACAAAGGGAGTACAACCCGACTTAGAGAACAGAGATTATATCGTTGGTCGTTTACTAAAACCTGAGGCTAGAAAAGATATCATTGAGTTTTTTGAAAAAGAAAATATTACACCAACATCCATGATGGATATCAGTGACGGGTTGAGCAGTGAAGTATTACATATCTGCAAACAAAGCGAAGTTGGGGCAGTGATTTATGAAGATAAACTTCCCATTCACCCGGATGCAAAAGAATTTGCTTACAAATTAGAATTAGACCCGACTGCCTGTGCATTAAGCGGCGGAGAAGATTATGAATTACTGTTTACTATTTCACAGGCAGATTATGATAAAGTAAAAGATGTGATTGGTATAAGAGTGATTGGTTATGTAACCGAAGAAAGCGAAGGCGCAAACATTCTTACCAAGGGCGGCAATAAACACAAGCTGACTGCCCAGGGCTGGAATGCATTTGGAAAATAGGAACAGCAACAATGAAAAACCTCTATCTCTTTTTTTTAAGTATACTCTTTTTGTTTGATGACTGCCTGTTCAGTATCGAACAGCAGCTATACGCCGCAGATGAAGTACAGCGCACAGCAGCTGAAAGAAGATGTGCAGGTAATGGAGCAAACCTTGAAGCTGAATCATCCTTCCTTATACTGGTACAGCAATGAAACAGAAATCAATGCTTCTTTTGAACGGGCTTATACATTGCTGAAAGATTCGATGAATGAAATTGAATTCAGGAATATCATTTCTGAAACTATTTTCCCGATCCGTTGCGGACATACCAGTGTTCGGCCTTCAAGGAAGTACGAACAATACCAGGAAGGCAGGAGAAACAAAACCTTTCCGTTGGGGATGAAGATCATCGATGATTCAACACTTGTTGTTACAATCAATATGAACAGAAGGGATTCTGTTCTCAGAACCGGCACAAGAATACTTGCTGTTGATGAGTTAAATGCAAAGCAGATCATTGATTCTATGTTGCAGATGATTTCAATTGATGGCAATTCTGAAAATTTCAGCTACCAGAATTTGAGTAATAATTTTAATGCTTCCTATAATAATCGCTTTGGCATTAAGAAAAATTACACTGTTACCTATCTCGATCAAAAAGGAGAAATAAAGAATAAAGTAATTCCGGTATTTGATCCGGCAACAGATACTGCAAGAAGAAGGCCTTTTACTGTAAACAGGATTCCACCCGCATCACCCGAAACATTTACAAGAAGACAAAGAAGGTTACAGGGAGTCAGGAGTTTTACCATTGATTCATCCGGCACTTATGCAACTATGCGGTTAAACAGCTTTGGTCCGGGTTTAAAAAAGCAGTTCCTGAAAAAAAGTTTCAGGGAGTTGCATAAAAAGAATATTGAGCACCTGATCATTGATGTGCGGAATAATGGCGGCGGATTAATCAAGACATCTTTATTTCTTACAAAACAAATTCATCAAAGGCCTTTTGTTTTTGCTGATTCTATTTATGCAATGCATCGAAAAATCAGGAGCGATGCTCATATATCAAAACGGTTTATTTATAACCTGGGATTATTTTTCCTCAGTAAAAAAGTGAACGACAGTATGTATGCCTTCCGGTTGTTCAGGGTAAAAACCTATCAGCCGGGCAAATATAAATATGAAGGAAAGGTGTACTTGCTTACTGGCGGGTATTCTTTTCGGCCACTACCTTATTTGCTGCTTCTGTAAAAGGGCAGGAGAATGTAATGATCATTGGCGAAGAAACAGGCGGCGGTTATTACGGAAACAATGGTGTATTTATTCCTGAAATGAGTTTGCCTAATACAGATGTACGGGTGAGGCTTCCCTTATACAGAATTGTTAATAATAAGAATTTCCCTAAAAACGGATCAGGCGTAATGCCCGACCTGGAAGTAAGACCTAAAGCAGAAACCATTCGGTTGAATAAAGACCCGAAGATGGAAAAAGCAGTGGAGCAGATCATGCAACGGAAAGGATAATGGCTGTGTCATACTGTTATGAAAAAGCTGATAATACTATTTGTTGTGATTCTTTCTTTTCTATCCTGTAATAAAAGAAACACTGAGGCAGAAGCGGATTTTTGTAAGCAAGGCCATATTTATTGGGGCGGCCCATATGCTGCTGATGGTGTTGGCTGGTATTTTGCCGAGAACCGTTCCGGAAGCTGGTCTGCTCTTCAATTGAAGGAAGAAGAGTTGCCGTCTGCATACAAAACAAGCTTTACAGATTCAACAGCAGTAATTATTTGTTTGAAGAAAACGGATGAACGGGCACCCTGTTATTGTTCAGCTCCCAGCTATTTTTATAAAATTATCTCTATTCAAAAAACTAAGCAGTAACTATTTGGAAAGGATTTCCCCATCCCGGAAAACAGTTTTCACTTCTCTTTCTTTTGACAATACAACAAGATCAGCTTTGTATCCCTTTTCAATTTTTCCAAACTGATCATCAAGTCTGGCTACCCTTGCAGGATACAATGAAGCCATGCGAAGGGCTTCTTCAAAGGGAATCCCAACCTTATCAACACAATTGTTGACTGCCTGCATCATGGTTAATGCTGAACCTGATAAAGTTCCATCGGGCAATGTGTAACGGTCGGCATTGAATACATGTTTGTATTCTCCTTCAGTTGTTTCTGTAACTGCATCAGTTATTAAAAACAACCGTTCCTTCATGATTTTTTTGCTGATGCGGACAGTAGTGAAATCAGTATGTACACCATCACAAACAATGCTGCTGTTTACTGTTGTATGATCATACACTGCACCAACCATTCCGGGTTCACGGCTTTGCAAAGGTGACATGGCATTGAACAAATGTGTAACAGCTGTGATTCCTTTATTAAAGGAATCTGTTGCCTGCTGATAAGTTGCATTACTATGTCCTGCTGAAACAAGCACATTATGATCAAGCAGGAATTGAATTACTTCATCGCTGCATTGTTCCGGCGCAAGTGTCATCATCTTCAAAACACCATCACTTTTATCCAGAAGTAATTTTATTTCATCAATTGTTGGCTGTTTCACACAGCCTTCAATATGTGCGCCTCTCTTTATTGGATTGATATACGGACCTTCGATGTGCAAACCCAGCAAACCAATTTTATTTTCTGTCTGAAACTCTTTAATAACCTGAATCCCTTTCAAAAACTTTTCAATGGTATTGGTAGCCATCGTAATAAGGAAACGGGTGCATCCGCCGCTGATACAATAATCATCCGTTGCTTGCAATGATTCAAAACTTAAATCCTGCGAAAACAATTTTCCATGAGCGCCATACAATTGCAGATCTATAAAAGAAGGAACAAGATAATTGCCGTTTAAATCAAATTGATTAGCAGAAGATGGGATTTCTGATTCAGGTATTATATCAACAATCAATTCATTACTGATCAGTACTGCCTTGTTGCTGCTGAAAGTTGTTCCGTCAAAAACAAATCCATTATGGAGTGCCTGCATTTTTTAAAATATGTTTAGAGCAGGATACTGAAATCATCTGCATCTTTTAAGAAAGGAAGTTTGCTTCTGATATCCTGCAGTTTTTCTTTGGAAAGGGTGATGGTATGAATATCTTCTTCATTTGTTTTTTCGTACAGTACATCTCCCATTGCATCAATAACCATACTGTTACCGCTGTAATGAATTTGATTACCATCATCACCGGTACGGTTGGCACCTATTACATAACATTGATTTTCGATTGCCCTTGCAGTAAGCAATGTTTTCCATGCATGAATCCTGCGTTCGGGCCAGTTGGCAACATAAATGAGCACATCATATTCAGGATCTTCTTCCGGTCCCTGCCTTGCCCAAACAGGAAACCGCAGATCATAACAAACCTGCAAATTAATTTTCCATCCGTTAACAGAAGCGATCAATCGTTTTGTTCCTGCAGAAAAATGATCGTCTTCTCCACCATAAGCAAAGCGGTGACGTTTATCATACACTCCATATTGTCCATTCGGCAACATCCAGATAAGACGGTTGTAATAAGCCTCGCCTTCTGAGCTTTCCAACGGAGTGCGATCTTTTTCTTTTATTATTACACTTCCGGTAAGGATTACTTTTTTTTCAGCAGCAATCCGTTTCATCCACTCAACGGTTGGTCCGTTCATATCTTCAGCAAGTGTTTCCGGCTTCATGCTGAAACCTGTATTAAACATTTCAGGTAATACAATAATTTGTGTGGGATGCTGAATGGAATTGATTTTCTGCTCCAGCATTTGCAGGTTGGCAGATTTATTTTCCCAATGCAGATTGGTTTGGATGATGGTGAATGTAAGATGGCTCATATCGTAAAGTTCGTAAAAACTTCAGCGAAAACGATAGTAAACTCCAAAGGCTCCATAAACCTCCATTTTGTCGATCATGGATTTTGCTTCTTTCTGTTTGAGAGTATAGGTAATGGAAAGTCCGCTTTGTCTGCCGGAGATCACAGCACCGCCTTTTATTACATAGATGAACGGGTGCAGCTCTGAAATGTACAACCCTTTGTCTGATCTTATTAATCCGCCCTGAACAGTTGCATTGTATGCCTGTACAATGAGTATGGGTTCTAAAAATAAAAAGGCTTCTAATTTATGAATGGATGTTTTCTGTAGCTGACCCAAGCGTCCGCTCCAGTAAGAATTATTTTCTTCCTGTTCTGTATTACCAAATTTTACAAGCAGCCCTGCTGATGCATTAGTAAATGTATTACCCAGCATTGCCTTACCAACTGCATGAACAGCGAAGGGCTGCCCCGGTTTATTCTTTATAAGTGAACGGTAATACTGAACAGATGCATTTAAACCAATTTCATTTTTTACCTGGTATTCCCATCCGTAAATAGAGTAGAGCATAAAAATACGATGGTAGCCTGTTTGAACTTGTTTCCCCAAAGCTGCGGGACCAAGAATGCCAACAACAGCATCATACTTCAATACGTCTTTATTGCTGAATATTTTTGTTTGACCAATTGAGCCGTACAACCATCCTGCAAATGGCCGGTCCATTGTTTGTAACACCCTTTCTACTGAGCGGCGGTTATAATAAGAGTTGAAAATCATTTGCCCGGCCTCAGTTCTGTTGATGGTTTTCAGCACATTTTTATTGGTTTCTTTTTTTGCCAGCCAGTTATATCGGAGAAAGAATCCATTGGAATAGTAACGGTCGTGTAATGTAAAATTGTAGTTGTCGTTTTCGGTAATGATATTGATCTCTTTCCTGTACACTCTTGATGAATCCTGCGCATACAGCCTGCTGCACAAAATAACAGCAACCTGCAAAATGAAAAAGGATTTATACGACATGCCTGCAAGAGTACTTAAAAATTTAAATAAAGTAATGTGAAATTATTTCAGCAAATCAGCAATCAGCTGCAGTTCATATCCTTTCTGCATTAAAAAATCCTGGAGTTTTCTTTTTTTGATGAAGATGTTTTTTTCTGCTGACAATAATTTCTTCTTTTGTTCAAACAGTTTTTTCAGGGTTTTCAGGTAATCATCTTCATCAATTTCTTTCAGCGCTTTTTTAATGAGATAGTCGCTTACTTTTTTTTGTTTCAGTTCGTATTTGATCTTTACCCTGCCCCACTGTTTCATCCTGAACCGTCCACCGGCAAATTGAATGGCAAACCGTTCTTCATTCAGATAATCTTCCTCAATTAAAGTTGAAAGCAGATCTTCCACATCGTTCTTCCACAAACCAAAGCCATAGAGTTTTTCTTTTACCTCACTGTGGCAACGCTCCTGGTAAGCACAATAATGCTTTGCTTTTTGCAGTGCTTCCTGTTTGGTGAGATATTTTTTAAACATTTCATCAAATGTAAAGCAGTACAACGGCAGAATAAAACTTAGTCTTTCTTCCCTTTCCTTTTTTGAATGGCAGGAGTTTCTCCACGGGGTCTTACAAAGAAAATAGCCGGTTCACTTCTCCCATCTCCATTAATACTTCCATCGCCTAATGGATTTCCTGCAGCATCAGTAGCACGGATTGTCCAGATGAATGTAAGCCCAGTATTGTTTGCTGAACTGTCGGTTGATTGGGAGAATGACAACATGGATAATTGCGGCTGCCAGATATATTGTGTTGTTCCTGTAACTGCTTTATCTAAAACTGGTGGATTACTTCGAAATGCCTGCATGGTTTTTTGATCTTGTAATACCTGAAACACCTGTACATGATAAACAACAGGCGCTGATTGGGCTGGTGAAACTGGCGTCCATCTGAAAGTAATAGCTGTTTGTGCCTGTGCTGTTGACAATACTGTTTCGCTGGCGGGCATCATAGCAATTGGAAGCTGCAGTGCAGCCAGGTAAAAATTACGGCAGCGTTGTTCGCTTACAGCTGTATAATCAACAGGGTTCACTAATGTTACACATACCTGGTAACTGTTTGATGGCAACTTGCCTGTTGCTTGTAATGTTGTTTTAAATTTCCCGTTGAAAATCATTGCTTCAAGCGGTACTACATCGGGAGAGTAAAACAGGTTGTTTCCATCTGCTAAAGTAATTACACGGGCAGTTGCAAGATTGGTTGTTGCTACCGGAGTTCCATCAACCAGTTTTATTTCTGTTTTTATTTTAACCTGTCTTAATGCACCCTGCCTGTAGTTGACAAGATAGGTTAAAGCATCTTTACGATAACTCCATTCTGACAGAGTAGCTGGCGGCGTTGGGCCAATAACAAGGTTTACTGTAATCTGGGAAAACCCGGTAACAACAGTAATAACAAGAAGTGACAGGATAATTATTTTTTTCATACTGATATTTTATTTGCCAAACCTGTATACCAAACCGGTTCTGATATTGCTTTCAAGATAATTTGCTCCAACAGGAATCACTTCATCACCATATTTGAAATAATTGGAACTGATGAAATTATTCCAGGTTAATTTTTTGTTCAGTTTCCAGTCAACAGTACAGGATGCAATCAGGTTATTATTATTTTTGAATGCATTTGTTTTTGAAAAGTTATACTGCAACTGCCCACGGAAGTTTGCTTTCTTCTTTGCAAAAGGCATGCTCAACCCGCTGCTTACGGTCATAAGATTTAATTTAAAACCCGGTAACTGGTTGAGAAAATACATGAAACTGAAATCGGGTGTAAATTCTTTGGTTAGAAAAGTTGGAATGTACGTAAGCAATACTGTATGTGTATTGTTTGATGTTACAATGGCTGTAAATACATCACGTTCATCATACTTGCTGTAGTTATAATTTAGACTGACCAGGTGAACCACTTTTTCATTACTCCATGTATAAGATGGGTTCAACCCAAAATCATTACTCACATTTTTAATACCGTACGGATTGATGCCGCTGGCAGATTGAAACCCAAAATTATTAAAGCTCACATTCAAATTCCAGTGATCATTAAACTGGGTGAACCAGTTGATGTTGACTATAAACTGTTTCGCCCTCAGTGTGGTATTCTTTACATTGTTTACACGCTGACCAACGCTTGCAACAATATTCATTTTGTTTTTCCAAGCATTGATTCTTGTATTGAGTGTGTAATCTAAACGGTCGGGTAAGAGAAAAGGATAACCCGGCGTTTGAAAACCGGCGCCAACATATTTAAGCTTTGCAGCAATGTCAAAGTTTTTTGTTTTTTTTCCGACACCTGATTCTGCAGCCCAGTCACTAACTGTGGATGTGTGCCCGTCAATAAATGGCTTGAATGATTTACCTGCACTGTCAAGCGGTTGCGACAAATCTTTTGTATAATAAGAATGGGCTCCTTCAAAATTGAAAAACCATTTCTCATTAAAATTGATTTTGGTTACAAAACTGGCGGTAAATCCTTCCTGTGGTTTAACCGTTGGTGGAGGTGTGATTAATGAATTCAACACATCCTTTGCTTTTACAAAATTCATGGTTGCTTCATATTTTCCTTCTTTTGCTTTTCCTATCTGGAACATCCAGTTCTTCCGTTTATATGCTCCGGTTGTTGCAGGTGGTCCTGTAAAAAAATTCACACTCTGCTGTGATAAGCCGTAAAAGAATTTTATTAGAAAATCTTTAGGACGCAAATCAAAGCCCGCACCAAACACGCCAATATCACCCGTACTTAAATTGGAATAATTTAAATACTGTGTTCCCAGTTGCAGTTCGGCCCATTTATATTTTGGATTGGCACCAATACTATTCATGGGATTGGTAATGTATTGAGCAAATGTTTGCTTGCCGATGCCGCTGTATGGTCCGGCAAAATTGGTTGCCTTGGTTGAGAGATTCAGATTAAGAGGCATGCTGAAATTTTTTCCAAACTTTATTTCAGGAGCAAACATAAACCTCACCTGGTTCCAGGGTTTGCGTGGAGAAAAACCACTCCAGCTTGCAGGATTCGAATTCAACCCATAGTGTTCATAAGAAACACCTGCTGTTCCGCTGATGCTGAAGGGTTTCTTTTCCTGTGCCATCATGCCCGTTGAGAGCATGATGGCAAGGAGGGTAAATATTTTTTTATGATTCATCAGTCAGGATATTTAATGTCCGGGAACATTTACGGTTATACTGCATTCACATTTTTTTCCGCCACAGACTCCTGAAAGATTATACGTATAACTTCCCGGAGTTAAAAATGTATGACTGTAATTTGGTCCCGTTAAAGTTGTTGCTGCACCGGTTGTATTGTTAACCAGCTGAACTGTTAGTGCAGAAGGTGAGCAGGTTGCGGATGATGGCGTACATTGAAAACCCGGATTGAATGTAACAGGAATATTTCCCTGCGGAACAGTAATACTTCCTCCACAACTAACCGGTTTTCCTCCCTGTGGCGCTCCTTCATAATTAAATTTCGGATTCCAGCTGCAGTTACATTGTGTATCCCCCTGTCCACTACCGGTTGTTGTTGTTCCGCAATCTTTTCCATTGTATGCTTTGTAACAGATAATGGTATCGCAGGTAACACAGGCTGTATCGGTGAATGAATATTTCAAACAATACATAATAGTATCGCAGCAACAGGAAATCGGGCTTTTTGGTGGCAATGGAATCTGGAAACTTAACGGAACGCCATTGTTCCAGCTTACACCTGCACTGTCTTTCCATTGAATTAAATGACTCCATGCAACATTTGCAGGAAGATTGTTCCAGGTAAAGCTGCTGTTTACATTGCTGATATTACCCATGTTCTTTGGATCTTTTACACAAGCATCAGCACAGTCTTTTGCATGCAGTACATGAAAATCAACCAATGAAACAGATGCCTTGGTTAGTTTTGCAGGACCAACAGTCATGGTAGTATTTACAGAAAGAGTATTATTGCTGACTTCCTGTTTTACTTCAATCTTTTTCAGAAAATCTTTGCAGCAACCACTTGGAGGAATCTCTTTTGTTTTTGCTTCGAGGCAAACCTTGTTGCTTTCAACCGGATTCATTTGTGAAGCATTATTTGCATTATCAAAGAAATCACAGATCATACCAATTGTATTGCAGGCCAGCTGACCAATAGGTGCATTTGCAGGAACAACAACATTAAAAGTGAATGTGTATGTTCCACCGGGTGCAATTGGATTGGTTAAGGCAATTTTTAAATTATTAGGTGCAAAGGTTCCACTGAATGTTGCGGCTGGAATATTACAACTTGCAGTTGTTGTTGGCCAACCTGTACCTGCATTAGGTGTTGGTGAATATTGAACAGTGGCTCCCGGAATGGTTACTGTGCCACTTGGGAATAACGAAAACATACTTCCTCTTGAAGTACAGTTCATAATTGTTAAATCCCCCGGCAAATGGTAAGCGATCTATCAGTACAATGTTCCCAATATTTGTATTACCGGTATTCTTTACTGTTATCTGATAAGTAGCAGTTGAACCGGGTGTTCCACTACCACTTGTTCCAAACACTGCGTCTAAATCTCCCTTCACCATTTTCTCTACTTCTGCTTTGGGTAATGCACAAATATTTACCGCTTGAGAACAGTATTGAGTTTCGGTGTAATTGGTTCCGGTTACAGAATAATTCATTCCATATGAACCATATGGCGCATTTGCATTAACGATTGCTTTAAAACAAATGGTATAGGTTGTACTGCCAACAGGAATCGTTGGTAAATTCCATTTAACAGCAGAAGCCGGCTGATAAACTGGATTTGTACTGAAGCCTGTAAATGTTTCTGAGCCGGGTATATAAGTTAGAAAGTTTTGCAAAGCGAAATTCAATACCCCGCTTAACAATGGAGCGGTTCCATCATTCCGGAACTGTAAACAGAATGTAGCAGTATCACCGGGGCTTAAACAGTTTGGATTTGAGCCTTGCCCGTTGCAATTAATATCCGGATTTAAATTATATACAGAAGTTGTTGTGTCATTCCCTCCTGGCCCGCAATTATAACAAACCTGGCTTAAGCCTGCAGTACTGCAGGTATAACTCATATTTGAATTCAGCGTATAACTGGGTGCAGTTGGCACACCAACACAGGAGTTACTTAAATTATAATAAATATAAAACCCGCAGTAATAACCAGGCAGCAAATTCGTAATGGCCATTGTTGCTTTTTTTGCATACAGTGGCGGAGTTGTATTGGTTGTTCCCGGATTAAATGGATAAGCAGTTGATGGAGTATTACTGCAATCTTCATAAACCAATGTGGCAGTTAAACCAGTTGGCTGGCTGCTGTTATGATAGATCTGCGTAGTTTTTACTGTAGGTAAAATATTTGCAAGACTCAGGTTAAGGGGGGTATTTCCATTGTTATAAACATTCACATAATAGTATCCTGTATAAGCGGTACTGCTGATGGTTGCAGAAGGATTTGATGGAATAACCGCTGGTAATGTATAGGATGCCGCCGGATAAGTAATGATGTTTACATTATTGATACTGCAGTTTGTTCCCTGCAAAACAACATTTGATGTAATGGTTGTTCCGGGAGGGGTATTACAGGGAAGTTTGATTTTATAATAATATTCATAGTAACCGCCGGGGTTAAAGTTGACTGTGTTGGTTGGTGTAAAGGTGCTTCCAACTAAAGCACCATTTGTTACACTCACCAATGTACCCATCGATGGTGTTATGGTAAACTTAGGATTGGTGATGGTGAAACAGTTGCCGTTTTGTACGGTCAGTTTAAAGGTTACTTCATAAGAGCTCTGTATAAAACTGAAAAAACTATGCGTTCCGTTCCATGTATTTAATACTTTACCGATCACAGCAGCCGATGGTGCTGTTGCAGTTAAAGAATTGGATGGTGCTGCAATTGTTCCGGTAATGGTTGAATTAATATTCTGTCCGAAACAGCTTGAAGGGCAGAGATACGAAAAGCACAGCATGATTACTCCAGTCTGATTGTTTCCTGCTACTGCCGGAAAAGTATAGGTTACAGTAGTGTTGGTGCCCACTGTGTTTGAAGTAGGAATTGTTGGAAAAGCAGGGCTTCCGCAGAAACTGACTTTGCTGTTATCATAACTCACCGAAATAACAACGTTGCCGGTAATGTTACTGTAATTATAATTGGCATACACCCAAAACTGTGTTCCGGCAGTATAGGGCATTGTTCCCTGTGGTGTTAAAGTTAATCCTACCTGCTGGGCATTGGCAGTAAATGCAAACAGCATTACTGTAAGTGCAAGAATGATTTTATTTATACTTGATTTCATGTTTTTTATTTTTATGATTTTACAATAGATGTGAAGTAATTATTTTCCTCTTTTAATTTCATAACACCTGATTACTTCACATGCATGACAGCAAAAATCATAGAAGGTATAACGGACACATATTTTTATCACATCACCGCAACAACTGAGGCTGTTCATTTCAGGAACAGCAATGGGTAATATGAATTTTGGTAACTGAGGTTGCGGATCGGGATTTCCCGGACCACCAATTACAGCCATTTTTTCTCCAAAGGTTGCGCCCTGTGTTTGTTTTGGTACTGTAACATTCTTTGCATTATTATTCTTTAACGGATCTATTTTTCCATTGTCTCCATGACCAACACCTCCGCCGTCATCATGAGGCTGACCATTGCATTCTTTCATAACGGTGCTTGTCCAGGTGATCAGTCTGCTGTAATCCGGTTTATTTAATACAGGACCACTGTAGCCTGGTATGGCAGAAGCAGGTAGAGTAAAGTTGCCATAGTATTTACTGTCGTACACACACTTGGCGCAATTAGTATCACCTGTTTGCTGAATATTGAAATAAATAATTTCAGCAGTTACTTTTTTAATGTTATTCGGATTGATGCCTGTAACCATTCCTGTTAAATTCACCTGCATCGGGTTACCGTTCTTTGGTAATATCAATGTATCTTTTTGAATGACCAGCTGCATATTCCTGCATGGATCGCAGGGGCATTTCAATGTATCTGCTTCTACTTCTGTTTCAGTTATTGCATTATCCAATGCATCTTCAGCGGCTACGTAGAAACGGATGATTTTTGCAGTATCAGCACAACTGAGCTGTCCGGTAAATGTAACCGAACCATTACCTGCAATAGTTGCCGGTAAGCCAGGTGTAAGTGGCGAAGGAAGTATGTTAGCAATTACACCATTTACTTTATCAACTTTCAGCTGGGTAATCTTAACAGTGTTGGTTAAATTATTTTTAATGATGATGGTAAAATTCTGTTTACCGTTTATGCAACAACTGATATCAAGACTATCAATCTGAATATCGATATCATTGCTCATTTTAAATGTGTAAGGTTCGCTTGTGCCGTCCCTTGTTCCTATTGGTTTCCCATCACGACCCAATGCCTGAACAGACCAGATGAAATCACATAAGTAAGGAGGTTTGCATGGGCCTGTGAGTATACTGCTGACACTTGCCTGCGTAAGGTTCTCTACATCTTTTGTTATGATCGGCGCATTGCTGGTCATTGCCTTTGCTCCATTCTGTCCCTGCATCAGTTGCCATACACGCAAACGATAGGTTACAGGATCTTTTGGTTTAGGAACAACAGGAGTCCAGCGGAATGTAACAAGACCCTGCAACTGTTTTAAAGTGAATTTTTTTCCATTTTCCGGATTGATTAAAGTGGGTGGAGCGAAATCTGTTTTTTGTGATTCCACTTTAAACTCTTTGCAAACTTCCCGGCTCAATTCTTTTCGTTCACTGCTGAAAAATTGTGCACAGATGCTGTAGCTTCCTTCTTTCAGTTCTTTGCAATTGCCCAACATGCCAATCAGTTCAGCTGCATTAAAAGTTCTTACATCAAAGGGATCAATTGGCTTTGCAGTTGAAAGATTGTTGCCGCAAACAACAGCACCTCCGCTGCGGATCTGTAACACCAGCATTGGTTTCATATCTCTCGACTGTGGAGATTTTTGCGCTGATAATAATAATGAACCCGGAGTGGTAATCCAGTCATCGATCTTTGCCGGTAAGGTATTCTTTACGGTAAAGTTGACGATGTTAATTTGACTGATCTGGCTGCGGACAGTGCTAAAACAAAGCAGCAGAATAGGAATGAGAAACTTGATTTTCTTCATGACAGTTGGTTTTCGGTAAAAGGAAAGAGGCGTATAGTTTGGTAACAATAAAGAACTGGATTCTTTTGTTGTGCGTAGTATAACGGTTAAACAGGCTGATTATTGGCGAATAGAAACAAATCTCTGGATCAGAATTAAGGATATAGGACGGGAAGAAAGATATTGCTTTACGCAAGTATCCAATCATGTGGCTGAGTTAAGGTGGGGGAAAAGTACAAATAAGTTTCAGCTAATGCAACAAAAAAGCCCCTTTTCAATAAAAGGGGCTTTTTAAAACAAACGGAATCCTTTATTCAATCGGCTTATAATCTTTAAACAACTTCATTGGTGTTGCTTCTGCCTGTGTACGGTAAGCTTTCCATTTACCATCAATGAACTCATTGATTTTTTTAACTGATTCTTTAATGGCTGTTTCTGCTTCAGTAACCAGTCGCTCTGTTTGTGCAGTTGGTGCAGCAATCTTACTCATGATTTCCATGTTTGCATTTTGCAGAATGCTCATGGTGGTAATATCAGCAAAACGGGTAATACCCTGTCTTTCGGTTGCAGTGCGGCCAAAAATGCTTTCTCTTATTTTTTTGATTTCAGCTTTGATGGCAGTTCCTGCTTTGCGTAAACTGTCCGCTTCTTTACCTTCTGCACCACGTAATGAATTCTCAACTTTTGTGATTGCTTCTTCTGCTTCGGTAATGCGGTCAACGGCTTCCGTTAGTTTATCTGTACTTAGCTGTAAGCGGTCGCTCATTTTCTTTTTTGCGTTATATACTTCTTTTTTCACTTCAATTCTTGGATCTGCTTTTACAGTAACCATTGTTGAGTCGCTGTCTTTTCCAAGTGTAAGAACAACTTTATAGGTACCGGGAAAAGCCTGCATGCCACCAAATGGCTCTGGTGCACCGGGCCTTGGTTTTGGTGAGCCGGGACGGCGGTTTCCCTTTGTTTCAAATCTCCAGTAGATGCGGTTGAAGCCTGTGTCGGCTTTTACTTTATAACTTCTGATTTGTTTATTCTGTTCATCAAAAATTTTCACCCAGGCACTATCCATTTTTTGTTTGGATGTATCTTTTCCCACCTTCGCAGCAGCTCCGGCGGGCAGGGCATCAGCATATTTTACAAAGTAAGAAAGCATTGCTCCTGTTCTTCTGTTTTCACCTTCATATAAACCCCACGTACTCCATTCGTAACCCGGTGCATTTTTAACTGAAGCCTGATAAGCAACCGGAGGTTCGAACATACTGAGCTTTTTCGTTGACACTGAGCCGTTAGCTGCAGCAAAAGCCCTGAGCGGACGGATATCATCCAGCACCCACAATGCACGGCCAAAGGTTGCAATCACCAAATCAGCTTCTCTTTCCTGGATAGTTAAATCATAAGTTGATACCGATGGATAACCATTTGTCCATTGTGAAAATGTTTTTGCATTATCATAACTGATCCACAGCCCATGTTCGGTTCCAACAAAGATTAAATTGGGTTGAACCGGATCCTGGATCATACACAGTGCATATCCTTTTAATCCTTTATTGGCAAGAATATTCTCCCAGGTTTTACCAAAATCTTTTGTACGGAAAACGGTAATGCTGAAATCACCACGGCGGTAATCGTTGGCCACAACAAATGCTTCATTTTCATTAAAGCGGCTTGCATGAACCTGTGTAATCCATGCACCAGCATTTAAGCCGGGAATCTTTCCACGAAAGTTGGTCCATGTTTTTCCGCCATCCTGTGTCAGCTGTACATTGCCATCATCGGTACCAACCCAGATTACGTTTTTGTTTTTTGCTGATGGCGCAATAGCCATGATGGTGTTATAATTTTCAGCACCGGTAATATCTAATGTTAATCCACCTGTTTCTTCTTTCTGCTGTTCAGCGTTGTTCGTTGTTAAGTCGGGAGAAATAATTTCCCAGCTGGTTCCTTTGTTGGTACTCTTATGCAAAACGTTACTTCCAAAATAAACTGTTTTGCTGTCGAATGGATCTAATGCAATTGCGCTGTTCCAGTTGAATCGCAATTTTGTTCTTGACTCCGGTGCAGGCGGTTTAATAAATTCCTGCTGGCCTGTTGTGATATTATAACGTCCAACAGAACCACCCTGGCTCATAGCATATACCCATTTACTGTCTTCGGGATCAGGTACAACATCAAAACCATCACCTCCCCAAAGGCTTTCCCAGTAATAGTTGCGGATGCCTGCATCAATCCAGGTGTAAGCAGGACCACGCCAGCTTCCATTATCCTGCAAACCTCCCATTACGTTATACGGAATTTCATTATCTGTATTAATATGATAGAACTGACCAAAAGGTAACTGCTCATCAAAGCGCCATGTTTTACCACGGTCTTTACTGATGCCGATACCGCCATCATTTCCTTCAATAATGAGGTTGGCGTTTGTTGGATGAATCCACCATGCATGATGATCGGGGTGAATACCGTTGTAAGGAATTAATGTGCTGAAGGATTTACCGCCATCTTCACTGATGGTTACAGTTGAATGAATATCATAGATGCGGTTTTCATTTTTTGGATCAACATAAATTTCCTGATAGTAAAAAGGGCGGTCTGTGATTTGTGCAGGATCGCTGTTCACTAACGTCCACGTAAAACCGCCGTCATCACTTTTATAAAAACCGTTTTTCGTTGCTTCTACTTTTGCATATACTCTTGATGGCTGACTTGCTGCAAAGGATAAACCAATTCGTCCAATTGATCCTTCGGGCAAACCATCTTCTTTACCTAATTTTTTCCAGTTCTTGCCACCATCAACTGTTATATATAAACCACTTCCGGGTCCACCACTATTGAAATTGTATGGCTTGCGCTGATGCTGCCACATGTTTGCAATCAATTTATTTGGGTTGGAAGGATCCATTACCAACTCTGCACAACCACTTGTATCGTTGGTGTATAATACACGTTCCCATGTTGAGCCACCATCAGTTGTTTTATAAACGCCACGTTCGCTGTGGATGCCATAAGGGTTACCAATTGCTGCAGCATAAACTGTGTTGGGATTTGTTGGATCAATAAGAATACGGTGAATGTTTCTTGTTTTTTCCAGGCCCATTCTCTTCCATGTTTTTCCTCCGTCAAGTGTTTTGAAAATACCTTCACCGAGGTTGAGTGAGTTACGGGGGTTTCCTTCTCCGGTTCCTACCCAGATTACATCCGGGTTGCTTTGCTGAATTTTGATAGAGCCGATATTGAGCAGGGGCTGATCATCAAACAAAGGCTTCCATGCAGCTCCGCCATTATCTGTTTTCCAAACACCGCCACTGGCTGCACCTACAAAAATTGTTTCAGGATTGCTGTATAACGCATCAATGGCTGTAACACGCCCACTCATTCCTGCCGGGCCGATATTACGTGGTTTAAGGTTTTTAAAATGTTCAGTCTTTACCTGTGCAGATGCCGAATAAAACAGAAAGGCCGTAACGGCCAAAGCAATTAGTCTCATGTTAAGCTGGTTTTAGGAATCTTGAAATTGAGGAAACATTACTGGCCTTCCAAATGTTTTTGATAAACGGTTCTGCCGAGGGAACTGTTTTAGCGTCTTTGTGTACAAGAGCCAGTCATAACAGAAAACAAACCCTGATGCATTGTCTAAACAAAAGTTTAACAGGTTTTTTCAATGAACGGCCTTATTTTTGTCAATGTTTAAACACTAAACCAATCAATTTAATTATGAAGCGTATTTTATTTTCAATGCTGGCAATCGGTTCCGTAGCCATACTTGCAGCATTTTTGCCTAAACAGGAAAACAAAGTTGCAGCAGTTTCTTCTGCACAGGCGGGTACTAAATGGACAGTTGATAAATCACACAGCAATGTGAAATTTTCGGTAACCCACATGGTTGTTGCAGAAACAGAAGGCTCATTTAAAGCTTTCGATGGTACTGTTGAGCATACTAAAGCCGACTGGAGCGATGCAAAGATTAATTTTTCTGTTGACGTAAATTCAATCAACACAGACAATGAGAATCGTGACAAGCATTTAAAGAGCGATGATTTCTTTAATGCTGAAAAATTCCCGGCAATCACTTTTGCAGGCACCAGCTTTACTCCCAAAGGAGGAAACAAGTATGAACTTGCAGGAAACCTTACTATTCGTGATGTGACCAAACCCGTAAAATTTGATGTAACCTTTGGCGGTATTGCAGCAAGCACACGTGGCGACAAAGCAGGATTCAAAGCAAAGACGACCATTAATCGTTTTGATTACAATCTCAAATGGGACCGTGCAACTGAAGCAGGTGGACTGGTTGTAGGAAAAGATGTTGAAGTAACTGTATTACTTGAGCTGAATAAGGCAAAACAATAATATTGAAAAACCTCAATTAAAAAACCCACGGCAGTATTATTGCCGTGGGTTTTTCTTTTATAAAAATTAATTTAGCTTTGGTGCTGGTTCTTCCTTTTTTAAATATTTGTTGAGGAACTTAAGTGTTTCACTCGATGCTTTCATCTGGTTTTCTTTTTTCACAAAACCATGCCCTTCATCAGGAAACAAAACGTATTCAACAGCGGTACCATTCTTTTTTGCACCTGCAACAATTTCATCGCTTTCAATCTGTAATACCCTTGGATCATTTGTACCCTGCAGTACAAGCAATGGTGTTTTAATTTTATCCGTATTGAACAAAGGAGAAATGTTTTTTAAACGAACAGAATCAGCTGTAAAAGGATCGCCCATTTCTATATACAATGCTTTTCGGAAACTTTCCCAGTAAGGAGGAATACTTTTTAATGTACGCATCCAGTTGGCAACACCAAACAGGTCTACACCAACAGCAAATTCATTGGGGTATTGAATAATGCCTGCCAAACTCATAAAGCCCCCATAGCTGCCCCCATATATTCCAATTTTTGTACTGTCAATATATTCCTGCTGCGCCAGCCAGCGTTTACCCCACACACAATCCTTCAGATCTTTATCGCCATGATTCTGATTGTCCATTTTATAAAAGACTTTTCCATAGCCGCTGCTACCCCTGTTGTTTACAGCTAATACAGCATAACCATGATTCACTAAGTATTGAATACTGTTGGAATAACCGGCACGGCTTTGTCCACCGGGACCGCCATGCACCCAAACCAATGCCGGAACTTTTTTGGTTGATGAAGCACTGTGTGGCTTGTAATAGATGGCTGGAATTTCCTGGCCGTCGAATGATTTGAAACGAACCACTTCTGCATCCACAAGATCATTTTGATCAACCTCTTTTGTAAGTGTGCTGGTTAGTTGCTTCAATTCTTTTGAGTCGAAATTGTACCAGTAAAAATTCATCGGACTTCTGTCGCTGCTTACATTCAGCAGCAGATTTTTTTCACTCAGCGATATCGTCACCCCGGAGATATAACCATTTTCGGACTTTGGCAGGTCTGCTTCTTTGCCACTTGCATGATCAAAGAGCAGTACTTTATTTCTTCCATCTTCATTGATGCCAATTACATGATATTTTCCATTTTCGCTGATGAACATATAACTCACGTCCCAGCTTGTTTCAAAGAATTTTTCCTTGGTGCCTTTCAGAAGATTGTATTTTACAACATAGGTAAAATTTTCACCCTCGTTGGTTATGTAATATAAAAAAGTATCATCAGTTTCAAACCCTGCGGGATAATAGGTGGCATCGCCCAGACTGTCTGTTGAAAGTTGTTTTGTTTCTTTTGTTTGTGCATCAAACAGGTACATTTCATTTTTATCTGTTGTAACAGATTTGGTGAGGACAAGATACCGTTCATTAAAGGAGATGCTGTTTACATCAAGCCCGCTGTCATTTTTGTAAAGCATAGTAGGCTGCCATTTGGCAGTATCCATTTTATATACATCAAAAAACTTGGGGTTGCGTTTATTGCTGATGTAATAGCATTGTGTTTTGTCTTTGGTCCATCCAAAAAAAGATGCTTTTTCAGTTGCTCCCGGAGTAAGATCTTTTGCTGTGCCATTACCAGCCTGCAGATAAAGATGATCATTTTCATTGCCTCCCTTATCAGCAGTGTAAATAAAATGATCAGTACCAGGTACATAATCAACAGTAAAAAAAGATTCCTGTGTTGAGCTTGTCAGGGGTTTTGTTGTGGAGTCGGCCAGGGTTAATTCATATACATTAAAAATATTGGTACGGTTGCTGTTGATGAGGATTTTGGTTTCATCTTTATTGAAGGCACCACCCGAAACTCCTTCTGTTTTATAAAACTGCTCAATGCTGTATTGTTTTACATCACGGGCAGGGGCAGCCTTTTCTTTGCAACCCCATAATAATATAAATACCGAGAACGATAAGAAGATTTTTTGCATAAAATAAGTTTAAGCAAATAAGGTAGGGAGAGAATCCGGAAGATGCAAACCGCCTGTAAAATTCATGCAATCAGGCCAGAGTAAAGGATAGGTAATAAAAAAGCCATCGGTTAAGATGGCTCTGTTATATTGTTCTGATAAGTTATTACAGGACTAAAACTCCTTTTGCAATAAACTGTGTTTCTTTTTTTACCTCTTTGATCTTTTCAATTTCAGCTTTTGTTTTTCCTGCATCTTCTGCAAGATGCTGCTGCTGTTTTACACTTACTTCTTTTTCTTTTGCTTCACCTTCCAGTACTACAGTCTGTCCAACAATATTCTTTGGCATAAAGAATCCGTAATCTTTAAATCGAACCATAATGGTTTCGCCATTGCCCTTATCAACTTTCATCCAGCAGCCTTTTTCCAGGCAAACTTCTGTAACCTTGGCGGTGATTTTTCCGGTAAATAAGCCTTTTTCCTGCACCTGCTTTTCCATATCAGTTACAGCCTTAGCTTCCGTATTGGTTGTTCCTTCGCCATAAGTAACACCTTTGGCGGCGGGTTTGGGATCATTTTGGGCATATGCTGTAACGGTTAAAAGGGCAGCAGCAAACAAAACTGTCAGTTTTTTCATGTGTTTATTATTTGAACAGCAAATTTAAGCGTACTGACGAAGTACACAAGTCAAACCTGTTAAAATTCCTAAAGAACGATTTTTCAAAGACAAAAAAATTTTTACTAAAACATTTGGCATCTAAAATAATTAGTATTATGTTTGCTAAACAAATTAGTGTGAACAAATAAACAAACCCGTTATGGAAGAGACTTTAATTTTGGAGAAACCAAAAAAAGAAAAAATGAGCAAGGACACCAGCAAAGAGAGCAGTGAAAAACTCAAAGCGCTGAAACTCACCATCGACAAAATTGACAAGGATTATGGCAAAGGAAGTGTGATGATGATGAATGAAAAAGGCATTACCGAAATTGAGGTTGTATCAACCGGTTCCATTGGACTTGATACTGCCCTGGGAATTGGCGGTATACCAAGAGGAAGGGTCATTGAAATTTACGGACCTGAAAGCAGTGGTAAAACAACCATTGCCACACATATCATTGCAGAGGCGCAAAAGAAAGGCGGTATCTGTGCAATCATTGATGCTGAGCATGCTTTTGACAGTGGCTACGCACAGAAACTTGGTGTTGATGTTGATAATCTATTGATCTCACAACCGGATTACGGAGAACAGGCTTTGGAAATTGCTGATCGTTTGATTTTGTCAGGAGCATTGGATGTGGTGGTAATTGATTCTGTTGCGGCACTTGTTCCAAAAAGTGAACTGGAAGGTGAAATGGGCGACAGTAAAATGGGTTTGCAGGCAAGATTGATGAGTCAGGCCCTGAGAAAACTAACCGCTACTATTCATAAAACAAATACCATCTGCATTTTCATTAACCAGCTGCGTGAAAAAATCGGGGTGATGTTTGGTAATCCTGAAACAACAACCGGTGGTAATGCGCTGAAGTTCTATTCATCCGTTCGTTTGGATATTCGCAGAATGAGCCAGATCAAAGACGGTGACGAAGCAATTGGTAACCGTGTAAAAGTAAAAGTGGTAAAAAACAAAGTAGCACCACCATTTAAAGCGGCTGAATTTGATATCATATTTGGTGAAGGCATCAGCAAAAATGGTGAAATCATTGATATGGGTGTTGAACTGGCAATCATTCAAAAAAGCGGAAGCTGGTACAGTTATAACAGTGATAAGCTGGGACAGGGAAGAGATGCAGTAAAACAAATACTCATTGATAATCCTGAAATGGCCAATGAAATTGAAGGAAAGATCCGTGAAAAAATAAAAGAAATTCAAAACGGAGCAGCTGCTTCGTAAACTTCGGGTTTGTTTGTAAGTATCAAAGCCTTTCGCTTCTGCGAAGGGCTTTTCCTTTTTTGTTTAGATGCGGTAATTGGGTATTGCAGAAAAGAAGAGGAAAGTCTACTTTAGCTGTATAACTGTTATATATGAAAAGGCTATTGTATTTTTTTGCTGTTATCACTGCTTCATTATTTTTAATGGGTTGTCCTTACGAAACCGAAGTGCCGATTGATAAACCGGAAGTAAAATTTCCTGCCGGGCTGCTTGGTAAATGGGAGCCCAAGAGTTCTTCGGATGATATATATACAATTAAAAAGAAGGATGATTACATTATCACAATTACGAAAGTAAAAAAAGAAGCGAAGCCTGATGATGCAGCTGAGGAGTATGAAGCATTTATCTCAGATGTAGGTGGTATAAAGTTTTTAAATCTCTCTGAGAAAAAGGGCGAAGACTTCGGGACAAAAAAATACTACCTGTATAAACTGGAAATCAGTCCAAGCGGAGCAAGACTTACCCTTAGTCCTGTTACCGAAAATATTGATGAAAAATTTCAAACATCTGCTGAGCTGAAAAACTTTATTCAACAGAATATGAAGCATTCTTTCTTTTATGACAAAGAAGATGAGGTGTACATAAAAGCAGAATAATCTACTTTCATAGGTATCTTACCTGTTCAGCAAAAAGGCTTCTTCTTTTTTCAATTGTTTGTCATACACAAAAGTTCCCAATGGCAGCCATGCAGCAACAAAAGCCAGCAGAAATTTTTTAAATGGCCAGTTATAAGTTTCTTTAACGAACCAGGCTAATGCTACGTAAGAAACAAATAATAAACCATGTGCCCAGCCAACATACTTTACGGCTAGGGGAAAATCAAATATATACTTCAGGGGCATTGCAATTAAAAGAAGTACAAGAAAAGAAACACCTTCGGCTATACCGATCTTACGTAAAAATTGCAGTGGTTTTAAATTCATTGAATTGTTTTGAAATGGAAAAAGCTTGGTTCTGAAAAAAAGCTGTTAATGATTGCAATCGCTGACATGGCAGTGATTTGCTTCCCTACAAAAACGGTGATTAAGGATGTGAGCGCTGATTACAGCAATTACTGCAGGAATCACAAATACAAAAGAAGAATAAGGAAAGATCACAAACTGGTTAATGGTAAACAAAAGCATCCCAAAAGTGAAAGGCACCAGCGTACCCCAGTGGTGGTGGTGTTTTTTGTAGCCATGCCAGAGTGTTGAAAAACCTATTACAAAAGCAGAGCCCAGTAAAAAGATTTCAAGAAAAATATTATGAATAATATTTACTCCAAATAGTGGCAGGCTTGTAATAAAGAGCGGCATCACTGCACAGTGAATGGCACAGGCTAATGACGCTCCAATACCCAAGGCTTCCCAGTTAATGCGAAAATTCATAAAGGACAGCAAAAGTACAGTTTTGCAATGATGTTGCAAATTTTATTTTAAGTCGCATTTGCCTTTGTGCCCTTCGTACCTTTGCGTTTTATTATACCTATATGTCGAAAAAATTGTGGTTTTATATTGGATTTTTTACCCTCCTGCTTGTTGTGTTTTATGTGGTGTTGTTTTCAGGGACTGATCTTTGGAAAAAGAAACTGCCGGTAATGAGTGAAGTGAAAGAGTTTGCTTTTGTCAACCAGCTGGGAGATACAATTACTAACCGGGAAGTAACTGGAAAAGTTCAGGTTGTAGAGTTTTTCTTTACAACCTGTAAAGGCATTTGCCCGAAGATGAATACAAATATGCTCACTATTGCATCCGATTTTGCCAACGAGGATGATTTTATGATCCTGAGTCATACAGTTGATCCGGATGTAGATTCTGTAGGCAGACTGAAAGTGTACGCTGATTCATTAAAGGTTGATGGAACAAGATGGATGTTCTTAACAGGCAGTAAAGAAAAGTTGTATGAAGCAGCAAGGAAAAGTTATTTGCTCGATGATCAGAACAACACGAATGCTCCTATTGAAGAACAGTTTGTGCATACACAATTATTTGCATTGGTAGACAGAGCAGGAAGGGTGCGAGGTATTTATGATGGATTGAATAAAAAGGAATTGGCAAAACTGGATACAGATATCCGCCTTATTTTAAGTGAGAGTTATAGTGGCCCACGTTTTGTAAATGGAATTTTTCAAAATAGTCCTAATTAAGTAAATTTCAACTATGAGTGAAGATGTCCGTGATTTACTGAAGAAAAATCATATGAGTGTAACCGACAGCCGGTTACAGATCCTCGAATTATTTTATCATGCTCCGGGAGCGTTGGCGCATGCTGATATTGAAAAAAAAGCCAGTGATAAAATTGACCGTGTAACTATTTACCGAACACTGCAGACTTTTGAAGAGAAGGGAATTATTCATACCATTCCTTCCGCTGATAATTCAGTGAAGTATGCTTTATGCAAACATGAATGTGCAGAAGGTCATCATCATGATAACCATGTACATTTTGTTTGCGATGAATGCTGTAAAACAATTTGTCTCGATGATGTGCTGGTACCCGATGTAAAATTACCGAAGGGGTTTGAGCCACATCAAAGCAATATGGTGGTGAATGGATTGTGTAATGAATGTAAGTGAGGCTAAGAGTTCAAAGAAAAAGAGTTGAAGGAGAAGACACAAAAGTTTTCTCCTTTTTTTTTTAATACTGATGATAGGAATGTAAAAAGGCAGTTGAAAGTTCATTTCTCTTTTCTTTCTTTCAACTCTTAGTTAAAAAGATGCCCTCCCGTAGATACGGGAAGGCATGATTAATGTTCTGATTTAGCAGTACAAATATCGTTTAATTCAGGTTATCCATCTCTGTTTTTGTAAAATCCATCAGGGTTTTAATATAGTTCGGCGAAAAGTCAAATCGCAACCCCGCTGCTTCATAGAGGTTCGGCAGTGTTTTGGTTCCCCCTAAACTTAACGCATTGATATAATTGTTCAGAGCGTTTTGCTGGTCCTGTTTGAACTGCATCCACAAGCCAATTGCACCGAGCTGGGCAATACCATATTCGATATAATAAAACGGCACTTCAAATAAATGCAGTTGACGCTGCCATTCATATGGACGGAATTGTTCCAGTCCGCTATAATCAATCATACCTGTGCTGTATTCATTGCCCAATGACAACCACTTCGCCCCTCTTTCTTCAACTGTATGTGCCGGGTTTTCATAGATCCAGTGCTGAAATGCATCAATCCGTGCAATCCATGGTAAAATGGTAAGCACACGTTCTAACTGTTTGAATTTCGCCCTTCGTAATTCATCTGCATCTTTAAAGAAAATATCCCAATGCTCCATACTGAAAAGTTCCATCGACATACTGGCCACTTCAGCTATCTCAGCACCGTATTCTTTAAAACCGGTCAGTTCTAAATGATGTGTAAGAAAAGAATGAATGGCATGACCACCTTCATGCACCATGGTTGTAACATCATCCAATGTTCCGGCAGCATTCATAAAAATAAATGGAGCACCAGTTTCTGCTAAGGGCATATTGTAACCTCCAGGTGCTTTTCCTTTCCGGCTGTCAAGATCAAAACGTTTCAGTTCTGCCATCTTCTTTAAACAATCAGCAAAGAACGGATTGAGCTGTTCAAAACATTCAATCGTTTTTTCTGTCAATTCTTTTCCATTGCTGAATGGTTGCAATGGTTGAATGCCTTCCGGTTCCGCATCCATATCCCATGGACGTAATACATCGACTCCTATTGCTTTGCGTTGTTCTTCGTAAATAATTTTCACCAAAGGGACAACATGCAGCTTCACTGCTTCATGAAAATTGATACAATCCTGTGTGGTATAATCAAAGCGACCCAGTTCTTTAAATTTGTAATCACGGTAGTTACTGAAGTCTGCGTTTAATGCAATCTGGTGACGTTTCTCAACCAGTTTATTAAAGAGCTCGTTTAGTGCATCTCTATCCTGGTAGCGACGGGTCTGCACTTTGAGATATACTTCTTCACGCAGTTTACGATCCGGACTTTCTAAAAATTTTCCAGCCTGTTGCAACGTGTATTCTTTTCCATTTACTTCCACAGTCATCTTTCCTGCAATCTGGCCAAACTGCTGCTGCATTACATTTAACTCAGATGTGATGGGAATATTTGCTTCACGAAACAGTTCAATACTTTTTTTAATGGAACGCAGGTACGTAAAATATTTTTCTGAATCGAGTTCTTTTGTAAAAGGGCAATCAACCAACTTTCGGTTTAGTTTATCTGCATAGGGTTGCATCTTTGGCGCAATCTCCATGTAAAAATAATTGAAGGCCTCTTCCAGTTCTTTGTTTTCAGTATCGCAGGTCATGCGAACCTGCCGCCAGCAGGCTTCTTCGCTTACAACGGCTTCCAGCTCACTGCTGTCTTTCAGCCATTGTTCAAGATCCTGTTTGTTATTAATTGTACGGTCGAGTAATGTTTTAAAATACATTTCAATTGCTTCCCATGTTGTGATTGCAAAATCTTTTGGTAAGAATTTCCGTTCAATGGGATGAATATCTGCACTCAGCATAACGATAATTTAAAAGTCTTTAATTGAAATTGCCGGGAAGCCGTTAAGACGGGAAGAAGTATGATTCAAAAAGGTACTTCACGTCTTTCCGCCTTACCGGCAACCGATTTCTATAATTCTATTTCTTAATCTTCTTTTTTCTTTTTCGGAGCAGCCTTCTTTTTTGGTGCTTCTTCTGCTGCCTTTTTTTCAGTCTTAGGCTCTTCTTTTTTAGCAGCTTTCGGCTGTGCAGCTTTTTTTACAGGCTTTTCTTCAGCAACAGGTTCAGCTTTTACTTTTTTCTTAACCGGCTCAGCTTTTTCTTCTACTTCAGAAACTTCTTCCTCAGGCTGTTCCGTTAATTTTATTTCAATGTCTTTTGCTTTAATGATGCTGAACCATTTCACCATCTTCTTCATATCGCTGGTGTACACACGTTCAAAATCCAGGTCGGGGTATACTTTTTCAAAATATGCTTTAATGGCTTTGGCATCTTTTTCATCAGGCAGTTTTCCGCCTACTGTTTCCATTGCCTTTAAGATGTCTGTTAGATTCACATTGTCACGAACAGTGTATACTTCAATACTTTCGAGGTGTGAAAACTGGTGCTGACGTGTTGATGCAAACTTGGTGGAGTTGTCGTCTAATGAACGAACAATTGCACCATCTGTTTTGCTGCTTACTAATTCATATAAACCGGGCATTCCGGTTACTGCGATTAATTTTCCGTATTCCATAAATGTTTTAATTCAAGGGCTGCAAGTTAAGTGATTTCGTGTGTTCATTCTGATTGTTTTTACCTGTGGCAAAGCATGCCTGCGCGGCAATGACATTACCGCAAACCACCGGAAACTGATTTTATTATTAGCTGTTGTTGAAGTAGCTTCGAAACAAATCAGTTTTCTTATGGTCCGCAGCTTTTTTCTGTTGCTTTTGTCCCTGCAAAGCCTGTGCCTGAGCGCCCAGCAAGGTTTGGGAGCCTATAAAAATTTTAAAACCGAAACGGGAAAAGCGGTAATTGCCACCACAACAGGGCGACTTATTTTTCAGGCTTACCCCAATGGAATTTTACAAACCACTTTTGAAGCAAATGAATATAAAGGGGAGCAGGTAAGCAATGCGGTGATTCTTCAGCCTGTTGCCGGAGGAATAAAATTGCTGAAAAATGCGACCTCTTCTTTACAACTGTTATTCGGAACAACAGTTATTACCGTTGAAAAAGATCCAATCCAGGTTTTTTATACGAATCAAGACCGTGGTTTTGCTTTTACCGGGTACGAGTTAAAAAATGAATACCATGTGCTGCAGTTTTCTGTTGATCCCGGCGAACAGTTTTTTGGCAGTGGATCACGGTCTATTCCGCTGAATAAAAAAGGATATAGAGTTGAACTGAACAATAATCCGCAATATGGCTACAGCAGCAATGCAGAAAATCTGAATTATTCAGTTCCGTTTCTGCAATCAAGTAATGGGTATGCATTGTTTATTGATAATCCTTCCAAAGGGTTTTTAGATGTTGAAAAAACAAAAGAAAAAACAATTGAAGTTGGATTGAAAGCAGGTAAGCTGCAATTCTATACTTTTTTTGGAAACAATGCAGGTGATCTTATTCAAAAATTTACATCTCTTGTTGGTCGTATGCCCATGCCGCCGAGATGGGCCATGGGAAATTTCATGAGCCGTTTTGGGTACAGAACACAGGATGAAGTAATGAACATTGCACAAAAAATGAAAGATCAGAAATTTCCCTTTGATGCGGTGATCATTGACCTGTTCTGGTTTGGTGATGCAGTGCATGGAGCATGGAACATCGGTAATCTCGACTGGAACAAACAACGGTTTCCTCAACCCGAAAAAATGATTGCTGATCTCAAAAAACAAAATATTAAAACTATTTTAATTACAGAGCCTTTTGTTTTGTCTGAATCATTCAATTACAAATACTCACAGCAAAACAAACTGAATGCTGTTGATAAAAATGGAGATACTGTCGGCATCAAAGAATTTTATTTTGGTCATACCGGGCTGCTCGATATTTTTCAAAACAAAACCAAAGACTGGTTCTGGAGTAAGTATGATGCACAAATTAAAAAAGGAGTTGCCGGCTGGTGGGGCGATTTGGGTGAACCGGAGAAACATCCCAACTATGTGTATCATAATTTAAAAGACCTCGGACAAAAACGATTATTCAGTGCAGATGAAGTACATAATATGTACGGCCATGTATGGAGCCAGATGCTGTTTGAAAAGTATGGAAAGAATTATCCTAACGAAAGATTGTTTCATTTAAACAGAAGTGGCTTTGCCGGTACATGGCGCTATGGTTCGTTTCCATGGAGTGGTGATGTAGGCAGAAGCTGGAACGGTTTCCGTGCACAGTTGCCCATTATGCAGAGCATGGCTTTGAGCGGCGTGCCAACCATGCATAGTGATGCAGGTGGTTTTGCAATGGGTCAGCGTGATCCTGAATTGTACAGGCGCTGGTTACAGATGGCAGTGTTTACACCCATCTTCCGTCCGCATGGAAGTGTGAATGCACCCGAAGCAACAACAGCAAGTATTGAAAGTGAACCTGTGTTTTATGATGAACCGGATAAAAGTATTTTACGAAAATTTGTTCAGCTTCGTTATCAGCTGATGCCTTATGTGTATACGCTTGCTTATGATGCTGCAACGAAAGGTGCTCCATTTGTTCGGCCCATGTTTTACAATGATCATACAGACAGTAATCTTTATAAAGCGAATGATCAGTATATGTTTGGCGATGCTTTGCTGATTGCACCTGTGTTGGAAAAAGGTGCAACCAAACGTAAATTATATTTACCAAAAGGGCAGTGGTATGATTTCTGGAACCCAACAGAAAAAAGAACAGGTGGAGAATGGATTGAAGTGGATGTGAATGCAGAAAGTATTCCTGTATTTGTAAAAGCCGGATCTGTATTACCAATGAAACCATTATTTGATAACACGGCAAATTATCCAAAAGACAAAATCATTCTTCATTATTATGCAGCAGAAGGCAATCAGCTGGCGTTGATGTATGAAGATGATGGAACAACCAATAAAGCCAATGAAAAAAATCAGTTTGAACTGATCCGCTTTTTTACTTCAGCAAAAGATGGGAAAGTAAGTTTCACCATCAACAGTAATAATGGCCAGTACAAAGGCAAGCCTCAGCAAAGGGAAATTGAATTATATGTGCATGGAATAGCAGCTGCCAAACAGGTGTTGATTGATGGAAAACCTTTCATCAAATGGATGCAGCATGAAGACCTGGTTCATGTGCCCATGTTTATGTGGAGCAAGGGTGTGAAGAAGGTAGAGATTAAATAAGTTTAACACAGAGGAAAGGAGATGCCGAGATTCATGGAGAGCCAGATGTTATGTAAATAAAAAAAAGCCCCGACTAAAACATCGGGGCTTTACTATTTCTTTTTAATGCTTACGACATTTGCGCACTCATTGATTTCGATTGTTTCTTTCTTTCATCTTCATCCAATATCACTTTACGCATACGGATATTGTTAGGCGTAACTTCAATACACTCATCAAACTTAATGTACTCCATACACTCTTCAAGCGTCATCAAAGTTTTTGGAGCCATACGTGTTGCATCATCTGTTCCGCTTGCACGATGGTTGGTTAATTTCTTTGGTTCTGTTGCGTTTACAATCAGATCACCCGGTTTAATATTTTCTGCAATGATCTGTCCTGCATAAACTTCTTCAGCAGGATCAACAAAGAAAGTACCACGGTCCTGTAATTTATCAATAGAGTAACCGGTTGTTTTCGCAGTGTTTTTTGAAATCAACACTCCATTATTTCTTCCGGGTATATTTCCTTTCCATGGTTTGTATTCATTGAAACGGTGTGCCATTACTGCTTCACCTGTTGTGGCAGTAAGCATCTGTGTACGCAAACCAATCAAACCTCTTGAAGGAATTTCAAATTCCAAATGCTGCATTTCGCCTTTAGTTTCCATGATCAGCATTTCACCTTTACGGCGTGTAACAAGATCAATTACTTTACTTGCAAATTCCTGCGGTACATCTACCACCAGTATTTCATAAGGCTCACATTTCTTACCATCTACTTCTTTGGTAATTACCTGCGGCTGACCAACAGTTAATTCATATCCTTCCCTGCGCATGGTTTCAATTAAGATACCAAGGTGAAGGATACCACGGCCATACACCATCAAGCTATCACCATCTTCACTATCAGTTACACGGAGTGCAAGATTCTTTTCAGTTTCTTTCATTAACCTGTCACGCAAATGGCGACTGGTTACAAATTTTCCGTCTTTACCAAAGAACGGAGAGTTGTTTACGCTGAACAGCATGTTCATTGTTGGTTCATCCACACTGATCACCGGTAGTGCTTCGGGTGTTTCTGCATCAGCGATCGTATCACCGATATTAAAATCTTCGATACCGACCACGGCGCAAAGATCACCGGCTATTACTTCGGTTACTTTTTTCTTACCCATTCCTTCAAACACATACAGCTCTTTCACTTTCAGTTTCCTGATTGTTCCATCGGCCTGCATCAATGCCACCTGCTGATTTTCTTTAATTACACCACGGCTTACTTTGCCAATTGCAATACGACCGAGGAAGGAAGAATAATCAAGTGATGTTAACTGCATCTGTAACGGACCTTCAGCTACTTTCGGAGCAGGTACATATTTGATGATGCCATCAAGTAAAGGGAAGATATTATCAATTTCAGTTAATGAATCATTGAACCAGCCATTCTTACCGCTACCGTAAAATGTAGGAAAGTCGAGCTGCTCTTCTGTTGCATCAAGGTTAAAGAAGAGTTCGAATACTGCATCATGTACTTCATCAGGACGGCAGTTGGGTTTATCAACTTTGTTGATCACCACAATTGGTTTCAGGTTTAAATGCAACGCTTTCTGCAACACAAAACGTGTTTGAGGCATTGGTCCTTCAAACGCATCAACCAGCAGGATCACCCCATCGGCCATTTTCAACACACGTTCCACCTCACCACCAAAATCGGCGTGACCGGGAGTATCGATTACGTTAATTTTTACACCATTATATACTACGGCTGCGTTTTTTGAAAAGATGGTAATGCCACGTTCTCTTTCGAGATCGTTGCTGTCCATAATCAGTTCGCCGGTATCCTGATTATCACGAAACACCTTGGTAGCGTGTAAGATTTTATCTACCAGGGTTGTTTTCCCATGATCTACGTGAGCAATAATTGCTATGTTGCGAATATTCATAATCAATACGTTAGGCAAATGACAATGGCCATACTGCCGATTTTAAGTCGGCGAAGGTACGTCATTTAACTGGGGTGGCAAGAGAAAAGGGAGGTTAATATTCGGTTATGGTTTTGGCCGCTAAGGCACCAAGACACAAAGGGAAAAAGAAAATTTTGTGTTCCTCTGTGTTTTTCTTTGCGGCTTTCAGTCTTTGTGGCAACAATATTTATTGCAATACAGTTCCCTGGAATTTCTGCACCGCTCTTTCACCACGTTTAATGGCTAACTGCTTTTTATAGTTGAACCATTTCTGTCCACGGATCTTAAACATGATATCATCAAACTTACGCTGGAGTGTAACATTCCATAAACCGCTTAGGATGGTTCCAACAGTTGCACCCAATGTACGTACTGATAAACCAAACCCACCTTCGGTATATTCAATATGATGCCAGTAACCACTTGGCATGAACAGTGTATCGCCGGTTTCTAAAATAGTACTGCATCCTTTTGCATACTGTAATGCAGGATAAGTTTCAAAATCCGGTTTATCAATATCAACCAAGCCATGTACGTTGAAAGGAAGACGGTATAATAAATCGCTTTGATCAGGAGGGAATAATACTACACGGCGCTTGCCTGCAAACTGAGTTAAGAACACATTGCTCATGTCAATATCCATGTGCATGCGTGTTACAGAATGTTTCGGGCCAAAGAACATGAATGGCAACTTGATATAACGCCCGGTAATTTTCGGGTAACCGAAATCCTTGGTGAGTTCAGGTTTATGTTTGAAAACAGGAAATAAGAACAAACGCAGATCGGTTGGTTCTTTTTCTATAAGATCAAGATATTCGTTGAATTTCATTTTTGCATGTGGCACACTCAGCGTTTCGCTTGGATTGGCCTGCTTGGTGCTGAAAAGATTTACTTCAAGCTCGCCCATCGTTTTCTTAAAGAAATCCATGGTCCACTTTTCATAAGCGGGGTATTGTTTCCACAAGCCACGGAGCACAACAGGTTTCTGAGGTCTCAGGTACTTTTCTGTGAACTCTTTTTTTGTAATGGTTGTTCCGTCAACTACAGGAATTGGCGTATCAATATTCATCTTCATATCTCACTTTTTAAACGAAATAACACGGAACCCGCTTATTTCAGGAAACACAAATTTATATGAATTCAGCAAACAGCGCTTAAAACAGAAAATGATTCAGGTCATGAAAAGTTCTTCTGCAAAGGAATTACAGTTCACTCCAAACTTGTTTGGCAAACTGTTCCAGGCCCGGATCACGGGCACCCATCAGCAATAAAACACAATCTTCAGTAAGATGCGGACGGATCGTTGCAACAAGATCGTTCCTGTTTTCAACAAAGAAAGCCTGCTTACCTAATGCTGCAATTTCCTGTATGAGGTCGTTGGCTTAAATGTCTTTGGTAGCAGTACAACCGACATAAAATATTTCGCTCATCCATATTTCATCCTGCGGACGAAGGGCTTTAGCGATTTCATGTACAAAATCGTTTTTCAAAAAACGGGTTGGGCCGTAACCATGCGGCTGAAACCAGGCAATTACTTTGGAGGCAACGGGCTGACAGGCTTCAATACTGCTGGCACATTTTACGGGGTTATGTGCAAAATCATCAATGAGCCAAACTCCATTTTTTTGTCCGATGACCTGGTGACGGCGGTAAATACCTTCATACTGTTTGATTGCTTCTGCTGAAGTCTCCAGTGAAACTCCAAGCAAATTGGCAACAGCTGCAGCTGCCAGTACATTTTCCATGTCATGCTTTCCAACACTGTTCAATTGAAAAGGAACACCATTGATGAGAAAAGAAATGCTGAAACCTTTTTGCTGAAAACCGGTAGCATGAAAAGCCGCATCGTCATTTTTATCAATGGAAAAATTATGCAGGTGATTATGTGATAACTGCCCGGCAATTATTTGCGATTGATTCACTACAAAAAATTCTTTCGTGTTGAGTTTGAATTTGTGAAAGATGTCGATCAGGGCATCTACTTCTTTATGATCTTTTTCAATATTGAGCAGCAGACCAATTTCAGGAGTATAGTTCACAATTGATCCATCGCTTTCATCTGCTTCAATTACAAGCCATTCACCCTTACCAACTTTTGCATTGCCAATCTTTCCTTCTTTAATAATGCTGGTTAATCCTGCGCCACTGATAATACTGGGCTCCATCCCCGCATGTTGAAGTATATCAAACAGCATAGCACTGGTTGTAGACTTGCCGCTTGTGCCGCCAACTGCAATTGTTTTTTTACTTCTTGCAATGATGGCTAACAATTCTGCACGTTTGATGATAGGGATATTCAGCTGTTTGGCTTTGATCACTTCTTCAACGGTATCCTCAACAGCAGTTGATACAACAACCAAATCCGTTTCTTTGGTAATGCCTTCACCGTTTTGCAAAAAGCAGAGAATGCCTTCTGCTTCTAATTTTTCTTTTGTTTCATTCGGCTCGTTGGGATGAAAGTAACGGTCGCTGCCACTCACATCTTTACCCACTCCTTTCAAATACTGTGCAATGGCACTCATACCCGTTCCGGCAACACCAATAAAAAATACTTTCTGAAAATCGTTAATGGCTTTGATCATAGAGAACAAAAGTAAGAGCAATCATCGTTTGTTCAGCAATTCATCCACTCTTTTGAACTGGTAACCCTTTTGTTTTAACTCTTTCAGCAGTTTTGGCAATTGGAGATAGAACTTATCTGTGCGTTTGGGATCAGTGCCGATATGTATCAACAGAATAAATCCATTTAATCCTGAAGAATGCGATTGTTCATAGCGGATGATGGATTGGTAAATGCTGTCACTGCTTTGATAGTTTTTCAGTTCTGGCCAGGTGTAATCTGCATTTGATTTTGTGCCAGGTGAATAATTGATGAGTTGCAGACCCAGTTCTTTAGTCCATGCTGCAATGGAATCGTTATACCATTCATAAGGTGGCAGAAAGAACGATGCGTTTGATTTACTGATACCGAATTGTTTCATCTCCGTATAATTTTGTAACAAATCTTTTTTGAATTGCTCTTTCGTAACAAGCAGACTGTCACGTTTGTTCCAGTCGGCATATAACAAATGCTTATCAGAATGTGCTCCGAGATAATGTCCTTCTTTTTTCAACTGCTGAATAATGGGCTTGAAAGAAGCCTTTCTGTAAAAATCACCGGTGAAGAAGAATGAAGCTTTAATGTTTTGTTGTTTCAATGACTTAGTAATGAACTCACCGCCATCAGCAAATTCATGACCTGTAAATACTAGGGCAATGGCCCCTCTCCGTCTCTCCCCAAAGGGGAGAGTGCTTGTATCACCCCGAATGATGGCACCCCGATTATAAACGAAGCCTCCTGTTTTGGAGGCAGCTACTTTTTTGGCAATCCCTGCGCCTCCATCGCTGCCAGTAAATAAATCAATGAAGCTGTTCCGTCCATTGTTGGTTCATTAGTACTGTAATCACCATAATCATCATGATATACTGCCAGCTCACTTTGAAATGCAGCATACTCATCAGGTTGATATAATTTCAAACCTATTAACCCGTTGAAGATGCTGGTGTAAACCGGGCCATCAATCAAACCACCATCTATTGGATAATTTTTTAAATGAGTGAATGCGCTGTGCGGATCAACCGGTGAATCGCCCCATGATGGTAAACCATACACCATGCCAGTTCCCCATGGATTGCAGCCAAAGAGCCAGTCAATATTTGCCTGCTCCAGTTCTTCAAATGATTTATCATTGGTTAACTGCCTGTACCAGTAACATTGAGTGGCAAACGAAACGGTTAAATTATTGCTGCACCAGATAAAAGGAATGCCACGGTAAAAAGCATTCTGACTGGCTTTGTTCCAAACCCGGTTGATGCCTTCTTTATAATAAGATGTAAGTGTATCTGTATTGTACCAGAAATTATCAATGTACTCTTTGTAATGCCCTGCTACAGGTCCGTTCTTTTTTGTTTTTAATTGTTTAATGAGTTCGTAGTGACCAATATTAACGAAGGGGTACCATTGGTAATGTTTAGCTGTATCTGCACCAAGCCAGGGGGTGATCTTTTCTTTTTTTGCATAGCCGATACCGAGCCCAAGGTAGTATCCATTATCAGCAGATTTAGGAGTGTTGATCACCATGTCATGAATAGCTGAAGAAGCGAGTTCCATATCATCTACCCAATTATCTTCAGCATAGATATAAGGTGCTTTTACAGAAACTGTTTGTGTAACTCCAAGTTTTTTCTTTGCATAGTTGTAGGCATCAAAGGCTTTTTCGTAATATCCTTTTCTCATGTCTGCTTTTCTGAAAATGCTGTCCTTACTATATAAATAATGTGCCAAAGCAAACACACTTGCAAACTTTTCTGCAGTTGAACTGGTTCCTTTTGTATCATTCAAAAACTTTCCTCTCTGCTGCGGGTTGCCATCAATAAAATAAACAGGGCGTTCAAATCCTTTTCCATACTGTGAATCCATTTTCGGAATCCGCATACTGATATGATCCCTGTCATCGCCCAGCTGGTTAAACATCTGGTCTTTTTCAGGAAACATTTTCAACAGCCATTCAATTCCCCATTTAGCCTCATCAACTATATCGGGTAAATTATTTGTTCCGGTTAAACCGTTTGCTAAATGCTGATCGGTAAACACTCCCGGAAAATCACGGTAAGCCATCAGTAAATGATAAGTTGCGTTGGCTGATGTGGTTGAATACTGCAGGTAATCGCTTGCATCGTGCCAGCCACCGCTTACATCAATATGTGTACTGTCGGGTAAGCCTGCTTCTTTTCCATACAAGGAATATCCATCCTGTGTGTGACAGCTGTCTTTTAAATAAGGATTAAAACCGCTGCGCTGCTGTCGCATATAACGTAAACAAAAATCGGCAGCTCCTTTATAAACATCTTCTGAAATAGTAAACACCGGTGATTTTGTACTGCCTGTTTTTAAATAATACTTTCCTGTTTTTTAAACGCAGAAAAATTTAAACGCTGTGTTTGTCGAAAAGGCCCGTATGTACCAAAGTTTTTTCCTGCTATACCTTTAAACACAACTTTATTTGTTACCGCATCTGCCAATTCCCAATTCCTAATTCCTGTTTCGCCTTTACTGCACCAAACAGCCACTTTTATACTGCCGGGTTTATAACCAAGCTGGTTAATACGGATCCATGCAGCAGGTTCTTCTTTTTTGGCAAACGAAAAAGCAAGAACAATAACGAACAGAAAGAATAAAAACTTCTTCATGGGATTAAGTTAGTGAATTTCCGGTGCACCTGTTTTCTCTACCTTTGGCAGATTCAAATTTAACTGTATGAAATTAGTTTCTTATCTAAAGGAAGAGCACGAACAGCTGGGAGTTGTTGTTGATGGAACCGTGTTTGATATTGATACACTTCATCCCGATCTTCCAACAAGTATGAATATGTTTTTAAGTTACTGGGATGATTACCTGCCAGTTGCTCTCGCAGGGTTAAATTCACTGGAAGAGGGAAGAATGATGCCAAGAGGTACGCAACAAATTGAAGACGTACAATTGCTGGCTCCTGTTCCCTTGCCGCCAAGCTGTCGTGACGGATATGCATTTCGTCAGCATGTGGAAGCAGCAAGAAGAAGCCGTAAGGTTGAAATGATTCCGCAGTTTGATCAATACCCGATCTTTTACTTCATGAATCATCACGGCATTCAGGGGCCCGGTGAAGTAAGATGTATGCCCGATCATTTAGAGAAACTCGATTTTGAACTGGAAGTGGCGATAGTTATCTGCAAACCCGGACGCAATATCCGTGCAGAAGAAGCCGATCAGTACATTGGAGGTTTGATGATCATGAACGATCTCAGTGCAAGACGTTTACAGGGAGAAGAAATGCTGCTGAATCTTGGTCCGGCAAAAGGGAAAGATTTTTCAACAGCAATCGGCCCATGGTTAGTAACATTAGATGAACTGGAACAATATGTTGTACCTGCAAAAGAAAATCATGTTGGGCTAAACTGGAACCTGAACATGAAATGTTTTGTAAACGGTGTGCAAGTGAGCAATGGAAATGTGGCTGATATGGACTGGACTTTTGCAGAGCTGATTGAACGTGCAAGCTATGGCGCTACTTTGTACCCGGGTGATGTGATTGGCAGCGGTACAGTTGGAACCGGATGTTTTTTAGAATTGAATGGTACAGGCAGACTTAACGATCCCAACTATAAAGAACAATGGTTGCAGGAAGGCGATGTAGTGGAGTTGGAAATTGATGGACTGGGGAAGCTGAGTAATACAATTGTAAGGGATGAAGATGACTTTTCGATTTTGGCAAGGAAGAAGTTATGAGTTAAAAGTTATGGGTTAAGGGTTGCATAATTCCATCAGCCTGATTTTCTTTGTAAATTCTGTTAACCTAAAATTCTGAACAATGAATGCTAAAATTAAATGCTTCGAAGATTTAGTCATTTGGCAAAAAGCACAGGAACTCGCAGAGAAAATTTATAAACTTGCCGAGTCAAACAAGTTTATTCAAAAAGACTTTAGTTTGAAAGATCAACTGCGAAGTGCAGCGCTTTCAATTTCAGACAATATTGCAGAAGGGTTTGAATATAATAACAACCCGGACTTTTACCGATTTCTTAGAATTGCAAAAGGATCATGTGGGGAAATTAGAAATAAAGTAAGATTTATTCAGCGAATAAACATTATTGAAGAAAAAGAAGGAACTGCTTTGTGTGATGAATCAAGAATGTTGAGCAGCCAGATTGGCGAGTTGATGAAAAAGTAAGAATAAGGGTGGCCGAGGAAAAAGCACGATCTAAAAAACAGCAGGGTGTAAATAACCCGTAACTCATAACATTTAACGCATAACTGTGATAATTAATTTACAAGAACTTTCTCCAATGCAAAAACAACAATGGCTGCAACATGCCATTGCTCCAAGACCTGTTGCTTTTGCATCAACCATTGACAAAGAAGGGAACGTGAACTTAAGTCCGTTTAGTTTTTTTAACCTGTTTTCTTCCAATCCGCACATCGTTGTGTTTTCACCTGCACGTCGTGTAAGAGACAATACAACAAAAGACACCCTCGATAATGTGTTGCAATGGCCAGAAGTTGTCATCAACATTGTTGATTATGATATGGTGCAGCAGGTAAGTTTAAGCAGCTGCGAATTTCCAAAAGGAACAAATGAATTTATCAAAGCAGGATTTACAGAAGAAGCGGCAACATTGGTAAAGCCTCCCATGGTAAAAGAAAGTAAGGTGAAGATGGAGTGTAAGGTACTTGAAGTAAAACCGTTGGGAACGGAAGGCGGTGCAGGTAATCTTGTGATCTGTGAAGTTTTGCGGATGCATGTTGATGAAAGCATACTTAACGAAGAAAAAACAATGATCGATCAGCGTAAGCTGCATCATATTGCAAGGCTGGGTGGCGACTGGTATTGTAAAGTGGATGAAACGAATTTGTTTGCCGTTGCAAAACCGAATATAAAATTGGGCATCGGTATTGATGCTTTGCCTGAAACGATCCGAAGCAGTAAAGTTTTAACCGGAAATAACCTCGGTCAGTTAGCCAATGTGCATGATTATCCTGTGGTAGATGCAACATTCTACGATGAGCGTTTAAAAAATATCATCCAGTATTTTTCGATTAACCCCGATGAAATGGATGTAGAATTACACCGCTATGCAAAAGAGTTGCTGGATGCAGGTAAAGTAAGTGAGGCGTGGCAGATTTTGCTGGCGGACAGTTAATTACTTTAAACCCAATCGCTCCATAACTGCTTCTTTTTTTGATTTTGATACAGTCAGTTGTTCACCTGTCAGCAGTTTTACATAGCCGCCATCGGTGCGGATGAAATGTGTAACAAACTGCAGATTAACAACAGTTGAGTGATGAATGCGCTGAAAAAGATCTTTGGGAAGCAGCTCTTCAATATCACCCAGTGTTTTTGAAACAAGGATATGTTTTTTATTATCAAGAAATACTTTGGTATAAGCTCCCTCAGCCTGGCAGAAAATGATATGGCTCACTTCAACAAATTCATAGCCATCTTTATTTGGTAAAGCGATCCTTTGTTCAGCGGAGGGTTGTTTGATGTTCCGGAGCAGATTTTCAATATTGGCATTTCCCTTTTGCTGATCTATTCTCTTTGCAGCTTTATTGACAGCTTCTCTCAGATCACTTGCATCAATTGGTTTCAGTAGATAATCAACAGCACTGATGCGGAAAGCTTTGGCTGCAAACTGATCATGTGCCGTAGTAAATATAATATTGAAACGGATTTCATCGAGCATCTCCAGCATTTCAAAACCATTCATCCAGGGCATTTCAATATCAAGAAAAACGAGATCGGGCTTTTCTTTTTTAATAGAGAAAATGCCTTCTTTTGCTGAATGACAAACAGCAATAACCTGCACTTCCGGACAATTACCTGAAAGATCGTTCTTCAGCATAGAAGCATTTTGCGGTTCGTCGTCAACTATAATAGATCGGATCATGTTAATTAAGATTGAAGATCAGAATTACTTTTGTTCCCATAGGCTCACCTTGCTCGTATTTATCATATATTTTAATTCCAGTATAAGTATCATTCAAAGTTTTTTCAAGATCTAATCTTGCTTCTGAGAGATGAACACCTTTTGATTCGTGGTTAAGCGAATCAGAGGCTTTGTTGAGTTGCGATGATCTGCGGCCAATACCGTCATCATCTACTTCACAAAGAACCTGATCTTCCTGCTGTTTTATAGTGATGTTTATTGTTCCACCATTTTCTTTTGGTGCTATCCCATGCCAGATAGCATTTTCAATAAATGGCTGAACAATGAGTGCCGGAACCATCACAGATTTCAGGTCAAGGTCTGAATCTATTCGAAAGTTAATTTTTATTTTATTGCCAAAGTGAATACTTTCTAGCTGGGTGTATAATTTGCAGTTTTCTATTTCATCGTAAAGACTAATCTTCTGTTTATCTGAGTTCTGAAATAAGGCCCTGATCAGTTTGGAAAAAGTGGTAAGGTAAGTTGTAGTGTTTTGTTTTTCGCCGGTTCGTATCAAAACTTTTAGAGTGTTGAGACAGTTGTAGATAAAATGCGGGTTCATTTGTGCACGCAACTTTTTTGCCTGTAGTTCTGCTATCTGAATTTTTAATGCCGCCCTATTTTCCTCTTCAGCTCTTACTTTTTTGATGTATTTATATAGAAAGTAAATTAAATTCCAAACAAAAAGGGAAGGAGCAAGAATTATATTTATTTGAAAAATAACCTGTATGGGCGGAAATCTAAGTTGAAGCGGCTTGCTAGTAATAAAAAAAGGAATAAGAACTATTAAAGTATAGGAGAAAAGAATATTAAAAAGAGGTGTAATCAAAAAAAACAAAAATATTTGCATCCCAATTGGCTTATAGAAGATCTTCAAAAAGCCAATTACTTTTTTCATAGCATGCATTATGGCAATGCCGAATGTTATAATCAAAAGTGTCACCTTGAAGAAATTAGAAATCAAGTCTGGCTCTGATGGTCTTATATTTAAGAAGACAAGACTAAAAAAGAGGCCAAAGAAAATTATGACAAAAGAAGTCCACCCTATTAGCTGACATTTCCAATATGACGAAAAAGTAAACATTAATGCGGCTGGTTAAACGTTAAAATTACACATGTGCCTGCAGCCTTACCATTTTCAAACTTATCAAGTGTTTTAATAGTAGATTTGTCGTTGCTTAACATTTTCTCTATATTCAATCTTGCGGTAGAGAGATGGACTCCTCTCGATTCGTGGGTAGCCATGCCTTCTGGTCTTCTTAATTTTGATTGATGACGACCAATGCCGTCATCATCAACTTCACAGATGATTACTTCATCTTTTTGTTTAACAGTTACGGATACCGATCCGATACTTTTTTTTGGAACAATTCCGTGCCAAATGGCATTTTCAATAAAAGGTTGAATAATCAATGCTGGGACCATCACAGATTTCAGATCAAGATTAGGCTCAATTATTAATGCGCTGTGTAATTTATTGCCAAAACGCATACTCTCCAGTTGCATGTAAATTTTACAGGTTTCCAGTTCTTCAAATAAACTAATTTGTCTTTTATCCGAATTCTGAAACAATGTTCTTATTAAATTTGAGAACGCAATGAGGTATTCTTCCGCTTTTTGCTTTTCCTCAGTCTGTATTAATGATTTGATGGAATTAAGACAATTAAATATAAAGTGCGGATTCATTTGAGCACGCAGCGCACGAGCTTCCATTTCAATCATTTCAATCTTTAGATTTGCTTTCTTGTGCTCTTCAGTACGAATTTTTTTTATGTATTGAAAAATATAATAGGCAAGAGTCCAGATTGTAAAAGCTGTTGCAAAAGACAGGAGCTCAATAAGAGTAAGTGGGTTTGTAAACCATTTGAGATTAAAATTAGGAAACCTGCCCATCCTAATAAGGCTAGTCGAAATGTGTAATAAAAGAAAAAGGATCCAGGGGCATAAGGTGTTTGTCATAATAATGAAAAGAACTTGCTTCCATATTGGTTTTTCAAGAAGTTGCAGGTGATTAATAAGAACTTTGATTAAGTGAGAAAGGAATATTCCTAATAACGGCAGCACTGAAAAGAGAGGAAGAGTAGAGTAAAGTAAATGTGGGGGTTTTAAAATTGCAGGAGTATTTGAAAAAAGGAGGAAAAACACAATGCAAGTAAAACTAAACCATCCTACTATCTGAAACCTCCAGTATTTATTTTTTTTAGGCATCAGTTAATGAAATTGAAAGTCAGTATTACCCTTGTTCCTATTGCAAGATTCTGTTCATACTTATCAAATGTTTCAATACTTGCATTTGTTTCATTCAAAGTCTTTTCTAGGTTTAATCTTGCCTGAGAAAGATGAACTCCTTTTGATATATGTGTAACTGTATCTGCCGGTTTGTTTAGTGCAGATAATTTACGACCAATGCCATCATCATCTATTTCGCAAATAATATGATCGTCATTCTGTTTCAGGATTACTGAAATTGTTCCACCCTCCTCTTTGGGAGCGATTCCATGCCAGATGGCATTTTCAATAAAAGGCTGGAGAATCAATGCTGGTACTTTTACTGATTTCAAATCCAGGTTCTGGTCAATTTGAAAGCTGCATTTTAATTTTCCGGAAAAGCGCATGATTTCTAATTGTGTATATAACTTACATGTTTCAATTTCATCATACAAACTGATCTGCCGTTTATCTGAATTCTGAAATAATGTTCTGATCAGTTTAGAGAAAGTTGTGAGATATTCAGCTGCCTTTTGCTTTTCATCCGTTTGAATCAAGGCTTTAATTGAGTTAAGACAATTAAATATAAAATGGGGATTCATTTGAGCACGAAGTGCACGGGCTTCCATTTCAATCAGTTGTTTTTCATACTTTAATTTTTCTCTTTCCTGCTTTCTTACTGCATTTTCTCTTAACCGTACAATCAAAAAAATTAAGGATACAGTGCAGACCAGTACTAACAACAAGAACCACAAATTTTGCCATAAAGGTTTTGTAATAACAATGGTAAGTAATGCTTCAGCTTTTTTCCATTCTCCGTTTCCCTTTTTTACTTTAGCATGAAAGAGGTACTTTCCCGGTGGAATATTCTGCAAATCAACAATGTTAAATTTTTCGTCTAAAAAGGAGTACGGAACATTATTCCATTCGTCAGAATACCCATCCAGTTTCCATGCAAATGTCAGTGTATCGTCTGAGGAGAAACTTCTCCCTGAAAAGAATATAGTCAGATTGTTTTCATTGTATTTGAGATCTATTTTCTTAGTAACCTCATAATTAACATAGGTGTTTTTTAATTGTGAATAAGGTATATTATTCACCTGAACTTCTGTAATTACAACGAGGGGGATAGAACTGTCTGGTTTTACTTCTGCAAATAATGGATCTTTTAACAGGCCTTGTGCTCTATAGAAACCGCCTCCTTTTATTATATATAGATTTCCGTATGAATCAAGTTTAACATCAGTAGTTCTGTTCTTGGTTTCTAAAAAAGATTTGTCGGAGATAAATGTGTAAATACCTGTTTCTGTATTGAATACAGCGGGCAATGAATCGACTGGTGCTACAAAAAATTCATTGGCAGACTTCCGGCAAAATGTTTGAATAGGGTTTTTAGTCAGGGGATTAATAGGAGGGATCGTTTTATATGGATAGTAACGAACAGAATTGTTTAGAGTGTTATAGCTCCCCATTCCTTTGTCTAATGTGCTGAACCAGATAGTGCCACTGGTCTTTTCAGCAGACACATGCGTTATAGTAATGCCGTTACTTTTGACCGGCTCTATAATATACACAAAGGCTCCTGTTTGTGTTTCAAATTTGAGCAGCCCGTTGTTAGTACCAATCCAAACAATATTGTCTTTATCAGGATCATGCATAAATGAAAAGGGCAAAACATTTTTTCCAAGAAAGAATTTTTTTATGAGTTTTGCCCCCTTGGTGACAATAATATTACTGTCTTTATCTAATCCTGTTGTAAAATTTATTCCAGGCTTGCTTTTGTCAGTATTGTCTTTTACAACATTCGCAGCATCCTCAATTACATACAGGGTATCAGTATTTGTTCCTATAAATAAATTTCCGTTTAGATCAAACCATATTTTTTTGATATCAATTCCACTGTTTTTTGGAAACATAAACGGAGATGGCGCAATGTTTCCCTTGGAAAAATTGTAGTTGATTAAGCCAAAATTATTACTATCACTTACTATATAAATAATTTTGCCTGGGCCCTCTGCTATTAACTTTATTCCTGAGAAGTTGTAAAAGAGATCCTTAAAAATAGTTGACTGCTTTCGAAACTTAACACGGTTTCCTTTGCCGTCTTTTAGACCATTATTTACCGGCGGATCAATCTGAATCTGCATTTTGTCTATTTCAGCAAGGCTGGGTAAAGTACTGGTGACTAAAACAGTACCCTTAGTTGTTATAAGCGTCTCTCTGAACTCCAGAGGTTTGGCTCCACTAATGTAGTTTTTTGGAATTATTTTAAATTTCTGCGCAAAAGCATGACTTGAAATGAAGATCTGAAAACAAATAAACAAGAGTATACGCACTATTTTTTGTTTTAAGATACAAATTCAAAAGCTCGTATCAAACAGTATTTGGTAATATGCCCTTTTCACTTGGTTAATGAGGCGTGGCAGTTCATATGCTGCTGCATATTGGTTTCTGAATAACTGCCAAACGAAAACATCTTATTATCAATTGCATATTGTTTTTTGGTGCTGGAGATTATAGCTTGTTGCAAAAATTGGTATATGAAAAAGTTACAACTGCTTCTTTTGGGTGCTGTTTTTTTTAATATTGGCTTTGCAAGTATCCCTTCGTGTAAAAAGAAATCAAGTCATAAGATTGTACTCAAAACAGTAGAAGGAAATTCTTTCAGGGGACTCTTGCTTTCTGTCAATGACTCTTTACTTGTTGCTTACCCCCGGCAAATGGAAGGAATGGCGAAAGGGAAAAAATACAGATCCGTTCACTTTTACTATACACGTATTGAAGAAGTAATTCTGAAAGAAAAAGGCAGAATTGCCAAAGGGATGGTTATTGGTGGAGTTGCAGGGTTGCTTCCGGTTGTTGCCAGTAAAACAAATGGAACAAGTGAGCCTGCTGGAAATATTTTACTGGTTACCGTACCAGCCGGAATTATAGCAGGAGCAGTTTTAGCAGGCAAATCCGGTAAACGATATTGGATAAATGGGAATATAGAACAGTTTAGAAACTTTATCAGGCGGCTTTGGTAACTGATAAATGGCAACAAATGAAATTCACCGTTTCACTGTTTTTATTCTACTTAAATAGGGTGCCTAACAATTAAATAAACTGCTTATGAAAAGGTTCATTCTTATAATAGCAATCATTTATTTTGAAGTAAGTTTTCTTTATGCTGAAGACGTTACATTCAATCAAAAAATCAGGATTAATTTCTTTATATCCGTTAGAACGAAAAAGCTCGACCCTGCTATAGCAAGTGCTCAACTGCAAGCCAGGGTAACCGGCATGCTTAACAAAGGAGAAATGTATTGCATGTTTGTAGAGTCGGCGCAGGAAATGGCCGATCGTATGACAGCAGTTCTTAAAAAAAGAAATGCAATGATTGGGAACATCTGGTTTGATAGTCATGGTCATTTTAGTAAAAGGCGTGCTTTGTTTGATGTTGGAAAAGATGAATTTAACGCAGAGTCAATAATGGATTCTGTTTTAACTGCTCCCTTTAGAATCATTTCAGCCTACTCTGACACAAATACAATTGTTGGTATTGGATCCTGTTATGGTGGAGCTACATATACTTTCCCATCCGTTGAAGGTTTCCCGGAACAGCAAATGAAAGGTGATGTCTTGATGATGCGTTTAAGTTGCCTGTTGAATAATGCAACTGTTTACGGAAGCGAAAGCTTTGTGATGACAGGCCCGGGCATTTTTACTGCCAGTTATAATCTGGCAGGTTATCCAAGACGAAAAAAGTTTAAAGACCCGATTTACAAACCTGTGTGGGATAATCTTGGCGAGTGGAATTGTTATAATGGTAAAACAAAAACGTTTTACAGTGTAACAACTGTTACACTTAATCATGATGGAAATATTTATTGCAAACCTGCAGATTATCTCGGCTTTAAAAAAAACAAACAAAAACTGCAGCAAAAACTATTAAAGTTCAGAAGAGGTAATTTTAACATCGCTTCCTTTTACCAGGAAGAATTTTAACAAACAATAAATAAGTAAAATTATATGGCAAAGACTATTATTCTAGCAGCATTAATTTTTGTAAGTATTTCAGGCTACACACAACTTGTGCAGCAAGACAGTACAATAGCAAAAGCGACTCCTGTAGATTATTTAAAAATGAGCAAAAAACAGAAAACTGGCGGTTTTATTTTGCTTACAACATCTGTTGTAAGCGGAATAGCTGGACTTGGTATTTTGGCAAAAGAGGGCGGTAATTTGTTTAACGATGGCCGCAATACCGGTGCATGTATTTTAGGTGGTTGTTCCAACACACCTGAAGAATCTTATAATGATGGCAAGGCAAGAGGTGGTTTGGTATTACTGGGTATAGGAGCTGCCAGCTTGGTTTCAAGCATTGTGCTTTTTACAAAAAGCAGTAAAAGCAAGCGGAAAGCGATGAACGTATCTTACCATTTTAAAAAAGCACCCATAATGCAACCTGGTGGTGGAGTTGCAATAAAGCCCATGCCGGTCGTTACATTTACACTTTCTTTGTAAAATTTTATTGTTTGCTTAATTTAAGAAAGAGATAGTTTTAAAATTCTGTCTCCTTTTAAGGGAACATGGATAAGTTATTTTCTGATGCATAGCTTTGGGTTTGAAAAAAGGTAACAGATAACGATCCTGCTTCATCAACAAAAGCCAACAGTATTGAAAAAGCTGGTATTTCTTTTAACAGTATTTCTGATGAGTATGTTGATTGTTTTAAACAGTATAGCTGCAACAGGTATTAATCATGCAATATCAGATACAACACCATCCATTAAAATGATCAGAGTCTCGAATCGGAAATTAATCGAAGGCGATTTGATGTATGCTACTGCTGACTCTCTCTATATATTACCCGGAACAAAAAGGGATGCAAAAAATGGGTTGTTTTATCAGCAAATGGTGATTCCTTATACAGATGTGTACCTGATCAGAATCAGGGCATCTGGCTGGGTTGGACCAATACTACTTGGATCAGCCGGAATCATACTGTTAATACTCGGGATCAGCGGAAAAATTTCATTACTCGATAGTCTGGAAAACCTTGTGTTTATTTTGCTATCGCCGGTAGTCTTCGCAACCGGAGTTTTTCAGTTGCTGAGACGTAAGCAGTATTTCATTAATGGAGACAGGGAGCGGTATGAAAAATTCAGAAGCAAACTCAAGAAAAGAAAATAACCGCACTTGCCTGCAAGCGTTAAACTTTTCGTACTTATTGCCATCCTATTGACTGGAATAATAACTTTATGAAATGCTTCATCCCGATGGTTCATGGATCAGTTTTTTCCTGGTGATTGCTCTCCGGTATTTTGTAATTGCCGGGCTGGTATTTCTTGTGTGGTATGTGCTGTTGCGGAAACGAATCTCCTTCCGTAAAATTCAACTGCGCTTTCCAACAGGAAAAGATTATCAGCGAGAAATTCTGTACTCCTTTTCCACTATGTTCATCTTTGCTTTTATACCCTGGTTCTTTTTAGGACATGAATCTATCCGGAAACATACTACCTGGTACAGGGATATAGATCAGCATGGACGTTTTTATTTCTGGATGGCTTTCCCTTTAATGCTGCTGATTCACGACACTTATTTTTACTGGATACACAGGTTGATGCATCATCCGAAACTGTTCAGGATTATTCATCTGGTTCATCATAAAAGCACCAACCCATCTCCCTGGGCAGCTTTTGCGTTTCATCCATTAGAAGCATTGGCAGAGATCGGTATTCTGGTTGTTTTTATTTACACAATACCCATTACCAAATTTCATCTCTTCTTTTTCTTTTGTTTTTGATGCTGTACAATGCATATGGTCATTTAGGCTGGGAATTGTTTCCAAAGAATTTTCAACGTACATGGATCGGCAGGTGGATCAATACATCCGTTAACCACAACCAGCATCATCAATATTTTAAAGGAAATTATGGATTGTACTTTTTATTTTGGGACCGATTGCTGGGAACTGTGAGAAGTGATTACGAGGAGCAGTATGATGAAGTGAAGAACAGGACTAAGAGTTTAGCTAAGAGTTCAAAGAAGGGAAAAGAGATGAAAGAGGTGGCGTAAAGAGTTCAATCATTTTTTTTATACATATAAACAGGATGTTTGAAATAAAAAGGAGAAGAAGCGTCAAACTCATCTCTCCTTTTCCCTTTTCACTCTTTTAATCTCTTAGCCTACTTCCAAACTGCACCAAATACTTTCTTCAGTATTTCAGTACCACGCTTGATCGGGTTTTCCCTGATCTCTAACTCTTCTTTAGCGATCTGATCAAACAAAGCATCAACTGTTTTACCTACTACATAAGAAGTAAGATCAGGATTGATCTTATTCCTTGTTGTTGGGAATTTATTATAACTGTTAATCAGGTCACCATAATATTTTGTTGCTTCTACTTTGTCTAAGGAACTTTTCACAACAGGAGAAAATGCTTCGATCAAAGCAGCGGTTGTTTTTTCTTTGAAATAATTGGTTGCACCATCTTTTGGCCCACGGATGATATTGATGGCATCTTTAATACTCATCTGTTTAATGGCATTTACAAAAATGGGCGTTGCATAACCTACTGCATCTTCAGCACCACGGTTGATTTGCAGAATAGCTTTATCAACTGTTTTTCCTAATCCAATACGGCGCATGGTAGCTTCTACTTTCTGTGCATCGGGCGGAAGTAATACTTTGTACAACTGGTTGCCAAAAAATCCATCGGATTTATTCAGATTAAGCACGGCACGGCTTAAACCCTGGGCCAAAGCTTCTTTAATTCCCTGCCCGGCCTCAGCTTCTGTAGGAGTTACGGAGCCTGTATTTGCAGTTGAGGGTAGTTGACTTAATACTTCACAAGAAGTGAAAAACAGGGGAACGGTTAATAAAATGAGGAAACGTTTCAACATAATTGGGGTTTTTTAATGATTAAACGGATTTTCAGCCTGAAAGGTTGCATACATCATGCCGAAGATACTGCCTTTGTTCATCTGCTTCAGTTACGGTAATTTTGCGACCTGTTAAATTGAAGCAAAAAGATCAGATGATGGTCCAGCTTCAGCCAATCACCGATTTTAATATGAGTACAAATTTGTCCGAACAGGAAATTATCCGCAGAGAAAAGTTAGCCGAGCTGAACAAATTAGGCATCGACGCCTATCCTGCTCCGCTTTATCCCGTTTCACATTATTCAACAGCCATTAAGGCAGGATATAACGAAGAAACCAAAGAACACTACCAGGAAGTATGTGTTGCCGGCCGAATTATGATGATTCGTGATATGGGGAAAGCCTGCTTTGCCGTATTGCAGGACAGCCATGGCCGTTTGCAGATTTATGTGAAGAGAGATGAGATCTGTCCCGGTGAGGATAAAACATTGTACGATGTTGTATTTAAGAAGTTTTGGACATTGGCGATATCATTGGTGTGAAAGGATATGTATTTATCACCAAAACAGGTGAAACAAGTTTGCATGTAAAAGAACTTACTGTACTTACTAAATCATTAAAGCCATTACCGGTGGTGAAGGAAGCAGAAGGACAAACCTTTGATGCAGTGACTGATCCTGAATTCAAGTACCGTCAGCGTTATGCTGATCTGATCATTAACCCGCAGGTAAAAGAAACCTTTGTGAAACGTACGGTAATGATCAATACCATCCGTGAATATTTGAATGAACACGGAGCACTGGAAGTGGATACCCCTGTGCTGCAAAATATTCCCGGTGGAGCAACGGCCCGTCCGTTTTCTACGCATCACAATGCACTGGATGTGCCGATGTATTTGCGTATCGCAAACGAATTATATTTAAAACGTTTAATCGTTGGTGGTTTTGATTGGGTATATGAATTCAGTCGCAACTTCCGTAATGAAGGAATGGACAGAACACATAATCCTGAATTTACCATTTTGGAATGGTACACCGCTTACAAAGATTATTACTGGATGATGAATGTAACAGAGAACCTGCTCGAACGCATTGCCATTGCATTACATGGTGATACAGATGTACAGGTAGGCGATAAAGTCATCAGCTTTAAAGCACCGTTCAAACGTCTTTCTATTTTTGATGCTATCAAAGAAAATACAGGAGTTGATGTAAGTGCAATGGATGAAGAACAGCTGAGAGAAGTGTGCAAACAGCAGAAAATTTCTGTTGACGGAACCATGGGCAAAGGAAAACTGATTGATGAACTGTTCGGTGAAACAAGTGAAGCAAAATGTATTCAGCCTACATTCATTATTGATTACCCGGTTGAAATGAGTCCGCTCACCAAGAAGCACCGCAGTAAACCTGGATTGGTAGAACGTTTTGAACTCATGATCAATGGGAAGGAAGTAGCGAATGCATACAGTGAATTGAATGATCCTATTGATCAGCGTGACCGTTTTGAAGACCAGGTGAAGCTGAAGGAAAGAGGTGATGATGAAGCCATGTTCATTGATTATGATTTCTTACGTGCTCTGGAGTATGGTATGCCGCCAACATCGGGTATTGGTATCGGTATTGATCGTTTGTGTATGCTGATGACGAATCAACCAAGTATACAGGATGTGCTGCTGTTCCCGATGATGAGACCGGAGAAAACAGATGACTGATCATAATAAAGAGAAACTACTCAGAATAATACGGGCCGCAGTTCATTGAACTGCGGCTTTTTTGTTCCGTTCATACAAATCATTGCCCTGTATTTGGTAAAAAAATTATCTTCATCCCCATTAAAATCAGAAACATGAGAAAAGCAGGATTACTTGTTTTATTTGTTATTGCTTCCATTACTCTTTCTGCCCAGCAGAAAGAACTTACAATGGAACAGATGCTCAAAGGAGCTCCGCAGAAAATTACCAAACCCTTACCGCAGTTTGTGAAATGGGTGGATGATAACAGTTTTGTACTGAAGCGTGATGGCAAGAGCATGCTGGTAGATTGCAAAACAGGAAAGGAAACAGAATACACAGCACCGGTTGCAACCATCATGGTTGTAAAAACAGAAGTGATTGTTAAGGACAATGATCTGTACCTGAAAGAAGGAAATGGAGAAACAAGACTCACCAATAATAAAGATGTTGAGAAGAACCCTGTTCTCTCTCCCGATAACAGTTATGTTGCATTTACACGTAACAATAACCTCTTCACCATCCGTCTCAGTGATAAAAAAGAATTTCAGTTAACAAC